>NZ_JBIBRG010000014.1:0-235767 GCF_043076215.1 Streptomyces sp. NPDC016640
TTCGACCTGGGCGGCAACTCCCTGCTGCTCATCACCGCCCAGAACGCCGTCAACACCGCCTTCGGCACCGACCTCACGGTCGTCGACCTGTTCGCCCACCCCACCGTGCGGGACCTGGCCCGCCACCTGTCCACGCGGACCGACCTGCGAAACACCACGGACGGCACCGAAGCCGGCCCGCCGGCACCGGTGAGCGCCGTGGAGAGCGGAGCCAGCGGCCTGGACAGCGCCAAGGAGCAGGCACAGCGGCAGCGCGCGGCCCGCGCCCGCCGCACCGCACGGCGCGGGAGGGACGGAGGCCGTGCCTGAGACCATCGGGCCCGGACGGTGTCCGCCGGCCGGGTCTCGTCCACAGTCACAGTCCATCCCCGGGGCCGCCCACCGTGCCGGCGCCCGGCCGGCGGAGCAGGTGCCGGTCGCGGTGACCACCGAACGGCAGCCGGAGCGGACTCCCTGTCCGACTTTCCCTCAGCGTCACCATCGAGGAGATATTGCAGTGGCTATGCGGAGTGACTTCTTAGAGACCGCCGAAGTTGCCGTGGCCGACTCGTTCTCGCTGTATCACATCGCTATGGGGCACACACCGGACGGAGCGGCCCTGCGGGAAGCGGCACGGGCGGGGACGATCCGTCTCATCACGCCCGCGGTCGCATTCGCTGTCGCTTGCAGTATGCGTACCTGCTGGGACGAGTCGTGTGACCGGGGCCACGCACACGGCACGGGTTTCCCGGTCCGCAAGTTCCAGGAACTCGGTGGCGTGGAGCTGGTCGATCTCACTCCCGAGGAGACCGTTACCGCAGGACAGTTGTACGCCGGTTCCTCGGATCGCCGCATCGTAGGTGCCGAGGTCCTGGCGGCCTGCCACTCCGCACTACTGGCCACGGGGCGGAAGGCACCACTCGTTTCCACGGTGAGAGCGGCGTACTGCTATTCGGGGCTCACCCGGACGGAGCTGAAGTTCGGTCTCGAACTGATCTGATGCGGGAGATCGCCCGGCGTCCACCGGACCACCGGGATCCCACCCCGCTGCCGATGGACCTGGTCCGCGTCGGCGTGCTCAGCCGGGTGGCCGCCGGGTCCCACGTCGCGGAGGTCGTGGCCGACTTCACGGCGTACTCGCGGGCGGAGTCGTAGCGGCAGGCGTGACGGCGGAGGCGGGGCGGGGCGGGCAGGCGTCGGGGTGCCCTGGCCGCCCCGCGTGGCATCCCGCACGGGGCCGGTTGCCCTCCACGCCGGGACCGGGCCCGGCGGCCTCGTGACCGTCGAGGCGCGAGAGTGCTCCCGGCGAGGGGTGGCCCACCCCCGTCGGCCGTGCCCGCCACCTCCGTGACCAGCGGCGTTGCGGCCACGCGGGCCATGCGGCCCATGCGGGGACATTTGGGGAACGGGGTTCCCGCGGGCCCGTACCGGCCCGAAACAGGCCCGGGTGTGTGGGTCTGGTGAGAGTCGTCAAGTAGCTCCTGGGGCAGGCGTGTTGCATTCGCCGAGCTGTTAAGATCATCAGACTTTCAGTAGGCTGGCGGCGCGTCATGAACGCGTACGGGGGACAGTCTCTAAGGCCCCATCGTCGAGGAGTTGAGGCTTGGTCCGCCCATGGGTCCGTGCCGCTCGACGGCCGGACACACCCCGCGGGCCGTCCGCACTCCCGGCGCGATGCGACTTGAAGAGAGTCTCATGACGTCATTGATCGGCGATCCACTGCTGTGGATCTTGTTTGTGGTGCTCGTCGCTGCGGTGTTCGCAGTGCTGCGGGCGCGGAGAACCAACCTGGCGCTCCGAAGAACAAAGAAGGACTTGGAGACGGGGCTGGGCCATGCCCAGGGCCGGATCGATCAGTTGCAGGGGCACATCGCCGCCTTGGACAACCAGCACCGCGGCGACCTCGCCGATGTGCGGGCGAACGCGGAGTCGGCGACCAAGGCCGTACTGAAGTCCGCGATGGGCACGCTCCAGTCGCTCGCCGAGGAGCAGCAGCTGCTCCTCGACGGGCTGCTACGGAAGTACGGCGACGACACCGAGGTGCTGGCCGACCTGATGTCGGTGGACCACACCGGCAGCCAGTTCAGCCGCCGGGCCAAGGGCATCTCGGTGCTGTGCGGCGGATGGCTGGGCCGACGTGAGGGCGTGGCCACCGTCTACGACGTGGCCCGCAGTGCGCAGGGCCGCATCAAGGACTTCAACCGGGTCGGCATCCACGCTCAGGTCAGCGTCGCCGTCTCCAGCAAGGCCGTCGAGCCGGTGGCGGTGGTGCTGGCCGAACTGCTGGACAACGCGACCACGTACAGCGCTCCGGGCACGCCGGTCGAGGTCAACATCCAGGCCGTGCCGACGGGTGTGTGCTTCATCGTCGACGACGCCGGTCTGGGCATGGACCAGGAGACCAAGGACCGGGCGGCGGCCCTGCTGTCCGCCGACGGCCAGGTCGACATCACCGGCCTCGGCGACCCGCCCCGGTTCGGGTTCGCGGTGTGCGGCATGCTCGCCGCGCGTTACGGATTCACCGTCTCCGTCGGTTCGGTGTCCCCCTACGGCGGAGTGCGTGCAGTGATCCGTGTGCCGGAAGAGCTCCTGACGGCCGACGCCGTCGCCCCCGCCGAGCCGGTCCGGGAACCCGTGGCCCAGGACGAGGAAAGCACGCCGCACCGGCTGGCACCCGTCCCGGTGGGTCCCTCCCACGTCGTGGGCACGACCTCCGGCGGGCTGCCCAAGCGCCGTCGGCGTCAGGGGCCCATCTCGGTGGTGCCGGCCCCGGAGGACACGACCGCTTTCGACCAGCAGACGTCCGAGACGGCCGGCGAGGTGACCGCTTCGCGCCTGGGGGCGTTCGCGCGCGGTACTCATCTCGGGCGGACCACGAACACCACGGAAGGACCTGACCACCAGTGAACACCGACCTGTCGTGGGTGCTGAACGACGTGCTCGAGGTGCGTGGTGCCCGCCACGCGGTCCTCGTCTCGGGTGACGGCCTGCTGCTGCAGCGTTCGGACGACATCTCACGCGACGACGCCGAGACGAACGCCGCCGCGATGAGTTCCATGCAGTCCCTCAGCCGGGCGGTCGCCGGTTTCGTGGGGGCGGGGCACGGCATCTGGAAGCAGACGCTGCTGGAGTACGACGGCGGCTGGATCTTCCTCATCGCCGCCGGATCGGGCGCCTACCTCGCCGTGTCGGCGGCGCCGGACGTCGACATGGAGGCGGTGTCGTTCCGCATGCAGAAGACGGTGCTGGCGCTGAGCAAGGCGATGAGCGTGGCGCCCCGTTCGGACAACGGTGTCGGCGTATGACGACGCCCGGTGAGGAAGCACCCGTCACCAGCGGCTTCGTCCGCTCCTACGTCATCACGGGCGGCCGGAGCCTGCCGTCGTCGGAGGAACTGGCGCTGCACACCCTGGTCACCCTGGCTCCCGAGCGGACGCTTCCGCTGGGGGCCGGCCCCGAGGTCAGGGCGATCTGGGAACTGTGCGCGGGTGGTTACCTGTCGGTCGCCGAGGTGGCGGGCCACCTCGGCCTGCCCGTCGGAGTGGCCCGGCTGCTGCTCACGGATTTATCCGAACAGGGGCACCTGCTGCGCCGGGCCGAGCCGCCCCGGGCCCAGAACGTTGACAGAGCGACCCTCGAGAAGGTTCTGCATGGACTCCAATCCCTCATCGGCTGAGACGGCCCAGAAGTCCATCTACGTCTCCAGCGCGGTGACCAATGCCGCCAAGATTCTGGTCGTCGGGCATTTCGCCGTGGGCAAGACGACCTTCATCGGTTCGCTGTCGGAGATCACTCCGCTGCGCACCGAGGAGAAGATGACCCAGGCGTCTGTCCATGTCGACGACCTCAAGGGCGTCACGGACAAGACCACCACCACGGTCGCCCTGGACTTCGGCCGCCTCACCCTCAGCGACGACCTGGTGCTGTACCTGTTCGGCACTCCGGGACAGCAGCGCTTCATGCAGCTGTGGGAGGACATGGCCCGCGGCGCGCTCGGGGCACTGCTCCTGGTCGACCCGGCGCGGCTGGAGGAGACCTTCCCCGTCATCGACCTCATCGAGCGGTACGGCCTGGAGTACGCCATCGCCGTCAACTGCTTCGACCCCGCTGCCACCTACAGCGTGCCGGAGGTGCGTGAGGCGCTCGATCTGCTGCCGGACACTCCCGTCGTCTACTGCGACGCCCGTGACCAGCAGTCCTCGGCCCAGGCGCTGATCGCGCTGGTGAGACATCTGCTCGAACGTGCGGCCTGACCGCCCCGCGCCACCGGCCCGGGAACAGCCGTTCCCGGATCACTAAGGAAGACTTATGGATCCTCAACCCACGTCTGCCGCCACCGTCAGCAGATGCCCCATGCACGACGCCTCGTTCGCCGCGGATCCCCAGGGGGTCTACGACCGGCTGCGCGCGCAGGCGCCGGCCGGTCCCGTCGAACTCGCCCCCGGCGCGGACGCCACGCTGGTCGTGGGCCACGAGACGGCCCTGCGGGTGCTGCAGAACACCGAGCTGTTCGCGCGCGACGCCCGCCGCTGGAAGGCTCTCAACGAGGGCCGCATCGGCATGGACAACCCGGTCCTGCCGATGATGGCCTACCGGCCCAACTGCCTGTTCACCGACGGTGCGGTGCATCTGCGGCTGCGCAAGGCCGTGGTGGACAGCCTGGCCCAGCTCAACATCACCCGGATCCGGCGGGACGTCGAGCCGATCGCCGACTACCTCCTCGACCAGTTCAGCGAGCGGGGCCGCGCCGATCTCCTCAACGACTACGCCAAGCTGCTGCCCCTGCTGCTGTTCAACAAGCTGTTCGGCTGCCCGGCGGACATCGGTGACACCCTCACCACCTCCATGTCGGCGATCTTCGACGGCAAGGACGCGGTGCGCGCGAACGGGGACCTCACCGCCTGCCTCATGGAGCTGATCGCGCTCAAGCGGCGCCAGCCCGGTGACGACGTCACCTCGTGGCTGATCCAGCACCCGGCCGGGCTGACCGACGAGGAGCTGAAGGACCAGCTGGTGATGCTGATGGGCGCGGGCGTCGAGCCCGAGCGCAACCTCATCGGCAACGCCCTGGTGCTGCTGCTGTCCGGCGCGGGCGGACGGCAGAGCGGCATGCTGATCGAGGAGGCGCTCGATCACGTGCTGTGGAACCAGACGCCCATCGCCAACTACGCCACCCACTACCCGGTGCAGGACGTGGACCTGGGCGGCTACGTGGTGGAGGCCAACACCCCGGTCGTGATCTCCTTCGCGGGCGCCAACAGCGACCCCGCGCTGGCCGAGGCCCGCCTCGCCCACAGCAAGGGCGCCCATCTGGCGTGGGGGGCCGGTCCGCACGCCTGCCCCGCCAAGGACCCGGCACAGGTCATCGCGACCACCGCGATCGAACGGCTCCTCAACGCGCTGCCCGACCTCACCCTGGCCGTGCCCGGGCGGGAGCTGCAGTGGCGGCCCGGACCGTTCCACCGGGCCCTGGTCGCCCTGCCCGTGACGTTCAGTCCCACGCCGGCCACCCGGATGGCGGCCGCGCTCCAGGACCGGGCCGCGGCGGGAAGCGCGCAGCCGCTCCCGGCGGCCGCGTCCGCCCCCTCGCGCCAGGAACCGGCCCGCAAGAAGGGATTCTGGAGCAGTTTCCTGGACATCTTCCGTGTCTGATGCACTGCATGTGACGGGAGCAACACACTGGGGCGCATGACACCGGAGGGAGAAGGGGTAGGTTCCGGCGGTGTGCATTTCGGTAGCGCCCAGCCAAAGGAGCTCTGCGTGACCGCCGTTGGCGATATACGCGGCACCACCGCCGACCGCCGAGCCGTCATCTCCCTCCTCCGCCGCCTGCGTTCCGGCGAAGGACACGCCAACCCCCTCCCCATCTGGGAGGAGATGCGCGCCCTGGGTGACGTCGTACGTGCCCCCTGGGGCGGCTACTTCGTCACCGGGTTCGAGGCATGCAGCCAGGTCCTGCGCGGCAGGAACTGGCTGGTGCCGGACTTCGCCTGGCAGGAACGCCAGCCGGACCCGGAGCGCTGGCAGGCCCTCGCCACCCAGGAAATGACCCGCACGCTCATCCGTCTCAACGCGCCCACCCACACCTGCCAGCGGCGCGCCCTGGGCAACCCGTTCGACCGCGGCGCCCTGGAGGCCATCCGTCCGAGGATCGCCGCCCTGGCCGCCACCCTGCTGGACGACCTCGGCGAACGGCTGCGCACCGACGGGGAGGCGGACTTCGTCCGCATCGTCAGCGAGCAGCTCCCCGTACGGACCGTCGGCGAGTGGCTCGGCATCCCCGCGGAGCACTACGGACACATCCTGGACTTCACCCACCGGCAGGTCTACGCCCAGGAACTGCTGCCGACCAAGAGCGAACTCGCCGTATCGGCCCAGGCCACACTGGAGATGCGAGCCTTCTTCACCACCCTGGTCCGAGAGCGCCGCGCCCGCCCTGGCAACGATGTCCTGACCGGCTGGATCCACTACTGGGACGCCCAGTACCCCGACGACCGGGCCACCGCGGACCAGGTGATCTACGACCTGACGATGTTCATCACCATCGCCTCGCTGGAGACCAGCGCGGTCCTGCTGGCCAACGCCGTGTGGCTGCTGACCCAGGACCCGGCCCGTGCGGAGTGGCTGCGCACGCACCCGCAGCACCTCGAGGACGCGGTCGAGGAGACCCTGCGCTACGACCCGCCCGTGTGGCTCAACTCCCGTGTCGCCGCCGACGACACCGTCCTGGCCGGCACTCCCATCGCCAAGGACACCACCGTCCATGTGCTGTACGGGGCGGCCGCCCACGACCCCCGCCGCAACCCCGACCCGCACGTCTTCGACATCCGGCGCGGCGGCGGCCACCTCACCTTCGGCGGCGGCGCCCACTACTGCCTCGGCGCGGCCCTCGCCCGGCTCGAGGCCCGTGAGCTGCTCGCCCAGCTGCTGGAGCGTTTCCCCACGCTGCGGCCCACCGCGCCTCCCTCGTACGACACCTCCCGGGTCGTCTTCCGCCGTATCACCTCCCTGAAAGTCACGACATGAACGTCCTGCCCCTCGCTCAGCGCTCTTCCGAACCCCCCGGTGCGGAACAGATACTCAAGACCCTGCGCACCCGCCGCCAGGGCCCCCTCCTCACCGTCGAACTGAACGTCCCCGAGGAGGGCAACGCCGTCACCGACGCCATGCTGGACGACCTCCTCACCGTCCTGGACCACCAGGATCCCGAGGTGCGGGTCCTGGTGCTGGCCGCCGCCGGCGACGACTTCTGTCTCGGCGGCGACCGCGACGAGTTCGCCGAGCACCTCGCCCACGACCCGTCCGGCAGCGGCGTCCGCGCCTCCGGGATCAGGGCCCGGCGGGTGTGCGACGCGCTCACCGCCAACCCCGCCGTCACCGTCGCCCGCGTCCAGGGCCGGGCCATCGGTGCCGGGCTGGCCCTCGCCCTCGCCTGCGACCTGCGGGTGGGCGCCGACACCGCCACCTTCCGGCTGCCCGAACTGGCCCTGGGCCTGCCGACCGCCTGGGGCGGACTGCTCCCCCGCCTGATCAGCGAGGCGGGCGCCGCCCGCGTGCGCGACATCATCCTGACCGGACGCGTCGTCGACGCCGCGGAGGCGGGCACGCTGTCGATCCTGCAGCGGGTGGTGCCCGAGGACTCCCTCGACGCCGCCGTCGCCGATCTGGTCAGGCCCGTCCTGCGGCGGCCCGGCCCCGCGCTGCGCGTCACCAAGACCCTGCTGAACTCCTTCACCGCCGCCACGCGGCTGGCCGACGCCTCGGTACTCGACCCGGAGATCATGACGGCGGTCCTCACCGAGCAGCGCCGGGTACGCCCCGCCACCTGACCCGCCTCGCCGGCGGGGGCGCCCCCCGGCGAGGGGACGCTCCGATCCGCACGCTCCCGCCGCCGTCGTGGAGGAACGACGCCAGCGCCCGCCCCTCCTCGTCCACGGCCTCCCGGTCCGCCCGGGAGAGGGGGGCCAGCGGGGTGACGCTCACGGTGCCGGCGTCGGCCCGCCAGGTCGCGGCGACCCGGCCGTCGACCAGCACGACGCGTTCACCGGCGACCGACAGGCCGCGGTGGGCGTCGTCGATGATCCTGCCCCGGTCGTGGTAGCCGAGGACGGCGTTGTCGAAGGCGGGCAGGAACCGCACCGGGGCGGGGGTGTCCGGATCGGGACGCGGCGCGTCGGGCAGGTCGAGCAGTTCCCGGCCGCGCTCGTCCCGGAAGGCGACCAGTTCCTCCCGCAGCGCCGCGACGGCGGCAGGCAGTCCGGCCAGGCCGCACCAGGCACGCAGGTCGGCCGAGGCGGCGGGGCCGAACGCGGCGAGGTAGCGCCGCAGCAGATCCTGGCCCACGGGGTCGGCGGGGTCCGCCGGCAGCGGGTCGGGCTCGCGTCCCAGCCAGGACGAGAGCAGCGCGTTGCGCACCCCGGCCCGGGTCCGCCACAGCCCGCGCGGCGGCAGCTGCGCCACCGGCAGGAGCGCGGCGACCAGCATCTCCCCCAGCGCGCGTCCCGCCGGCACCGGCCGGCGCGCGGCGACCTCCCGCGCGAGGTCGCCCATCGAGCGCGGCTCGCCGTCGGCCATCACCTCCCGGCCTGCCGCGGCGAGGTCATCGAGGTCCACTCCGGCGAGGTCCCGGCGGTAGACGCCCAGGACGCGCCCGCGCAGCATGGCTTCGTGGCGGGTGCGCCAGGCCAGCGCGTCGTGCGCGGTGACGAGGTGGACGGTGCGGCGCATGAGGTGGGTCCGCACCAGGTGCCGGCCGGTGAGCAGGCGGTCCAGCGCGGCCGGGTCGAAGGCGCGCAGCCGTGAGAAGAGGCCGGTGAACGGCTCCTGCGGTTCCTGCGCCTGCAGGCCGCACAGGTGGCCCACGGCGTCCAGGACCGGTGTGTCCGCGCGGTCCAGGAGCAGTTGCCGGGCCAGTGTCGCGCGGTTGAGCGCCCGCGTGGTGAGGAGGGTCATCGGATTCTCTCCGGTGTCGGTGTCGGTGTCGGTGTCCGGGCCGGTGCGGTGCGGTGTGCGCGGGGCGTGGCGGCCGTCAGGGCGGCGGCGAGCGCGGCGACGAGGTCGGCCCGCTCGCCGTCGGGAGCGGGCCGGGGCGTGGTGGCGGCTGTCACGGTGATCGGGTCCTTCCGTGCCTGGTCCTTCTGTGCCTGGTGCTTCTGTGCGTGGTCCTGCTGTGCGCGGTCCGTCGGTCCTCCGGTGCGTCGTCGGTCCCGGAGAGGAGAACCGTCGCAGGGACAGCGGTCAGGATGTGTCCGCTGTCCGGGGGAGAATCGGCCACATGCCGAAGACCTCCGCGCGACTGCTGTCCCTGCTGTCCCTGCTCCAGGCACGTCGCGACTGGCCGGGGGCGCTGCTGGCCGAGCGGCTGGGCGTCAGCGCGCGGACGGTGCGCCGTGACGTCGACCGGCTGCGCGAACTGGGCTATCCCGTCGCGGCGTTCAAAGGACCCGACGGTGGTTACCGGCTGGGTGCGGGCACCCGGCTGCCGCCACTGCTGTTCGACGACGAGCAGGCCGTCGCCCTCGCCGTCGCGCTCCGGACGGCCGCCGTCACCGGCGCCGCCGTCGGGGAGGACGCCGAGCGTGCGCTGGCCACCGTCCGGCAGGTGATGCCCGAGCGGCTGCGCCACCGCGTCGACATGCTCCGGGTCACCGCCGTCGGGCGGCCCGTCGAGCGGCCGCACCCGCCCGTCGACGGCGCCGTGCTCGTGGCGCTGAGCGCGGCCGTGCACGCCCGCGAGGTACTGCGCCTGGACCACACCCCCGCCGCTCCGCCGGAAGACGGGCCGGGAGGGCCGGCGGCCGGTCCGCCGCGCCGGGTCGAGCCGCACCACCTCGTCACCCGGGGCGGGCGCTGGTACCTGGTCGCCTACGACCTCGACCGCGCCGACTGGCGTACGTTCCGCGTCGACCGGATCACCCCGCGCACCCCCACCGGGCCCCGGTTCACGCCGCGGGAGGTGCCCGGGGGTGACGTGGCCGCCTTCGTCGCCGGCCGGTTCCGGGGCGGGGAGGGCTCGGGCGAGTGGCCCTGCCGCGGCGAGGCGGTCCTCGCGCTGCCCGCCGCCACCGTGTCCCGCTTCGCCCAGGACGCGGTCGTCGAAGGGCTCGGCCCGGACCGCTGCCGGGTGGTCCTGGGCTCCTGGTCGTGGCCGGCCCTGGCCGCCGCCTTCGGACGCTTCGACGCCGGAATCGAGGCCGTCGGCCCGCAGGAGCTGAAGGACGCCTTCGCGCTCCTGGCCCGCCGTTACGCCCGTGCCGCGGTCTGAACACCCGCCGCCCCGGCCGCGGTCCGAGCCCCGCCACCCGTACCGCGGCCTGTCGGCCCGCGTCGGGTGCCGCCGCCGGGAAAACCCGTTGCGCCGCGGGCTCCGGCCCTCGACCCTTGGTCCTCATGCCCACCTCACAGCGTCCCGCCACGCTCGCCGACGCGCCCGCCATCACCGAACTCCTCAACAGGGTCGACGAGATCGAGATCGGCCGGCCCGAGACCGATCTGCACAGCGTCGAGGCCGATCTGAAGCATCCCGGGGCCGATCTGGAGCGCGACTCCTGGCTCGTGCTGGAGGGGGACCGGCCGGTGGCGTACGGGTTGCTGTGGGACGAGTCCGACGGTGAGCGCATCGACATCGACCAGTACGTCCTGCCCGCACACCAGCCGGCCGCAGCCCGGATGCTGGAGGCGATGGAGGCCAGGGCGCTGGAGAAGGCCCGGGAGAACGGCGCCGGGCGGGCCGTGGTGCACCTGCACCTCAACGTGGCGCCCACCCTCGACACCGGGCTGCTGCGGGCACGCGGCTGGCGGGTGGTGCGCCGGTACCACGTGCTGCGCCGTGCCGTGGACCGCGTGCGGGACCGGCTGCCGGAGGTCCCGGCCGGCGTGCGCATGCGCGCCTGCGCCGCCGAGGCGGACCGGTTGCGCGTGCACGAGCTGTACCAGGCGTCCTTCGCCGATCACTTCGACTTCCAGCCGCGCCCGTACGACCAGTGGCTGCACGACATCGACGCCGGTGCACTGGACTGGTCCCTGGTGTGGATCGTCGCCACCGACGACCTGGGGGACGCCGGCTTCCTGCTCGCACGCGACGACCGCGCGGCCATGGGGTGGATCCGCGGCATCGGGGTGCTGCCCGCGGCCCGGGGGCGGGGACTGGGCGGTTTCCTGCTGCGGCACGCGTTCGCGGCCTTCGCGGAGCGGGGGCGGGACACCGTCGGGCTCGGCGTGGACACGGAGAACGCCACCGGCGCCCCCCGCCTGTACGAGCGCCACGGGATGACGGTGCATTACGCGGTCGACACCTGGGAGACGACGGTGAAGGGCTGACGGCCGTCCGGGGGCCGGCCGAAAGGGCACCGGTCGCCTGCGGGGCCCGCCGAGGCGGCCGTCGCCGGGCCGGTGGAACCGGGCCGGTGGCGCATGGGGGCCGGGCCGCGCCCACGGACCGGCGCCGGAGGGGTCCACGGCTCCGGGGAGGCCGGCGCCGGCATGGTGCGGCGGGTGACGGCCGACGCGTGGGCGGCGAGTACGGCACGGGTGCGGCCCGCCGGGCGACGGCCCGTGCCGGGGCCCGCGGCCGGGCCCCGGCACGGTGCTACGGCTTGCGGGCGACCGCTCCGTACATCGCGATGTCCTGGTCGCGGATGCCCTGCTCGCCGGTGCCGTCCGGGTGCCACTTGTGGACCTGGACGATGCCCGGCTCGACCAGGTCCAGGCCCGCGAAGAACTCGTGGGCCTCGTCGAGGGTGCGCAGCCGCATCGGCATGTTGCGGGCCGCGTACTCACGGGCCACCCGGCCCACCTCGTCGGGCGCGAACTCCGCCGTGCCGATCGTCATGGCCAGGTAGCTGCCCGGCGGGAGCGGCTCCAGCAGACGCCGAACGATGCCGACGGCGTCGTCCTCGTCGAGGACGAAGTGGGCGATGGCGATGACGGTCAGAGCCACCGGCCGGTCCAGGTCGAGGGTGTCCCGCAGTTCGGGGGCGTCCAGGATGCTCGCCGGGTCGCGGAAGTCGGCCTCGATGTACGACGTCCTGCCCTCGGGCGTGCTGGCCAGGAGGCCCTGGGAGAGGGTGAGCACGATGGGGTCGTTGTCGACGTAGACCACGCGCGAGTCGGGAGCCACCGACTGGGCGATCTCGTGGAGGTTCGGCGAGGTGGGGATGCCGGTGCCGATGTCCAGGAACTGGCGTATCCCCGCTTCCTCGGCGAGCCAGCGCACCGCCCGGTTCATCCAGTCCCGGTTGGCGCGCATGTGGACGGGCAGCGCGGGCCACTCCCGGGCCATGGCGTCACCCGCCTCCCGGTCCGCCGGATAGTAGTCCTTGCCGCCGAGGATGTAGTCGTAGATCCGCGCGGAATGCGCGTTCTCGGTGTCGATGCGGTCGGCCGACCATCCGTTCTCGGGCACCTTCGGTTCTCCTTCGCTAGTCGGTGGTCTGGGGCAGGGCTCGGTGGGCGGGGCGCGTCACAGGTCCCTCCGGATCCGGCCGAGCACGGCCTCGGTCCGCTTCGGGGGCATCGCCTGCGCGCCCAGCCGGTCGAGGGCCTCGCGGTAGACCACGACGTCGTCGCCCTTGTCGAGGTAGACGGCGCCCACCAGACCGCTGAGGTAGACGACGTCGGGCAGTTCACGTGCCCGGAAGCGGAAGAGCTGGAAGGCACCGGCGCGCATGGCCGGGTGCGGGCCGTTGGCGAACGGCATGATCTGCAGCGTCACCTGGGGCAGCCGCTGGACCTCGATGAGGTGGTCGATCTGGGCGCGCATCACCTCCGCGCCCCCGACCGGCCACCGGAGCACGGTCTCGTCCATCACCACCCACACCCGCGGTGGTGTCTCGCGTCTCAGCAGTTCCTGCCGGCGCAGCCGCAGCGCCACCCGGCGCTCGGTCGCCCCGGCCGGGGCGTGCGGGGCGGAGGCGGTCAGCAGGGCGCGCGCGTACGCCTCGGTCTGCAGCAGCCCGTGGACGAACTGGCTCTGGTAGGCGCGGATCTGCAGTGCCGCCTGCTCCAGGCTCAGATAGGCCGCGAACCAGTCCGGCATGACGTCGCGGTAGGTGTGCCACCACCCACGCTTGTTGGCCTCGCGGACGGACTTCAGGAAGGTGTCGATCTCCTGCTCGTCCGTCACGCCGTAGACCCGGAGCAGCTTCTCGGCGTCCGCCAGCCGGAGCCGCGCCACCTTGGCGGCCTCCATCCGGCGGATCGTGGAGTGGCTGACCCCGATGGCCGTGCCCGCCTGCTCGTAGGTCAGACCGGCACGGTTGCGTAATTCCTCCAGCTGTCTGCCGAGGATCATGCGCAGGACGGAAGGGGCTCCGCCCCAGTCGGTCTCCGCGGTCACGCCTTGCTCCCTCACATCGGGTGTTCCGGGCTCACCGTCTCATGCGACCACTCGGCACGGACACATGCGGTCACTGGATCGCAGCAGGATGCGCGCAGCTGAATGCAAATTTCAACTTGCTGGTTGCGAGTCGCGGTTGACCGGTGCCAGAGTGTCCCCACTGTTCCCCCGGTCCGCTGGAGGCCGTACGGAACCGGCCGGTCGACCACGGCCGGTACGTGACGGATCCCGGTGCGCAAGGCAGACGAAAGGCCCACGGAGATGGCTCGGCTCCCCTTACACAGGCCGCCGCATCATGCCGGGAACGAGTTCTCCCCCAGACTGCCCGGAGGCGGGCAGACGGCTCCACTCCCCCAGCCGGACGGCCACGGCCGGCTCGCCTCCGGGCCCTCCGCCGGGGCCCCGGCCCGTCGTGCGGCCCGCACGTTCGACCTGCCCGCGGTCCCGGCGTCCGTGCGCACCGTCCGTGCGGGCGTGCGTGAGCTGCTCGCCGCGCGGGGTGTCGGCCAGGACCTGTCCGACAACGCTGTCGTAGTGACCTCGGAGCTCGTCACCAACGCGCTCACCCACTCGGCCGGCGACCGGATCGTGTGCCGGCTGCACGTCATGGCGGACCGGATCCGCATCGAGGTCGAGGACCAGGCCCGGGGGCCGGAAGTGCCCTTCCTGCGCCGGCCGGGCCCCGACGACCAGAACGGCCGGGGGCTGCTCCTGGTCGACGCGCTCGGCAGCGACTGGGGGGTCGGCCGCGCCCCGGGCGGGCACGGCCGCGTCGTCTGGGCCGAACTCCCGCTGCGCTCCCCGTCCCAGGAGCCGCACGCGCGGCCCTGACGGGCCGGCCCCTCGCGACCGTGGCCGCCTGTGCCGCACGACTCGGGCCGCTCCCACCCGGCGCCGGGTCCCCCGCCCCCGTCGCCGGGTGGGCGGAAGACGCGGCCGGGTACCCGGATGCGGCCGAACCCTAGGCGTGCCGGCCCCGGAAGCCGTCGGCCGCGAGCGGCAGGTCGCGCAGCGACGAGGTGCTGGGCGGGGGCAGCGGCCCCTGGGCCCCCTCGGCGCGGAACGACTGGAGGAGGTACGCCACCAGGCGTCGGGACGCCGCCCGGTCGCCCGGCAGCGCGGTGACCAGACCGCAGTGGGCCAGCAGGGCCACGACGATGTCGGAGGGGTGGAAGTCCGGGCGCAGCGCGCCCGCCGCCTGCGCCCTGCGGACCAGGGCCGCGAAGTCCCGCTCGGCCTGCTCCCGTACCCGCGCGTGTTCCCCCACGCTGCCCGGGAAGGCCGCGGCGAAGGCGGCCGGGAAGCCGCGTTCCTCGCGTTGCAGTGCGCAGACCGTCTCGACCAGCCGCTGGAAGCCCCGCCACGGGTCGGGGTCGGCCAGTGCCTCGGTGAGCGCCCGGGCGCAGGTCTCCACCTGCTGGGCGAACGCGGCCCGCACCAGGGCGTCCCTGGTCGGGAAGCGCCGGTACAGCGTCGCCACACCGACCCCCGCCCGCCGGGCCACGGTCGCCATGGGCGCGTCGATGCCGTGCTCGGCGAAGACCGCGCGGGCGGCATCGAGGATGCGCCGCCGGTTGCGCCGGGCGTCCGCCCGCAGTCCGTCCGGACCCGCGATCCGAGAGGATTCCCCCGCCACTGTCTCTCACCTCCGACGCAAGTGGACGATGCCGTCCGTTTCGCAGCCTACGCTCGGCGTCCGGATTCCCCGCACGGGCCCTGGTGGCGAAGGTGAGAACGATGGACGACCACACGATGAAAGCCGTACTGTTCGACCGCTTCGGCGGACCCGAGGTGCTGTACACGGGCCGGGTGCCGCGCCCCGAACCGGCTCCCGGCGAGGTCCTCGTGCGGGTACGCGCGTTCAGCGTCAACGGCGGCGAACTGGCGGCCCGTTCGGGCCGGGTCCGGCTCCTCACCGGCCGGAGGTTCCCGCAGCGCGTCGGGCTGGACTTCACGGGTGAGGTGGTCGCGCTCGGCACCGGCGCGACCGGTGTCGCGGCCGGCGACCGGGTGTGGGGCATCGTGGGCCGGACGGGCTTCGGCAGCGCCGCGGAGTACGTGACGGTACGGGCCGAGCGGCTCGGCCGGGTCCCGGACGGGCTGGACCTGGTGGCCGCCGCCGCGCTGCCGGTGGCCACCACGGCCGTCACCGCGCTCCGCGACAAGGCCGCACTGCGCCCGGGCGAACGGCTGCTGGTACGGGGCGCTGCGGGCGGCGTCGGCAACGCCGCCGTCCAGCTCGGAAAGGCGTACGGCGCCGAGGTCACGGCCCTGGCCCGCGCCGCCGGCCTCGACTTCGTCCGTGCCCTCGGCGCCCACCACGCCGTCGACCACCGGACCGTCACCCCGGCGGAACTGGGCCGGTTCGACGTGGTGCTCGACACGGCGGGCACCGATCTGCGCGCCTTCCGGCGCCTGTTGGGGCCGGGCGGACGCATGGTCACCGTCGCCTTCGACCTGGCGCGGCCCGTCGCCTCGCTGGGCTACATCGCCGCCAGCGCCGTACACGGACGCGGCCGGGTGCGCTTCTTCAGCGGCAACCCCCGGCGGGCGCTCTTCGACGACCTCGCGCGCGAGGTGACGGAGGGCAGGCTGCGCCCGGCGGTGGACAGGGTCTTCCCGCTGGAGGAGACGGCGGCGGCCCACCGGGCACTGGAGGCGGGCGGCGTGCGGGGCAAGTTCGTGGTGAGGGTCGGCTAGCTGTTCCGTCCGGGGAGGGTGTGGCAGGTGGGCCAGGTCCCGGCTGAGGGATCTTGAACAGGTGGGGGCCTTCCGGTGCGGTGTGGAGTGCGACGTCTGCACCGGCCGAAAGGCCCTGGTGCCCCACCGTGACGCACCCCTGACCGGGACCGGCCGCCTGCGCCCGGCCCGCTGCGTCGTCGAGGCCGGCCGGCCGCTCCGGCGGGCCGCCGAACGCTTCCGGGCCCGGCTCGTCGGGCACTTCGACCGCAGGGTCCACCTGGTCGTCGACCGGCACTCGGCCCACCGCCCGAAGACCGTCCGGACCTGGCCCGCCGCGCACGAGGACCCGATCGAGCTGCACTTCCTGCCGTCGTACTCACCCGAGCCGAATCCCGACGAGCCGGTCGACGCAGACCTCGAACACAGCCTGCCCCGCACCCGCAGGGCCAGGAACCGGGCCGGACCCGTCACCGAAACCCGCCGGCCCCTCCACCGTCGACAACGCCGGCCACACATCGTGCGCGGCCGCTTCGGCGGCTCACCCGTCCGCTGCATCCTCATGACGACCCGTTCCGGGTCCGGCGCCGGCCTGCGCCGCGCCAATGGGCCGACACCTCACATGACGAGGAGCTCCAGCTCTATGGCCCGGACAACCGCAAGAGTCCGGTTCGGGCAGTTGAGCTTGGCCAGAATGATGCCGACCGCGCGTTTGACTCCATGTTCGGAGATACTCAGCGATCGAGCGACTTGCCGGTTGCTCAGCCCCTCGGCAATCAGGCGCAGTACCTGCTGTTCACGTGCCGTCAGCGCAATCATCGACGCGCGCTTCGAGGTGGTGCCGTCACCGGCTTGCTCGGGTGCCGTCACGGATCGTCGCGCAAGGGTCGCCGACACGTGAAACCGTCCGGCCTTCACGTCGACAATCGCTTCGCGCAGGGTCTCGGGGCGGAGGTCTTCCCAGCCCAGGAAACCGTTTGCATGATCGACCCAGGATTGCTCGACAACGCCTGTCGAATTTACCAGGATCAGTACGTTCGTATTGTGGATACGCAGCTTTTCAGCGATCTCGTCAGGTACGGACCCCAGAGCATCGCTGGATAAAATGATCAGCTGGCCGTTGCAGAATGTCGAGAGATCTTCGACATCCGTGATGAATTGCACTGCAAACTGGATGTCGAGCGAACGGAGCATTCCCTCGATACTGTATCGACGAATGTCGTCCTGGATTGCCAGCACGACCGCTATCTCGGTTTGCAACAGAGATCGTCCAACCCGCAGGGAAGTTCGTCTGCCACGCGCATCAGACACCAAGTGGTCTGCCCTGTCGGCGTAGCGTTCGTGTTTTCCACTGCTCGAAATCAGTTGCCGCGTCAACCTGTCTTCACGCTGCCCATGTCGGTGATCCCCCGTTTTCCCACGTTAGAATCTGAAAGGTTCAACCCTGATAGATGAGGATGACATGGAGTGGCGGGAACTGTCCACCCCGTACTAAGAGTTGTCCCGCAATGCCTGGCGGGATTCCGACGCCCGGCACGGTGCCTCACCGCGTTTCCGAATCGCCCGGATACATCCAGTATGCGGGCGAGTCTCCGCCTGCGATGCACCGCACGGGACGCCGTCGGCTGGTCCACCGCGCATTACGGGACACCCCTTGGAGGATGTCTTGATTGGTAGTGGCTCCCGTCCCGGCATGCGGATAGTCGGGCGGCTGGTACCGGACGGGGTGTGGGAGATCTTTCAGGATATTCCGCCGGTACAGCCGGTGCGTGCGCAGGCTGGCGGACGGCGGAGGTGTGATGACCGCGCGGTGCCGGCCGCGATTGTCTTCGTCGCCACTCCGGGCTGCACTTGGCGCCCATTGCCGCCGGTCTTCGGTGCCTCCTGGCAGACCGTACGTCGGCGCTTCACGGACTGGCCAAAGGCCCGGATGCGGGCGAAGCCGCACCGCGTGACGCTGGACCGGTCCGGCGCGAACGGTGAGCTGGACTGGTCGCGGTGCGCCATCGGCTCAATCAGCGTTCGGGCGGTCGAAGGGGCCTTGGGCGGACCGAATCCGGCCGATCGGGGCAGGCCCGGGTCGAAGATCCATACCGTTGGTGACCACAACGGTCCGCCGCTCTCGCCGGGCTCGCCGCATTCCTCATCCGCTACCGCCGCATGCCCACGGTGAACTGCCCCTCTCCGAGGTCGGCGCCAGTGCAGCGGAATCCTGCGCAACTGGTCCCGCAGTTCCCGATCGGCGGGTCGGGCCTTGGGACGGAACCATGGGCATCCGGCACCAAGCCACTGATCACGCCGGATCAGGGAATCGAGCGCGATCCAGCGCTGCGGTAACACCGCGGTGGATACGCGAGTGCCACCCGATGAGACGCGGGAGAAGTCCTGGTTGTCGACACAATTCGAGGATCGTCATCGACACGTCGTGCCATTTCGCAATAGACGGCCAGGACGTGGATACAACGCCCGGTGCCGTCCGAGCAGGATCAGTCGACGCCCGCGGGCACCGGTGCGGGAGGGTGGCCCACCCCGGTGATCGCTCGGCGTGCGGCCACGGACGGTGAGACGGCGAGCAGCCCCGTGCGCGCGGGGCCGGTGTCCGTACCGCGCCGGGTGCGCCCGCGTCGTCGACGCGGGCGCCGAACCATCAGGCGGGCTGGACGGTGACCGTGCAGAGGCGCTTGGTGGCCCGGGTCAGGGCTACGTACAAGTCCCTTTCCCCACCGGGGCGGGCCGTGGTGATCTCCTCGGGGTTCATGACGACGACCCCGTCGAATTCCAGGCCACGTGCTTCGGACGCCGGCACGATGCGTGCGTGGTGAGCGATGCCCTGATCCGTCAGCTCGCTCACCCTGGCGTCCGCGCAGATCACTCCCAGAAGCTCACCCGGGTGCGCGGTGCTCTGGGCGCGGAGTTCCCGGGCGACGGCGGTGACCAACCCGTCCGGAGGTGTGGTCACGGTGCGAGGGCTCTCACCGCTTCGCAGTGACCGTGTGGGCTTCTGGTCCGGGGCGATCCGCGTGAGCAGGTCCCGGACGCTCTCCAGGATCTCCTGCGTGGTGCGGTAGCTGACGGTCAGGTTGTGCAGTCTGAACCGCGGTCCGACATGGGGGCTCAGCGCCTCCTTCCAGTCGCGTGCTGTCGCGACCGGGCCTGCCTGGGCGAAGTCACCCACCAGCGTCATCGACCTTGCCGGACAGCGGCGGACGATCATCCGCCACTGCATGGCGGTCAGTTCCTGCGCCTCGTCGACGACGACGTGTCCATACGTCCGCTCGGGGGGGCCGTCGACCAGGTTCGCCGCCTCGTCCAGCAACGGCACATCGGCGTCGGTCCACGGGTCCTCCGGACCGCGCAGCAGGAGGGACCGCTCCTGCGCGGTCAGGCGGGGCAGGCGCTCGGCGAGAGCGTCGGCGTTCGTCAGGAGCGCCTTCACGAGGTCACCGGGTGCCAGCCGCGGCCACAACACCTCGACCGCCCGGTCGACGCCGGCGTCGTCGAGGAGATCGGCTCGGATGGCGTCCAGGTCCAGCTCGTGGACCGGACCCGGGTCGGCCGCACCCTCGACACGGCGCTGGGCGGCTCCCGTGAACCGGTCGAGGTCCAGACCCGTCATCCTTTCGGCATCGGCGTCGATCTGCTCCAGGATGTCGCCCATGTCCCGTTGCATCGCGTCGGTGACGGCGTCGACCAAGAGCTCCTTGAACACCTGGCGCGCGGGGTTGTGCCCCGGTACGGCTGCCACGGCGGCGTCGCGTGCCGTGGCGACTTCCTCGCCGGAGAGGTGAACCAGTTCCTGTCCGACCCGCACGGTGAAGTCACCGGCGGGGGCCTGGTGGACGCGCAGCAGGCCGGCCAAGGCCTCGGCGAGGTCGGAGCTGCCCTTCAGACGCGTCGTGTCGAACGGGTCCACCGTGTCCGTGGACACTCCGGCCAGTTCCCGGCAGGTCGCCAGAACGACGTCGTTCTCCCCGAGCGAGGGAAGTACCTGGGAGATGTAGTCGAGGAACCGGGCGTTCGGGCCCACCACCAGGACGCCCTCCTCCGCGGCGCGCGGGAACGCGTACAGGACATAGGCCGCCCGGTGCAGGGCGACCACCGTCTTGCCGGTGCCGGGCCCGCCCTGCACCACGGTCACCCCGCGGTGGGCGGAGCGGACGATCTCGTCCTGCTCGGCCTGCAGCGTCGCGACGGCCGCGTGCATCCTGCCCGTACGCCGTGCCGACAGGGCCTCGGTCAACGGGCCGTCCCCCACGACGTCCTCGTCGGTCGGGACGCTCCCGTCCAGCAGTTCGTCGCTCACCGAGATGACCGTGCGCTCCTCGAGGCGCAGGTGCCGGCGCCGCCGCAGGTCCATCGGGTGGACCGGTGTCGCCTCGTAGAAGGGCCGCGCCGCGTTCGCGCGCCAGTCCACGAGCAGAGGCAGCTCGTCCTCCTCCGTATGCAGTCCGATCCGCCCGATGCGCAGGGCCGTGCCATCCGTCCAGTCGATGCGCCCGAAGACCAGCCCCCTTTCGGCGCCCTCCAGCCGGCCTATTTCCTTGGTCAGACGCTCGGCGGCCATTTCCCTCTCGTATGCCTCACCGGCGCTGTCCGTCGTGGCCTTCAGCACACTCGCTCGCTGTGCTCGCGCCTCGGAAAGCCGCTCGGTGAGTAACTCGTACAAGGAGGACACATAATCCTGCTCGGATTCAACCGCACGCACAGCGGGATCATTCGTTTTCGACAACAGGGGGCTCCTTCGATTCGAGCCGGACTTGCTTGGTGAAGTTTGTCGCTGCTGCCAGGCGCACCGCCCGGCCCGCGGACGGCAGGCAGCTGGAGACCATCGCCGCATGTGTCGGGTCAACGCTCACTCGATACTCGGCGGATCCGCATCAGACCCTCATTTATCCAGTTCACCGCCCTCCTCCTGCCGTCACTGACGGGCGACCGGGGGCCTGAGGACGGCATCATGACCCTACGACCGAATTCATGACGGCTGACCGTACGGCGTGTCACACATTCCGCTGTTCCGTGTATCACTGATTGCGCTCCCGATACCCGGACCGCACCGCTCGGCCGGCCGGATCGCCGGATTGAATCCGGTGTACGCGATCAGGTCGGGGGCATCGAAGGCGGCAAACGGTTCCGCGGGCCGGTACGGGACTCTCATTTCAGAGGTGCCTTGCCGATCGAGCGTGGTGGTGGCGCAGGAACTCCCATCGCCGCGGGCCGGTAGGCACCTGTTCCTGTTCCCGGCCCGCAGCCAGCCCATCAGACGGTGGAGCGAAGCTCGGAGCCACGGGACTCCTCGTGGTCCGGCTCCGGTGTCGGACTCTTCTTCTGGCCGGCAGCAGGCAGGGTGATCAGCAGCACGGCTGCTCCGAGGAGTGCGATGACCGCGATCCAGCCCGCACCGACGTGCATGGCATGGATGAACGCGTCGTCGGCAGCCTGGGCAAGAGCGGGCCGGTGGAGAGTGGTGGCGACGTGGCGGGCCTGTTCGGCGGAGACTCGCACCTGATCCTGCACCGGACCGGGTACACCCTCCAGCGAAGGTTCGATCGCACGTCGGTACACGATCGACATGATCGTGCCGCCCACTGCGATTCCGATCACACTGCCGGTCTGCCGCACGGTGTTGGTGACGGCCGATCCTGCACCGGCCTGTTCCAGCGGCAGGTCGCTGATCAACGCGGCCGTAACGGGGCCGATCACCACGCCGATCGAGAGACCCTGTACCAACAACAGGATCTCGATCCAGACGAGTGGAGTCTGGAGTCCGAGGAACGCGTACCCGCCCATGGTCAGCGCAGCGACGGTGAGCGCCGGCACGGTGACGAGGCGGAGCGGCAGGCGGCGAACCAGGCGCGTGGCGAGGGGCGCCCCCACGAGCGCGCCGAATGCGGTCGGGATATTGGCCAGACCCGCCTCCATCGGCGAGTATCCGAGCGCGCCCTGCAGGTAGAACGCGTTGTAGAAGGTGATGGCGGCCACACCGAAGAGCAGCAGTCCGAGCGCCACGTTGCCACCACAGAATGTGCGTTGCACGAACAGTCGCGGATCAAAGCTGGGCGCCTTGACACGCAGTTCGACGAGTACGAAAACGGCCAGCAGAGCCAGACCGGCAACGATCGGCGCCCAGACGTCGGTACGGCTCCACACCGCCACCTGACCCGCCCGGATCAGCCCGTAGGACAACGCCACGAGCCCACTGATCGACAGCAGCATTCCAGCAGGGTCCAGCGGTCGCAGAGTGGGACTGCGGAAATTCGGAACCAGCACGGCGAGCCCGACCAGCGCCAATACCGCGACCGGGACATTGATCAGAAAGACCGAGCCCCACCAGAAATGCTCGAGCAGGAACCCCGCCAGCACCGGGCCGGCAGCCATTCCGACACCGGCCGACGTCGAGAAAACGCCGATCGCGGCAGCCCTCGCGGGGCCGGTGAAGGTCCACATGAGGATGGCCATCATGGCGGGCGTGATCAGCGCGCTGCCCACCCCCATCGCAGCTCGAGCCGTGATCAGCTGGCCCGCATCGCTTGCGTACGCCGCCCACAGTGAGGACCCGGCGAAGATCACCAACCCACCGGAAAACACGGTCCGGTGACCGAACCGGTCGCCCAGTGCACCTGCAGTGAACATCAACGTGGCGAAGGCCAGAGTGTACGAACCGGTCGCCCATTGCAGCTCACCGGGATTGGCCCCCAGTCCACGGACCGGGTCCGCAAGGGTCTCCAGCGTAGTACTCAGGACGGTATTTTCTAACCAAATCAGCAGCGAACACAACATAAGAATGGCGAGAATCAACCGCTGCCTGGACTTCGGCAACGTTGGAGGCGCGGTCATGAACACCTTCGAACATCGATCGGCGGGAACTTGAACGACGGGACTATAAGCAAATTCCACACCGCTGTCAACCTTACACTTTCCCCTCGAGGCTGTTGCGGCCGAACGAACTATATGCCTCCGCCGGATTTGCGGAATGAATAATTTTGTGCCTCTGGTGGATTTGCGAGTCGAGGGAATTCACCTCCGGCGAGGGTTGCAGCCGAGCGAATTTTCTGCCTCCAGCGAGCTGTCGCACCGCGTCCCGAGACGTCGGCCCGGTGCCCACGCCGAACCGCGGAGGCGAGACCGACGACGGCCATGATCACGGCGACGGCCCGCACGACGGAGGCCCCGCCACGACCCCGGCACCGAGGCCGGCCCCCAGGAAACGAGCCCCCCGGACGCCGGAGGAGGAACAGTGCGCCCGGCAGACGTTCGTCCTTCGGCTTCGCGGCACGGGCCGGGTCCACCGCCGTGCGGCAGTAAGGGGCGGGGTCGGAGTACGACGTGTTGGTCTGCGGGTGGTGGAGGTCCAGTTCGTCCACCCCGGTCCTCGGGTTGTCCGGCACCGGACACCACGGGACACCGCCGGAGAAGCGGAACGCTTCCGCGTACGCTTCGGCCCAGGCACGCCGGTCCATGGTGTGCCACCGGGCGGACGGCCATGTGCCGCGGGGCGGGCAGCACCATCACGAACGCCCGGATCCGGTGCCGTTTCCCGCTCGCCGGGCGATCCACTGTCCCGGGAAGCCGCAGTCGGCCGAAGCCGCCGGGAGGTCGTGGTGACCGTCGTGGTCTCCGACCGGCTCTGGGCGCAGCCCCGGTGCGGCTTGGTCCCCGCCCACCGCACCCGGTCCGGCCTTCGGCTGGCCGGCTCCGGGAACCAGTTCCCGGTGGCTTCGCCCGGTCCACCTCGCTCACGGGATCGGGCGGGCCGAGCAACGTGGAGTCCCGGGCCCGCGCCGGCCGGCAGGTTCGACGGTCCGGTTCCGCCGGGTCACCTCGTGTCGCGCGGGGACCCGCTCTCTGCGGCGTTCGCGGTTGACGCGGCTCGGGTGGCGGGTCGCCGACGGCGGTGGCTCGGCGCCCGCGACGCTGTTCGCGCCGCGGGCCAGGACCTTCGGGCAGGGAGGCGCACTTACGGGAGGACGATGTTGCGGCCGGGGCCGCCTTCGAGGGCGTCCTTTCCGGTGCCACCGCAGACGAGGTCGTCGCCGCCTTCGCCGTCCAGTGTGTCGTTGCCGGGGCCGCCGAGGACGATGTCGCGGCCGTCCCCGCCCATGGCGTGGTCGTCGCCGGGGCCGGCGTGCACGGTGTCGTCACCGCCGTAGCCCTCGATCATGTCGTCGCCCCGGCCGCCCCACATCTGCTGGTTGCTGTTGTCACCCATCAGGTGGTCCATGCCGTCGCCGCCGTGCAGGGCGGCGGGTCCCATGACCATGTCGTTCCCCGCGCCGCCCAGCACCGTGCGTGCGGTGTGGGCGTGCAGTTCGTCGTCGCCGGGGCCGCCGCTGACGGTGCCGGCCCCGGGGGCGAAGGCGGCGATCGTGTCGTTGCCGTCGCCGAGGAAGACGTCGATCCTGTCCGGCCGGGGGCTGTCGGCGGGCAGTTCGCAGACGACGGAGGTGGTGTCCTCGGCTCTCGAGTACGCACAGTGGTCGCCCGGTTCGAGCGGGACCACGTCCCTGAAGCCGATCCTCCGGATCCCGTCGCTGGTGTACATGGAGAATATGCTGAGGTTGTTGGCCTGCCCTGCGGCGGCGGTGAAGACGATCGACTGAGTTGCCCAGTCGGCTCCGACGCGGGCCTTCGCCTCGGTGGCGGCGGCTGCCGGGCCGACGGCGAGGCCGGCGGTGAACAGGGTCACGGCGACCGCGCTGACGGCGGCTCGGTTTCGGTTCATGAGACCTCATCTCGGTGGAGCGACGGTGGACCGACCTGCTTGGCGTGGTGCTGCCGGGGACCGGGCGGAGCCGGTCGTGAAGGCAGTCTCCCCTGCTGGCCCGGATCTGCAAGACCGCGAATCGACGCGGCGTCACGGTAAGCCGATGTCCCCCCGGATGTGATGGTTGGACTTCTTTGGCCAGGTATGTTCCCGGTGCCGGCGTGGCAGGGTTCGCTAGCTCAATTCTGGCTCAGTGAAAGGGAGTTGGCCGACTCAGTCGATGGCTGGGATTGCCGGAGGAGCGGAAGACGGCTGCCCGGGTGCGGGCGGCGGAGCTTCGCCCCCGGGCGCAACGGATCGCGGCCGGACTCGCCGAGGCGGAAGCGGTGCCGGAGCGTCGGGCGATCGACCGGGAGGAACTCGTCGAGGCCCTGGCCGCTCCGGACGCGGCGGGAGTGCCCGCTGCGGGTGCGCGGGGGGGCTGTCGTGCCGCACCGGCACGAGGCGGCGACCGTGGAGGTGCTCGCGGTGGACCACCGACGGATCGTCGGGAGGGGTACGCGCGTTCCCGCTGCGTGCCATCGGCCGCGTTCCCCGCCCGATGCGCCGTACAGCCACCACTCCTACCAGGCGACTTGCCAGGCGAGGCCGGCTCGGGGGTACGGAAGCGCCCCATCGGGGCCTGGGATCCCGCGTGTTGCGGGACTGGACAGCCCTCACGCCGGAACCGGGTCCCGCCGCCATGCCGCGAACGCCCCTCCCCGGCATCGCCCCGCACACCGGTCCGGGCCGCAGCCTCGCTTTCCGGTCCCGGGAACGGTTCCGACTCCCGGCTCACGGCGGATTCCCTGCTCGCCGCCCGTCCCTGTAATCAACTCCGTCTGCTTCATTGACATTTCACTCAGAAGACCTACCGTTGGGAGCGCTCCCATACAGCCTTGCAACTGGAAGGAGTTCCCCCACATGCGCACACACAGTCCGTTAACCGGGCGTTCGCGGTCGTCCCTCCGCCGGCCCCTCCAGGCGCTCGTCATGCTGTTTGCCGTGGTTGTCGGCGCACTGACCTGGTCGGCCCCCGCCCAGGCCCACGGCACCATCGTCGGTCCCGCCTCCCGCGCGTACCAGTGCTGGAAGACCTGGGGCAGCAACCACACGAACCCGGCCATGCAGACCGAGGATCCCATGTGTTGGCAGGCCTTCCAGGCCAACCCCGACACCATGTGGAACTGGATGAGCGCACTCCGCGACGGCCTCGGTGGCCAGTTCCAGGCGCGGACCCCCGACGGGACGCTCTGCAGCAACAACCTCTCAAGGAACGCCAGCCTGAACAAGCCCGGGCAGTGGAAGACCACCACCGTCGGCAACAACTTCTCGGTCCACCTGTACGACCAGGCGTCCCACGGTGCCGACTACTTCAAGGTCTACGTGAGCAAGCAGGGCTTCAACCCCAAGACCCAGACCCTGGGCTGGGGCAACCTCGACTTCATCACGCAGACCGGCCGCTTCGCCCCGGCACAGGACATCACGTTCCCCGTCCAGACCTCCGGCTACACCGGACACCACGTCCTGTTCGTAATCTGGCAGGCCTCGCACCTCGACCAGGCCTACATGTGGTGCAGCGACGTGAACTTCGGCTGAGCCGGGGAGCGCCGCACACGGCCTCGGCCGGGCGCCGGTAACCCGCCGCCCGGCCGACCGGGTTCCGCCGGGGCAGGGGACCCATTTGGTCCCCTGCCCCGGCGGGGCTTCCTGCACTCCCGGCAGGACTTGGTCAGGTGCATCCGTCGGTCTCTCGGAGCCGTCGAGGGACCTCGACGGCTCCGAGAGACCGGGACCCCCGAGCCGGGCACCCGCGTGCCCAGGGGGAAACCGACCGGTTCACCGGGAAGAACCGGGAATCCTGCAGTCCACCCGAAACGAGGAATGTCAGGCCAGTCCGAGTGTGCCCAAGGGGTGTCATGTGTCCCCATTCCCCGGAATTCCTCGCCTCCGGCGGTTCGGACATCAACGGCCGCCGAGTGAATCGAGCCAGCGCCGTAGGTGCGCGGCGGTCTCTGCCACCCGTTCCTCGATGATCGAGAAGTGGTCCGCCTCGATGCGCTCGACCGGTCCGCGGTGTTGCCAGCCGGGAACGGGGTCGGCGTCCCCGAAGCCGCTCAGCGTCACGGTGGCCCGCAGATCCAGCGTCGGCGCGGCGATCGGCTTGGCCTCACGCTCGGGATATATCCGCGCATAGCCGCCCATCGCGACCAGGCCGTGGTCGTCGACGGGGGTCAGTGCGTTGCCCCGGGACAGGATCTGCCCCAGCGCGTCGGTGAGCACGTGACGGTTGAGTTCGAGGTCTTCCGGGGAGTAGGTGTCGATCATCGCGACGCCCGCGAGCTCGCCGCCCTCGTCCTCGAGCCGCCGGGCGACCGCGTGGGCGAGCGCACCACCGGCCGAATAGCCGATGAGCGCCACCGGGCCTCGCCCGAGTTCCGATGCGACGGCCGCGGCGAGGCTCCCGATCGCCGCCGCCCAGGTCGCCGGCAGGTCGTCGCCCGCGCGCATGCCGGGCAGCCGCAACGCACTGACCTGCCGCTCGCCGCCCAGTTCACGGGCCAGGCGGGCGAACTGGTGCGGGCCCGATCCCACCAGGAACGAGGGGATGCAGATCAGTGCCGGTGCCACGGCGCCGCGCGCCAGGAGCTGCGCGGCCGGGCGCTGTGCGGCGGCCTCGTCGGCGGAGTACGTGGTCATCAGAGCCGAGCTCGCCGTCAGCAGGGGCATCGCCCCTGCCAGCTCACCGCGGCGATGCGCCGCCGACACCAGGTCGGTGATCGTGCCGCGCACGCCGGCCGGTGCCTGCTCGGCCGCGCCGGTGCCGGATTCGTCGATCCGCGATCGCACCAGTTTCGCCACGTCGGCGGCGGTCGGGTGGTCGAAGACCAGCGTCGACGGCAACGTCAGCCCGGTCAGCTGTGCGAGCCGGTTCCGGAATTCGACGGCACCGAGGGAGTCGAAACCGAGTTCGGTGAACGGCGCGTCCGGGTCGATCGCGTCGCCGGACGGGTGGCCGAGGACCGCCGAGGCGGCGTTGCGCACCTCGCGCAGGATCACACCGTCGCGGTCGGCGTCGGACAGCGCGGCCAGCCGCCGGGCCAGGCCGACACCGGCACTCGCGGCGGCCGGGGGAACCCGGATCATGCCGCGCAGTACCGCGGGCAGTGTGCCGCCGCGCGCCAGGGAGGTGAGCGCCGCCATGTCCAGCAGTGCCGTCGTCGGCGTCGCCCGATCGGTCGCGAGTGCGTTGTCGAACAGCGCCATCCCGGAATCCGGGTCGATCGGGATCAGGCCCAGCCTGGCCCGGATCTGGCGGGCGTACTGTTCGGCACCGTCCCCGCCGAGTATCCCCGCCATGCCGACGGTCCACAGTCCCCAGGCCAGCGAGTGCGCGGGCAGGCCCGCGCTGCGCCGCACGCGTGCCAGCGCGTCCAGCACGCTGTTCGCGGCGGCGTAGTTGCCCTGTCCTTGTCCGCCGAGCAACGGCGCCGCGGACGAGAACAGCACGAACGCCGACAGATCCAGGTCGCGGGTCAGCTCGTGCAGGTGCAGTGCCGCATCGACCTTCGGTGCCAGCACCCGTGTCGTCTGCGCGGTGGTCAGGGTGTCGAGCGTGCCGTCGTCCAGGACGCCCGCCGCATGGATGACGGCGGTCAGCGGGGCGTCGGTGTCGATGCCGGCCAGCAGGGCCTGGACCGCGGTGCGTTCGGTGACGTCGCACGCCACGACCCGGACGTGGGCGCCGAGGCCGGTCAGCTCGGCGGCCAGTTCGGCGGCGCCGTCCGCGGCGGCACCGCGCCGCGATACCAGCAGCAGCCGCCGTGCGCCGTGCGCTGCGACCAGATGCCGGGCGACGATCGCGCCGATGCCGCCGGTGCCGCCGGTGATGAGCACCGTGCCGTGGCCGAACGGCAGTGGCGCGCCCGGTTCGGCGGCAGGCAGCGGCTGCAGTCGCGGTGCCAGGAGCCGACCCTCGCGAACGGCCAGGTGCGGTTCGTCCCGGGCCACGGCGTCGGCGAGCGACTGGATCGGCAGGGCGTCGCCGTCGTGGTCGATGAGCAGGAACCGGCCCGGGTGCTCGGACTGTGCGCTGCGCACCAGGCCCGCCACGGCGGCTCCGACCAGATCGGGTTCCTCACCGGGCAGTCCGGCGGCCGTGCGCGTCACGATCGCGAGCCGGCCGGGGCGATCGGCGCCTGTCCAGCCCTGCAGCAGTGCGAGCGTCGTCAGCACGCCGGCGTGTATGTCCGCCGCGCCGGCACCGGTTCCGCGGGGCGCCGGCCATACCACCGTGTCGGGGACATCCTGCAGCACAGCCAGTTCCGCGAGATCGGCACAGCTCGTCGGGGGCTCAGGGGCCTCGACGGTCGCCGGGTCGCCGAGCACGACGACGCGCCCGGTGTCCGCCTCGGAGACGGCGGGCACGGCGACCCACTCGAGGTCGAACAGCGGTGCCGCGCCGTGCAGCTGTGCCAGCGCCTGCTGCTCGATCGGGCGGGACCGCACCGACTCCATGCTCAGCACGAGGGCACCGGTCGCGTCGACCGCGTCCACGCACAAGGTGTTCGGTGCGATGCGGGCGACGCGGACGCGCAAGGCACCCGCGCCGGACTGTGCCAGCTGGACACCGTCGAAGGCGAAAGGCAGTGGGACCCGGCCGTCGGGCCCGCCCTCGGCGAGATGGCCGACAGCCGCGTGGAACACCGCGTCCAGCAGTGCCGGATGCAGTCCGAAGGCGGTGGCGCGCGCTGCGGTGTCGGGGTCGAGCGCCAGGTCGGCGAACACCTCCTCCCCACGCGACCACGCGGCGCGAACACCCTGGAACACCGGGCCGTAGCCGAAGCCGAGGTCGCCGAGCGCGCGGTACACCTGCTGTCCGTCGACCGGATCGCCCGCGACCGGAGGCCACACCTGGGACCAGCCCGGCGCCGCGGTCGGCGCGGCGGACGTGAGCAGGCCACGGGCATGCAGCACCCAGGCGTCGGCGGTGCGGGCGTGGATGGCCACGGTCCGGTGCCCGTCGGCGTCGGGTCCGCCCACGGCGAGCTGAACATCCGCGGCGCCGTCGGTCGGGAGAATCAGCGGTGCCGCGAGCACCAGTTCCGCCAGGCGCGGCACGCCGAGCCGGGCGCCGGCGGCCAGGGCCAGTTCCACGAATCCGGTACCCGGCATCACGACCGTGCCGAAGACGGCGTGGTCGGCGAGCCATGGCTGCGTGCGCAGCGAGAGCCTGCCGGTGAACAGCCACTCGTCCTTGCCGGCGAGCTGCACCTGGGCGTGCAGCAGCGGATGGCCGGCGGAGTCGGCGCCGGCGAGCGGCGCGGCGGCCTCCGCGGGCAGCAGCCAGAATCGTTCGTGCTGGAAGGGATAGGTGGGCAGGGCGATCCGTGCCTGCGGTCGATCTCCGAACCAGGCCGCCCAGCGCACCGGCCGGCCCGCGCAGTGCGCGGTTGCCAGCGCGGCGACCAGCTGCTCGGGTTCGGCGACTGCGCGACGGGATCCCGCGACCACCGATGCGTGCGCTGCGAGGTCTGTCGCCAGGGTGGCGCGGGTCATGGTCGTCAGCACCGCGTCCGGGCCCAGCTCGACGAACAGGCGCACACCCGAATCGAGCAGTGACTGCACCGCCGGGGCGAAGCGCACCGCCTCGCGCACCTGCCGTACCCAGTACTCGGGCGTCCCCACCGATTCGCCGGCGAATGCGCCGGAGACCGTGGAGCACAGAGGGATGCGTGGCTCGTGGTACGTCAGGCCCGCGGCGATCTCCGCGAACTCGGCCAGCATCGGATCCATCAAGGCGGAGTGGAACGCGTGGCTCACCCGCAGCCTGCTGGTCCTGACGCCCTCGGCCGCCAGCCTCGGCTCGAGCGCCGACACCGCCTCGGTGTCTCCGGAGAAGACCACCGCGTCGGGGGCGTTCACCGCGGCCAGCGAGACCGCGGCGGCCGCCGGATCGGCATGAGCCGCCGCCAGCAGTTCCAGGGCCCGCTCCTCCGGCACCGCGGCGGCCAGCATGCTCCCGCCCGCCGGCAGCGCCCCCATCAACCGGCCCCGGGCCGCAACGAGCCGGCACGCGTCCGGCAACGACCACACACCGGCCACATACGCCGCGGCCAGCTCGCCGATCGAATGCCCGGCCACCGCATCCGGCGTCACGCCGAACGACTCGACAAGGCGGTACATCGCCACCTCGAACGCGAACAACGCGGGCTGGGTGTACTCGGTGCGGTCCAGCAAGGTCCCGGCAGTCGCACCGCTCGCAGCAGCCGGCGCGTCGAGCTCACCCGCTTCCTGCGCGATGCCGGTGCGCTGCGCGCCGAACATCACGTCCCGCAGCGAACGCCCCAGGTGTGCATCGAATTCCGCGCACACCTCGTCGAGCGCGGCGGCGAAAGCCGGGAACGCCCGGTACAGCCCGGCGCCCATCCCGATCCGCTGCGCGCCCTGACCGGTGAACAGGAACGCCGTGGTGCCGGTCCGACCGGCGCCGTCGGCGATGCCCGGGCCTGAGTCGTCGGCTGCCAGGCGCGCCAGGGCCGCCAGCAGCGTCTCCCGGTCCGAGCCCACGACGGCGGCGCGCTGCTCGAGCTGCGCGCGGTGCAGCGCCAGCGTCACCGCGACGTCGGTCAGGTCGAGCTCCGGACGTTCGCGCAGCGCGTCGTGCAGACGGCGCGCCTGCGTCCGCAGCGCGGCAGCCGTCCGCGCGGACAGCAGCAACGGCACGGCCGCCGGGCTCGGTGGATCGGCCGGTCGCGGCAGGACCGCGGGCGCCTCTTCGAGGATCACGTGCGCGTTGGTCCCGCTGATCCCGAACGACGACACCCCCGCCCGGCGCGGACGCTCCCCGGCCGGCCACGGCTCGGCCTCGGTCAGGATCCGCACCGCGCCCGCCGACCACTCCACGTGCGGCGACGGCGCGTCGACGTGCAAGGTGGGCGGCAACACCTCGTGCCGCAGCGCCTGCACCATCTTGATCACACCGCCGACACCGGCAGCCGCCTGCGCGTGCCCTATGTTCGACTTCAACGACCCGATCCGCAGCGGCTCGGCGCGATCCTGTCCGTAGGCGTTGATCAGCGCCTGCGCCTCGATCGGGTCACCCAGCGTGGTGCCGGTGCCGTGCGCCTCCACCGCGTCCACCTCGGGCGCGGCCACCCCCGCGTTGACCAGTGCCTGCGCGATCACCCGCTCCTGGGACGGACCGTTCGGCGCGGTCAAGCCGTTGCTCGCACCGTCCTGGTTGATCGCGCTACCGCGGATCACGGCCAGCACCGGGCGCCCGTTGCGCCGCGCGTCGGACAACCGCTCGAGGGCGAGCACGCCGACGCCCTCGGACCACGCGACGCCGTCCGCGGCACTCGAGAACGCCTTGCAGCGCCCGTCCGGTGACAGCGCCCGCTGCCGGGAGAACTCCACGAACAGCAGCGGAGTCGACATGACCGTCACCCCGCTGGCCAGGACCAGCGACGTCTCCCCGGCGCGCAGTGCCTGCACCGCCAGGTGCAGGGCCACCAGCGACGACGAGCATGCCGTGTCGACCGTCACCGCGGGTCCTTCCAGACCGAGGGCGTAGGACACCCGGCCGGAGACGACGCTGCCGGCCGATCCGGTCGCCAGATAGCCTTCCGCGGCACCGTCGGCGGCCTCGCGCGCCGTGTAGCCGTAGTCCTGGTACATGACGCCCGCGTACACCCCGGTGTCGCTGCCCCGCAGTGAGGTCGGATCGATACCGGCGTCTTCGAGCGCTTCCCAGGAGGCCTCGAGCAGCAACCGCTGCTGCGGGTCCATCGCCGCCGCCTCACGGGGCCCGATCCCGAAGAAGGCGGCATCGAAATCACCTGCGGCATGCAGGAATCCGCCTTCCCGGGTGTAGATCTTGCCGGGTTTGCCGGGGTCGGTGTCGTAGAGGTGGTCGAGGTCCCAGCCGCGGTCGCCCGGGATCGGGGTGATCGCGTCGACGCGCCCGGCGATCAGTTCCCAGAGCTGGTCGGGATTCTCGACGCCGCCGGGATACCGGCAGCTCATGCCGACGATCGCGATCGGCTCGTCGGCCCCGGCCCCGGCCCTGGCCGAGGCGGCACGCGGTCGCGTCGGCGCCGAACCGTCGACCCGGGTGCGCAGGAAGCCCGCAACGGCGGCGGCGGTCGGATAGTCGAACACCAGCGTGGACGGAAGCTGAACACCGGTGGCGGCGGTCACCTTGTTGCGGAACTCGACTCCGCCGAGCGAGTCGAAGCCCAGTGCCGTGAACGGTGTCTCGGGGTCGACGGCGTCGGCCGACTCGTGCCCGAGGACCGCGGCGGCGATCGCGCGGACCTCGTTGCGGATCAGCGTCTCCCACTGATCGGCGGGGGCGTCGAGCAGCCGCCGGCGCAACGGGCTGTCGTCGGTCCGGCCGCGCGGCGGTACGTGGATCAGGCCGCGCAGCAGCGCAGGCAGCGTGCCGAGCCGGCCCAGCGCGGTGAGGGCGGGTGTATCGAGCAGCGCGGTCATCAGCATCGGTTCGCCGGTGGTCAACGCGTCGTCGAACATCTGCATGCCGGTGTCCGGCTCGATCGGGGACAAACCGAGACGCGTGCGGATCTGACGCACCAGGTGTTCGCCACCCGGGTCGTTCAATGCCTCGGCCATGCCGCGCTTCCACAGCCCCCAGGCCAGCGAGTGCGCGGGCAGACCGGCGCTGCGGCGTGCCTGGGCGAGCGCGTCCACCGCCGCGTTCGCGGCCGCGTAGTTGCCCTGGCCCTGTCCACCGAGCAGCGGCCCGGCGGAGGAGAACAGCACGAACGCCGACAGGTCCATGTCGCGGGTGAGCTCGTGCAGATGCCAGGCGGCATCGACCTTCGGGGCGAGCACCCGGTCCACCTGCTCGGCGGTCAAGGTCTCGACGGTGCCGTCGTCGACCACCCCCGCGGTGTGCACGACAGCGGTCACCGGTTCGTGCGCCGGTACGGATTCCAGCAGCGCCGCGACCGCGGCGCGATCGCTGACGTCGCACGCATCGACGCGTACGTCGGCGCCCAGCGCGGTCAGCTCGGTGACCAGCTCCGCGACACCCGGCGCGGCCAGGCCGCGGCGCGAGGCGAGCAACAGCCTGCGCACCCCGTGCCGGGTGACCAGGTGGCGTGCGGTGACGGCGCCCAGTCCGCCCGCGCCGCCGGTGATCAGGACCGTGCCACCGCCGAAGGGCTCGCCGGTCGATTCGACGGTGGTCGCGCGGATCAGCCGCGGTGCCACCGTGACGCCGTCGCGGATCGCGAGCTGCGGTTCGTCCGCGGCGACTGCGGCGGCGATCCGCTGGTGCAGGTCCGCGACGTCGTTGTCGTCGAGGTCGACCTGCACGATGCGCCCCGGATGTTCCGACTGCGCACTGCGTACCAGGCCCCGGACGGCCGCTGCCGCGGGGTCCGGCGTCTCACCGGGCAGACCTGCTCCGTTGCGGGTCAGCACGATCATCGTCGAGTCGGCGCAGCCCGGTTCGGCGAGCCAGTCGCGCAGCACCGCGAGGGCGTTGCGCACGGCGGTGCGGATGGTCGCGGGGACGTCGTCGCCGTCCGCCGTCGCCGTTTCGGGCGACCAGACGACAGCCGCGCCTGTGTGGCCCCCGCCTGTCGCGAACGCCGCGACATCCTCGACCGTCTCGGTGCAGCCTGCGAGGGGCCGGCCCAGTGCGACCAGTCGCCGGTCCGGCGCCGCGGGCGCCGTCACCGGCGTCCAGTCGAGGACGTAGAGCGGGCTGCGGGCACCGGCGAGGGCGCGCGCGTCCGCGGGGCGGGCGAGTACGGCGTCGATCGACAGCACCGCGGCGCCGGTGGCGTCGCAGGCGTCGACGCGCACCTTCTCGGGACCCGAACGGATGATGCGGGCGCGGACCGCGGTGGCGCCGGGCCGGAACACACGGACGCCGCCGAAGGAGAACGGAAGCGGCAGCCTGCCGTCGGGCAGGTCGTCGGCGAGCACATCGATGGCAGCGTGGAAGGTCGCGTCCAGCAGCGCCGGATGCACCCCGAAGCCCGCCGCCCGGCCCGCCGTCGTCTCGTCCAGGGTCACCTCGGCGAACACGTCGTCACCGCTGGTCCAGGCGGCGTGCACGCCTTGGAAGCTCGGGCCGTAGCCGAATCCCAGGTCGGCGAGCCGGTCGTACAGACCCGTTCCGTCGATCGGCGTGCCGTCGGCCGGCGGCCAGTCGGGGTCGGTCCAGGCCGGCGGCACGCCGTCGGCGGGGGCGAGGGTGCCGGTGGCGTGCAGCGTCCAGTCCGGCCCGCCCGGGTGGGACCGCGCGGTGCCGGTGGCGGCACGCGAGTGGATCGACAGGCGCCGACGGCCGGTGTGGTCGGGCTCGGTCACCGAGACCTGCACGTCCACGCCAGCGGCACCGTCGAACAGCAGCGGCGTCGCCAGGACGAGTTCGTCCACGACGGGCAGTTCCAGGCGGCTCCCCGCGGCCAGCGCCAGATCCACGAACCCGGTGCCGGGCAGAAGCACCGCTCCGAAGGCCGTGTGGTCGGCGATCCACGGCTGGTCGGTGGTGGAGAGCCTGCCGCTGAAGAGCCATTCGTCGCGCCCGGCAAGCGGCGCGGCGACGCGCAGCATCGGATGACCGAGCGCGCGGAGACCGGCGCGGCCCATGTCACCGGGCGCCTCGTCGTCGGGCTGCACCCAGTAACGGCGGTGCTGGAAAGCGTAGACGGGCAGGTCGAGGTGGGTGACCGGCCTTCCCGGTGACAGCGGCGCCCAGTCGACGGCGACGCCCGAGCAGTGGGCGGCGGCGAGCAGCCGCAGGAACTGGTCGACCTCATCGACGCCGCGCCGTGACGCCGCCGCGACCAGTGAGCGGGACGCCACCTCGTCGGTCACTGTCTGGCGGGTCAGCGCCGCCAGCACCGCGTCCGGACCCACCTCGAGGAACCGGCGCACACCGGCGTCGACGAGTGACCGCACCGCCGGGGCGAACCGCACGGCCTCGCGCACCTGCCGCACCCAGTACTGCGGGGTCAGCAGCTCGGGACCGGCCGGCGCACCGGACACCGTGGAGCACACACCGATCCGGGGCGCCCGATACGCCACCGACCTGGCGACCTGCTCGTACTCGGCGAGCATCGGCTCCATCAACGCCGAATGGAAGGCGTGACCGACCCTCAGCCGGGTCGTCTTCACGCCCTCGTCCGCCAGCCGGTCCTCCAGTGCGGCGATCGCCGCCGTCTCGCCCGAGAACACCGCCGCCGCGGGCGCGTTCACGGCCGCCAACGAGACCGTCCCGGCCGCGAGCAGTTCCAGCGCCCGCTCCTCCGGCACCGCGGCGGCGAGCATCGCTCCGTCGGCCGGCAGCGCCCCCATCAGCCGGCCACGGGCGGCAACGAGCCGACACGCGTCGGCCAGCGACCACACCCCGGCCACATGGGCCGCGGCCAGCTCACCGATCGAATGCCCGACCACCACGTCCGGGGTCACGCCGAACGACTCCAGGAGGCGGTACAGCGCCACCTCGAACGCGAACAGCGCAGGCTGCGTGAATTCCGTCCGGTCGAGCAGGGCCGTGCGCCCGGCGTCGCCGACGCTGTTCCCGGCACCACCGGTCTCGCCGGACACGACCTCGCGCAGCGATACCCCGAGGAGGGCGTCGAATTCCGCGCACACCTCGTCGAGGGCGGCGGAGAACACGGGGAACGCGGCCGCCAGCCCTGCGCCCATACCGAGGCGTTGCGCGCCCTGACCGGTGAACAGGAAGGCCGTCTCGCCGGTGGTGGCGACACCCGACACCACATGCGGGGACGCCGAACCCGCGGCCAGGGCCGTGAGGCCGGCGAGCAGACCGGTCCGGTCGGCGCCGAGCACCGCGCCGCGCCGGCCCAGTTGAGCGCGCGCGGTGGTCAGGGCGGCGGCGACATCGGCGTCGTCCACCTCGGGGTGGTCGGCGAGCCAGGCCAGCAGCCGGCTCGCCTGTGCCCGTAGCGCGGTCTCCGACGTGGCCGAAAGCAACCACGGTGCCGGCGGCGTCGGCGAGCCCGGCTCCGGCCGTCGTGCGGCGGCATCCGGTCCTGTCGCCGGATCGACGTCACGGTCGCGCGGCGCCTCTTCGAGGATCACGTGAGCGTTGGTCCCGCTGATTCCGAAGGACGACACACCCGTCCGACGCGGGCGATCGAGCTCCGGCCACCGCTGAGCCTGCGTCAGCAGCTTCACCGCGCCCGCCGACCAATCGACCTCGGGGGTCGGCTCGTCCACGTGCAGAGTCGAGGGCATGATCCCCTCGCGCATCGCCATGACCATCTTGATCACGCCCGCGACACCCGCCGCGGCCTGCGTGTGACCGATGTTCGACTTGACGGAACCCAGCCACAACGGGTTGTCGTCCCCACGGGCCCGGCCGTAAGTGGACAGCAGCGCCTGCGCCTCGATCGGATCACCCAGCCGCGTGCCCGTACCGTGCGCCTCCACGACGTCCACCTCGGACGCCGGCAGCCGCGCGTTGGCCAGCGCAGCGCGTATGACCCGCTCCTGCGAAGGCCCGTTCGGCGCGGTCAGCTGGCTGCTCGCACCGTCCTGGTTCACCGCGGAACCACGGATCACCGCCAGCACCCGGTGCCCGCCGCGCTCCGCGTCCGACAGCCGCTCCAGCACCAGCACGCCCACGCCCTCGGCCCAGCCCGTGCCGTCCGCCGACGAGGAGAACGCCTTGCACCGCCCGTCCGGCGACAGCCCGCGCTGCCGGGAGAACTCCACGAACGTGCCCGGTGTCGCCATGACCGTCACACCACCGGCAAGCGCCATCGAGCACTCGCCCTGACGCAGCGACTGGACGGCGAGATGAAGCGCGACGAGCGAGGACGAACACGCGGTGTCGACCGTCACCGCCGGCCCCTCCAGCCCGAAGGTATAGGCCAGACGGCCCGACGCGACGCTGCCCGCGCTCCCGGTCAGCAGGTAGCCCTCGAAGCCCTCGGGCGCATGGGGGATCCGGGAGCCGTAGTCGTCGTACATGACGCCCATGTACACCCCGGTACGGGTGCTCCTCAGCGTGGTCGGGGCGATGCCGGCGTGTTCGAAAGCCTCCCAGCCCGTCTCCAGCAGCAACCGCTGCTGGGGATCCATCGCCGCGGCCTCGCGAGGACCGATGCCGAAGAACTCGGCGTCGAACCGGTCCGCCTCGTACAGGAAGCCGCCTTCGCGGGTGTACGAGGTCCCGAGGTGGTCGGGGTCGGGGTGGTACAGGTTTTCCAGGTCCCAGCCGCGGCCCTCCGGGAAGGGACCGACCGCGTCACGTCCGGCGCCCAGCAGCTCCCACAGGTCGTCCGGGGAGGCGACACCGCCCGGGAGCCGGCATGCCATGCCCACGATCGCGATCGGCTCGTGTGCGCGCTCCTCCAGGTCCTGCACACGCTGACGGCTCTCCCGCAGGTCGACCGTTGCCCGCTTGAGGTAGTCGCGAAGTTTCTGCTCGTTGTTCATGCCTACCTGCCGAGTTCGTTGTCGAGTGCTGCGAAGAGTTCGTCGTCGGTCGCCAGGCCGAGGTCGGCGCCGTCGGGACGGCCGTCCACCGTCCGAAGCAGGCCGCGCAGTCGCGCGGCGTACGTTCCTGCCGGTCCCTCGCCGTCCGACGGGCCGGCGGCCGAGAGAGCGGCCTCAAGCGCGTCCAGGGCTGCCTGGACCGGGTCCGCCACTTCGCCGGCCAGCTCGCCCCGCAGGTATTCGGCGACGGCTCGGATGGTCGGGTGGTCGAAGACGAGCGTGCTGGGCAACCGCAGTTCGGTGAGGGTGTTCAGCCTGTTGCGCAGTTCGACCGCGGTGAGGGAGTCGAAGCCCAGGTCCAGCAGTCCGCGCTGGACGTCGATCGTCCGCGGGGCCGGGTGGGCCAGGACGATGCCGACCTGTTCCCTGACGAAGTCGAGCAGCAGCTGCTGCTGCTCCTCCGCGTCCAGGCCCGTGAGCCGTTGCGCCAGCGGGATCTCCGCCGGAGCGGAGGTGCGCCGGCCGGCTCGGCGCTCGGTGCGCACCAGGCCCCGGTACAGCTCGGGCAGTGCGTCCCCGAGGCTCCGCAGTGCCGCGAGGTCGAGTGCCACCGGCGCGAGCACCGGTGGGATCCCCGCCCCGCCGTCGGCTCGTGGCGCCTTGGCTCCGGCCAGGGCCGTGTCGAGGGCCGCGAGCGCCCGGTCGGCCGGCATCGGCAGGATCCCGTTGCGTGCGAGCCTGGCCCGGTCGGCACGGTCGAGGTCGCTCGCCATGCCGTCCCGCCACATACCCCAGGCGAGGGACACGGCGGGCAGGCCCGCGGCGCGCCGGTGTTCGGCGAGCGCGTCCAGGAAGGTGTTGCCGGCGGCGTAGCCGGCCTGTCCGGCGTTGCCCACCAGGCCGGCGACGGAAGAGAAGAGGACGAAGTCCGTCAGCTCCAGTCCGGCGGTCAGCTCGTGCAGGTTCCAGGCGGCTTCCACCTTCGGCCGCAGGACCCGGGAGAGGCTCTCCGGGCTCATGGTCTCCAGCGTGGCGTCCTCGACGACTCCGGCCGCGTGCACGACCGCGGTGAGCGGGTGCTCGTCCGGGATCGAGGCGAGCAGCCCGGCCAGCGCGTCGCGGTCGGCCGCGTCGCACGCCGCGACCCGTACGTCCGCGCCGAGCGCCGTCAGTTCGGCGACCAGGTCCTCCGCCCCGCCCCGCCGGCTGGTGAGCAGCAGGCGGCGGGCGCCGCGGCCGGTCACCAGGTGCCGGGCGACCCGGGCTCCGAGTGCGCCCGTGCCACCGGTGATCAGCACCGTACGCTCCGGGTCGAACGCGTCGTCGACGTCCGGGGTCCGGACCGGGTACGGGGCCTTGGCGAGCCGGGTCACGTAGGCCTGTCCCCCGTGCAGTTCGAGCCGCGGCCGGGGGTCGGCCAGGGCCGCGGCCAGCAGCTCGCGGCCGGCCGGCAGGCCGTCCGCGATCACGTGCTGGAAACGTCCCGGGTGTTCCGACTCGGCGGTCCGGATCAGCCCGGACAGCGCGCTGTGCGCCAGTTCCCCGGTGCTGACCACGGCGAGCCGCGCTCCGGCCGGCGCGTCGGCGGCGAGCCACTGCCGCAGTACCGCCAGCACCTCCTCCGTGACCCGGCCGGTCTCCTGCGGAGTGGCCGGGCGCACCGGAAGGACGACCACGTCGGGTGCGGCCGCGCCGTCCGCCGTCGAGGCGGCCAGGCCGGCGAGGTCGGCGTGGTGCTCGGCGGCGAGTCCGAGGTCGGCCTCGCCGAGGACCACGACGGTCGTGCCGCCACCGGTGGGGAGGTCCACACGGGCCCGCTCCACCGCGTACACGTGCTGCTCGGAGGGGCGGGCCGGCGCGGTCCCCGCCGGCAGGGCCCGCAGTGCGAGCGATGCGACGGTGGCGACCGGCGCGCCCGTCGCGTCGGCGATGCCGACCGCGACCGTTCCGTCCGGGCCGGCCGACAGCTTGACCCGCAGGGTGCCGGTCCGGGACCCGGTCAGCTGGACGCCGCCGAAGGAGAAGGGCAGCCGCAGTTCGGCCGACTCCTCCAGGAGCAGGGCGTGCAGCGCGGCGTCGAACAGCGCCGGGTGCAGGGCGAATCCATCGGGGTCGGCGGACAGCCGTACCTCGGCGTAGAGGTCGTCGCGCGACCGCCATGCCGCCTGGAGGCCCTGGAAGGCGGGGCCGTAGCCGTAGCCCCGGTCGGCGAGGCGGTCGTACAGGTCCTCGACCGGCTGGGCTTCGGCGCCGGCCGGAGGCCAGGACGCGAGGTCGGGTTCGGGGCCGCCGGGAACGGCGGCCACCACGGTTCCGGTGGCGTGCCGGTTCCAGACGTCGCCTTCCTGGTCCCCGCGCGAGTGGACGGCGACGGGCCTGCGGCCGTCCGCGTCGGGGTCGCCGACGGTGACCTGGAGCTGGAGCGCACCCTCGTCGGGAAGGACCAGGGGTGCCTGGAGGACGAGTTCCTCCAGCCGCTCGCAGCCGAGTGCGGCGCCCGCGTGGAGCGCGAGCTCCACCAGGGCCGTGCCCGGGACCAGCAGGGTGCCGGCGACGGCATGGTCGGCGAACCAGGGGTGGCTGCGGGCCGAGATCCGGCCGGTGAACAGGACACCGTCGGAGTCGGCGAGCGGAACCGCGGCCCCGAGCAGCGGGTGCCGTGCGGAGTCGAGTCCGGCCGAGGTGACGTCGCCGCCGCCGGGCCCCTCCGTGAGCCAGTAGCGCCGGCGCTGGAAGGGGTAGGTCGGCAGGTCCGCGGCCGGTCCGGCGTTCTCGCCGAACACTGCGCGCCAGTCCACCGGCACGCCCCGTACGTGGGCGTGGGCCAGGGCGGTGACGGCGGTGTGCGGCTCGTGGCGCCCGCCGCGCAGCACCGGGACCAGGAGCGACCCCGCGTCGAGGAAGTCCTGCCCCATCGCGCTGAGCACGCCGTCCGGACCGAGTTCCAGGAAGGTCCGCACGCCTTCGGACTCCAGGGCGCGTGCCGCGTCCAGGAAGCGCACGGGCCGGCGGACGTGCCGGACCCAGTACTCGGGCGTGGTCAGTTCCTCGGCGCCGGCCGGCTGCCCGGTCAGGGTGGAGACGATCGGGATGGCGGGCGGGGCGAACGCGAGCCCCTTCGCGACCGTCTGGAATTCGTCCAGCATCGCGTCCATGTGCGGGGAGTGGAAGGCGTGGCTGACGCGCAGTCGCTTGGTCCTGCGTCCCCGGGCGGAGAGTTCGGCTCCGACGGCCTCGACGGCTTCCGCGTCGCCCGAGAGCACCACGGAGGTGGGGCCGTTGACGGCGGCGATGCCCAGCAGGTCCTCCCGTCCGGCGAGCAGCGGCAGCACCTCCTGCTCCTCGGCCTGCACGGCGAGCATCGCGCCGCCGCCGGGCAGTGCCTGCATCAGCCGGCCGCGGGCCGCGACGAGCTGCGCCGCGTCCGCCAGCGAGAGGACGCCGGCGACGTGCGCGGCGGCCAGCTCACCGATGGAGTGGCCCGCGAGGAAGTCCGGCCGTACGCCCCAGCCCTCGAGGAGCCGGAAGAGCGCGACCTCGGTCGCGAACAGGGCGGCCTGCGTGAAGCCGGTCCGGTCCAGCGGTGCCGGGTCCTCACCGAAGAGGACGTCGAGCAGCGGCGTTTCCAGCCATTGGCCGAGCTCTTCGCATACGGCGTCCAGGGCCTCGGCGTAGGCGGGGTAGGCGGTGTACAGCTCCCGGCCCATGCCGAGTCGCTGGCTGCCCTGACCGGTGAAGAGGAAGGCCGTACGGCCGTCCACGGGTGTGCCCCGCACGGTCGGTGCCGCGAGTCCGTCGACCGCTTCGGTGGCGGTGGCGGCCACCACCACGGCGCGGTGCGGCAGTCCGGCCCGTCCGACGGCCAGGGTCCGGCCCGCCGATGCCAGGTCCTGCTGCCCGGTGCCGGCGAGGGCCGCGCCCACCTGGTCGGCCTGCGCCAGCAGGGCCGCTTCGTTGTGCGCGGACAGCAGCAGCGGCACGACCGGCATCGGCTCGGCCGGCGGGGCCGTCCCCCCGGCCGGCGGCTGCTCCACGATGACGTGGGCGTTGGTACCGCTGATGCCGAAGGAGGACACGCCTGCCCGGCGCGGCCGCTCCGACTCGGGCCACGGCACCGCCTCGGTGAGCAGTTCCACCTCGCCGGCGGACCAGTCCACGTGCGGGCTGGGCTCGTCGATGTGCAGGCTCTTGGGGAGCACCCCGTGCCGCATCGCCATGACCATCTTGATGACGCCGGCCACACCGGCGGCGGCCTGGGAGTGCCCGATGTTGGACTTCAGGGAGCCCATCAGGAGGGGCGACGGGCGCTCCTGCCCGTAGGTGGCGAGTACGGCCCGGGCCTCGATCGGGTCGCCCAGCGTGGTGCCGGTGCCGTGGGCCTCCAGCGCGTCGACGTCCGCGGTGGTCAGGCCCGCGTTGGTCAGGGCCTGGCGGATCACCTGCTCCTGGGAGCGGCCGTTGGGGGCGGTGAGGCCGTTGCTCGCACCGTCCTGGTTGACGGCGGTCCCGCGGATCACGCCGAGGATCCGGCGTCCGTTGCGCCGGGCGTCGGAGAGCCGCTCCAGCAGGAGGATTCCGGCGCCTTCGGCCCAGGCCGCCCCGTCCGCCCGCGCGGAGAAGGACTTGCACCGGCCGTCCGGTGCCAGGCCGCGCTGGCGGCTGAACTCCACGAACAGGGTGGGCGCGGCCAGTACGGTCACACCGCCGGCCAGGGCCAGCCCGCACTCGCCGTTCCGGAGTGCCTGCGCGGCGAGGTGGACGGAGACGAGCGAGGAGGAGCAGGCGGTGTCGACGGTGATCGCCGGTCCCTGCAGGCCGAAGGTGTAGGCGACGCGGCCGGAGGCGACACTGACCGTGCTGCCGACCGACAGGTAGCCCTCCAGGGCCTCGGGGGCGTCCTTCAGGCGTGCCGCGTAGTCGTTGGCCATGACACCGGCGAACACACCGGTCTGGCTGCCCTTGAGAGAGGCCGGGTCGATGCCCGCGCGTTCGAAGGCCTCCCAGCAGATTTCCAGCAGCAGGCGCTGCTGCGGGTCGATGGCGGTGGCCTCCCGGGCGCTCACCCCGAAGAGCTCGGGGTCGAACTGCGGAGCCTCGTAGAGGAATCCGCCGTGCCGGGTGTACGAGGTGCCCACGTGGTCGGGGTCCGTGTCGTACAGGCCGTCCAGGTCCCAGCCGCGGTCGTTCGGGAACGGGCCGATGGCGTCCCGCTCGTCGGACAGCAGCGCCCACAGCTCCTCCGGGGAGCTGACCTCGCCCGGGTAGCGGCAGGCCATCGCGACGATCGCGATCGGCTCGTCGGAGGCGCCGGCGGCCGGTTCGGCCACGGTCACCGCGGCGGCCGGGCCGAGCAGTTCGGTCCGAAGGAAGCCGGCCAGCTCGGCCGTGCTCGGGTAGTCGAACACCAGCGTCGCGGGCAGCTTCAGACCCGCGGCCGCGTTCAGCCGGTTGCGCAGTTCCACCGCCTTGAGCGAGTCGAAGCCCAGCTCGTTGAAGGCCCGGTCGGGCGCGACCTGGCCGGCGTCGGTGTGCCCCAGTACGGAGGCCACCACGCTGCGGACCAGTTCCAGCAGCGCGCGCTCCTGGTCCTGGAGGGCCAGGGGCGCCAGGCGTTCCCGGAGGGAGTTCCCGCCCGCCTGCTCGCCGGCGGCGGCGCGCCGCGCCGGACGCACCAGGCCGTGGAAGAGCGCGGGCAGCGTGCCGTCCTCGCTCTGTGCCCGCAGTCCGGTGTAGTCCAGCAGCGCCGGAACGAGCACCGGCCGGCGGGTCGCGAGGGCCGCGTCGAACAGCGCCAGCCCCTGCTCGCTGCCGATCGGGGCGATGCCGCCCCGGGACAGGCGGGCGAGGTCGGCGTCGGTCAGGTGACCGGTCATCCCGCTGCCCTCGGCCCACAGGCCCCAGGCCAGTGACGTACCGGGCAGGCCCAGGGCCTGGCGGTGGTGCGCGAGGGCGTCCAGATAGGTGTTGGCCGCAGCGTAGTTGGCCTGTCCCGCGGTGCCGGCCGTACCGGCCAGCGACGAGAACAGGACGAACGCGTCCAGTTCCAGGTGGGCCGTCAGCTCGTGCAGGTGCCGGGCGGCGTCGACCTTGGGACGCAGTACGGTGTCGAGCTGCTCGGCCGTGAGGGCGTGCAGCGTGCCGTCGTCGAGGACGCCGGCGGTGTGCAGGACCGCGGTGAGGGGGTGTTCCGAGGGGATCGCGTCCAGCATCGCGGCGACCGCCGTGCGGTCGGCCGTGTCACAGGCGACCACGGACACGTCGGCTCCGTGGGCCGTGAGTTCGGCCTCCAGCGCCGGCATGCCCGCCGCGTCCCGGCCGCGGCGGCTCGCCAGCAGCAGGTGCCGTACGCCGTGTTCGGCGACGAGGTGGCGGGCGAACAGCCGGCCCAGGGTGCCGGTGGCGCCCGTGATGAGCACGGTGCCCCCGGGGTTCAGGGCGGGCACGGTGCCGCCCGTCGTGGGCGACTTGACCAGCCGCGGTACGAGCAGTGCACCGTCCCGCAGGCTCGCCTGCGCGTCCGGTACGGCCAGCGCACGGCCGAGCTCGGCCTCGGAGGGGTCCCAGTCCGTCAGGTCCAGCAGGCCGAACCGGTCGGGGTTCTCGGCCATGGCGGTACGCACCAGCCCCCAGACGGGAGCCGAGCCGAGTCCGGCCTCCGTGCGGGCGGTGGTCGCGTCACGGGTCACGAAGACCAGGCGCGAGCCGGCGAACCGCTCCTCGGCGAGCCACTCCTGGGCCAGCCGCAGGGCCCGGTGTGCCACGGCGCCGGGACCGTCCTCGCCGGGGAAGGGGACCACGACGAGCGGCGGGGTTCCGACCAGGCCGGCGAGGTCCGGGGAGCTGCCCAGAGGGGCGGGCAGACCGTGGCCGGAGTCGTCGAGGACGGCCCATCCGGCGGCCGGGGCGGCCGCCGGGGCGGCCGTCCACTCCACCTGGAGCAGCGGCTGGCGGGGGGTGCCCGAGCCGGCCAGCTGCGCGGGGTCCACGGCCCGCAGGCTGAGCGTCTTCACCGACGCGATCGGCGCACCGTTCGCGTCGGCGAGGGACAGGGCGGCACCCGAGCCTTCCGGGGTGATCCGTACGCGCAGCACGTCGGCGTTCACCGCGTGCAGCCGAACGCCGGTCCAGGCGAACGGCAGCACCAGGCGGCCGTCCTGCGCGAGCGCCAGCGGGTGCAGGGCGGCGTCGAGGAGGGCCGGGTGGATCCCGAACTCGCCCGGGGGGACGTCCTTCGGGAGCGCGACCTCGGCGAACGTCTCCTGGCCGGCGCGCCACAGCGCCCGCAGGCCCCGGAAGGCGGGGCCGTACCGGAAGCCCCGCTCGGCGAGCGTGTCGTACGCCGCCGTCAGGTCGACCGGCTCGGCGCCGGCCGGGGGCCAGGCGGGGTCGGCCGGTACGCCCGCACCTCCTTCCGCGTGGCCCAGTACGCCGGTGGCGTGCAGGGTCCACGGGTGGATCGCGGCGTCGTCGGACCCGGGCTCGGGGCGGGAGTGGACCGACAGCGCGCGCCGGCCCTCCTCGTCCGGAGCGTCGACCACGACCTGGAGCTGTACTCCGTCGCGGCCGGCCAGCACCAGCGGTGCCTGCAGGGTCAGCTCGTCGAGCTGGTCGAGGCCCGTGTGGTCACCCGCCCGGATGGCGAGGTCCACGAAGGCGGTACCGGGGAGCAGCACGGTGCCGGCCACGGCGTGGTCCGCCAGCCAGGGCTGCGTGTTCAGGGCGATCCGGCTGCTCAGGACCAGCTTGTCCTCGTCGGCCGTCCAGAGCGCGGCGCCGATGAGCGGGTGCCGCTCGGCGGCCATGCCGAGCCCGCCCGCGTCCCCGGCCGGCGCCGGGCCCTCCAGCCAGTGGCGCCGGCGCTGGAAGGGGTAGGTCGGCAGGTCGACGACCGCGCCGGGGCCGCCGGCCACGGCGGCCCAGTCGAGCGGGGCGCCCGAGACGTGGGCCCGCGCCGCGGACGCGAGGAAGGCGTCGAGTCCGCCCTCGTCACGGTGGAGCGAGGGCACGGTGACGGCGCTGTCGTACGGCGTGTCGTCGATCGTCTCCTGGAGCGCGACGGTCAGCACCGGGTGGGCGCTGACCTCGATGAAGACGCGGTGGCCCTGGTCGAGCAGGGTCCGGGTGGCCTCCTCCAGCTGGACGGTCCGGCGGAGGTTGCGGAACCAGTACGAGCCGTCGAGCTCCGTGCCGTCCAGCGGCTGCCCGGTGACGGTGGAGAGGAAGGGCACCTCGACGGCGCGCGGGGTGAGCGAGGACAGGGCGTCGAGAAGCTCGTCCCGCAGGCTTTCGACGTGCGCGGAGTGGGAGGCGTAGTCGACCGGGATGCGCTTGGCGCGCGTCTTGTTGTCCTTGCAGTGGGCGACCATCTCCTCGAGAGCGGTCACCTCTCCGGCGACCACCACGGAACGCGGGCCGTTGTGTGCGGCGATGTCGATGGCGCCGTCCCAACGGGTGATGAGCTCGCGGACCTCGTCGGCCGGCAGGGCCACCGAGACCATCCCGCCCGTACCCGCCAGCTTCACGATGGCCCGGCTGCGCAGCGCCACGACCTTCGCCGCGTCGTCCAGCGACAGCGCCCCCGACACCGCGGCCGCCGCGATCTCGCCCTGCGAGTGACCGATCACCGCATCCGGCTCGATCCCCACCGAACGCCACAGCGCGGCCAGGGACACCATCACCGCCCACAGTGCCGGCTGCACCACCTCCACCCGGTCGAACCCGGGCGCACCCTCCACACCGCGCAGGACGTCCGGCAGCGACCAGTCCGTGAACGGCGCCAACGCCCGCTCGCACTCCACCAGCCGGGCGGCGAACACCGGGGAGGAGTCGAGGAGTTCCAGAGCCATGCCCTGCCACTGCGAACCCTGTCCCGGGAACACGAACACCGTCTTGCCCGAGCCCGTGACCGCGCCCCGCACCAGGTTCGCCGCGGACCCGCCCGAGGCCAGCGCCTCAAGACCCGCCAACAGCTCATCCCGGCCGGCGCCCGAAACCGCCGCCCGGAGGGGGAGGTGCGGGACCCGGGTCGCGAGAGCCGAAGCCACCCGCGCCGGGTCGGCGGTCCCCTGGGCCAGCAGCTCACGCACCTGGCCGGCACGCGCCGCCAGGGCCGCCTCGCTCTTCGCCGAGACCACCAGCGGAAGCCCCGTCACCACCGGCTCACCGGCCACGGCCGGCTCCGGGCCCTGCTCCAGGACCACGTGCGCGTTCGTACCACTGATACCGAACGAGGACACGGCCGCGCGGCGCGGACGCGCCACCTCCGGCCACGCCCGACGCTCGGTGACCAGCTCCACCGCACCCGTCGACCAGTCGACGTGCGGCGTCGGCTCGTCCACGTGCAGCGTCGCCGGAAGCTCCCCGTTACGCATCGCCATCAGCATCTTGATGATGCCCGCGACACCCGCGGCAGCCTGCGTGTGACCGATGTTCGACTTGACCGATCCCAGACGCAGCGGCTCTTCGCGGTCCTGGCCGTAGGTGGCCAGCAGCGCGTTGGCCTCGATCGGGTCACCGAGCCGGGTACCGGTGCCGTGCGCCTCGACCGCGTCCACCTCGTGCGGGGCGAGGCGGGCGTTGGCGAGGGCCTGGCGGATGACGCGTTCCTGCGAGGGCCCGTTGGGGGCGGTGAGGCCGTTGCTCGCACCGTCCTGGTTGACCGCGGAACCACGGATCACACCAAGGATGTCGTGCCCGAGCCGCCGAGCGTCCGACAGCCGCTCCAGCACCAGCACGCCCGCGCCCTCGGACCAGCCCGTACCGTCCGCCGAAGCCGCGAACGACTTGCAGGTCCCGTCCGGCGACAGACCGCGCTGACGCGAGAACTCGACGAAGGTCGTCGGCGTGGACATCACGGTGACACCGCCGGCGAGTGCCATCGAGCACTCGCCCTGGCGCAGCGCCTGAGCGGCCAGGTGCACCGCCACCAGCGACGAGGAACACGCCGTGTCCAGCGTCACCGCCGGCCCCTCGAGACCGAACGTGTAAGCCACCCGGCCCGACAGGACACTCGCGATCGTGCCCGTCAGCAGATGTCCCTCGAAGCCCTCCGGGGCACTCCCCAGCCGCGACCCGTAGTCGTTGTACATCACACCCGCGTAGACACCGGTCGAGGAACCGCGCAGCGAGGCGGGGTCGACTCCCGCACGCTCCAGCGCCTCCCACGCGACCTCCAGCAGCACCCGCTGCTGCGGGTCGGTCGCGGTCGCCTCACGCGGACTCAGACCGAAGAACTCGGCATCGAACTCCGCGGCCTCGTAGAGGAATCCGCCCTTGCGCGTGTACGACTTGCCGATCTTCTCGGGGTCCGGGTCGAAGAGGCCTTCCACGTCCCAGCCGCGGTCGGACGGGAACTCGTCGATCGCGTCCCGGCCCTCCGCCACGAGCCGCCACAGGTCCTCCGGCGAGGAGACCCCGCCCGGGTAGCGGCACCCCATGCCGATCACGGCGATCGGCTCGTCCCGGCCCAAGGCGTGGGCGGCCACCGACGGGACGACGGCCGTTCCGGTCGCGTCGAGCCGGTCCAGCAGGAAGTCCGCCACCGCCTGGGGCGACGGGTGGTCGAACACGAGGGTGGTGGGCAGTCGCAGTCCGGTCACCGAGTTGAGCCGGTTGCGCAGTTCGACACCCGTGAGGGAGTCGAAGCCGGTGTCCTTGAAGGCCTTGGCCGGGTCGATGTCGGCGTCGGCCCCGTGCCCGAGAACCAGCCCCACGGCCTCCCGTACGGTCTGGAGCACGGCCTGCGCCCGCTCCTCCGCGGCCAGCGCGATCAGCCGCTGGACCCACGACGGGCCGGCCCCGCGGGCGGCGCCGGCCGCCTGCCGGCGGCGGACGCGGACCAGGCCGGTGAACAGCTCGGGGAGCGCGTTCTCCTCGGCCCGGGCGCGCAGGGCGGCCAGGTCGAGTTCGGCGGGGACCAGCAGCGGCTCCGCCGAGGCGAGCGCCGCGTCGAACAGGTCGAGACCCAGTTCCGGGGTCAGCGGGAGGATTCCGCTCCGCTTCCACCGCGCGACGTCGGCGCCGGCCAGGGTTCCGGCCATGCCGTCGGCGCTGTCCCACAGGCTCCACGCGAGGGAGGTGGCGGGCAGGTTCCGGGCGCGGCGGTGCTGCGCGAGGGCGTCGAGGAAGGTGTTCGCGGCCGCGTAGTTGGCCTGGCCGGCGTTGCCCATGACACCCGCGATGGACGAGAACATGACGAACGAGGCGAGGCCGAGGGACTCGGTGAGGCGGTGGAGGTTCCAGGCCGCGTCCACCTTCGGACGCATCACCCGCTCCAGCCGACCGGCCGACAGCGAGGCGACCGTCGCATCGTCCAGGACACCCGCCGTATGCACCACGGCAGTCAGCGGACGCTCGACCGCGGCCTCGTCCAGCAGACCCGCCAGCGCGTCGAAGTCCGACACGTCGCACGCCGCCACCCGGGCCCGCGCGCCCGACTCCGCCAGCTCCGCCACGAACTCGGCAGCACCCGGAGTCTCACCACCACGACGCGACACCAACAGCAGGTGCCGCGCACCGTGATGCGTCACCAACCGACGCGCCACCAGACGGCCCAACGTACCCAGAGCACCGGTCACCAGGACCGTGCCCTCCGGATCCAGACCCTCCACCGCGCCCGCCACGACACCCGCAGCGCGCGCCAGGCGCGGCACGAACAACCTGCCGCCCCGCACCGCCACCTCGGGTTCGCCCGAAGCCAGCACGGCGGGCAGCAGCTCCGGACCACCCTCGTCCACGTGGGCGAGGACCAGCCGGCCGGGCTGTTCGGTCTGCGCAGTGCGGATCAGGCCCACGAGCGGGGCCGTGTGCAGCGCGCCGTCCGGCACGACGAGGACGAGGCGGCTCTCCGCGAACTGCGGGGCGGCCAGCCATTCCCGCACCGCTTCCAGCCCGCGCGCCGCCGTGGCGTGGGTCTGGCCGAGTACGTCACCGGTGGTGCCGACGGCGAGCTCCTGCTCGCCGGTCACCACGAACTCCGGTACGGCGGATCCGGCGTCGACCGCGGCGCGGAGCGCGGCGAGGTCGGCGTAGGGCGCCTCGCCCAGCCGGACCCACCGCCGGCCGGCGACCGGCTCGGCCGCCGGGACGGCCTCCCAGGCCACCCGGTACAGGGACTCCGCGGCCGGGCCGGCAACGGCGAGCTGATCGCGGGCGATCGGCCGCAGGGCGACCGACTCGATCGCCGCCACCGGAGCGCCGGTGCCATCGGCGAGAGTGAGACGGGCCGTGTCCTGGCCGGTACGGGTCCAGCGGACGCGCAGCACCGTGGCACCGACCGCGTGCAGCACGAAGCCCGAGAACGAGAACGGCAGCCGGATCGTGCTGTCGTCCTGCGCCGAGGCCGCGGCCTCCAGCACGAGCGGGTGCAGAACGGCGTCGAGGACGGCGGGGTGCACGCCGAAGCGCGCGGCTTCGGTGTGGAGCCGGTCGGGCAGGGCGACCTCGGCGAAGAGGTCGTCGCCGGCGCGCCAGGCGGCGCGCAGGCCGTGGAAGGCCGGCCCGTAGCCGTAGCCCAATTCGTCGAGGCGGTCGTAGACGCCGTCCAGCGGGACGGGGGTGCCATCGGCCGGGGGCCACTGGTCCAGGGAAACGCCCGGCGAGGGGACGGAGGACGTGATCAGGCCGGCCGCGTGGGCGGTCCACTGCTCTGCGCCGGTCCGCGAGTACACGGTGAACCGGCGATCGCCGCGCGCGTCGGCCCGGTCGACGGTCAGCCGCAGCTGAACGCCCGTCTTCTCCGGGAGGATCAGGGGTGCCCGGAGGGTGAGTTCCTCGACGGTGGTGTAACCCAGCTGCTCGGCCGCGGTGCCCGCGAGCTCCAGGAACGCCGTCCCCGGAACCAGGACCGTCCCCCCGATCGCGTGATCGGCCAGCCACGGGTGCGAGGACGACGACACCGAAGCCGAGAACTGCACCGCATCACCGTCAGGCTCCGTGATCACCGCGGCCAGCAGCGGATGATCCACAGCCGTCAGACCCAGACCCGCCGCATCACCGGAACGCGGCGCGTCCAGCCAGAAACGCTCACGCTGGAAGGCGTACGTGGGCAGCTCCACCAGAGCGGAACCCGGCAGGAACCGCTCCCAGTCCACACCCACGCCATGTGCGTGCACAGCGCCCAGGGCGGTGAGGAGGGAACGCTTCTCGGCACGGTCCTTGCGCAGCACCGGAACCACGACGATGCCCTCGGTGCCGGCCAGGCACTCGCCCGTCAGACCCGCGAGCGTCCCGTCGGGCCCCAGCTCCACGAACGCCGTCACACCAAGACCGGCCAGCGTGGCGATGCCGTCGGCGAAACGGACCGCCGAACGGGCCTGAGCAGCCCAGTACTCGGCGGTGAACCCCTCGACCACCTCACCGGTGACGTTCGAGACGACCGGGATCCGGGGAGCCGAATAGGTCAGGGTCCGGGCGACCTCGGTGAGCTCCGCCAGCATTCCGTCCAGGTGCGCGGAGTGGAAGGCGTGGCTCACCTTCAGCCGCGTCGCCTTCACACCCTCCCCGCGAGCCAGCTCCAGGACTTCGAGCACTGCCGTCTCGTCACCCGAGATCACGGTGTCGGCAGGGCTGTTGAACCCGGCCACATCCACACCGGAACGGCCCTCGAGCCACCCGGCGACGCGCGCTTCACCCGCGTTCAGGGCAGCCATCGCCCCGCCCTCGGCGACACCCTCCATCAAACGCGCCCGCGCACAGACCAGACGCGCCGCGTCCTCGAGGGACAGCACACCCGCCACATGGGCCGCCGCCAGCTCACCGACCGAATGACCCACCAGGTAATCCGGGGTCACCCCGTAATGAGACAGCAGACGGAACAGGGCCACCTCGATCGCGAACAACGCCGGCTGAGTGAACACCGTCCGCTGAAGCAGCTCCGGCTCACCCTCGATCACCCCGGCGAGCGAGCGGTCCAAGTGGACATCCAACGCCCCGGCGACCTCGTCGAACGCAGCCGCGAACACCGGCTCGCCCTCATACAGCTCACGGCCCATGCCCAGACGCTGACTGCCCTGCCCGGAGAACAGGAACGCCACCGTCCCCGCCGGGACGGCCTCGCCCGGGGTCAGCGCCCGCAGAGCGTCCAGGAGTTCCTCACGGGTCTCCCCCACGACCACCGCACGGTGATCGAAACGGGCACGCGACACGGCCAGCGAACGGCCCACGGTCACGACGTCCAGCTCCGGCCGCTCCTCCAGGAACGACACCAGCCGATCCGCCTGCTCCGACAGAGCAGCCCCGGACTTGCCCGACACCACCCACGGCACCGGACCCGGCACCGCCAGCTCCTCCACCGGGGCTTCGATCTCCGTGACCTGCTCGACGATGAGGTGTGCGTTGGTACCGCTGATGCCGAAGGACGAGACGCCCGCCCGGCGCGGACGGTCGAGCTCCGGCCACTCCTGGGCCTGCGTCAGCAGTTCCACCGCGCCGGCCGACCAATCGACGTGCGAGGTCGGCTCGTCCACGTGCAGCGTCGCCGGGAAGATCCCGTTGCGCATGGCCATGACCATCTTGATCACGCCCGCGACACCCGCCGCGGCCTGCGTGTGACCGATGTTCGACTTCAGCGAGCCGAGTCGAAGCGGCTCCTCGCGGTCCTGTCCGTAGGTGGCCAGCAGCGCCTGCGCCTCGATCGGGTCGCCGAGCCTGGTGCCCGTGCCGTGCGCCTCCACCGCGTCCACCTCGGACGCCGACAGGCGGGCGTCGGCCAGCGCGGCGCGGATGACCCGCTCCTGCGAAGGCCCGTTCGGGGCCGTCAGACCGTTGCTCGCACCATCCTGGTTCACGGCGGAACCGCGGATCACCGCGAGCACCCGGTGCCCGTTGCGCTCCGCGTCCGACAGCCGCTCCAGCACCAGCAGACCCACCCCCTCGGCCCAGCCCGTACCGTCCGCCGACGAGGAGAACGCCTTGCACCGCCCGTCCGGCGACAGCCCGCGCTGCCGGGAGAACTCCACGAACATGCCGGGCGTGGCCATGACGGACACACCGCCGGCGACGGCCACGGAGGACTCGCCCCGGCGCAGCGACTGCGCGGCGAGGTGGAGCGCGACGAGCGAGGACGAGCAGGCGGTGTCGACCGTCACCGCGGGGCCCTCCAGCCCGAAGGTGTAGGCCAGCCGGCCCGAGGCCACACTGGCGGTGTTGCCCGTCAGCAGGTAGCCGTCGTATCCACCGGACGACTCGTGCAGCCGCGGCCCGTACTCCTGTGCCGTCGCGCCCACGTACACACCGGTGCGGGTGCCGCGCAGCGCGGCGGGGTCGATGCCCGCCTGCTCGAAGGCCTCCCAGGCCGTCTCCAGCAGCAGCCGCTGCTGGGGCTCCATCGCCGCCGCCTCGCGGGGGCTGATACCGAAGAACCCGGCGTCGAACCGGTCCGCGTCGTGCAGGAAACCACCTTGGGTGGCGTAGGTCGTGCCGGGGCTGTCCGCATCGGGGGCGAGGAGCGAATCAAGGTCCCAGCCCCGGTTGGTCGGGAACCCGTCGACCGCATCGACCTCGCTGCTGACCAAACGCCACAGGTCCTCCGGAGAGGCGACCCCTCCCGGCAGCCGACATGCCATGCCCACGATCGCGATCGGCTCGTCAGGGGCCGTGGTCTCGTACGCCTCGTCATCCCGGCCCTGGTCCAGGCCGAGGAGCTGACCACCGAGGTGTTCGGCGAGTGCGGCCGGGGTCGGGTGGTTGAAAAGGAGGCCGGAGGGCAGCGAGAGCCCGGTGGCCGTGTTCAGCGCGTTCCGGAGCTCGACGGCCGAGAGGGAGTCGAAGCCCAGGTCCTTGAAGGTCGTGTCGACGTCCACGTCGCGTGCCGATCCGTGGCCGAGCACCGCCGCCACGTGCGCACGCACCAGCTCCAGCTCGTCGCCTCGCGGCGCGGACCGCTTCGGACCGCGCCGCCCTGCCGCGACGGTCCGGACCTGGGCCGGCCCGATCGCCGAACCGTCCAGCCAGAAGTGCTCACGCTGGAAGGCGTACGTGGGCAGCTCCACCAGACCCGAACCCGGCAGGAACCGCTCCCAGTCCACACCCACGCCGTTGGCGTGCGCCGCTGCGACCGAGGCCAGGAAACGGTCCCGTCCGCCGTCGTCGCGCCGCAGCGATCCGACGACGACAGTGCCGCCGGCGCCGGCCTCGTCGGCCGTGTCACTGAGGGCCGAGGTGAGCACCGGGTGGGCGCTGACCTCGATGAAGACGCGGTGCCCGTCGCCGAGCAGGGCGCGGGTGGCCTCTTCCAGCTGGACGGTCCGGCGGAGGTTGCGGAACCAGTACCCGCCGTCGAGTTCCTCACCGTCCAGCGGCTGCCCGGTGACAGTGGAGAAGAACCCGATGTCACCGGTACGCGGCATGACGTCGGCCAACAGCTCCCGCAGCTCGTCCTCCAGCAGGTCGACGTGGGCGGAGTGAGAGGCGTAGTCCACCGGAATGGTGCGGGCACGGTATCCCTTGGCCTCACTGTGGGCGACGAGGTCGGCCAGGGCCTCCGGGTCGCCGGAGACGACCGTGCTCACGGGGCCGTTGTGTGCGGCGATCTCGATCGCGCCGCCCCAAGGGGCGATGAGCCCGCGGACCTCGTCGGCCGGCAGGGCCACCGACACCATTCCACCCGTACCGGCCAGCCTCACGATCGCCCGGCTGCGCAACGCGACGATCTTCGCCGCGTCCTCGAGCGACAACGCACCAGCGACCACGGCCGCCGCGATCTCACCCTGCGAGTGACCGACCACCGCATCCGGCTCGATGCCCACCGAACGCCACAACGCCGCCAACGACACCATCACCGCCCACAACGCGGGCTGCACCACATCCACCCGGTCGAACCCAGGTGCACCGTCCACACCGCGCAGCACGTCCAGGAGCGACCAGTCCGTGAACGGCGCCAGAGCCTGCTCACACTCCACCAGCCGCCCCGCGAACACCGGGAAGGAGTCGAAGAGCTCAAGCGCCATGCCCTGCCACTGCCAGCCCTGGCCAGGGAAGACGAACACCGTCTTACCCGCGCCGTCCGGCACCGCACGGCCCGACACCACGCCAGCCGCGGGCACACCCGCGGCCAATGCCCGAACACCCGCCAGAAGCTCCTCGCGAGTCTCCCCCACGACCACCGCACGGTGGTCGAAACGGGCACGCGACACCGCGAGCGAACGACCCACCGCCACGACGTCCAGCTCCGGACGCCCCTCCAGGAACGACACCAGCCGCCCCGCCTGACCGGCCACGGCCTCAGCCGACTTGCCCGAGACCACCCACGGCACCGCACCCGGCCCGGACCCGGCGCCAGGCGGCTCCTCCTCGGCCGCCGGCTCGGTGCGCCGGTCCGAGAGCACGACGTGGCAGTTCGTACCGCCCATGCCGAACGAGCTGACACCTGCGTAGAGCGGCTCGTCCGGACGCGGCCACGGCTCGACGCTCCGCTGCACGGCGAGCTTCAACCCGTCGAACGGGATGTCCGGGTTGGGGGTCTCGAAGTTCAGGCTCGGCACGAGCTCGCGGTTGCGGATGCAGAGCGCCGCTTTCAGCAGGCCGACGATGCCGGCGGCACCCTCGAGGTGCCCGACGTTGGTCTTCACCGATCCGACCCGCAGCTCGGCTCCGTCCACGCGCCCGTCACCGAGCACCGCGCCCAGAGCCGACGCTTCGACCGGATCGCCCACCTTGGTGCCCGTGCCGTGCAATTCGACGTACTGCACCTGCTCCGCGGACACCTTGGCACGCTCGTACGCCTGCCGCAGGACGTCCTGCTGGCCGGCCGGACTCGGTACGGTGAGACCCTCGGTCGTCCCGTCGTTGTTCATCGCGCTGCCGTGCAGCACGCAGTAGACCGGGTCGCCGTCCGCCATGGCGGCGTGCAGCGGCTTGAGCACCACGAACGCGCCGCCCTCACCGCGTACGTATCCATTCGCCCTCGCGTCGAAAGTGAAGCTGAGACCGTCTGGTGAAAGTGCGCCGAACCGCTCCGCGCCGATGGTGCTGTCCGGCACCAGATTGAGGTTGACACCGCCGGCGACGGCCATGGCGGACTCGCCGCGGCGCAGGCTCTCGACTGCCAGGTGCACAGCGACCAGCGAGGAGGACTGGCCGGTGTCCACGGCCGCACTCGGTCCGTGCAGACCCAGGGTGTAGGAGATCCGGTTGGCAACGACGCCGCGGTTGAGACCGGTCAGGGTGTGGCGGGTGATGCCTTCGGCCCCGTGCCGGCGCGTGAGGGCGGCGTAATCGTCGGCGATGACGCCGACGAAGACGCCGGTCCGGCTGTCGGCAAGATCGGACGGGAGGATCCTGGCGTCCTCCAGTGCCTCCCAGGCGAGCTCGAGCATCAGCCGCTGCTGCGGGTCCATCGACGACGCCTCACGCGGACTGATGCCGAAGAAGCCCGCGTCGAAGCCGCTGACGTCCTCGAGGTAGCCCCCCGGCCGAGAGGGCAGTTCGGGGCGGCCCGCCGGGGGCGCGCCGATCGCACTGCGGCCGTCGCGCAGCAGCTGCCACAGTTGCGCGGGGTTCTCCGCGTGCGGCAGCCGGCAGGACATACCGACGATGGCGATCGCCTCGGTCGATGTCGACGTGTCAGCTTGGAATTCAACCATGGTCGAGTCGCCCTACCTCTTGTCACGTACGATGCCTGAGCGGAGGCGTAGCACCCGCAGCCGTGCCGCGGGTGCTACGTCGATTTGATTCCGTGGTGGCCGGTCAGCCGCATGGGGAACTGGACGGTCCAGAGCCGGCTTCGAGAGTGGGGCCCGTCGCACATGTTCCACAGCACACGCCGCTCCTGATGGCGAGCGATGTACTTCACCCGGTGCAGCCACTCGTTCTTCGGGGCGCTTTCGTTTGCAGCTACGAGCCGGCGGTCGGCTCGTATGTCGAGACGAGCATCCGCTTGAGAACTTTTCCGCTGCTTCCTATCGGGAGAGCGTCGGTGAACTCGACTCGGCGGGGGTACTTGTACGCCGCGAGGCGCTGTTTTCCCCATTCGATGATCTCTTGATCCGATCCAGGGGTGAGGTCCTCCGGCCGGGCAGGCACGACAACCGCCCAGACCTCCTCACCGAGCTCAGGGTGCGGAACACCGATGACCGCCACCTGAGCCACGGCCGGATGCCCGACGAGGATCTCCTCGATTTCGCGCGGATAGACGTTGTAGCCGCCACGGAGAATCAAGTCCTTCTTACGTCCCACGACCGAGAGGTAGCCGTCGTCATCCAGCCTGCCGAGATCGCCGGTAAGGAACCAGCCGTCGATCAAGACCTCGGCGGTGATGTCCGGGCGACCGAGATATCCGGCCATGACGTTCGGACCGCGCACCACGATCTCGCCCACCTCACCGGCGGGCAGGAGATCGATCCCGTCGGCATTCGGCCGAGCTATACCGACGGTGATGCCCGTGATCGGGACGCCGACTGTTCCGGATCGAAAAGTCAGGCCGGGATAGTGATAGGCAACGCTGCAGGAGGTCTCGGTCATCCCGTAGCCCTCGTACACAGGACAGCCGAACACGCTTCGGACATCGTCGAGGGTCTTGACCGGAAGCGCCGATCCCCCGCTGTACACGCGGTCGAGCCGAGGAACCTGCTCGCCCTGGGCCACCGCATCGAGCAACCTGAAATACATTGTCGGCACACCCATGAACACCGTGCATCGGTGTTTCGTCATGAGCGCGAGGGCCTCACGCCCCGAGAACCTCGGCATCATGACGATGGATATACCGGCGCGGAAGCCGGTCAGCATGCCGCAAATCTGACCGAAGCCGTGCGACAGCGGCAAACACCCGAGCAACACGTCGTCACTCCGGAACGCGTACGGAGTGGTGACCATCCTCTCGACGTTGTACAGAATATTTCGGTGGGTGAGCATCACCCCTTTCGGGTCACCCGTCGTACCCGACGTGTAGAACACGACCGCGACGTCGTCGGGTTCCCGCACCGCGCAATCGTCGATCGGCGCCATGTCCTGTGCCGCTTCCTCCAGGTCGACAGTGCCCTCGGGGCCCGGGCCGACGGTGAGGAGCACCGTGCCGAGCGGCTCCGCCGCCTCCCTCGCCTGGGCGAGCAACGAGGCAGCGCACACCAGGAAACGGGCGTCCGCGTCGGTCAGTACGTGATCGATCTCCGACGCGGTCGACATGACGTTCAGCGGGACCGCGACGGCGCCGGCCGCCAGCACGCCGAAGTACACGACGGGAAACTGCGGGGTGTCGGCCAGGAGCACAGCGACCCGGTCTCCTGGCCGCACCCCGTTGGCCCGCAGCACGGACGCGTGACGGCGTGCCTGTTCCCACAGCCACCCGTAGGTGAAATGTTCGGACTCGTGGATCACGGCGGAGTGGTCGGGTCGCTGCGCCGCCGTGTCAGCCAGCACGCCGGCAACTGACATGGCCATCAGGGCAGCTGTCCCTCTTTCGCGGCGGTGCGGGCGCGGCCACCGCGCAGCCCGGACGTGAACCGGTCCCGGGCACTCGCGGTCGGGATGTTCAGGTCCTTCCAGATTCCGTGAAGGGCGTGGGCGAAGTTCTCGACATCGCTCTGATCGTGCACGGCGGACGGAGCGATCCGCAGGATCTCCTCGCCCGCGGGCACGCTGGGGGCGTTGATGGACTGGACGTAGATCCCGTGCTGCTCGAACAGCAGCCGGGACGCCCGCTTGCACATGCCGTCGTCACCGACGAAGGCCGAAACGATATGGGAGTCCGTCGAGATGAACGGGATGTCGGCCGCGATCAGAAGGCTGTGCAGAAGCCGCGCGTTCTCCGAGAGAGCCTTTCGCTCGACATCGGAGGACCGCAGGTACTGGACCGACGCCAGCGCAGCGGCCGCGACCGCCGGCGGCAGCGAGGTCGTGAAGACGAACGAGCGCGAATAGGTCCGCACCGCGTCCACGAGGGCCGCCGGTCCCGCGATGTAGCCGCCGACCGTTCCGTAGCCCTTCGCCAAGGTACCCATCACGACCGTGAACCGGTCGGCGATGCCTTCCCGCGCGGCGATGCCGGCGCCCTGCGGGCCGTACATGCCGACCGCGTGGACCTCGTCGATGAAGGTCGTGGCACCGTATTTGTCCGCAATGTCGGCAATCTCGGCGAGCGGCGCAACGTTGCCCGACATGGAGTAGACCGATTCCACGACGATGAGCTTCGGGCAGTCGGCGGGAGCGGCCGCGATCAGCTCTTCCAGGTGGGCGATGTCGTTGTGCCTGAAGACGTGCTTCTTCGCGCCGCTGTGCCGGAGACCGTCGATGATCGAGGCGTGGTTCTTCGCATCAGAAAATACGACAGTATCTTTCGGCAGCCCCGCCAGCACCGAGAGAGATCCCTCGTTGGCCGTGTATCCCGACGTGAAAAGGAGGGCGGATTCCTTGCCGTGCAGATCCGCCAGCTCATTTTCGAGAAGGACGTGGTAATGGTTGGTTCCGCCGATGTTCCGGGAACCTCCGGAGCCTACGCCATGGGTATCGATCGCCGCCTTCATGGCCGCGATGGCCTGGCGATTCTGGCCCATTCCCAGATAGTCGTTGCTGCACCAGACACTTACTTCTGAATCCACCCCGTCGCGCCGCGCGGTGGCCAGGGGGTAGTCGCCGGAACGACGGCCGATCTCCAGGAACTCGCGCTTGCTTTCAGCAAGATCTTCAGCGGTGTTCCCACTCAGGTATGATGCCAGGTGAACGTTCATTCACTCGCCTTCTCGACGTAGCGGTTGGATTGACCTGCGAACCGAAAGGCCTGCGCTATGCGCACTGCGATTTCAGGAGCACCTTGTCGGGCTTGCCGTTGCTGTTCATCGGCAGAGCGCTCAAGACGTGTATCTTCTCGGGCACGTGAATCGGGGACAGCGCCTCAGCAATTCTCTCGCGGATGCTTTCCACTTCCACGACCTCAGCCGGATCGCATTCGATTGCGGCGTGGACATGCTCGCTTCCATCCTCGTCTCGCACGCCGTAGACGGCGGCGTGCCGGACACCTGGATGGGCAAGAATTTCCGCCTCGAGAACTATGGGATGAACCTTGACGCCACCGACCTTGATGACGTGGGCCACCCGGCCCAGGAGAGTCAGATACCCTCGCTCGTCGAGACAGCCGATGTCTCCGGTGAAATACCAGCCGTCACGAAGAACTCGTGCAGTCAATTCCGGATCGCCGTTGTAGCCGTCCATCATCTGAGGTGAGCGGACGCGAACCTCGCCGATTTCCCCCGCCGCCAGCTGCGCACCCGAATCCGAGTTGCAGACGACGACCTCCACCTCGGGGAACGGCCGGCCGACCGTGGCCGCGAGATCCGGGTCGCCGTGTTCCGCAGGTGTGAGGATCGTGATCCGGCCGCTCTCACTCGTGGCATACCCCTGCGCCAGCGCGGGGCCGAAAAGCCGAAAAGCCTGTGCGATCCTGGCGGGTGCCGCGGGGCTGCCGCCGTAGACAATCCGCTTCAGCGAAGACAGGCCCGCGGCTTCCAGAGCGTCACTGTCACGGATTCCTCGCTCGAGCAGATGGTCGATGAGCTGGAACACGTGATTTGTCGCCATGAACGTCCACGAGACATCCTTCTCCGCGGAGACGGTGTCCACGAATTTCTCGGCATCGAAGCTCTCATGCAGATGGAGTGCTCCGCCCAGGGCGAAGACCGCGTCCGCCATCGTGGCAACGCCATGGCTCAGAGGGGTCGACACCAGGATCGACGCACAGTCGTATTCACGGCCGACCCCCATCCACGCGCGCATGGTGGCTTCCCATGCGCGGCCCGACAACCGGATGCCTTTGGGCCGGCCCGTGCTGCCGCTCGTGAAGCCGATGAAGGCCAGCGCGTCCGGATCCCATGACACGGCGTCCGGGGTATCGGCGACATCGGCCCGGCCGGCCCCATCGCGTTCCCCATGCCGAAGCCGCGTCACCGGGATCCCGCTGCCGTCAGCGAGTTCCGCCGCGCGCTCCGCGTTCTCGGCGTCGACGTAGACGGTCATGGCTTCGGTGTCGCGCAGGATCTGTATCTGGTGATCCAGCGGAAGGACCGTCTGCCTGGTACCGGGATTAGTGGTCCGCAGATAGCACACGGCGCCGCCGAGCAGGTGTGCCGCGTACCGCACGGTGAGCATCTCAGGGCTGTTGGGTGCGACCAGAATCGCCACCACGTCTCCCTTGCCCACTCCGCGGTCACGCAACGCAAGGAACGTTTCGGTCACGGACCGGACCAGGTCACCACCGGAGAAGGCTTCGCCACGCCAATGGACGACATCTCGATCCGGCGCTGCTGCGAGCAGGGAGAGGATCTCCGAGGCATAACTTTGATTTGCGCTCCACCAATGCTCGGGCAGGCTCATGGGACCTTCCTTTTACTTTGCCAACCATAACGACGTCATCCAATTGGGCGGTTCAATCTTCGCCATGCAACTGAAGTAAGCGATAGATCGTTCGACTGACTACAACGGAGCGTCGGAAGGCATCCTGATCGGGGTAGCCGTTCGGTGCGCGCCGAACGGCTACCCCGGGCGTCGGCGTTGAACTGGAGTCCGCCACTGACGTCGGACGGCCGCGGACCGGGCCGGCAGGCAGGCAGGCGGCCGGTGCCTCGCTGTGGTCGCCGGCGACCGGTGGCCGGCTCCGCGCCGCGTCCCGATCGTCCGTTCCTTCGGTTCTCGGGCAGTCATGTCGCGTTCGTGGTGAACAGACGGCGCGCGTTGCGGGTGGTGAGGTCCCGCCAGGTGTCGGTGGCGGACGGCTGTGCGGCCGAGTCGACGGACCCGGCCTGGGCGAGGGCCGCGTCGGCGGGGGTCCAGCAGTAGTCACTGCCGTACAGGAGACGTCCGGTGCCGAACGCCGCGTCGAGGGCCGGGATCTGGCGCGGGAAGGGCGTTCCGGCCATGTCGTACCAGAGGCGACCCAGCTGTTCCACGACGCCCGGTGCGTCCCCGGTGTCACCACCCAGCAGGGTGCGGAACAGTTCCATGCGGTCGGCGAGCAGCGGCAGCACTCCCCCGCCGTGGGTCAGGACCCAGCGAATACGCGGATGACGGGTGAGGACGCCGCGGAAGAGCAGGTCGCTCGCGGCGCGGGCGGTGTCGAAGAGGAACTCCAGCATCGGCCGCGGCCGGTTCGGGGAAAGGACTTCGGCGTGGGGCGGTGAGGTGGGGTGGACGAAGACGACGGCGCCGCGGCGGCCGAGGTCCTCCCACAGCGGTTCGAGCCGGGGGTCACCGAGGTAGAGGCCGTGGTGGTTGGTCTTCACCGCCACTCCGTCCGCACCAAGCCGGTCGAGCGCGTGGGCGGCCTCGGCGAGCGAGCCCTCGACGTCGGGCAGCGGCAGGGAGGCGAAGTGCCCGAACCGCCGCGGATGCTCGGTGCGGACCCGGGCGCCGAACGCGTTGACCTCCCGTGCGAGGGCGCGGGCCGCGCCGTCGTCCCCGAAGTGCACACCCGGCGAGGACACCGACAGGTAGGACTTCTCGATCCCCGAGCGCTCCATCAGATCGAGGTGCTGGTCGGCGGTCCACGTGGGCCAGCCGGGCATTCCGTCGGGATGCTCGATGCCGGCGGACCGAGCCGCGGCGACGTAGCCGTCGGTGACGAAGTGGGCGTGGACGTCGATGAGTCCGGTCGAGGTCATGCGGGGCTCCTGGGTCGCGGGTCCGTACGGGTGCCACCGCAGGAAGGGGGGCCGTACGTTGGCATGGGTGATCCCGGTGAAGGAAACGGCCGGTTCCGAAGGTGGTGCTCCGCCGCGGCGCGGAGGCCGTCCCGCCGAGGGGCAACCGGTCATCGACCAGGCGTTCGCCCTGATCAGCGCGTTCGACAGTGATCGCCGCGCGCTGTCCCCCGCCGACCTCGCACGGCGCAGCGGCATACCCCGCAGCAGCGCGCTGCGGCTCGCCCGGCCGCTCGTCCACGTGGGTGCGCCGGAACGTCTCGACGACGGCCGCTTCGTCGTGGGGCTGTGGTTGCCGGAGACCGCTTCCCTCGAGTGGTTCAAGCGGCTTGCGGGCATCACCGAGTGCCGGCTCGCCGACATGGACGCGAACGGCGTCACCATGCAGGTGCTGTCCCTCACCCCGCCCGGGGCGCAGATGCAGCCCGGCACGGCCATCGCCGTGCGGGACGCGCAGGTCGCCGACGACGCGCCGGCCGCGACCGCCTGGGACATCCGCGTCCTCACCAGGCTCTGGCGGGCAGGAGAACGCTGCATCCGCCGCATCGGCTTCGGCCGGCTCGACTCCCGGTCCCGCCGAGCACGAGCGGCGCGGCAAGGCCCACAGGGATCTCGTGGCGGCCTTCCGCACCCGCGACCCCGCCGCGGTCGCCGCCGCGGTCGCCGCCGCGGTCGCCGTCGGGCAGCTCCTCGCCCGCAACGAGAGGACCGCCCTTTCGGCCCTCTCCTGAACGCGGCAGCTCCCGGTGGTGTCCGTACGACGGGAACCGTCGGTCAGCGGGCGACGGGCGCCTCGGAGGGGCCGCCGGGCCGCTCGGTGGCGGACGGACGCCGGACCGACCGCAGCGACCCGATCAGGACCGCGCCGAGGAGGGCCGGAACCACGAAGGCGTAGAAGCCCGCCTTGGACGAACTGATCAGCACGGTGACGGCGGCCAGATAGCTGGGGCCGACGATGGCGCCGACGCGCCCCACACCGAGGCTGAAGCCGAGCGCGGTGCCGCGCAGCCGCGCCGGGTGGGCGCGCGCCACGGAGATGTTGACGAGCGCCTGGGTGCCGAGTGCCCCGAAACCGGCGACGGCGGAGGCGACGAGGAGCAGGGGGCGGGGCTGCGGCGTACTCAGGGTGATCATGGCGACTGCGGCCAGGAGGAAGCCGACGATCGTGGCGGCCTTGAGGAACCCGCGGTCGGCGACCAGGGCGGCCCCCACGGTGCCGATGACGGCGCCGACGTTGAAGGCGATGGAGAACTCCAGCGAGGAGCCGAGGTCGTAGCCGGAGTCGACCATCAGCGTGGGCAGCCAGGTGCTGGCGCCGTAGACGATGGTGAGCCCGGCGAACGTGGCCGCCCAGAACAGCAGGGTGGAGCGGCGGCGGTGCGGGGCGAGCAGCTGGCGCAGCCGGTTGGCAGAGCCCTCCGGCTGCGCTCCGGACGGGGTGGCCTCGGGCGGAGTCTGCGCCGGGTGGTCCTGCACCACGGCGGGGACCAGGCGCCACACCACGGGGATCAGGGCCAGGGGAATGCCCCCGAAGAGGAAGAGCGTGCGGAAGTCCCCCTCCGGCAGCAGGGTCCGGCCGACGACCCCGGTGAGGATCCCCCCGATGGCCAGCCCCGTCGTGGCGGTGCCCACCTGGAGGGAGTGGCGAGCGGGTGTGGCCGCTTCGCTGACGTACGCGGTGACGAGGGGGATCAGGGCGCCGATGCCCATGCCGGTGAGGAACCGTGTCGCCGCGAACGGCGTGAGGTCCCCGGCCAGGGCGCTCAGCAGCATGCTCACGGACAGCCAGGTCAGGCCGACGACCATGGGAAGGCGGCGGCCGTAGAGATCGCCGGCCCAGCCGGCGGCGATGGAGCCCAGGGGCATGCCGAGCGCGGTGAGACTGCCCAGCAGTCCCAGCGTCGACTTGGTGACGTCCCAGTCGGGATGGGCCAGAAGGGAGGGGCCGACCGCACCCAGGACGAAGAGGTCGTACCCCTCGATGCACAGGATGACGAGCCCGAGGGCCACCGCGGGGCCGGGGCGAGCCCCGGTACCGGATGTGCCAGGAGTGGATTTCATGTCCGTACTCCTCATGGGGAACTGCGCGAGCGGAGAGGCCACGGTGGGGCCGAAGACGGCGGGGAGAGGCGATCGGACCGGTCGCGGGGCTGCCCGCCGGCGCCCGGCCGCGCTCGGTGGGGTGGCCGACGGCGAGACCGGAATCGGGGCGTTCGTCCGTGGAGAAGGCGTCTCCGCCGTGGGCACGGGGTGCCGCGGCGGGGCGTCGCTCGGGAGGACGTGCCCGGTGGCGCCGACGGGGCGTGGCACACGGGGCGCTGGATCGCCGAGACGGGTCGCCGGGCGTCACGGGCGTCCCACGGCGCAGGCGCGGTGGGGCGGGGTGCCCCGTCCCACCGCGGTCATGCCGCGGGGGACCGGCGGTGATGCCGGGGCTCGCCACCGCCGCGCGTCAGTGCCTGCGTCAGGCCGGGATCGACCGCGTGCGGCCGCGGCACCTCCTCGCCGGCACGGCCGCCGGGGCCCTCACCGAGTGCGGCGCGGGCGTGGCCGTGAGCGATGCCGCCGCCGGCAGCGGGGACGGGCCCGGTCGGCAGCCGGAGCACTGAGCGGCCCAGAACCTCCGCGGCCGGACGTCCGGGAGGTTCTTCCGCGGCGCGGGACCAGCCGATCACGACACCGCGGCGGCCGACCAGTGCGGCCGCAGCACCGGTGGGCGGGTCATCACCCTCCGCACCACTCGCCCTCATGGCACCGTCACCGCCTCTCGCACCGGGCCGGTGATCCCATGATGTCCCGATGCCCCACCCCGCGCCTTCCAGCGGCGGCGCCCCGTGGGCCGATGCCCTGCCGATCGAACCCGGCATCTTCCACGGCGACTGGAACTACACCCTGGCACCGGTCGCACCCCGGCCCCCCGAGCCGGCACGGAGCCGACAACGGATCGGTCCCGCCCTGACCGCGATGCTCAGCGACCCGGCCCTGACCGGCATGCCCCGTCCCGCCTTCGATCACCTGGTCGCCATCTCGGAACCGTACTGGGACGTCCTGGCCGAGGCGGCATTCCAACGACGCTTCCACCGCCCCCGCAGCTACCTCGACCCGCAGACCAGCAGCCTCGACCACTACCACCGCCCACTGACCGCCCTGTCACGCCGCCGCAGAGCCCTCACCAGCACACTTCTGGCCCAGCTCCTGAATGTCGGCCGCACCGACCTGTCCCACCAGTTCCAGGACGGCCACCGCCTCCTGGACCTGCACCGCATCGCGGTCACTCCGCTGCCCGGAGCCCCTGCCCGCACCCTCGCCCAACTACGGGCTCGCCCACCGTCACGCGACGACACCTGCACAGATCGACTCTGACAGTTGTTCAGACACAGGCCCCCGGCCGCACGGAGAATCCCCCAGAGGGGGTACCCCAGCCGGAGCGGACAGCTTCGGAGACGCCGGGGAGCAGGGACCGAAGGCCCGCGCCAGGGGATGGCCGCGTCACCGGGCGGGCGCGGCAGCGATCTCGAGGTCCTTGGTTCAAGGCCCACGTTTTCGCAGGTCAGCGCACCCTTCCTCGCGGCTTCAAGGGCGCGTTCGGCAGCTCCGGCGCGGGCAGTGGAGCCCCGTCGTACCCCTGTACCTCACCGAAACGTGACCCCTTCGTCCAGTCCTCGCGGGCCCGTACGATCTCCTCATGTGACCGGCCGATGAAGTTCCACCACATGACGATCTCCTCCGGGAACGGAGGTCCCCCCAGGAGCACCAGTCGCGCCGGTTCCGCCGCCCGGTTGGTCAGGGTGAGGGTGGTGCGGCCGGGGGCCGCGTATCCGAGTTCGGCCGGTTTCAGCGGCGTGCCGGCGAGGAGGACGTCGCCGCTGTCGACGAGGACGCCGTGTTCGAAGCCGGGGTCCACGTCGAGGGTCACGCCGGCGCCCGGGTGGAGGGTGAGTTCCGCGCCGAGCAGCGGGGTGAAGGTGCGCACGGGTGAGGTGTCACCGGCGAGGGTGCCCAGGAAGACGCGCGCCTCACCGCCGTCCAGTACGACCGGTGCGGGGGCGTGGTGCTGGAAGTCCCGGCCCGTGTCGCGGTGTTCCTCGGGCAGGGCCACCCACAGCTGTACGCCGTGCAGGGTCGTGGTGCGGGGGGTGGAGACCTCGGAGTGGCAGATGCCGGAGCCGCCCGTCATGAGGTTCAGTTCGCCGGGCCGGACGAAGGCGTGGACACCGTGGCTGTCGCGGTGTTCGATCTCACCGCTGAACAGCCAGCTCACCGTCTGCAGACCGGTGTGCGGGTGCGGCGGCACCCGCATGCCCCCGGAGGCGGTCACGTCGTCGGGGCCGTAGTGGTCGGCGAAGCACCAGGCTCCGATGAGCGTCCGGGCCCGCTGCGGCAGGGTCCGGCGCACCCGCATGGCCCGGGGGCGGCCGAGGGGTACGTCCCTGGGGGTGATGACCTCGATGCCCGGCGGGGGTGGGCCGCCGGCCGCCGTGCCGCAGAGGGTCTCCGTCGGGTGCGATTCCGTGTTGCTCATGCGGTGGTGCCTCCACGCCCCATGAAAGTTTCATTTTCAACTTCTAGGGTGATGATAAGCCCGATGTCCGGCACTCGCGCGGGGAAGGCCGTGGGCGGGGCGAGGCCGGGCGTCAGTGCCGGGTCCCCGGGGGTGGGCCGGGACGGTGACGGGTGACGGGTCGTCGTCGGGGACGGCGCGGCGCGGGCCGGCCGGCGAGGTCGAGCACTCCGGTCCGGCGCATCGCCTCGGCCACGGCGGTCTCGTCCTGCGCGGACCACTGCCTCAGCAGCCGCTGGTGGGGGTAGCGTCCGCGGGCCACCAGGTCGCCCACCGTGATGCCGCCGGGTGCGGTCGAGGACTGCGGCAGCAGTCCGAGCCGGCGGGCGACCTCGCGGGTGCGGTAGGAGGCGATGGCGGCTCCGTCGAGGTGGACCGTTCCCGCCTTGGGCCGGAGCATCCGGGCCAGCGCCTTCAGGAGGGTGGACTTGCCGCAGGCGTTCGGTCCGACGATCACCGTGAAGGAGTGGTCGGGGATGTCGACGCCGAGGCCGGTGGCGACGGTCCGCCGGTCGTAGCGGAAGGTCAGGTTCTCGGCCCGCAACCGGGGCGCCGAGGGGGGTGTTCTCGTCATGCTCGGCTCCTTCGCGACTCGGTGACCAGCAGCCAGATGAGGTACAGCCCGCCGATGGTGCCGGTCGCCGCGCCCACCGGGAGGAGGGTGCCGGTGAAGAGGCGCTGTACGGCGAGATCGCTCGCGGTGAGCAGGACGGCGCCCGTCAGGGCGGTGGACACCAGGGCGGGAGCGGAGGACCGGGTCAGTCTCCGGGCCACCTGGGGGGCGGCCAGGGCGATGAACCAGATGGGGCCGGCGACCGCGGTGGCGAACGCGGCCAGGGCGACGCAGACCACCAGCAGCGCGGTGCGGGTGCGGGCCACACCGACGCCGAGCGCCGTCGCCGTGAGGTCTCCCATCTCCACCACGGACAGCCGTCGGGCGAGCACGAAGGCGACCGGGAGGAGCACGACGACGGCGACACCGATGGCGTTGGCCTGGATCCAGCCGCGGTTGTTCAGGCTGCCGAGGAGCCATGCCTGGGCCTCCAGCGCCTCCTGGAAGGTGGCCCTGGTGATCAGGTACGAGTTGACGGCCAGCAGCAGCGCGCTCACCCCGATGCCGACGACCACCAGCCGGAACCCCCGCAGCCCCCGGCCCGCGATGAGCAGCGTCACGGCGGCGGCGGTCGCGAGACCTCCGATCAGCGCGCCGATCGCGATCTGGGTCATGCTGCCGTGCAGCACGATGATGACGGTCAGGGCACCGACGGCCGAGCCGTTGGTGAAGCCGATGACGTCGGGGCTGCCGAGTGCGTTGCCGGTAAGGCTCTGCAGGATCGCGCCACTGACGGCGAGGGCGGCGCCGACGCACACCGCGGTGACCAGGCGGGGCATGCGCAGGGTGTTGACGATGAAGTCGGCGCCCGGGGACCCGCCATCGGTGAGCGCCTGGACGACCTCGGTCACGGACAGCTCGAAGTCCCCCGTGGTCAGGCTGATGCCCAGGACCGCGACGAGCACGACGAGCAGCACGGTGCTCACGGCCACGGACCGGACCGGGATCCGCAGCGAGAGCCGGTCTCCCCCGGCGCGTACGACCAGTCCGCCGACGACGCGGGGCCTCGGGGTGCCGTCGGCGGCCGGGGACTTCGCCGGTTCGGCGGCGGGCACGTCCGCCCGGCGTGCGGGGCTCACAGCATGACCAGTTTCCGGCGGCGGCACAGCGCGATGAACAGCGGGGCGCCCAGGAACGCGGTGACGATCCCGACCTGGACCTCGCCCGGGGCCCCGAGCACCCGGCCCAGGACGTCGGCTCCGAGCAGCAGGACGGGCGCGAGCAGCATCGAGTAGGCCATCACCCACCGCTGGTCGGGGCCGGCGACGAACCGGGCGGCATGCGGGACCGCCAGGCCGACGAAGCCGATCGGCCCGGCGGCGGCGGTGGCGGCACCGCACAGCAGCATCACGGCGACGGCGCCGAGCACCCGCGTACGGACCACGTGGACGCCGAGGGCGCGGCCCAACTGGTCGCCCATGGCGAGCGCGTTGAGCGCGGGGGCGAGGGCGAGGGCGAGCAGCGCGCCGACGACGACGAACGGCAGGACGGCCTGGAGGACGTCGAAGGTCCGGCCGGCGAGCGAGCCGGCGGTCCAGAACCGGAACTGGTCGAAGGCGCGTGGACGCAGCAGCAGCACCGCCGAGTTGAAGGCGTACAGCACCGCCGTGACGGCCGCACCGGCGACGACGAGGCGGTCGGGGGTGGCCACCGCCCGCCCGGCGGAGCCCAGCAGGTAGACCACCAGCGTCGCCAGGACCGCGCCGAGGAGCGCGAACCACACCTGGCCCAGCACCGAGCCGACGCCCAGGAACGCGATGCACACGACCACCGCGGTGGAGGCGCCCAGGTTCACGCCGAGCAGCCCGGGATCGGCGAGCGGGTTGCGCGTCATCGCCTGCATCAGCGCGCCGGAGAGTCCGAGGGCCGTGCCGACGGCGAGCCCCAGGAGCGTACGGGGGATGCGGTAGTCGTGGACGATGACCGAGGCCTCGGAGCCGTCGGGGTGCCACAGCAGTGTCCACGTCGAGGCGAACGGGATGCCCCGGGTCCCCACCCAGACGCTGACCAGTCCGACGAGAACGAGCGCGGCGAGGGCGAGGAGGAGGCCGAGCGCGCGGAGCGCGACGGTCGTGCGCCGTGCGTCCGGCGCGACCGCGGCGGGGGGCTGTCGCGTGGACACCGCCCGGGTTCCGACCGTCAACGACAACTCCCCCCGGCGGTGGTTCGCGAGACCGGCACGGTGTGGGTGCGGGACGCGTGCGCGACCGGCGAGTGCAGCTCAGGCGAGGCTAACCGAAGGTGAAGCCGGTGGTCAACGCGCCGTTGTGTAGCGGGCGTTGGTGTACGTGGCACCTGGGCGCGCCCACCGCGCGCTGTACCTGGGCCGACGTATTCGGAGTAGCCTTGCCCGACCGACCGACCACCGCGGAGGTACCGCACATGCCGGCTGGAGGACCGACCGGGGGGCACGTCCTCCGTGGCGCGATCAGGGGCCGGCGGCGCGGGGTCCTCGCGGCGTCGCTCCTCGGCATGGGGCACCAGACGTGCGAGGCCCTGGTCCCGGTGGTCGTGGGTGTGATCATCGACGAGGCGGTGGCCAAGGGCTCGTCCGGCACCCTGCTGCGTCTGCTGGTGCTGCTCGGCGTCGTCTTCCTGGTCCTGTCCACGTGTTACCGCGTGGGCGCCCGGATCACGGAGGCCGCGGGCGAACAGGCCACGCACCGGCTGCGGCTGGACCTCGGCGCCCGGGTGCTCGACCCGCGCGGGGGCGCCGACGCCGACCGGCTCCCGGGCGCGCTGACCAGCGTCGCCACCCATGACGCCCGGCGCGTGGGCGCAGCGGTGACCGTCCTGTCGTACGGCGCCTCGGCGATCGCCGCGCTCGTGGTCAGCGCGGTGGCCCTGCTGCGGATCTCGGTGCCGCTCGGCCTGCTCGTCCTGCTCGGCATCCCGCCCCTGCTGTGGCTGGGCCACCGCATCAGCGGGCCGCTGGAGCGGCGCAGCGAGACCGAGCAGGAGCGGGCCGCGCACGCTTCGGGTGTCGCCGCCGACCTCGTCATGGGCCTGCGCGTACTCAAGGGGATGGGAGCCGAGGCGGCGGCCGTGTCCCGTTACCGGCGGACCAGTCAGGACTCGCTGGCCGCGGCGCTGCGCGCCGCCCGGAGCCGGGCCGGGCACGAGGGCGCGGTGCTCGCGCTGACCGGTGTCTTCATCGCGGTCATCGCGGTGGTGGGCGCCTACCTGGCGATGCGCGGCAGCATCAGCGTCGGCGAACTCGTGGCGGCGGTGGGGCTCGCGCAGTTCCTGCTCGGGCCGTTCCAGCTCCTCACCTTCGTCAACGCCGAGTTCGCCCAGGGCCGCGCCTCGGCCCGCCGGATCGCCGAGGTGCTGGCCGCGCCCGCCGCGGTGGAACCGGGCGGGGCCGCGCCGCCCGACCCCGTCGAGGGGCGGCTCAGGCTGCGCGGGGTCGCGCTCGGCGCGCTGCGGGGCGTCGACCTCGATCTCGCCCCGGGGCGTCTCACCGGCGTGGTGGCCGCGGACCCGGCCGCGGCACACGACCTGCTGCGGTGTCTGGCCCGGGAGTCGGACCCCGCCGAGGGCGTGATCGAACTCGACGGGGTGCCCCTGACGGGTCTGGACCCCGACGAGGTCCGCCGCGCCGTCCTGGTGGCCCCGCACGACGCGGACCTGTTCGAGACCAGTCTGCTGGACAACGTGCGCGGCGGGGCGGACACGGCGGCGGCCTCGGTGGATCCGGCGCTCGTCGCCTCGGCGGCCGACGAGGTCGCCCGGCTGCTGCCCGACGGCGCGGACACCGTCCTCGCGGAGCGCGGCCGTTCCCTCTCCGGCGGCCAGCGGCAGCGTGTCGCGCTCGCCCGGGCGCTCGCCGCCGACCGGCCCGTCCTCGTCCTGCACGATCCGACCACCGCGGTGGACACGGTCACCGAGTCGCGGATCGCCGCCCGGCTGCGGGACCTGCGGCGGGGCCGCACCACGGTCCTGGTCACCACCAGCCCCGCGCTGCTCGCGGTGACCGACCGGGTGGTGGTGCTCGACGGGGGCACGGTGACCGCCGACGGGCGGCACGCCGAACTCGTCGCCGCCGACCCGGCCTACCGTGCGACGGTCCTGGCATGACCTCGACGAACGTCACCGGGAGCCGTGCCGATGAGCCGACCGACGACGCGCCGATCGAGGAGACGATGAGCCCCACCGGCCCCGTGGACCGTGCCCTGCTCCCGACCGCCACCGGCGGCGAGACGCTGGCCGCCCTCCGTCCGATGCTGCGCGGCCACCGTCCGGCGACGGCGGCGGCGGTGGGTGTGCTGGTCGCCGGGACGGGCGTCGGCCTGCTGACGGCGCCCCTGCTCGGGCACGTCGTCGACCTGGTGGTGGAGCGGCGCGGCACGGACGCGCTGATCGTGCCGATGGTCCTGCTCGTCACGGTGGCCGTGGTGCGCGGCGCCGCCACGGCGGTCGGCAGCGCGCTCGTCGCCCGGCTGGGCGAGACCGTGCTCGCCGCGCTGCGCGAGCGGTTCGTCGAACGGGCGCTGGGGCTGCCGCTCGAGCGGGTCGAGGAGGCGGGCTCGGGCGACCTGGTCTCCCGGGTGACGGACGACGTCACCATGATCGCCAAGTCGGTGCGGCAGGCCCTGCCGGAGTTCTCGCGCTCCGCCGTCACCATCGTGCTGACCCTGGTGGGCCTCGCCGTCCTGGACTGGCGGTTCCTGCTCGCCGCGCTGTGGGCGGTCCCCGTACAGGTGGCGGCCGTGCGCTGGTACCTGCGCCGGGCCGCTCCGGTGTACGCCGAGCACCGGGTGGCCACGGGCGCGCTCCAGCATCAGCTGCTCGACAGCATCGGGGGTGTCCGCACCGTCCGCGCGTTCCGGCTGAACGGGCACCACCTGGACCTCGTGGAGCGGCGTTCGCGGTCGGCGCTCGACCTGGCGCTGCGCGGGATCCACGTCGTCACCGGGTTCTTCTCCCGGCTCAACCTCGCCGAGTTCATCGGCCTGACCTCGGTCCTGGTCACCGGCTTCGTGCTGGTCGACAACGGATCGGTGAGCATCGGGACGGCGACCGCGGCCGCGCTGTACTTCCACAGTCTGTTCAACCCGGTCAACGCGGCGCTGTTCCTCCTCGACGACGTGCAGTCCGCGGGCGCGAGCCTCGCCCGGCTGGTCGGGGTGTCCGACCTGGCCGTGGCGCCGGAGCCGGACGGGCGGGCGGTGCCGGTGGACGGCTCGGTGAAGGTCTCCTCGCTCGACCACGCCTACGTGCCGGGGCATCCGGTGCTGCGGGAGGTCGACCTGGAGGTGGGCGGCGGGGAGCGGGTCGCGCTGGTCGGTTCCAGCGGGGCCGGCAAGACGACGCTGGCGAAGCTGATCGCGGGCGTGCACCGGCCGGCCCGCGGGTCGATCACGCTGGGCGGGGTCGACACCGGTGAGCTGGGTCCCGCCGGGGTCCGCCGGGCGGTGACGCTCATCAGCCAGGAGGTCCATGTCTTCGCCGGTCCGCTGGCCGAGGATCTGCGGCTGGCCCGGCCGGACGCGGGTGAGGAGGAGCTGCGGGCCGCGCTGGACACGGTGGGCGCCCTGGAGTGGGCCGAGGCGCTGCCGGACGGCCTGGACACGGTCGTCGGCGAGGGCGGGCACCGGCTGACGGCGACCCAGGCCCAGCATCTGGCGCTGGCCCGGCTGGTCCTGGCCGACCCGCCGGTCGCCATCCTGGACGAGGCGACGGCGGACGCGGGCAGCGCGGGCGCGCGCGTGCTGGAGACGGCGGCGTCGAAGGCCCTGGAGGGGCGCACGGGCCTGCTGGTGGCGCACCGCCTGCCCCAGGCCGCGACCGCCGACCGGATCGTGGTCCTGGACCGGGGCCGGGTGGTCGAGACCGGCGCGCACGAGGAGTTGGTGGCGGCGGGCGGGCACTACGCCGCCCTGTGGGCGGCCTGGTCGGACAGCCGCCCGGGGAAGGCCGCGCCGGTGGAGGGCGACGAGGCGTAGGGCCCGTCGGCCGGCTCCCGGTCCGGGGCGGCGGGGAGCGCGGCGCGAGCGGACCCGGGCGGTCCCGTGCGGCCCGTACGGGCTCGAGGTCTCGCAACCGCCTGTCGCGGCGATGCCACGCCGGCGCTCCCGGTGGCCCGGCTCGGGGCGCGTCCGGCGGGGGTTTCGCGGCGCAGCCGGAGCGGCGGGCCGGGTTCCGGTCGCGTCGGGTGCGGACCGGCCGCCGGCGGTGCGGCATGCCCCGGGGGCGGCCGGTCCGCGGAGCGGCTCAGTCCCGGCGTGCCGCCAGGCTCGCGGGGCGCAAGTCGGTCCAGTGGGTCTCCACGTAGGCGAGGCAGGCTTCGCGGGTGTCCTCGCCGAAGGCCGCCCGCCAGCCGGCCGGCACCTCCGCGAAGGACGGCCACAGCGAGTGCTGGTTCTCGTCGTTGACCAGCACCAGGAACCGGCCCTGCGGGTCCTCGAACGGGTTCGTCGTCATGCGTGGTCACTCCTCGTGGACGGGGTGGTGTTCAGTTCGGAGAGGGGTCGTTCCGGGTCGGCCGCCGCGTTGCGCAGCAGGGCGAGGAGGCCGTCGGCGAGCCGCCGCGCCGTGGCCGCGCCGAGCAGGCCGGTGTCGTGGACGAGCGCGCAGTGCACCGGGCCGGCGCCGCGCGGCTCGTGGAAGCCGAGGGTCAGCTCCGCCCGCGCCGTACCGGTGGGGACGGCCCGCAGGGTGCCCAGTCCGCCCTCCAGCCGTGCCAGGTCGGCCTGTTCGTGGTGGACCACCATGACCTGGGGTCCCCCGGGCGGCAGGCCGGTGGCGCGAACCACCTCGTCGAGCGGGACGTCCTGCCGGTCGAGGGCGCCGAGCGTCGTCTCCCGTACCCGGGCCAGCAGTTCGGAGAAGGCGGGATCGCCCGCCGTGTCGGTGCGCAGCACGAGCGTGTTGAGGAAGCAGCCGACGAGATCGGTGAGCCGGTCGTCGGTGCGGCCCGCGACCACCGTGCCGATGGGAAGGTCGGTGCCCGCGCCGTGGGCGGTGAGCAGGGCCGCCAGGGCGGAGTGCAGCACCATGAACATGCTGGTGCCGGTGGTCCGGGCCAGCCGGTCCACGTCGGCGTGCAGCCGCTCGTCGAGCACGAAGCCGACATGGCCGGCGTGCCGGCGGACCGTGCCGGCGGGCCGCGGCCCGTCCGCCGGCAGGGCGAGCGTACGGGGGACGTCCTTCAGCGTGCGCCGCCAGTAGTCGAGCTGCCGGCCGCCCCGGCTGTCCGGGTCGGCGAGGTCGCCGAGCGTGTCGTGGGCCCAGCGGGTGTAGTCGGCGTACGTCACCGGCAGCGGCTCCCACGCCGGTTCCCGGTGCTCGGAGCGGGCCGCGTACGCGGTGGACAGGTCGCGCAGCAGGGGCACCACCGACCACTCGTCCGCCGCGAGGTAGTGCAGGGTCAGCAGGACCGCCTGGCGGCCGTCCGGGGCGGTGAGCAGGCGGGCCCGCCAGGGTGCCCGGCGCGTCGGGTCCGCCTCCTCGGCGGTGAGCTCGGCCAGGCGCCGGTCGAGGCCGGCGCACCGCTCGACCTCCAGGCCGGGGGGTTCGACCGCGCGGGGGAACACCGTGCCGTCGCGTTCGGTGAACGCCGTGCGCAGCGGCTGGTGCCGGGCCGTCACATCGGCCAGCGCGGCGGCGAGCGCGGCGGCGTCCAGTCCGCCCGGGGAGCTCAGGACCAGGGCGTGGTCGTGGCGGGCGTCGCGCCGGTGGGCGTCCCACTGCGCGCGCTGGACCGGCGCGACGGGCCGGCCGGCGTCGACCGCGGCGCCGCGCGCGGCCGGGCGCAGCGCGGGCCGGCCGGCGGCGGCCGCGGCGTCGAGCTTGGTGGCGAGACCGGCGACGGTCAGTGCGTCGAAGACGTCCCGGATGCTCAGTTCCGCGCCGAACTCGGTGCGGATCCGGCCGAGCAGCCGCATCGCGGCCATCGAATGACCGCCCAGCGCGAAGAAGTCGTCGTGGACGCCGATGCCGTCCAGTCCGAGGATCTCGCGGAACAGCCCGGCGAGCCGGGCCTGCGTCCCGGTGGCGGGGTGGGCGTCGCCCGTCATGGCGGACCAGTCCGGCGCGGGCAGCGCCCTGCGGTCCAGCTTGCCGTTGGGGGTCAGCGGCAGGGGTCCGTCCAGCGGGACGACGAGGGCCGGGACCATGTACTCGGGCAGCATCCCGGCGGCATGGGCGCGCAGCGCCTGCGGGTCAGGTTCCGCGCCGCCTTCGGGCACGACGTAACCGACGAGGCGCACGATGTCCCCGTCCCGGTCGGCGGTCACGGTGGCCTGGCCGACCGTGGGGTGACCGGTGAGGACGGCCTCGATCTCGCCGAGTTCGATGCGGAACCCGCGGATCTTCACCTGGGTGTCCACCCGGCCGAGGAAGTCGAGGTTGCCGTCCGCCCGCCAGCGGGCGCGGTCGCCGGTGCGGTACATCCGGCCGCCGGGCGGCCCGAACGGGTCGGCGACGAACCGCTCGGAGGTCGGCGCGGCCCTGCCGAGGTAGCCGCGGGCCAGTCCGCGCCCGGCGACGTACAGTTCCCCCGCCACGCCCGGCGGGACCGGGCGCAGGTGCTCGTCGAGCACGTAGCAACGGGTGTTGGGGTCCGGGCGGCCGATGGGGACCCGGCCGGGCGGCCGGCCGCCGTGTTCCCGGGAGGACCACAGGGTGGAGTTGACCGTGGCCTCGGTGAGACCGTAGGCGCAGATCAAGTGGGCGGAGGCGCCGAAGCGTTCGAACAGGTCCGGCGGGACGGTCTCGGTGCCGACCAGGACGGTGGACCCTTCGGGCAGCCGGCAGCCGGGCGGCAGGGCCGACACGAGGGACGGCGGCAGGATCATGTGGGTGATCCGCTGGTCGGCGAGGAAGTCGGTGAGCGCCGGTCCGGCGACGCGTGCCTCCTCGGGGACCAGTACGAGCCGGCCGCCGTGGCACAGCGCCATGGCCAGTTCGAAGACGAAGACGTCGAAGCCGACGGAGGCGAACTGGAGCACCCGGCTGTCGTGGCGCAGGCCCATCCGGTCCACGGCGGTGGCGACCAGGCTGGCGACGCCCTCGTGGGAGACGACGACCCCCTTGGGCCGGCCCGTCGAACCGGAGGTGTAGATCACGTACGCGGCACCGTCCAGCGCGATCGGACCGCGGTCCAGCGATGTGCCGGGCAGCCGGTCCAGCTCGGTGACGGTGCCGGGGGCGTCGAGCAGCACCACGGGGACACCGGGCACGCCGGGGATCTTGCCGGCCACCGGCTCGCTGCCGACGACGAGCGCGGCGCCCGAGTCCTCGATCATGTAGGTGAGGCGGTCGGCCGGGTGCGCCAGGTCCAGCGGCAGGAACGCGGCGCCGAGCTTCAGTGCGGCGAGCACGGTCGCGATCATGTCGACCGAGCAGGGCACGGCCACGCCGACCACGCTCTCGGTCCCCACGCCGTGCGCGGCGAGGAACCGCGCGATGCGGTCGGCCCGCGCGTCGAGCCGGGCGTACGTCACCGTGCGGGACCGCTCGACGACGGCGACCGCGTCGGGCCGCTCGGCCAGCCGCCGGGCGAACTGGTCGGGCAGGGAGGCTTCTTCGACGTCCCGGTCGGTGTCGTTGAAGCGTTCCAGGACCAGCCGCCGTTCGTCGGCGGACAGGATCTCCGCCTGGGAGAGGGGCCGTTCGGGTGCGGCGGCCAGGGCGGCGACGAGCCTGCGCAGCCGTTCACCGATCCGTTCGGCGGTCCCGTGGTCGAACAGCTCGGTGGCGTACTCCAGGCGGCAGTGGAGCGAACCCGGCCCGGCGTCCGTCCCCCGGTGCTCGGTGAAGCCGAGCACCAGGTCGAACTTGGCCGAGCTGACCTCGAAGGGCAGGTACTCCGCGCTCAGTCCGGGCAGTTCCAGCGCGTCGCCCGTGCGGACGTGGTGGCCGACCATCACCTGGAACAGCGGGTTGCGGGACAGCGACCGGACCGGGTTGACCGTCTCCACCACCGACTCGAACGGCACGTCCGCGTGGGAGAAGGCGGCCAGGTCGGTCTCGCGGATCCGGGCCAGCAACTCGGTGAAGGTGGGGTCCCCGCCGAGGTCGGCCCGGAGCACGAGCGTGTTGACGAAGAAGCCCACGAGGTCGTCCAGCGCCTGGTCGCCGCGGCCCGCGACGGGTGCGCCGAGCGGGATGTCCGTCCCGGCGCCCAGGCGGTGCAGCAGGGCGGCGACGGCGGCGTGCACCACCATGAACATGCTGGCGCCGGTGTCCCGGGCGAGCCGCCGCAGTCCTTCGTGCACCGCGGTGTCGAACCCGACGTCCAGCGCGGCTCCGGTGAACGCCGGGCGCGCGGGCCGGGGCCGGTCGGCGGGCAGTTCGAGTTCCTCGGGGGCTCCCGCCAGCGTCGTGCGCCAGTACGCCAGTTGCCGTGCGGCCAGGCTGTCCGGCTCGGCGGGGTCACCGAGCAGCCGCCGCTGCCACAGGGCGTAGTCGGCGTACTGGACGGGCAGCGGCTGCCAGTCCGGGGCCCGGCCGGCGAGGCGGGCGCGATAGGCGGTGGCCAGGTCGCGCAGGAACGGGCGGTCCGACCACTCGTCGGTGGTGATGTGGTGCAGCAGCAGCACGACGACGTGGTCCTCGGGCGTGATCTCCACCAGCGTGGCCCGCACGGGGAGTTCGCGGGCGAGGTCGAACGGACGGGCGATTGCGGTGGCGACGATGCCGGGCACCTCGTCCGCGGCGGCCCGCAGGTGCTCCACCACCGGGCGGGCCCCGTCGGCGGGCAGCACGCGCTGGTGGACCCGGCCGTCACGTTCGGTGAAGACGGTGCGCAGCGCCTCGTGGCGGGCCGTCACATCGGTGAGGGCGGCGCGCCACGCCGTGCGGTCGAGCGCCCCGCGTACCCGTACCACCAGCGGGAAGTTGTACGCGGCGGAGGTGCACTCGATCTGCTGGACGACCCACAGCCGCTGCTGGGCGTGGGACAGCGGCAGTTCGGCGGGGCGTTCGCCGGCGGTGGGCGCGGGGCGGGCGGGGGTGTCCGCGCGGGCGGTGCGCCGGGCCAGTTCGGCGACCGTGGGGGCCTCGAAGAGGTCCCGGATGGCGAGTTCGGTGTCGAGGGCGGCGCGGGCGCGGCTGACCAGCCGGGTGGCCAGCAGGGAGTGTCCGCCGAGGTCGAAGAAGTCGCTGTCGACGCCGATGTCTTCGGGGGGCAGGCCCAGCACGTCGGCGAAGAGCGCGCGGAGCGTCTCCTCGTGCGGGGTGCGGGGCGGCCGGGCGGTGCCCGTGCCGGTGGGGCCGGGGTCGGGCAGCGCCTTGACGTCGAGCTTGCCGTTGACGGTCAGCGGCAGGGTGTCCACCGGGACGAGGGCGGACGGGACCATGTAGTCCGGGAGCCCCGCCTTCAGATGTTCCCGGAGCCGCCGGAGCAGGTCCTCCCCCGCTTCCGTGCCTTCCTCCGGCACCACGTACCCGACCAGCCGTTTCGTCCCGGCGGCCGGCGCCGCGACGACGGCGGCGTGCGCGACCCCGGGGTGTGCGGACAGGGCGGCGGCGATCTCGGCCGGCTCGATGCGGTAGCCGCGGATCTTCACCTGGTCGTCGGTGCGGCCGAGGAAGTCCAGCAGACCGTCCGGCCGTTGCCGGACCAGGTCGCCGGTGCGGTACATGCGCTCGCCCGGCTCGCCGAACGGGTCGGCGACGAAGCGTTCCGCCGTCAGGCCGGGACGGTCGTGGTAGCCGCGGGCCAGTCCGGTGCCGGCGATGTACAGCTCGCCGGGGCAGCCCGGCGGGACCGGGCGGAGCATCGTGTCGAGGACGTGGGCGCGGGTGTTGCGGATGGGCAGGCCGACGGTCGGGGTGGCGCTGTCCGCGGTGGAGCCGCCCAGGGTGTTGATCGTGTACTCGGTGGGCCCGTACAGGTTGTAGCCGTAGGTGCCCTCCGTGCGGCGCAGCCAGGTCCACACCGTGTCGGAGACGGCCTCGCCGCCGAGCAGGACCAGCGCGGGCCGGTGCCTGCCCCCGGCGTCGTCCCGCTCGAGCAGGCCCTCCTCGACGAGCAGCTGGGCATAGGTCGGGGTCACGTTGACGACGTCGACGCCGTGCCGGTCGCAGTAGGCCACCAGGGCCTCGGCGTCCCGGCGCAGTTCCTCGTCACAGACGTGCACCTCGTGGCCCTCGACCAGCCACAGCAGTTCCTCCCAGGACATGTCGAAGGCGAAGGAGACGGTGTGCGCGATCCGCAGCCGCCGTCCCCCGGCGGAGGCGATGGCCGGGCCGAATATCTCCCGCTGGTGGTTGAGCTGCATGTTCGTCAGCCCGCGGTAGGGGGTGACGACGCCCTTGGGCCGTCCGGTGGAACCGGAGGTGTAGATGATGTACGCCGGGTGTTCCAGCCGGTCCGGCACGCCGCGGGCGAACGCCGGCCGCTCGGCGTCGGTGACCGGGCCGTGAGGGAGCGCGGCGAGTTCGGCGGCCACGCAGGGGTCGTCGAGGATCAGTTCGGGCGCGAGCGGTCCGGTGCCGTCGCGCAGGGCGGGGGCCACGGCCGTGGTGGAGACCAGGCACAGGGGACCGGTGTCGGTCACCATCAGGCGCAGCCGTTCGGCGGGGTGGTCGAGGTCGAGCGGCAGATAGGCGGCGCCGGTGCGGAGCACGGCGAACAGGGCCGCGACCATGTCGGGAGAGCGGGGCAGGGCGAGCGCGACGGTCTGCTCGGGGCCGGCCCCCCGGGCGAGCAGCAGCCGGGCGAGCCGGTTGATCCGGGCGTCCAGCTCCGCGTAGGTCAGGGACTGTTCGCCGAAGACCACCGCCACCGCGTCCGGGGTGCGGGCGGTCTGGGCGGCGAGCAGGTCGGCGACGGTGTCGTCGGGCACCGGTTCGCGGGAGGTCTCCCGCGCGGCGGCCAGGGCGGCCCGCTCCGCCGGCAGCAGCAGGTCGACGCCTGCCGTCCGGGCGGCGCCGGCGTCCGGTCCCGCGAGGGCGTCGACCAGCCGCCCCAGTACGGTCTGGAAGCGCTCCAGGATCATTGTCGCGGTGCCGGCGTCGAACAGGTCGGGACGGGCCGCCAGGGTCACCCGCGGCCGCGTTCCCGGGGTGACGATCAGGGTGAGCGGGAAGTGGGTGCCGTCCACGTTGGACATGCCGGTGATGCCGTGCCGCTGCCGGAGTGCGGCGGCCCGCTCCTCGCCGTCGGCCGAGCGCAGCACGAACAGGGTGTCGAACAGCCGGCGGTGGCCGGTCTCCTGCTGCAGGGTGCCGAGTCCCAGGTACTCGTACGGCATGACCGCCGCGCGCTCGGACTGGATTCTGCGCACCAGGTCGAGCAGGGGTTCGCCGGGGCGGAAGGCGATGCGGGCCGGGACGGTGTTGAGGAACATGCCGATGATGCCGGCCGCGTCGGGGACGTCCGCGGGCCGTCCGGCCACCGCCGTCCCGAAGGCGACGTCGGTGCGGCCGGTCAGCGCCGAGAGCACCAGTGCCCAGGCGGTGTTCAGCACGGTGTTCGGGGTGATCCCGTGCCGTCGGGCCGCGGTGCGCAGCCGGTCGCCGGCCTCCCGGCTCAGTGTCGCGTCGAAGTCCTGCGGGATCACGGGGCCGCCGTCCCGCCCGGCCGGGGCGACGAGGGTCGGCTCGTCGAACCCGGCGAGCGCCCGGCGCCACGCGGTCAGGGCCGCCTCGGTGTCCTGCCGGTCCAGCCAGGTCAGGTAGTCCCGGTAGGAGCCGGGGGCCGGCAGCCCGGTGGCGTCGCCGGCGCGCTCGTACAGGGTGAACAGTTCCTCCAGGAACAGCCAGGCGGACCAGCCGTCCCACAGGATGAGGTGGTGGGTGACGACCAGCCGGTCCCGGCCGTCGCCGAGGTGGAGGAGGAGCAGGCGGGCGAGCGGCGGCGCGGTCAGGTCGAAGCGCCGGCGGCGGTCGGCGGCGAGGAGTTCCTCCGTGCGGGCCCGCTGTTCGCCGGCCGGCAGCCCGGTCAGGTCGTGCTCGACGAGCGGGATCTCGGCGCGGTCCGCGATGAACTGCACGGGGCGGGACAGGCCGTCGCTGAGGAACCCGGCGCGCAGGCCGGTGTTGCGTGCCTGCAGCGACCGGCAGGCGGCGCGCAGCCGGCCGGCGTCCACGCGGCGGTCGAGGTCCAGCGTCTCCTGGGAGAGGTAGACGTCGAGGGCCTCACCGGCGTCGTAGGTGGCGTGGAAGTACATGCCTTCCTGCAGCGGGGACAGCGGCCAGATGTCCGCGACCCCCGCGGCACCGGCCGCGGCCTCGACCCGGGCGGTCTCCTCGGCGGTGAGCCCGGGGCCGGCCGGCGGGACGGGGGGTCCGGGGGGCGGTGGGGTGCCGGCCCCCGTGGTGAGCTGGGCCAGCAGGGCGCGCAGGGCGGGATCGACCGCGGCCCCGGACCGCTCCTGCCGGGCCAGTACGTCCCTCAGGGCGGCCGCGGCCTGCCCGGCCTCGGTGGCCGGCAGGCTCACGGCGGGGGCGGCCGCGGTGGACGGTGGCGTGTCGCGGGCGTCGTGTCCCGAGGCGACCGGGCCGGCCGCGGCGGCGAGTGCGGCGGGGGTGCGGCACTCGAACACGTCGCGCGGGCCGATGGCGAGTCCGTGCTCCCTGGCCCGGGTGGAGACGGCGATGGAGGTGAGGCTGTCCCCGCCGAGGGTGAAGAAGTCGTCGTCGGGGCCGGTGCCGGGCACGCCGAGCACGGTGGCGAAGATGTCGCACAGGGCGCGCTCCCGCTCGTCGGCGGGGGCGCGCCCGCCGGCCGCGGGGGCGACGGACGGCGCGGGCAGCGCGTCGACGTCGAGCTTGCCGCTCGGGGTCAGCGGCAGTTCGTCGATCACGACGACGGCGCCCGGCACCATCGCCGCGGGCAGGGCGTCCGCGAGCGCCGCGCGCAGCGCCCCGGGGTCCGGCGGACCCGCGCCGGGCGCGGGTACGGCGTATCCGGTCAGCGTGGTGCCGCAGGCGGTCACGGCCGCCCGGGCTACTCCCGGCAGCGCGCGCAGCGCGGCCTCGATCTCCCCCGGTTCGACCCGGTTGCCGCGGATCTTGAGCTGCCGGTCGGTGCGCCCGAGGTAGACGACGGTGCCGTCGGGGCGGCGCCGGACCAGGTCCCCGGTGCGGTACATGCGTGCGCCGGGCGCCCCGAAGGGGTCGGCGACGAACCGCTCGGCGGTCGGTCCGGGACGGTCGTGGTAGGCGCGCGCCAGCTGGACTCCGCCGAGATGGAGTTCGCCGGGCACCCCGTCGGGCACCGGGCGCAGGAAGGCGTCGAGCACGTGGAGCCTGGTGTTCCACACCGGCCGGCCGATCGGCACGGTGACCTCGGCGCCCCCGTCGTACGGGAAGTACGTCACGTCCACGGCGGCCTCGGTGGGGCCGTAGAGGTTGTGCAGCGGGACCGGGCCGCGTCCGCGGCGGGCGGTGAGGTCCCGCCAGCGGGCCGCGTCCGCGCCGGTGAGCGCCTCGCCGCTGCAGAAGACGCGGCGCAGGCTCGCCGCCCAGTCGGGTCCGCCCGCCCCCGTCTCCACGACCCGGAGGAACGCGGCCAGCATCGACGGCACGAAGTGCAGCGTGGTGATGCGCCGGGTGCGCAGGAGACCGGCCAGGTAGACAGGGTCGCGGTGGCCCTCGGGGCGGGCCAGGACGAGGGTGGCGCCTTCGGCCAGGGGCCAGAAGAACTCCCACACCGACACGTCGAAACTGGACGGCGTCTTCTGCAGCACCCGGTCGTCGGCGGCGAGCCCGTAGGCGCCCTGCATCCAGGCGAGGCGGTTGACGATCGCCCGGTGGGTGACCACCACGCCCTTGGGGCGTCCGGTGGAGCCGGAGGTGTAGATCAGGTAGGCGGGGTGGTCGGGGCCGGCGGGCTCCGCCCGGGTGGCGGGGACGTCCTCGTCGGCGTCGGCGAGCAGGCGCTGGAGCTCCGGTACCTCCGGCAGCCGCCCGGCGGCTTCGGCGGTGGTCACGACGGTGCGCGCCCCGGAGTCGCGGAGCATGAACGCGACCCGCTCGGCCGGGTAGTCGAGGTCGACGGGCAGATAGGCGGCGCCCGCCTTGAGGACGCCCAGCAGCGCGGTCACCAGTTCCGCCGACCGTGGCACGGCGACGGCGACGAACCGCTCGGGGCCCGCGCCGCGCGCCCGCAGCCGCCGGGCCAGTGCCTCGGCGCGCCGGTCGAGTTCGGCGTAGGTGAGCGTGACGTCCTCGAAGACGAGCGCCGTGGCGTCGGGGGTGCGCGCCGCCTGTTGGGTGAACAGGGTGGCCAGGGTGGCGTGGGGCACGGGGTGCGCGGTGGCGTTGAGTTCGGTGAGGCGCCGCTGCTCGCGGTGGGAGAGCAGGCCGGTGCGGGCGACCGTGCGGCCGGGGTCGGACGCCAGGGTGCGTGCGAGTGCCAGGAACCGGTCGGCGATGTCGGTCACGACCGGCCGGTCGATCCGTGCCGCGTCGTGCTTGAACCGCAGCCGCAGCCGGCCGCCCTCCGGCTCGACGATCAGCGCGAGGGGGTAGTGCACCGTGTCACGCACGTCGACGCCCGTGATGCCGAGGGTGTCCGCACCGTGGTCGGGCGCCGGGTCGGCGGTCGGGTGGTTCTCGAACACGACGAGGGTGTCGAACAGTTCGCCGCCGCCCGCGGTCCGCTGGATGTCGGCGAGACCGAGGTGGTGGTGGTCGAGCAGGGCCGCGTGGTCGTCCTGCACGCGCCGCAGCAGCCCGGCGAGCGATTCGTCGGGCCGCGGGCGCACGCGGGTTGGGACGGTGTTGATGAACAGGCCGACGGCACGGTCCAGGTCGGCGGCTCCGGTGCCCCGCCCGGACACCGTGGTGCCGAACACGACGTCCCGGCCGCCGGTCAGGCCGCCGAGGAGCAGCCCCCACAGGCCGTGGACGACGGTGCTCAGGGTGAGGCCGTGGGCACGGGCGCAGGCGGTCAGGTCGGCGGTGAGGGCGTCGGGCATCCGGACGTCGAGGTGATCCGGCCGGGCGGGCGCCATGTCCCCGTCGGCCGCCGCGGTGCGGGAGCCGGCGAGCCGGGTCGGCCCCGGCAGCCCGTCGAGCGCCCCCTGCCACGCCGCGCGCGCCGCGTCGCGGTCCCGGCCGGCCAGCCAGGCCAGGTAGGGGCGCGGGGCGAAGGGCTCCGGCAGGTTCTCGCCCCGGTGGGCGGCGAGCAGTTCGCGCCGCAGGACGGAGAGCGACCAGCCGTCGGCGATGATGTGGTGCAGGGTGAGCAGGAGCCGGTGGCGACGGCCGTCCCGGATCAGGGTGGCCCGCAGCAGCGGAGGCCGGGCGAGGTCGAACCGTTCGGCGCGGTCCGCCGCCAGTATGCCGTCCAGTGCGGCCCGGGTGGTGTCGGTCTCCCGCCACGGCAGGCTCAGGTGCTCCGCGAGTCGCTGGACGACCCGGCCGTCGGGCAGCTGGCGGAACGAGGCCCGCAGCAACGGGTGCCGGTCGAGCAGCAGTTGCAGTGTCCGGCGCAGCCGTTCCGGGTCGACCGGGCCCGCGAGGTCGAGGAGTTGCTGGACGAGATAGGGGTCGTCGGCGCCGGTGTCGTAGCGCGCGTGGAAGAAGAAGCCCTCCTGGAGCGGGGAGACCGGAAGGGCGTCCTCGTCCAGGCGCGCCGGGGGTGCGGGCGTCGTGGCGGGCGTGGCCTGGTCGGCGGCGCGGGCGAGCGCCGCCACGGTCCGTTGCCGGAACACGTCCCGGGGGGTGATCGCCAGTCCGGCCGCGCGGGCGCGGTTGACGAGCCGGATCGCGACGATGCTGTCGCCGCCCAGTTCGAAGAAGCTGTCGTGGACGCCGGCCGACGGCATGCCGAGGACGTCGGCGAACAGGCCGGCGAGGGTGGTCTCGGCCGGGGTGGTGGGCGCGTCCGCCCCGCTCAGGGCGGTCCAGCGGGGGGCGGGCAGGGCGCGGCTGTCGAGCTTGCCGTTGGGTGTCAGCGGGAGGGGGCCGTCGATGACGACGACGGCCGACGGCACCATGAAGTCCGGCAGCCGGTCACCCACTCGGGCCCGCGCGGCCGTCACGGCGGCGTCGGCGTCCGCGCCCCCGGCCGCCGGGACGAGGTAGGCGACCAGGCGGGTGACACCCCGGTGGTCCTCACGCGGGAGGACCGCGGCCTGGGCGATGCCGGGGCAGGCCATGAAGGCGCTCTCGACCTCGCCGGGTTCGATCCGGTGGCCCCGGATCTTCAGCTGGCCGTCCGCGCGGCCGAGGAACTCCAGGTTTCCGTCGGCGGCCCAGCGCACCCGGTCGCCGGTGCGGTACATGCGGGTGCCGGGCGGGCCGAACGGGTCGGCGACGAAGCGTTCCGAGGTCAGCGCGGCCCTGCCGAGGTAGCCGCGGGCCAGTCCGCGCCCGGCGACGTACAACTCGCCCTCGGCGCCCACGGGGACCGGGCGCAGCGCCGCGTCCAGCACGTAGGCGCGGGTGTTGGGGTCGGGGCGGCCGATGGGGGCGGGCCCCGGCCGGCCGGGTTCGGCGGGCCAGAGCGTGGAGTTGACGCTGGCCTCGGTGAGACCGTAGGCGACGACGACCTTCACCCGTCCCGCCCAGCGGGAGATCAGCTCGCCGGGAACCGCCTCGGTGCCGACGACGAGGACGGCGCCGTGGGGCAGTTCGCAGTCCCGCGGCAGCGCGGAGACCAGCGACGGCGGCAGGATCATGTGGGTGGCGCGGTGCTCGGCGATGTAGTCGGTGAGGGCGGGCCCGGCGACGCGGCGCTCGGCGGGGACGACGATGATCCGTCCGCCCACGCACAGGGACATGATCAGGTCCCAGACGGTCACGTCGAAGCCGGCGGAGGCGAACTGCAGGACGCGGCTGCCCGGGTCGACGCCGATGCGGTCGGTGGCGGTGGCGATGAGGCTGCCGACGCCGTCGTGGGTGACGACCACGCCCTTGGGCCGGCCGGTGGAGCCCGAGGTGTAGATGACGTACGCGGCCCGGTCGAGCGGGATCGGCAGGGAGAGGTCCGACGCGTCCTGGGCGGCGTGCTCCCGCGTGGTGGCCGGGTCGTCGAGCAGGACGCGGGTGACCGCGGGGGCGGCGGGCAGTTCCCCGGACAGGGCGTGCACGGTGACGACGGTGCGTGCCCCCGCGTCGGACAGCATGTGGGCGATGCGGTCCCGCGGGTGGTCGGCGTCCAGGGGGAGGTGGGCGGCGCCGGTCTTCAGCACGGCGAGCAGGCAGACGACGAGTTCGGGCGAGCGGGGCAGGGCCACGGCGACCACGTCCTCGGCCCGCACCCCGCGGGAGACCAGGAGGCGGGCGAGCCGGTTGGCGTCGGCGTTCAGCTCGGCGTACGTCAGTTCCCGGTCCTCGCAGACGAGCGCGACGGCGTCGGGCGCCCGGTGGACCTGCCGCTCGAAGGCGGCGGGCCAGCTCAGTTCGGGCACCTCGCGCGGTGACACGCCGAACTCGGCGAGCAGCCTGCGCCGCTCGTCGCCGTCGGTGAGGTCGATGCGTCCGAGGGGCAGGTGGAGGTCCCCGGCCAGGGTGTCCAGCAGGGTGAGGAAGCGGCGCTCGTGCGCGCGCAGTGCGGGTTCGCCGCAGACCTGGGCGTCGGCGTCGAGGTGGACCCGGATGCCCTGTCCGTCCGGTGCCTGGGCGAAGGTGAAGGCCAGGTCGGCGGCCGGGCCGAGCCACACCGGGTGGAGTTCGGCGGCGTGGTCGGCGAAGGGCAGGTCGGCGGTGCCGGGGAGGACGTTGACCGTCGGCCCGACCAGTTCGGCCACTCCGCCGGCCAGTCCGAGGTCGCGGGCCAGGTCCTCGGCCCGGTAGCGCCCGTGTTCGACGGCCTCGGCGACGATCCGCGCCACGGCGGCGGCGAGTTCGGCTCCGGTCGTGTGCGGGCGGACGGGCACCCGCAGGGGTACGACGTTGGACACCATGCCCGGCACGGTCGCCGTCGCCGCGTCCGGGCGGGCGGTGACCGGCAGGCCGAGGACCAGGTCCGGTGCGCCGCTGACCCGGTGCAGGTAGGCGGCGACGGCGGTGACCAGCAGGCGGGAGAGCCGGACGCCCGCGCCGCGGGCGGCGGCGTCCAGCCGGGCGGTGGTCCGTGCGTCGAGCAGGGTGGAGCGCCTTCTGCGCCGCGTCATCGGCGCCGGGGCGCGCTCGAGCAGGCGCACGGGCTCCGGGCGGCCGGACATCCGGTCGAGCCAGTGGGCGCGGTCCGCGCGGTGCCGTCCGGAGGCACGGTAGGCCTGGTCGGCGGCGACCAGGCGGGACAGCGACCGGTCGTCGGCGGCGGGCGCCCGCTCGCCGCGCGTGTAGAGCTCACCGGCGCGGCGTGTGATGAGGGCGACGCCCATGCCGTCGACGAGGATGTGGTGGTAGCGCTGGTACCAGAGCACATGGTCGTCGGTGAGCCGGATGACGGCCTGGGCGAACAGCGGACCGCCCGTGAGGTCGGCGGGCCGGTCGCGGTCCGCGTCCATCCACGCGGTGGCCGCCCGGACCGGGTCGGTCTCGTCGCGGAGGTCGAGGACGGGCACGTCGACGGGGGCCCGCAGGACCGTCTGCCGCGGCCCGTCCCCGTCGGTGGTGACGCGCACGTGGAGGGCCTCGGCCTCCGCGACGGCCCGGCGGACCGAGGCCGCCAGGCGTACGGGGTCGACGCCGCCGCGCAGTTCGAGGACGAAGGCGAGGGTGTAGGCCGAGCTGTCCGGCTCGATCTGCTGGGCGAGCCAGATGCCGGACTGCCCGCCCGTCAGGGGCATCGCGGCCTCGGTCGTCCGGTCCGACTCGGCGTCAAACATCGTAGGAGAGCCCTTCCCTGATGTGCGTCGGTGAGCGGTCGTGGGACGGTGCGGAGTCCGGCGGCGGGCGCGTCGGTCCGCCGCCCGGCCCCCGCGGTGCGCGTCGGCGGGCTCTCGCCCCCGGGGCCGGGCCGCGAGGGGACAACCGTGTTTCCCGCGGGCCCTACTCGATGGCCGTGAGCAGCGGGGTGATCTCCTCGATCGCGTACGGGATCGACAGGACGGTGTTGAAGGAGAACGCCGCGCCGACGTCCGGGTCCTGGTAGGGCACGAACAGGTCGCGCTCCTCCTGGCTGACCTTCAGCTTCCTGTACAACGCCTCCGCCTTGATGCGGTCGTCGGCGTCGGTGCCGGAGGTGACCCAGACCAGGCGGTCGGCGTCGAGCACGTCGAGCTTCTCCGCGCTGAGTTCGGCGACGTTCCAGCCGGGCTTGGCCAGCCTGTCGATCTCCGGCTTCAGCTTGAAGCCGAGTTCCTCGAAGAAGATCGCCTTGGGGTCGGTCCCGGTGAACGCCGAGTACTTTCCGGCCTCGAAGCTGTCGGCGACGGCCAGGGTCAGGCCGGCGAACTCGGGGTGCTCCTCGCGGACCGCCTCGAACCGGGCGCCGATGCCCCTGATCAGCTTCTCGGCCTGCTTCTCCTTGCCCAGGGAGGTGGCGATCCGGCGGGTCGTCGTCTCCCAGGGCGCACCGTAGTCCGGGTGGTCCCTGGGCTGGGCGACGACCTTGGTGAACTGCGAGAGCGTGTCGTACTGCTCCTTCTTCATGCCGGAGTACTGGGCGATGACCAGGTCGGGCTCGAGGGCGGCGATCTTCTCCATGTTGTACTCGTCGCGTTCGCCGACGATCTCGGGCGTGTCGGAGCCCCAGAGGTCCTTGGTCCAGGGCCACTTGCCGTACGGCTTCTCCTTGAACCAGTCGACGGCGCCGACCGGCTTGACGCCGAGTGCCAGGACCGCGTCCTGGTCCGACAGGCCGAGCGTGACGATCCGCTCCGGCTCCTTCTCGATGGTGGTGCTGCCGTACTTGTGCGCGACGGTGACCGGGAACGCCGCGGACCGGGCGCCCGCCCCGGCCGGGGACGAAGCGTCCTTCGCCGAGGAGGAGTCGCCGGTCCCGCCCCCACAGGCGGTCAGAACGAGCGCGGCGACGGCGGCCACCGCCGTCCTCGTGCGGAGTGCGGCGGTCCGCGTCGGCGCGCGGCGTGTTCCAGTGGACACGTTGGTTCCTTTCACGGGGTTTCACAGGGGTGCCGCGCCTGCCGGGTGCGACGACCCGGGCGGTGCGCGGCGGTGTGGGGGCCGGACCTCGGCGGACCGGTCTACCGGGAGGTGCCGATGCCGTCGGTGAGGGGACGGGGCAGGCCGGAGGAGGCCGGGCCACGGTCGAGGACCGAGTCCAGGATGTCGCCGACCCGGATCGCGATGTTGGACAGCAGCGACGAGGTGATGCCGTGGGTGTGCTCGGTGCCGCCCTGCAGGTAGATGCCGCAGCGCAGTTCGGGCCGGGCCGCCACGCGGTAGTCCCGCTCGACGCGGACACGTCCCTCGTCGTCGCGGTGGCAGAGGCCGGCGGTCTCGCCGAGGAGGGCCAGGCCGTCGGCGGGCAGGTACCCCGTGCCGTAGACGATGACGTCGGCGTCGAGGGCGGTCCGCTCGCCGGTGACGAGGGAGACGACGGTGGCCCGCACCTTCTCCGGTGTCTCGACGACGCCGGCGAGCCGGGAGACGTTGTGGAAGCGGAGCCGTTCGGTGCCCAGCACCTTCTCCTGGTACACCCGCCGGTACAGGTCCTCGATGAGATCGATGTCGACCACCGAGTAGTTGGTGTTCCCGTGATAGCCCATCAGCTTGCGTTTGACGTCCTCGGGGGCGGCGAAGTACTCGTCCACCGCCTCGGGGTCGAAGATGCGGTTGGCGAAGTGGCTGTCGTCGGCGGGGCTGTAGCCGTAGCGGGAGAAGACGGCGTGCACCTCGGCAGCGGGGAAGCGGCGGTGCAGGTAGGCCACGTTCTCGGCGGCGCTCTGACCGGCACCGACGACGATGAAGCGGGAGGGGTGCGTGTCCTCCAGGGCGTCCACCTTGGCGAGCAGGTCGGAGTTGTGCCAGACGCGGTCGGAGCGTTCGACCCCCTCCGGCATGCGCGGACGCAGTCCGGTGCCGATGACCAGGTTGCGGGCCCGGTGCACCACGAGCCCGTCCCCCGACCGTGCCGTCACGTCCAGGTACTCGACCACGCCCTCGCGCAGGACGGGTTCCACGGCGACGACCTCGTGGCCGTAGGAGACCATGTCGTCGACCTTCGCCGCCGCCCACTCGAAGTAGTCGTGGAACTCCCTGCGCAGCGGGAAGAAGTTCTTGTGGTTGACGAAGTCGATCAGCCGTCCCTTGCTCTGCAGATAGCTCAGGAAGCTGAATTCGCTGGTCGGGTTGCGGAGGGTCACCAGGTCCTTGAGGAAGGACACCTGCATCGTCGCGTCGTCGATCAGCATGCCCCGGTGCCAGCCGAAGGCCGGCTGGAGCTCGAAGAAGTGGGCGGTGACCGCGTCCCGCCTTCCGGCACGTGCGTTGTGCTCGCTGAGCGCGATCGCCAGGGCCACGTTGGACGGCCCGAAGCCGATGCCTATGAGGTCGTGGACCAGAGGTGCGTCGCCGGGAAGAACCTGAGCCATGTCACTCCCATTCGTACGGGCGGCCGGAGGTCCGGCGTCGGAATTACGGGAGGAAGGGCGCGCCGACGGAACAGCGGACCCGCGGAACTTAGGGAAGCCTAAGCTTAGGCTGCACACCTGTCGACAGGACAAAACGGTACAGTACGCAAGCTCGATTATCTGACGGACCGTCAAACCCGTTTCAGATATGCCCCGTTGCCAGGTTAGGTGAGCCTTGCTTTACTGGCGGCGGCCATTCCCTGCCTGAGGAGGAACCGGATGCGGGTCGTCATGTTCGGCTATCAGACCTGGGGCCATCGCACCCTGCGCGCCCTGCTGGATTCCGAGCACGACGTGGTGCTGGTGGTGACACATCCCAGGAGCGAGCACGCCTACGAGAAGATCTGGAGCGACTCGGTCGCCGACCTCGCCGAGGAGAACGAAATCCCCGTCCTGATCCGCAACCGCCCCGACGACGAGGAGCTGTTCGCCCGGCTCAAGGACGCCGACCCGGACATCATCGTCGCCAACAACTGGCGTACCTGGATCCCGCCGCGCATCTACGGCCTGCCCCGCCACGGCACGCTGAACGTCCACGACTCGCTGCTGCCGAAGTACGCCGGCTTCTCCCCCCTCATCTGGGCCCTCATCAACGGCGAGTCCGAAGTCGGCGTCACCGCGCACCTGATGGACGAGGAACTCGACGCCGGGGACATCGTCCTCCAGCAGGCGGTTCCGGTGGGTCCGGCGGACACCGCGACCGACCTGTTCCACAAGACCGTCGACCTGATCGCCCCCGTCACCACGGGCGCCCTCGGCCTGATCGCCTCCGGGCGGACCGAGTTCACCAAGCAGGACCGCTCCCTGGCCAGCTTCTTCCACAAGCGGTCCGACGAGGACATCCGCATCGACTGGACGTGGCCCGCCGAGGACCTGGAACGCCTCGTGCGGGCACAGTCCGCCCCGTACCCGAGCGCCTTCACCTTCCACAGGGGCCGGCGCCTGGAGATCCTTTCCGCCGTGGTGTCCCGGGGCCGCTACGGCGGCACACCCGGCCGCGTCTTCTACCGCGAGGGCGACGGCGTGGTGATCGTCGCCGGTGCCGACGCCCGCACCGGCCGCAACCACGGCCTGGCCGTCACCCGCGTACGGACCGAGGACGGCCGGGAGCTGGGCGCGACCGAGTACTTCACCTCGATGGGCGGCTATCTCACCGGGCGCCCCTGACGCTCCTCCGACCGGGGCGCCTGCGAGAATGAACGCCGATCCCACAGCGCCGCGGCGGGCGGTGCTCATCGGCCGACAGGAGCGCAGCCGGGTGTCGCCACAGCACGGAGTCCCCTCGTCCTCCGGGGACCGCGGACGGCCCTCCCCCGCCGGACGGCGCGAGCGGTCCCCGTCCGCGGGCGGGCAGGGCGGGAAGCGCGCCGCGCACGGCCAGGAGCGCGAGGACCGGCGGGACGGTACGGGCCGGGCGGGCGGCGGACGCCGGACGGAACGCGGGGCCGGGGACGGCGACGCGCAGGAGCACCGGGCGCACGGCCGCGGGGCACGCCGGGACCTGCGGGCCGACTGCTCCGACTGCTTCGGCCTGTGCTGCGTGTCCCTGCCCTTCGCCCGATCCGCCGACTTCGCGGCCGACAAACCCGCCGGCCGTCCGTGCGCGAACCTCCGGGCGGACTTCCGCTGCGACATCCACGCGCGGCTGCGCGACCGGGGCTACCCCGGCTGCACCGTCTTCGACTGCTTCGGTGCCGGGCAGAAGGTGTCACAGCTCACCTTCGGCGGCACCGACTGGCGCCGGGCGCCGGAGACGGCGCGCTCCATGTTCGAGGTCTTCCCCGTCATGCGGCAGCTGCACGAGCTGCTCTGGTACGTCACCGAGGCCCTCGGCCTGGCCCCGGCCCGGCCCGTCCACAAGGAGCTGCGGCGGGCGCTGGCCCGCCTCGACGAACTGACCCGCGGCAGCGCCGAGTCGATCACCGGGCTCGACATGAACGCGCTGCGCGGCGAGGTCAACGCACTGCTGCTGCGGGCCGGCGACCTCGCCCGGGCCGAGGTCCCGGGCCGGAAGAGGAACCACCGCGGCGCCGACCTGGTCGGCGCCCGGCTGGCCGGTGCCGGCCTCAGGGGGGCGAGCCTGCGCGGGGCCCTGCTCGTCGCCGCCGACCTCAGCGGGGCCGACCTGCGCGACGCCGACCTGATCGGGGCCGATCTGCGCGACGCCGACCTGAGCGGAGCCGACCTCACCGGCGCCCTGTTCCTCACCCAGGCGCAGCTGAACGCGGCCAGGGGTGACACGGCCACCCGGCTGTCCCCCTCGCTGGACCGCCCCGCCCACTGGTAGCGCCGCGCGGTCAGCCGGCGTCGTCGCGCGGCCGTACCTGTTCCTCCAGGCGCCGCAGGCTCGTGTCCAGGGCGTCGCCGACGGCCTTCTCCCCCGGGTCGTGACTGCCGTCGAAGAAGGAGAGGTGCACCGTGACCTCGCTGGCTCCGCTGCCGATCCCGGCGACCTGCAGCCAGCCCGTGTAGGCGCCCTGGTCACGCGTGCCCCATTCGAGCCGCATCTGCTCCCGCCGGGCGCGCAGCAGCGCGGAGGTGTCCTCGTCGGAACGGTCCTCGTGCACGGTGACGGCGGGCAGCTCTTCGGCGTGCACATGCAGGGCCTCGGGCAGCCAGTCACCCATCCGGCCGACGTCCGCCACCTGGTCGAAGACCTGCTCGGGCTCTACGGACATCGTGCGTGAACGTTCGTACTCGGTCATCGCGGTACCGTCCTTCGGTTCTCACCGGGCGGCGGGGCAGTGGGCGCCCTTGAGGGCCTTCTGCAGTTCGATCGGGCCGAGGTAGGCCATGGCGGCCTCCCGTGAGGGAACGGCGCGGCGGATCCGCGCGAGGACGGGCCGGGTACCCGGGGCCCGGCGAGGTGATGCGCCCCCGGGCAGGCGGACGAGCAGGCGGGGGCGTCGATCCGAGTACGCGTACTCAGGCGCGGGACGCCGGCCGCGCACCAAGCTGACGAGCGAGGTTCCCGTCTGCCGGAGAGGACATCCCTTGCTCAGCCGTGCCGCCGCCGTTCTGCTGCCGTTGTTCGGACGGCTCACCGTCACTCACGAGGCCGAGGGTCCGTTCACCCCCGGCAGTGTCTTCGTCGCCAACCACGATTCGGTGGCCGATCCCGCCCTCGTGCTGGCCGCCCTGCGCGGGGCGGGGGTGACACCGGTCGTGCTGGCGACGGCGGGGCTGTGGCGCGTGCCCGTGCTGGGGCGCGCCCTGGCGAAGGGCGGGCACGTCCCCGTCCACCGCGGATCCGCCCGCGCCGCGGACGCGCTCGGGGCCGCGGCCGAGGCGCTGCGGTCGGGACGGCATGTGCTCATCTACGCCGAAGGAGGGCTGCCCGTGCGCCAGGGCGCGACCTGTGCCGCGCCGCGGCCCTTCCGCACCGGTCTCGCACGGCTGACGGCCGCCACGGGCGCCGCGGTCGTTCCCGTGGGCCAGGCCGGAGCCCGGCGGCTGGCCTCCGGACCGGTCGCGAGACAACTGGCCGGCGTACTCACCGCCCCGCTGCGCCGCCCGCGTTTCCACGTCCACATCGGCCGATCCCTCTACCTGCCGCCGGGGACGTCGGCCGGCACGGCGACGGCCCACCGGGCGGTCACCGCCGCCTGGCGGCAGGCGGCCCGGGCCGTGGGCGAGCCGGCCCACGAGGGGTGACCGGGGCGCCGGGGACATCCTCCGGGGCACGGCACCTGGCGCCGGCTGGGTGCCCGGCGCCGGCCTGCCCCGGCGCGGCCCACCCTGCGCCGGACCGGCGCCGTGTCGCCGTGTCGCCGTGTCGCCGGCGGCAGGGTGACCGTGCCGGGTGCTCCGCGCGACTACCGCTCGCCCGCGTCCGGGTCCGCGTCCGGGTCCGCGTCCAACTCGGCGTCGGTGCGGCCGGCCAGGCGCTCGTAGCGTTGTCTGGCGGCCTGCGGGCTGCGCAGGCCGAGGCCGAAGGCGATCTCCGGCCAGGTCATGCCGCGTCCGCGCGCCATCCGCAGGAGACCGGCCTCCAGTTCGTCCATCTCGCCGCGGGCGCGGGGGACGAGGCTCAGCGCGGCGGTGATGTCCGCGCGGTCCACCTCGGGTTCACCGTCCTCGAGCAGGGCGGCGCCACTGAGCAGGAACGCCACCAGCCGGACCGCCTCGTGCGGGCTGATGACGCCGGGGTGGGTCTGCCGGCGGCGCTGCCCGTCCGTGGCGGCGTGCCGCTCGGCGATGCGGAACAGGGAGGCGTGCACCCGCTGCGCTCGGGCCGCGTCGGAACTCGGTGGTGTGAAGGGGTCCGTGGGCTGTTCGGAGATCGAGGACATGGGACGAGCCTCACCGATGAACACTTTGTTGTCAACGAAAAACACCCACACGGTGGTCACGGACCGCAGCCGTCTCACGTGGTCGGAGTCGGCCGCTGATGCGACGCTGGGGTGGTCAGGTTCCGAGGACGAGAACTGCCGGAAGGAGACCGATGGGACGGGACGTCCCGGCGCTCACCTTCACCCGCGAGGACCGCCGCCGCTACCGGATCAAGATGCAGGAGTGCCTCGAGGCGTTCGCGCAGATGCTGCGCGAGTCGCGCTTCGACGCCGAACGGCCCCAGGTGGGACTGGAGATCGAGCTGAACCTGGTCGACGACCGGGCCGAACCCGCGATGCGCAACTCCGACGTCCTGGAGGCGATCGCGGACCCCGCCTGGTCCACGGAGCTGGGCCGCTTCAACCTCGAGATCAACATCCCGCCTCGCCGTCTCACCGCGGGCGGTCCCGACGCCTGGGAGTCCGAGATCCGCGCCGCGCTGAACCACGCGGAGCGGCGCGCCCGGTCGATCGGCACCCGTCTGATCATGACGGGCGTCCTCCCCACCCTGCGGCAGGAGGACGTCGGCGAGGGAGCCCTGTCGGAGAACCCGCGCTACCGGCTGCTCAACGACCAGATCTTCGCCGCGCGCGGGGAGGACCTGCACATCGAGGTGACCGGCATCGACCGGCTGCGGACCTACGCGGACACCATCACCCCGGAGGCCGCGTGCACCAGTACCCAGTTCCACCTCCAGGTGTCCCCGGAGCAGTTCGCCGACTACTGGAACGCCGCCCAGGCGATCGCCGGGGTGCAGGTGGCGCTCGCGGCCAACTCGCCCTTCCTGTTCGGCAAGGAGCTGTGGCACGAGACCCGCGTCCCGTTGTTCGAGCAGGCCACCGACACCCGCCCGCAGGAGATCAAGGTGCAGGGGGTACGGCCCCGGGTGTGGTTCGGCGAGCGCTGGATCACCAGCGTCTTCGACCTCTTCGAGGAGAACCTGCGCTACTTCCCGGCCCTGCTCCCCCTGTGCGACGAACAGGACCCCGTGGAGACGCTGACCCGCGGCGACATCCCCGAACTCGCCGAACTCACCCTGCACAACGGCACGATCTACCGCTGGAACCGCCCGGTCTACGCCGTCGCCCACGACAAACCGCATGTGCGGGTGGAGAACCGGGTGCTGCCCGCCGGCCCGACCGTCGCCGACACGCTCGCGAACGGCGCGTTCTACTACGGGCTCACCCGCGCCCTGGTGGAGGAGGACCGGCCGGTGTGGTCCCGGATGTCCTTCTCGGCCGCCGAGGACAACCTGCGGACGGCGGCGCGCTACGGCATCGACGCCCGGCTCTACTGGCCCGGGATGGGCGAGGTGCCGGCGGCCGAACTCGTCCTGCGGCGGCTGCTGCCGCTGGCCCACCGGGGTCTGGAGCGCTCCGGCATGGACGAGGCCTGGCGCGAGCCGCTGCTCGGCATCATCGAGCAGCGCTGCGTCACCGGCCGCAACGGAGCCGTGTGGCAGAAGGAGATGTTCCACCACATCGACGCCTCCGCGCACTGCGGCCGCCACGAGGCGCTGCGGCGCATGACGCAGCAGTACATCGACTTCATGCACCTCAACGCCCCGGTGCACACCTGGCCCGTCGACTGACCGTGACGCACCGGCCGCCGCCCGGAAGGCCCCGGCCGGCCCCCGGCCCGGCCCGGGCGGCGCGCGTCGGCGTCAGTGGCCGGCGAGGGCGTCCAGGATCCCGTTCACCTCCCGGCGCACCGCGTCCCGCGCCTGGGCCGGCAGGGATCCCAGCGCCGTCCGGTCCAGGCCCTGCAGCACCCGTTCGGGGTCGGGGTGGCAGGGGGTGGTCTCGCTGATCACCTCGTAGCCGTCGCGCACGGCGACGAGGAGACGGTGCCGGCCGTCGCCCCCGGCGTGCACGGCGGTGGTGACGACCAGGGGCGGCTCCCCGCCCGCCTCGCCGTCCGCCTTGTGGTAGCCGCTGACCACCGGGTCGCGCCAGCGCAGGCCGAGCAGCAGATGGCGCTTGGCCACCACCTCGGCCAGGTCGGTCTCGTACGCGCCGTCCCCGTCCAGCACGGTCGCCCGCGCGTCCAGCACCAGCGCCGCGGGCAGCAGGCAACGCAGCGTGCTGCCCACGATGTTGCCGCCGACGGTGGCCGTCCGGCGTACGGCGCCCGTGCCCACGGTGGAGGCGGCCCGGCGCAGCACCTCCGGCACCCGGTCGTCCACCTGGTGCAGCAGGACGGCCGCGCCCAGCGCCTCACGCTCTATCAGGTTGGCCTGGGGCAGCGCGCGCAGGGACATGGCCTGCTCGGGGAATCCGTCCCGCTGCCACAGGGCCCACACCAGGGTGGCTCCGCCGACGGGCACCGCTCCCTCGGCCAGGTACCGCTGTGCTTCGGACAAAGTGGTGGGCAGACGCAACAGCACGACGGTCGACCTGCTTTCCTCGACGGGGCGTCGGTGCACGGGACTTCGAAGTGATCACGGGCACTGCATTGTCCGTACGGGTCCGGGGGCGCGTACAGGGCTCACGGGTTCGCCTCATGCGCGCGTGGCCGGGACCTTGCGCCCGGCCGGTCGTGTGCCCCATGGTTGACGCGCGTCACATGGCTCGTCCCTCAGCCGAACGACTCGTCACGAAACGGAACCCACATGCTCAGACGCGCTGTACGCCTCCTCCTCTCGATTGTCATGCTCATGGCTGCCGTGGTCGCGGGAACCGTCGTCACCGCGGGCACCGCGCACGCCGACGGCTGTTACACCTGGAACCGCACCCTGTCGCAAGGGGCCTCGGGCGCCGATGTCACCCAGCTCCAGATCCGGCTCGGCGGCTACCCCGGCTACGGTTCGGTGCTCGCCGCCGACGGCGCGTTCGGGCCGGCCACGGTGGCCGCGCTGAAGCGCTTCCAGTCGGCCTACGGCCTGACCGCGGACGGCGTGGCGGGCGCCAACACCTACAACAAGCTCTACGCCCTCCAGGACGACGACTGCACGCCGGTCCACTTCTCCTACGGCGAGTTGAACCGCTGCAACTCCACCTGGTCGGGCGGCGCGGTCAGCGCCGCGACAGCCAAGGCCAACGCCCTGCGCACGATGTGGAAGCTGGAGGCCATGCGGCACGCGCTCGGCGACCGGCCGCTCACCGTCACCAGCGGCTTCCGCTCCTACGCCTGCAACGACGCCGTGGGCGGCGCGAGCAGCAGCCGTCATCTGTACGGGGACGGGGCCGACCTCGGCGCCGGGCCGCACTCCCTGTGCACCCTGGCCAAGCAGGCCCGCCACCATGGTTTCCGCGGCATCCTCGGCCCCGGCTACCCGGGGCACGACGACCACACCCACGTCGACCACCGCAGCAGCCAGTACTGGTCCGCGCCGACCTGCGGCATCTGACCCCGCGCCGGCCGTGAACGGGGTTCCCCGGTCCTGTTGCGGGGAACCCCGCGGCGTGCGCCGGACGGTGTGCGTGACGGTCACAGCAGCCGCCGGATCTCACCGCGCACCCGGTAGAAGCCGCCGGCCGCCGGGTGCAGCGCGTCCACGACGTAGCGCGCCCCGGGCTCCCGTATCGCCCGCGGGAACTGCACCTTCCAGGACTCGTCGTAGCCCTCGGAGACGACGTGGACGCGCAGGCGGCCCTCGCTCTGCACGCACTCGACGACGATGGCGCCGGAGGGAGCCCGCTCGACGGTGGTCACCGCCGCCGCGGCCGTCGCCGGCGCGTAGGTGGGCAGGGCCGCGGCGAGCTTGACGTCCCGCACGACCGGCACCGTGCCCTGCTGCGCCGCGGTGACGGCCGCCTCGCTCGCGTCCACGCACACCAGCGAACCGTCCGTGGTCACCAGGTAGAGCCGCTCGTCGCGGTACTGCATCGACAGGGCCGAGCCGCCGCCCGTGCCGAGCTTCCACAGCCGCGTGCCGTTCCGGTCGAAGCAGTACACCGACGACGCGGAGTCCCCGGCGAAGACGAACCGTCCACCCGGGGAGGTGGCACACGAGTACACGGCGCTGTCGCAGGCGTAGGTGGCCTCGACGGTGCCGGTCGCCTTCGACAGCCGCTGCACCACGCGGTGCGACGTCCCCGCGTAGACGGTGTCGTCCTCCTGCCAGCCGAACAGCACACCGCCGCGCGTGGGCGTGTGCCACAACTCGCCCCCGCCGTCGGGTGCGTAGGCCGTCACACCCCGGTCGTGGCCGTGGTAGACGGCGCGGTCGTCGGCCCGGACCATCCAGGCGTGCTCGCCCTGGCTGCGGCGGGTCCACTGGTGCTCGTCCTCGTGGTCGATGACGGTGAGGCGGCCCTCGCGGTCCGAGACGTCGAGCACGCCCTCGTGGATGTCCAGCCAGAAGATGTCGACGTCGGCGGCGATGTCGTAGGCGGCGAACGGCAGCTTCGAGGACAGGTCGTACACCTTGCCGTCGTCGCATCCGGCGTAGATCCAGAAGTCGTCGGCGACCAGGCACTTCACACCGTCCGGCAGGCCGAAGCGGGCCAGGACGGTGCCCTCGTGGTCCAGCGTGTAGACGTCGCCGGCCTGGTTGCCGACCCAGCAGCGGTCGTCGTCCACATGGATGCCGAACGCCGAGGAACCGGTGCCGAAGCGCCACAGCACCGGAGCGACCGCCCGTGCGGTGGAGGGGGCCGAGGTCACCTGACGCCGCGTCACCGACCGCGGCGCCCGCAGGCCGGGCACCGCCGGGGCGTAGCCCTTGCGCACCTTCTCGCCCAGCTTCTTCGCGGCGGCGGCCTGCGCCCTGGCCGGTGTGGGGAACGTGCTCGTCTGGACCTGGCCCGCCGCGCCGATCCGGCCGTAGCGGACCGTCACGACCTGGCCGTCCACCGTCACCTCGTAGAACTTGTGCGCGCCGCCGCCCTCCTGCGAGAGCTCCAGATACGTCGTCGACACCGTGGACCCGGCAGACATGGCACACCCCTCCGATGGAACCCGCGGCCGCTCCGCCGGGTCCTACTGGTCGAACCGTAGGCGGAGCCACTGACAATGGGGCGGTCGCCCCGGCACCGCTCCCCACCGGGCCCTCGCACGAACGAACGGATCCATGAACGCCGCAACGCTGCTGGACGTCCTGCTGGACGCCGCCCGCCGTGCCCCCGACCAGGTGATCGTCCATGTCCGGGGGGACGGCGGCGAACTGTCCGTCACCTTCCGGCAGTTGCTGGCGGAGTCGCTGCGCGTCGCCGGTGGTCTCCGCGAGGCGGGGGTGGCCCCGGGCACCTGCGTACCGGTGCTCGCGGAGCGTGGTGAGGACTTCCAGCCGATGTTCTGGGGCGCCCTCGCGGCCGGCCTGGTGCCGGTGCCGCTGGCGCCCGACGCGCGGCGGGTCCGTCCCGTGTGGGAGCACCTCGGCCGTCCCCCGCTGGCGGTGGACGCGGCCTGCGCGGAGGTGGCCGACGGCCTCCCCGGCGGTGCCCGCGTCCTGCGGCTGGACGCGCTGCGGACGTGCGCCGCCGTCGAGCCGCCCGCCGCCCCCGCCCCGGACGACGTGGCCTTCCTGCAGTTCTCCTCCGGCAGCACCGGGGCGCCCAAGGGCGTGGAGCTCACGCACGCGGCCGTTCTGGCCAACCTCCGGCAGCTGACCGGGGCCGCGGCGCTCACGGACCGCGACGTGGTGGTCGGCTGGATGCCGTACTTCCACGACATGGGTCTCATCGGCACCCATCTGGCGCCGCTCGCCGCGCGGGCCGGGCAGGTGCGGATCGCTCCCCTGTCGTTCGCGAAGAACCCCCGGCTGTGGTTCGAGGTGGCCGCCGCGCACCGGGCCACCGTTCTGTCCGCCGCCAATTTCGCCCTGGCGCTGACGCTCCGCCGGGTCCCCGAGGACGTGTTCGCCGCGCTCGATCTGAGCACGGTACGGCTGGTCCTGGTCGGGGCCGAGCCGATCTCGGCGGCGGTGTGGCGGGACTTCACCGCGAGGACCCGCCCGGCCGGACTGGACCCGCGGGCGGCGACACCGGTGTACGGGCTGGCCGAGGCCACGCTGGCCGTGACGTTCCCGCCGCCCGGCGAGGTGGCCGTGCCGGTGGCGCTGGACCGGGCCGCGCTCGGCCGCGGGCGGGCGGTGGAACGGGAACCGGGCGGCGACGCCGTGGAGTTGATGGACGTCGGGCTGCCGGTGCCGGGCTGTGCGGTGCGCATCACCGACGACGGCGGCCGCCTCCTGGGGGACCGGCGGGTGGGCCATGTCGAGGTGCGCGGTCCGCAGGTCGCCCGCGGCTACCACGGGCTGCCCGAGGCGACGGCGGCCGCCTTCGCCGACGGCTGGCTGCGCACCGGTGACCTGGGATTCCTCCGCGACGGCCGGCTGTGTGTCAGCGGCCGTCACAAGGACGTGCTCTTCGTCAACGGCGCTACGTTCCACGCCCCGGACCTGGAGGAGGTGGCGGCCGGCACGCCCGGAGTCCCGGCCGGGACGACGGTGGTGATCGGGTCGACCGACCCGGTGACCGGCGGGGAGCGGGTGGTGGTGTTCGTCGCCTGGGCCCGGCCGCCGCGCACCGCCACCGGTGTGCTGGACCGGGTCGCGGGGCGGGTCCGCGCGGCCCTGGGACACGACGACGTACGGGTGCTCGCGCTGCCGCCGTCCGCGTTCCCGCGCACGACCAGCGGCAAGGTGCAGCGGCGGCGGATGCGTGCGCGGTTCGAGGCGGGGAGGTACCGGCCGGCGGCCTCCTCCGGTACCGGGGCGGGCGTCCCGGACCGGGAGCCGGCGGGGCAGCGGCGGCGGTCCGGGGAACCGGGCCGGCCGGCCGGTGGCCCGGCGCCGGTGCCCCGCTCCCGCGCCCAGGTGCGGCGCGCGGTGCGGGAGGTCTGGGCGAGGGTGCTGGAGGTGCCGGAACCGTCGTTCGGCGACCGGGACCGGTTCGCCGACCTGGGCGGCGGCTCGCTCAAGGCCATGGAGGTGCTCGCCGGACTGGAACGCGCCCTGGACGTCACCCTCCGGCCGGCCGTGATGCGCGACGGCACGGTCGCCGCCCTCACCGACCACGTCCTGGAAGCGGTCGCGGACACGGCGGCGCGGCAGGGCTCCGCACCCCGGGCGACGGACGGCGGAACGCCGCCCGGGGGACCGGCCACCGCCGTGGTGGGGCTGGCGTGCCGGTTCCCCGGAGCCGGCACGCCGGAGGAGTTCTGGGACCTGCTCGAGGCCGGTCACGACGCCGTGACGGCGGTGCCCGCGGGCCGCTGGGGCGCGGCGGCGGAGCGGAGACGCTGGGGCGCCTTCCTGGACGATCCCGCCGCCTTCGACGCCGACCACTTCGGGATCGGGGCCGAGGAGGCACGCGCGCTCGACCCGCAGGCGCGTATCTTCCTCGAACTCGCCCACGAGGCGCTGGAACGCGCCGGATACGCCGGGCCGCGCCGCCGGGGCCTGCGGGTCGGCGTCTTCGCCGCCGCCGGCGACAGCGGCTACCGGCAGATCCTCGCCGGGGCCGGCCCCGACGGCACGCCCCCGGCCGGGGCCGCCCTGACCGGCAACCTGCCGGGCCTCGCCGCCGCCCGGGTGGCGCACTGCCTCGATCTGGACGGACCGGCGCTCACCGTGGACACGGCCTGTTCCTCGGGCCTGGTGGCGCTGCACCTGGCCCGCCGCAGCCTCGCGGACGGCGAGTGCGACCTCGCCGTCGTGGGAGGGGTCGGCCTGCATCTCACGCCGGACGCGTACGAGGCCCTGGAGGCCGCCCGGGCCCTGTCGCCGACCGGGCGCGGCCGTGCCTTCGGCTCCCCGGCGGACGGGTTCGTCCCCGGTGAGGGCGGGGCGGCCCTGGTGGTGCGGCGTCTGGCCGAGGCCCACCGCGACGAGGACCAGGTGCTGGCCGTCGTCCGGGGCACCGCGGTCAACAACGACGGCACGTCGCTGAGCCTGATGGCGCCCAATCCGCTGCGCCAGCGCGAGGTGATCGGTCTGGCCTACCGGGACTGCGGCGTCGACCCGGCGTCGGTGACGTACGTCGAGGCGCACGGCACGGGGACCGCCGTCGGCGACCCGGTCGAACTGCGCTCCCTCGCGCACGCCTTCCCGCCCCGCCCGGACGGCCGGCCGCGGCTGCTCGGCTCGGTGAAGACCAACGTCGGGCACCTGCTGAACGCCGCCGCGCTGCCGTCGCTGGCGAAGGTCGTCCTGGCCCTGGGCCACGGCCGGCTGCCCGCCTCGCTGCATCACGCCGCTCCCTCCCCCGAGGTGGAGCGGGCCGGGTTCGCCCTGGTCACCGAGGTGACGGCCTGGGAGTCCGACGGGCCGCGCAGGGCTGGCGTCAACGCCTTCGGCTTCGGCGGCACCAACGCGCACGCCGTCCTGGAGGAGGCCCCGCCCGCCCCTCCGCGCGCCCCCCGCCGGAAGGACGAGGGCCCCAGTCTGCTGACCCTTTCGGCGGGCAGCGCGCGAGGGCTGCGGGCGTGGGCGGCTCGGCTCGAGCGGCATCTGGGCGACCATCCGCGGCTCGACGAGGCCGACGTCTGCGGGGCCGCCGCGACGGCCCGTGACGAGCGGCCCCACCGCCTCGCGCTCGTGGCCGACGGCGACCTGCGGGAACGGCTCGCGGCGGCGTGTGACGCCGCGGGACCGGACCGGCGGGACGTGATCACCGGGACGGTGACGCATCGCCCCCGTACCGTCTTCGTCCTGCCCGGTCAGGGTGGCCTGCGGCCCGGTCCCGGCCGGGCGCTGTACGCGACGGCACCGGTGTACCGCGACACGCTCGACGAGGCGTCGGCGCTGGTCGGCGCGGTGCGCGGGCGGGGGTTGGCACACTGGTGCGCCGACGCCGACGCGACCGCGGAGGAGGTGGCCGCGACGGAGGTCGCGCAGCCGCTGCTGGTCGCGCACGGTGTCGCCCTGGCACGGCAGCTGACCGCCTGGGGCGTACGGCCGGACGCGGTCGTCGGGCACAGCGTCGGCGAACTGGCCGCCGCGTGCGTCGGGGGCGTGCTGTCGCTGCGCGAGGCGGTGACGTTCGCGGCGGAACGCGGCCGGCTCATGGGCGAGTCGACCGCCCCGGGCGCCATGGCCGCCGTGCACGGTGCCGAGGAGCACGAGGTGGCCGCCCTGGTCGACGCCTCCGGCGGTGCGCTCGCGGTCGCGGCGTACAACGGGCCGGGCCGGCTGGTGATCTCCGGCAGCCCCGGCGCGGTGCGCGACGCGTCCGCGCGACTGGCCGCGCGGGGCGTGACCGTGCGCCCGCTGCGGGTGTCGCGTGCCTTCCACTCGCCGCTGATGGAGCCGGTGGGGCGGGCCCTGGCGGACGCGGCGCGGGGGCTGGCGCCGGCGCCGCCCGCCGTGCCGGTGATGAGCACGCTCACCGCGGCGTGGCAGCCGCGGATGGATCCGGACCACCTGCGCGAACACGCGCTGCGGCCGGTGCGGTTCGACCGGGCCGTGGCGCGTCTGGCCGAGGAGGGGTACGACACGTTCGTGGAGCTCGGTTCGGGGGAGAACCTCGCCGGGTCGATACGGGCGGTCGCGGCCGGCGGCGAGGTCCTCGTGGTGCCCGCGCCCGCGGATCCGCGCGACGGCGGGGGCGCGCCGGGCGGGGCACGGGAGCTGCTGGAGACCGTGGCACGGCTGTGGGTCAGGGGCGTGCCGGTGGACCGCACCGCGCTGGACGCGGGCCGCGGGCGGGTGCCGCTGCCGCCCGGTCCGTACCTGCCGCGCAGGTACTGGCCCGACCCCGCGCCCAGCGGGTTGCTGCACGACGTCGTATGGCGGCCGGCGCCGCCGCCCGGTGACGCACCGGCCGGTCCCGTGGTGGTGAGCGGTCCGGATGCCGCGGCGGTGCGGCGGCTGGCCGGCGGACTCGCCTCCCGGGGCGTGCCCGCGGTCACGGAGGCCGGTGACGTCGACGCCCCGCGGACCGTGCTCCTGCTCGGCGCGCAGGCCCGGACCGGGACCGTGGCGGGTCTCGGACAGGGGCAGCGGCAGGCGGTCACGGCGTTGCGCGAGGCGCTCTCGCTGCTCGACCGGACCGGCGCCCGCCGGCTGCTGGTCGTGACCCGGGACGCGCACGTCACCGGGCACGGTGCGGAGCGTGCGGATCCGGCTCAGGCGATCCTCGGCGGGCTGGCCCTGGCGGTGCCCGAGGAGTCGCCGGGGGTGATCGCGAACTGGGTCGATCTCTCCTCGCTCGACGACGAGGAGCAGCGGCTGCGGGCCCTGGTCGCCGAGGTGTCGGCGCCGCGGGCGGACGGCGCGCTCGCCTGGCGGGCGGGGCGTCGTTCGGTGCGGGCCGTGGTACCGGGGGGCGGGGGAAGGCCGGCCGGCGTGGACCGGCTGCCCCGCGACGGGTCGTACCTGATCACGGGCGGCGGCGGAGGCATCGGGTCCGCTCTGGCCCGGGAACTGGCGGGCCGTGGACGGCCCGTCCTGGTGCTGGCGGGCCGCTCCGCCCGGCCGCCCGCGGGCGTGCTGGAGGAGCTCGCCGTTCTCGGCGCCGACGCCCGCTACGTCCCGGCCGACCTGACCGTGCCGGCGGACGTCGAACGGCTCGTCGCCGGACTGCCGCCGCTGGACGCGGTGTTCCACGCGGCCGGTGTGGTGCGGCCGGGCAGTCTGCGCGGGACGGAGGTGCGGGAGACGGTGGACGCGCTGGGCGCCAAGACGCTCGGCACCGTGGTGCTGGCGGAGGCGCTGGAGCGCCACGGGCAGCGGCCCGGGGTGTGCGTGGCGTTCTCCTCGGTGTCGTCGGTGCTGCCCGGCCTGGCCGGCGCGCTGGGCGCCTACGCGGCGGCGAACGCCTTCCTCGACTCCTTCGCCGGGGCCGAGCGCAGTGCGGGCCGCCCGTGGCTGTCGGTGAACCTCGGCCCGTTCGGCGAGACGGGCCTCGCCGCCGGGGGCACCGGCTCCCCCGCGGGCGCCGCGGGCCGGCCGCTGGCCACGGCGTCCGCACTGGCGGCGCTGCGGTCGGCGTGCGCCGCGGATGCGGCACAGCTGGTCCTCGCCGATCCGGCGGCCGTGTCGCGTGCGGCCGCCGCCGCGTCCCCCGGGGAGCCGGCCGGCTCGCTCGTGCCGTCCCCGGTCTCCGTCTCCCCCGGGGAGCCGGCCGGCCCGCTCGTGCCGTCCCCGGCCGTGGAGGGGGCCGGCGGGGCGACGGTCCGGCCCTCGGCCACGTCCGGTACGGCCGTCGTCCTGCGGGAGCTGCTGGCGCAGTCCCTGGGGGTCCCGGCGTCGGCGGTCGACGACGACACGCCGTTCCTGGCCCTCGGCCTGGACTCGCTGGGCGCCGTCGACCTCGTCAAGCGCCTGGAGCGGAAGGTGGGGCGGGACCTGCCCACCACGCTGTTCTTCGAACACCGGACGGTACGCGAACTCGCGGCCCGTCTCGACGGGCCGACGGAACCGGAGCGACCGGCCGGAACGCCGTTCGCGCTGACGCCCGTCCAGCTCGCGCTGTACACCAGCAGCAGGCTCCATCCGGACGTGCCGGCCCGCGGCCATCTGCGGCTGACGCTGCGCGGTCCGCTCGACACCGCTCTCCTCGGCCGGGCGCTGTCGTCGCTGGCCGAACGGCACGGCGTGCTGCGGCTGCGGGTGGACGGCTCGGGCGCCCGGCCGGCGCAGCGCGTGGCGCCGCCGGTCGCGGTGTCCGACTGGTTCGAGGTGCTGGACTGCGCCGCCGGGGACGTGCCCGGCATCGAGTCGCAGGTGTGCAACCGGCCCTTCGACCTGGCGGCAGGACCACCGGTGCGCGCCGCGCTGCTGCGCGAGGAGCCGGAACTCTCCCACCTGCTGCTCGTCGTGCACCACGCGGCGGCCGACGGGTACAGCCTGAACATCCTCGCCGAGGAGCTGTGGGCCACGTACACGGCGTTGTGGCGGGATGGGCGGACTCCCCGGCCGGCGCCGCCGGCACCCGACTTCGCGCGGTACGCGGCGAGCAGGCGGCAGGCCGGCGTGCCGGACGCCGTGCGGCACTACTGGGCGGAACGGCTCGCCGGGCGCGGTGAGCCGCTCCGGCTGCCCTACGACGGCGATCCCGCCGCTCCCGCGGCCGGTCCGATCGTGCAGCACCACGGCGCGCTCGACGCGGAGCTGAGTGCCGGGCTGGAACGGCTGGCCGCCGCGCACGACGTGTCCCTGTTCCACCTGCTGCTCGCCGCCTACGTGCGCCGCCTCGCGCGGTGGACGGGGCGCCGTGACGTCGCCGTGAACGTGGCCCGGGCCGGACGCGACGACCGCTTCGACGGTGTGGAGCGGCTCGTCGGTCCACTCGCCGACACCCTTCCGCTGCTGTGCGAGGTGTCCGACGGCGAACCGCTCACGGCGCTGGCGCGACGGCTGCGCCGTGTGTGGCTGGACGGCGAGCGGCACGCGGGGCCGAGCAGCCTGGACCTGGCGGCGCTGCTTCCCGGCGCCGGCGGCGGTCCCCGCACGGTGAGCCCGGCCGGCTTCAGTTTCGCCCGCTTCCCCGCCGCCACGGCCACCGGCTGCCCGGTGGAGGTGCGGGCGACCGCGGCCGGCACCGGGTCGGCCACGACCCGGCTGACCCTGCTGTGCTGGGCGGACGGTCCGGTGCTGCGCATGTCGTGGAACTTCCCCGCGCCGCTGTTCGAGCGGGCGACCGTGGCCCGTCTGGACCGGGAGCTGCGCGCCGAACTGGCGGCGCTGCCGCGCACGCCGGACGCGCCGGTCGAACCGGCACCGCCCGGGCGTCCCGGCGCGGAGCGTCCCCTGGTCGCCCGGCTGCTCGACCGGTTCCGTGCGCGCTCCGGCGCCCTCGCCGTCGACGCGGGCGAGGCGTCCCTCACCTACGGGGCGCTCGACCGCGCCTCGGCCCGGCTCGCGGCGCGGCTGCGCACCCTCGGCGTCGGACGGGGCGACCTGGTCGGGCTGCTCACCGAGCCGGGCGCGGACACGGTGGTGGGGGTGGTGGGCATCCTGCGGGCGGGAGCCGGCTGGGTCCCGATGGACCCGGAGCATCCCGGGGCGCGGCTCGCCGGTCAGCTGGCCCGTACGGGCGCCACGGCGGTGGTGTGCCACTCCCCCACCGCGCACCTCGCCGGGGCGCTGACCGGCGTGCGGACGGTGCGGGCCGACGGCCCGCCGGACGCGCCGGACGCGCCGGACGACGTTCTCCCGGCCGCCTTCGTGGCCCCCGACGCCGGGGCGACCGCGTACGTCGTCTTCACCTCCGGGTCGACGGGACGTCCGAAGGCGGTGCCGATCACCCACCGGGCGATGGAGAACTACCTCGACTGGGCGGTCGGCACCTTCGGCTACGGAACCGGGGACCGGCTCGCGCAGACGGCGTCGCCGTGCTTCGACGCCTCGGTACGCCAGTTGCTCGCGCCGCTGCTGGCCGGCGGCACCGTGGTGACCGTGCCGCGGCACCTGTTGCGGGACCCGGAGCTGCTGCTGGCGCATGTGGAGCGGACGCGGGTGACCGTGTGGTCCTCCGTGCCGACGCTGTGGGAACGGTTGCTGTCGGCCGCCGAGGCACGGACCCGGCGGGGGACGGAACCGGTGGACCTGTCCGCGCTGCGCTGGGTGCACGTCGGTGGTGAGGCGCTGCCCGTGGAGCATGTGCGCCGGTGGTTCGACCTGTTCGGCGACGGCACGCGCATCGCGAATCTGTACGGGCCGACCGAGGCGACCGTCAACGCCACGTACCACATCGTCGACGCGCGCCCCGGCGACGAGGTACGGCGGCTGCCGATCGGACGGCCCGCGGCCGGGGCCCTGCTGGAGGTGGTCGACGCCGACGGCGCCGTGTGCGGGGCGGGCGAGGCCGGGGAACTGCTCATCGCGGGCGTCGGTCTGACGCCCGGCTACCTGGGCGAACCGGAGTCGGCCGCGCGGGCGTTCACGCTGCGCGCGGGCCGGCGCTGGTACCGCAGCGGGGACCGGGTGCGCCGCTCCGCGGACGGTGTCCTGGACTTCCTGGGCCGGATCGACGACCAGGTGAAGATCCGTGGGAACCGGGTGGAGCCGGGCGAGGTCGAGGCGGCGCTCCAGACGTGTCCCGGTGTCGCGCGCGCCGCGGTGGTCGCGCACGAGGGACGTCTGCTCGCCTTCGTCACCGCGCGCTCCGGTGACGGCCGGCCGGCCGCCGGTGAGGTGCGCCGGCACCTGGCCGGGCTGCTGCCGTCGTACATGGTTCCGGCGCGGGTCGCGTTCGTCGACGCGCTGCCGCTGACCGGTACCGGCAAGGTCGACCGGTCGGCGCTGACGGCGCTGTCCGGGGCCTCCTCCGGCGGATCGTCCGGCGGACCGTCCGGCGGGGCGGGGACTCCCCCGGCCACGGCGACCGAGCGACGGCTGGCGGCCGTCTGGTCCGAGGTGCTGCGGGTCACCGGGGTGTGCCGGGAGGACGACTTCTTCGAGCTGGGCGGGGACTCCCTGCTGGTGCTCGAGGTGTTCGCGCGGCTCGCGGACCGCGCGGGGCCGCTGCCGCGGCCGACCGTGGTCTACCGCCATCGCACCCTCGCCGCGCTGGCCGGTGCCGTGGACGCCGCCGCCGGGGAACGGGACGCCGTCGGGGAACGGGACGCCGTCGTCACGGCCGGCCCGTCCGCTCCGGCCGGTGCCGACAGCCCGGTTCCGTTCCCGGTCACCCCCGGCCAGCGCGGCTTCCTGCTCGCCGAGGCGCTCGCTCCGGGCGACGGTACGTGGCTGGCGCGACTGCGGCTGTCCGGACCGCTGGACCCTGACGTCTTCCAGCGGGCGGTGGACGTGCTGGTGGAGCGCCACGGCATGCTGCGCACCGTCTTCCCGGCCGGTGCCCGCCCGCCGGTTCAGCAGGAGCTGCCCCGGTCGCTGCGGCTTCCGGTCTCCTTCGAGACGGTCGGCGGCCCGGCCGAGGTGGACGAGCGGGCCGCGGCCGAGGCGGAGCGGCGTCCGGAACCCTGGGCGTGGCCGCTGCTGCGCCTGCGACTGCTCACCCTGGACCCGCACGAGCACGTCCTGCTGGTGCACGCGCACCATCTCATCGGCGACGGGTACAGCGCCTCGCTGCTGATGCGTGAACTCACCGAGGTGTACGACCGGCTGGCCGGCGGTGCCCCGCCCGGACTGCTCCCGCTGCGGACCGCCTTCCGCGACCACGTCCTGGCCCTGTCCGCGTCCGCGCGGACGGCCCGCACGGGCGCGCCGGACCCGGCGGAGCACCGGGCCCGGGCCGGCCGGCTGGGCGCGCCCTACCGGCCGCCGGTGCTGCGCACCGGCGCCGTGGACGGTGATGTGCCGTTCCGCTCGGCGCGGTTCACGCTCGACGCGTCCCGCACGGCCGCGCTGCGGAAAATGGCCTCGGCCGCCCGGACCACGCTGTACGCGCCGCTGCTGACCGCCTACTACCAGGAGTTGGCGGCGGTGACGGGCCGTCCGGATCCGGTCGTGGGCCTGGCGGTGAGCGGCCGGGACCGGGCGCTGCCCGACGCGCCCCGGATCTTCGGGCCGTTCGCCACGGCCGTACCGGTGCGGCCGGCCGGAGCGGCCGAGAGACCGCTCACGGACGGCGACTTCGGCGAGGCGCTGCGCCGGGTCGCGGCGGAGGCGGAGGAGGCGCGGATCCACGAGGACGTGGTGCCCCGGCACGCCGACGGGCTGCCCATGACCTCGCAGTTCTTCTTCACCTACCTCGACTTCGCCGCGCCGGCCCCCGGGGACGGCGGCGCGCTGCGGGTGTCGTGGGAGGGGGGAGGGAGCTCGTTCCTGCCGCCGTCGTCCGCGACGGACCTGTTCATGGCGGTGCGGCCGGACGGTGACGGACTGCGGATCACGATCCGGGGCGCGGCCGCCGCCTTCTCACCGGCCGCGCTCGACGGCTTCGCCCGCTCGGTGCGCGGCCGTCTGGTGCGGGCGGCGGAGGGGGCCGCGGGTGCGGTGCCCGCACCGGGCGGGAGGCGGGCGCCGATGGACGCGGCCCTGGTCGGGTATCTGCCCGCGCCGGAGCATCTCGCGCGTCTGGCGGGCCTGCCCGGGGCGGCGCTGTCCCGGGCCGAGGTGCGTGCCCTGCTGTTCCCCGACGGTGGCCCGCGTCTGCTGGAGACGGTGCGCACGCCGCTGGGGCGGTCGGGTTTCGTGTGCGTCCCGCTCTTCGCCGACGAACTCGGCCGGGACGCCTCTCTGGTGGGTCACACCGCACGCGCGGTGTCGCTGGCCGCCTCGCTGGGCGCGCGCTGTGTGTCCCTCGCGGGGATGATCCCGTCGCTGACCGGTTACGGCTTCGACGTGCTGCGGTTCCGGCGCCACCCGACGGCCGTGACGACGGGGCACGCGGCGACAGTGGTGTCGGTGGTCGGGACCGTGCACGAGGCGCTCCGGGCCACGGGCCGGGATCTGGCGGATCTCGAAGTGGCGTTCGCCGGGCTCGGTTCGATCGGCGCGTCCTCGCTCGAGCTGCTGCTCACCCTGGCGGCCCGCCCGCCGCGGCGTCTGCTGCTGTGCGATGTGCGCGGCAGCAGGCCGCGGCTGACGGAACTCGGGCGGCGGCTGCGTGAGCGCCGGCTGGCCGGTGAGGTGGAGGTCGTCGAGGCCGCGGGAATGCTGCCGGACGCCGTCCACGGCGCGGATCTGCTGGTGACGGCCGTCAGTGGTGCGACCGCCGTCCTCGACGTCGACCGGCTCCGGCCCGGTGCCGTCGTGGTCGACGACTCCTTCCCGCACTGCTTCGACACCGAGCGGGCGCTCGCCCGGATGCGGGAACGCGGTGACGTCCTGGTCCTGGGCGGCGGTCTGCTGCGGGTCGGCCGCACCGACCGGGAGGTCGCCCCCGGCCTTCCGGCCGCCGCGACGGCCGGCCGTCTCGCCCAGCCCTGGATCGAGGGGACCATGGCCTCCTGCCGCACCGAGTCCCTGCTGCACGCCGCCGGCCACCCGGTCCCGCTGGTGCACGGGCTGGTGGACGCGGCGGTGGCGCGGGCCCACTGGGACGCCATGGAACGGGCCGGGATCACGGCGGCTCCGCTGCATCTGCTCGGCCACCTCGTCGACGTGCCGGCGAGCACCGCTCCCCCGCGACGGGTGTCAGACGCCGAACTCCGTCGGTGAGAGTCCGAGGGCCGAGCAGGCGTCACGGATGGCGTACTGCTCGGCCGCCTCGAAACTGCCGTCGGCTCCGGCGACGACGATGCCGGTCTGGACCACCGCGCGGGCCTCGGCCGGCTTCTTCGCCGCCTTGGCGATGTCCTCCAGCGCCCGCGCCTTGCCCAGCTCGAAGTTGGCCGTGAGGCGGTCCACGTGCTCGTTGAACCGCGTGCGGAGCTGGTCCGCCGGGAAGTTCTGCAACACCTCGTTGGAGACGATCAGTTCCTCCACCCGCTGCCGCTCCGCCGGCTCGACACGTCCGTCGGCCGCGGCGACCAGCGCGCACATCGCCATGCTGGCGTCCCGGTAGGCGCCGCTCTTGAGTTCGGCCTTGGCCGACGCCAGCTGGGACTTGAACAGCCCCATCATCTGGGCCTTCGAGCCGCCGGAGGACGAGCCGTGCCCCTGCGGCCGCTGCGCGCCCTGAGCCCCCCGCGCGCCCTGGGCCTGCTGGAGAGTCTTGGCCTGGTCCTTCAGCCGGTCCCACATCGCCACTTGGTGCCACCTCGGCTTCTGTTGCTGTCCGTCCGGTCCTGGTGCCAGTCCCGGATCCTACGGTCCGTCCGGTCAACGGACGTGACCGCGACCGTGTTCCCGCATGGCAAAAGACAGGCAAAACTCGATCGGAATCACATCGAAACTTTCGAGCAAAAGGGCGTCACTTTCTGATCTTGCGACGGCACACCTCCGCTCTTCGCCACAGTACATCCCAGTGAAGACCCAAGTGACCTGCTCATACTCACCAGTTGGCATTCATGAGCACGGCAGAACTTTTCGTTACAGGCGTCGAAAGCATTGACGGCGACGTCAGCCCATCCAACACTGAGCGGCACCAACGGACCCGGCGGCCCCGCCGGCTCACCAAGGGAGCGTCCACGCACGAGAACAACAGCCCGCAGATCAGCCGCAGGAGTGTGCTCGGCGGCGCCGGCGCGTTGGCGCTGGGCGCGGCATCCGGGCCGGTCCTGCCCGGCACGGCGCACGCGGACACGACCATCACCACCAACCGGACCGGCACCGACAACGGCTTCTCCTACTCGTTCTGGACCGACGACGGCGGATCGGTCGCGATGACGCTGTCCTCCGGCGGCAGCTACCGCACCTCCTGGACCAACTGCGGCAACTTCGTCTGCGGCAAGGGCTGGAGCAACGGCGGACGGCGCTCGGTGCAGTACTCGGGCAGCTTCAACCCGTCCGGCAACGGCTACCTGACCCTCTACGGGTGGACGTCCAACCCGCTCGTGGAGTACTACATCGTCGACAACTGGGGCACCTACCGGCCCACCGGCGAGTACAAGGGCACCGTCACCACCGACGGCGGCACGTACGACATCTACAGGACCACCCGGTACAACGCCCCCTCCGTCGAGGGCACCAGGACCTTCGACCAGTACTGGAGCGTCCGCCAGCAGAGGCGGACGGGCGGCACCATCACCACCGGGAACCACTTCGACGCGTGGTCGCGCGCCGGGATGCGGCTGGGCAGTTTCAGTTACTACATGATCCTCGCGACCGAGGGCTACCGGAGCAGCGGCAACTCCAGCATCTCGGTCAGCAGCTGACCCGGTCCCGGGCCCGCCCTCCCGCCGCGGGCGCCCGCCGGCCAGGACGAGAGGGCCGGCGGGCGCCCCGGTGTGACGCCCGGGCCCGCCCGGGGCGGCGGGCCCGTTCCGTCATGGAGGGGGGAGCCTCACGGGTTCAGCCCACGGTCCACTTCTGGTTCGCGGCGCCCGTGCAGGTCCAGATCTGCAGACGGGTGCCGTTGGCCGAGTTGTTGCCGCTCACGTCCAGGCACTTGTCCGCCTGCGGGTTGACGATGTCGCGTGCCGCGGTGACGACCCATCTCTGGGCGGCGGAGCCGTTGCAGTCCCAGAGCTGCACGGGGGTGCCGTCCGCCGTACCGCCCGAGGCGACGTCCAGGCACTTGCCCAGCGCGCGGATCGTGCCGTCCGAGCCCACGGTCCACCGCTGGGCGGAGGTGCCGTTGCAGTCGTAGAGCTGTACGGGCGTGCCGTTGGCCGTGCCGGCCGCGGCGACGTCGACGCACTTGCCGGCCAGGCCGCGGATCGCGCCGCCGCCCGGCGAGTCACTCGTCGTCACCGACACGTGGTCCACCAGGAGCTGCTGCGGGAAGACGGTGGAGCCGTCCGGGTCGCCGGGCCAGTAGCCGCCCACCGCCAGGTTCAGGATCAGGAAGTACGGCCTGTTGAACACCCACTGCTTGCCGCCCAGGTCGGCGGGGGTGCGCCGCTGGTAGACGTTGCCGTCCACGGACCAGGTGATCGAGTCCGGCGCCCAGTCGACGGCGAAGGTGTGGAAGGCGTCGGCGAAGGCCTGGCCGCCCGGCAGCGTGTAGCCCGCGCCGATGCCGCCGGAGCCGGAGTAGCCGGGGCCGTGGATCGTGCCGTGCACCGTGGAGGGCTCGAAGCCGACGTTCTCCATGATGTCGATCTCGCCCGAGTCCGGCCAGTTCACCGGCGTGCCCAGCATCCAGAACGCGGGCCACATGCCCTGCCCGCGCGGGATCTTCATCCGGGCCTCGACGTGCCCGTACTGCGCCGTGAACTTGCCGGAGGTGTTGAGCCGGGCCGACGTGTACTGGCAGGTGCCGTACCAGCACTGGTAGTTGGCCGGGTTCTCCTTGCGGGCCGTGATCACCAGATGGCCCTGGCCGTCCAGGGCGGCGTTCTTGTTGCCGGACGTGTAGTACTGCCGCTCGTGGTTGTTGACGTTGTCGCCGGTCTCGATCTGCCACTTCGAGGAGTCGACCGCCGCGCCGGCGGGTCCGTCGAAGGTGTCCGAGAACGTCACGGCCGCCGCGGCGTCGGCGCCCGCCGGTTCCGCCTGCGCGGTGCCGACCGCACCGGACGCGATCAGTGCGGCGGACAATGCGGCGACCAGCCAGGTGCGGCGTGTGCGCGGAGAGGTCACGACTCTCCCTTCCGTACGGCGGCCCGTTGGGACGGGTACGCCGGTCGTGGTTGTGGGGGGACTGTGCAACCACTTGATTCAAGGAGTGAGATAAGGGGGTGTCAAGACCCTGGTACGGACCAGCGGTTCACAGTGCCGCCCGCCCTCGGCGGTTGTTCACGCCGCGGTGCCCCGGGATGTCCGGTGTGCGCACCCGGGATCGTGTTCGGTCGCGCACGAGGTCCACCAGCGTTCGCAGCAGGCGGCCTCCACCTCGGCCCGCGCGAGCGCCGCGGCGGTCGCGTCGCGCCACGCCGCCCGGCGGCCCTCCCGCTCCCGCAGGACGGCGACGGCACGCCGTTCGTCGGCGATGACCGTCTCACGGACGACACCCGCGACGGGGGCCAGGGCGGCGACCGCCATGGCGAGGCTGGTCCAGGCGGGGACCGCGCCCCAGGTGCGTACGGTGCAGAAGGAGAGCCAGAGGGCGACGGCGGCGTACAGAGTGACGAGAGTGCGGCTGCCCCTGCTCATGGCGGGTTCTCCTTCGGGTGCCGTGCCGTCGGGCCGTGCGCGGCGGTCGCCGCCCGCGCCCCACTGACTCCGGATGGGCTTCTGATGCCCCGGATCCGGGCGGGCATGACTCATCGGCCCCGGCACGCACCGGCCCGCCCGGTCCGCGGTGGGGCGGCCGGCCCCGGCGACGCGCCGGGCCGTGCCGTGCCGGACGACAGGGCGCCAGGTCAAGGGGCCGTACGGGTGCGCTACATTTTGCTGGCCCTTGACCGCGATCTCTCACGATCTCTCACCACGGAGCCGGCAACCTCATGAGCGACATCGTCAACGGACTCGGCCGGGCCACCGCCTACGGCGCACTCGGGCTGGTCCTGCTGGTCCTCGGCATCGTCCTGGTCGACGTGCTGACGCCGGGGAAGCTCGGCCGGCAGATCTGGGAGGAGCGCAACCGCAACGCCTCCGTGGTGCTCAGTTCCTCTCTGCTCGGCATCGGCGGGATCGTGTTCACGTCGATCTGGACGACGTACGAGGACTTCGGCAAGGGGCTGGTGTCGACCGCGGCCTTCGGAGTGCTGGGCCTGGTGATGATGGCCGTGGCGTTCCTGGTGGTGGATCTCATCACGCCGGGCCGTCTGGGCGCCACGCTGGTCGATCCCGAGCCCCACCCGGCGGTCTGGGTGACGGCGTCGTGCAACCTCGCGGTCTCCGCCGTCGTTTCGGCCTCCATCGCCTGACGCGGGCGGGGCGCCCCACCTCAGGACTGCGACGGCGGCACGCCTTCCGCGACGGCGGCACGATGTACGCGTCCGGTACCGCGCGGACGGCGGGGGCCGCGTCACCGGCCGTGCGTGAGGCCTACGCCCGGCCGGTGAACTCCCACCGTCCGTGCGGCACCCGGTAGACCACGAAATCCGGCTCCACGCGCAGGAACCGCGCGTCCTGGGGCGCGTCGACGCGGGAGGCGTCGTCCCCCGGCACATGGACGTCGGCGGCCGCGCCCACGGGGACCTGCACCGCCAGCCGCACCCGGCCGTCGATCCGCGACCAGGACACGGCGGCCGGTCCGCGCACGGTCCGTATCGAGGTGCGCGCCCAGTCCACTCCCGTGCGGGCGTCGGGCCGTACCACGAAGGTGCGGTAACCGGCGTCGCCGGGCCGCAGGCCGGCCACGTTCTCGTAGAGCCACTGCGCGACCGTGCCCTGGAAGTAGTGGTCGCGGGAACGGGAGTCCAGCGGCCACATCTCCCACATCGTGTCGGCACCCTGCTCGTGCCAGAACCCCCAGCCGGGAAAGGTGCGTTGGGTGGCCACGGCGTGCGCCACGTCCGGACGGCCGTGCGCGCACAGCACCCTGAGCAGCACGCTGGTGCCCAGCGCGCCCGTGTTCAGGTGGTTGCCGCGCTCCTCGACGTCCCTCACCAGGCTGTCGACGACGGTGGCGCGGGCCCCCGGCGGCACCAGGCCGAAGGCGAGCGGCACGGCGTTGGACGTCTGCCGGTAGCCGGGATCCCTGGCCGTGCGGTAGTGCCCCTCCGGCCCGAGGAAGGCGGCGTTGAACGCGTCCTTCAACTGCCCGGCCGCCGCCCGGTAGCGGGCCGCGGTCTCCCGCTCGCTCAGCAGGTCGCCCGTCTCCGCGGTGTGCAGCAGGGCGCGGTGCAGATACGCCGTCGCGGTGAGCCGGGTGTCCTCGGGCGGGTTGCCGCCGTACCCCGGCGGCAGGTAGTCGCCCAGCGCGGTGACCGCCAGCCCGTCCCGCAGCCGGGACAACTCCCAGTCCAGGTAGCGCACCAGCGGCGTCCAGTGCTCACGGGCGGCCCGCTCGTCGCCGTACACGCGGTACAACTCGCGCACCAGGAACGGGTACACCGTGGTCCACTCGGGCGAGGGGCCCAGATCGCCGTAGCCCCAGCCGCCGCTCGGCACGATCACGGGCAGCTGCCCGTCCCCGGTCTGACTGTCCGCCAGGTCACCGAGCCACTTGGAGAGGAACCGGTGCATCCCGAAGGCGTACGCCATGACGGGCGCGCCGAGCTGCGCGTCACCGGTCCAGCCGTTCTTCTCGTACATCGGCGTGTCGGTCGGGATGCCGTGCAGATTGTTCAGCACGGTCCGGCGCATGGCCCCGTCCAGCCACTCGTAGAACGGCTCGGAGCAGGAGAAGGAGCTGACCTCCTCGACCCGGGTGTGCACCACCCGGCCGAGCACCTGGCCGGGTGAGGGCCGCGCGGGCAGCCCGCTGATCTGCACATAGCGGAAGCCCTTGTACGAGAAGGAGGGTTCCCACACCTCCTCGCCGCCCCCCGCGCACACGTACTCGTCCGTCTGGAAGCGGCCGGGCACATGGCCCGTCTCGGCGTGCACGCTGCCGTCGGCCTTCAGCTTCTCGCCGTGCACCAGCCGCACCACGGTCCCCTCGGCGGCGTCCCGTACGGTCAGCCGCGTCCAGCCCGCCATGGTGCGGCCCATGTCGGCCACGTACACGCCGGGCCGCAGCTCGGTGATCTCCGTGGGGCGCACCGTCTCGGCGATCTCGATCGGATCGTGCGGCTGGGCGCGCAGCGTGCCGGCGGGTGCCCGCCGCACCACGGCCGGGCGCCACGCGGCGTCGTCGAATCCCGGGCGGGTCCAGCCGGCGGGGACCAGGCGGGCGTCGAAGGTCTCGCCCGCGTACAGCGAGTCGGAGCGGGTCGGGCCCTCGGCCAGCCGCCAGTCGCCGTCCGAGACGACGGTGGTGCGGGAACCGTCCGGGTGGTCGATCTCCAGCTGGGCGAGGAGGCGCGGCTCGCCGTGCCAGGGCGGGCGGTGCCAGTTCCACACGTTCGGGGTGGTCATGCCGAAGAAGCCGCGTCCGAGGGTGACGCCGAGGGCGTTCTCGCCGCGCTCCAGCAGCTCGGTCACGTCGTGCACGGCGTACAGCACGGTGTGGTCGTAGTCGGTGAAACCCGGGTCGAGGACCTGGCGCCCGACGCGGCGGCCGTTGAGGTGCGCCTCGTAGTAGGCGAGGCCGCTGATGTACAACCGCGCCGCGGAGATCTCCTTGCGCACGCGGAAGGCCCTGCGCAGCAGCGGCGCGGGCTGTTCCGGCACCGCCACCGACACGCCCGAACCCCAGGGCCCCTGGCCGTACGGTGCGAGGACGGCTGCTCGCGCCCAGCCCGTGTCGTCGAAGTCCGGTCGCTGCCAGCCCTGTTGCTCGGTCTCCGAGGTACGCCACTGCGGGCCGGTGACCAGTTCGTGGCGCTGCCCGTCGGCCGTGTCCACGACCAGACGCACCAGCAGGCCGCCCGGATTGACCGTGGCCCCGCCCCGGTTGGTGGCGAGTGCGGCCAGGACGGCCTCGCCGCCCCCGTCGGCGTCCTCACCGGCACGCAGGAGTGCCGTGACGTCGGCGGTGTGCCCGGTGCGCCAGCCGTCCTGCTGCTGCGGGGCGCGCAACGCCCGTTCCCCGCCCGCGTAGAGCGTGAGGTCGTCGTCGGCGGTGGCGACGACCACCGCCCGCCGGACCGCCGTTCCCGGCGGCAGTGCCAGCCGTGCCCGGAACCACCGCGGGCCCTCGGGCGCGTCGGAGGAGGTGGCGCCCGGCGACCAGATCCAGGAGGCGTTCTCGAACGACGGGGGCTCCGGCGGGGTTTCCGCACCGATCCAGCGCGCCCGCCAGTCATTATCGGACAGCGTTGTCTCCCACCAGCGCGGTTCGCTCCAGCGCGACGCGCGTCCCCGCGCGTCCCACACCCGCACGCGCCAGAAGTAGCGGGTGCGGGGGAGCAGTGCCGGGCCGTCGTAGACGACGCCGACCGTACGGTCCGAGGTGACCTTCCCGGAGTCCCAGACCTTGCGGCCGCCCCAGCGGGCGTGGTCGCGGACCACCTGGACGCGGTACGCGCTCTGCCGGGCACCGTGCCCCGGCGCCGCCAATTCCCAGGAGAGGCGGGGCCGTTCGACGTCGGTGCCGAGCAGTGTCCCGGCGTACTCCGCACTGGTGCGCACGATGTGCAGCCCGGCCGCCCGCGGCCCGGGGGGCGGTGCGGCGGTCGCCGGCGCGGCGGCGGTGAACGCGCCGAGGCCCGCTCCGGCGGCCACGGTCCCCTGCAGGAAGACCCTTCGCTTCCATCCTTCAGCCATGATGTGCGTTCCTCACTCGTCCCTGGATCACGACGGTTGAAACGATTCACTCCCGCTCTTCGGCGATCCTATGGACGCCCCGTGAGGCGCTACAAGAGGTGTGACGGAGGGGATGCCGGTGAGAAGAGGGAAACGCCCGCACCGAAACGGCGTGTAATGCTCCCCCGTTGTCGGTGTGAGGTTGCACAATGATCTTAAAAGGAGATCAACTCCGGCGCCCCGCTGGGTAGACGGTCTCGTGTCCCGGCTCCGGAAAGGTCCAGCTGATGCTCTCCACCATCGACCGTACGAAGACCGTCGCCGTCCTGCCGACCGCGCGCCGGGGCGGATCGTCGACGGCCGGGTTCCGGGACGGCCCGGCCCGGGCGCAGACCCCGGCCGGCTCCGCCCACGCCGAAGTGCTGCGCATCATCTCCGACCCCCGCAGCCCCACGTACGTCACCGTGTACGCCGGCGGCCGCCGCAGATACAGCTACTGGCGCCCGCTCGACTCCGCCACCGGCGCCGGCGGCTGCTACGCGGCCCTGCCCACCGCCGCGTGCGACGAACTGCACGCGGCCGGCCGGATCACCCTCGGCGAGCCCGTCGTGGACCCGAACCGGACGACGTACCGCGTCCGCCCGGCCGTCCGCACCCCGGCGGTCCCGCGCACCACGTCGGTGGCACGCGCCCGGCCCGAGCCCGTCAGCCCGGTGCGGGAACGCGCGCGTGTGGCCTGACCGGATTCCGGCCGCTCTCCGGATGACGGGAGACGGCCTGCCGCGAGTCCTCCGAGACCTTCACCGCCTCCGCCCCGCCCCGGCATGGCGTCACGGGACCGAGGGGCCGCGGTAGCGCCGGATCACCTCAGGCCGGCAGCCCTCGGCAGCGCGCCGAAAGCGTCAGCCGGAGGCGCACCCGCCGATGAAATTGTCATGCCCCTGAAAATATTTCCGGTCCGGGCGGAGCCGTCACGGTGCCCGGCACCACGTGGAACGGCGCCGTCGCTCCGGGCGGCCCGGCCGTGTCCGGCCGGTCGGTCGCGCGACTGCTCCCGGAGCGGGTTCCCGTCCCCGGGCCCGGCGGGGCGGCGTGACGCGCGGCACACGCCGCCCGCGTGAACGGGTGATCCCGGCGCCCGTGACCGCGTCGGCCCCGGGGCGGAACCTAGGACTCTCCGGCGAGCGGGTCGTGGCCCCAGTTCATCAGTGAGTGGCGCCAGCGTGTGTCGCGTACGTCGCCGGACGGACGCTGGGCGAGGTGGCGGCGGATGTAGCCGACGACCTTGCGCATGTGCTCGTAGTCGTCGTCGGAGAGGTCCTCGCGCCCGGCGCCGAGGAGGTCCACGATGCGGCGGCCGGAGGCGTGCCCGGTGGACTCGCCGCCGTCCTTGTGCTGTCCCGCGCTGCGCGACTCCTGCGTTCCGAGCCACTGCTCGAGGTCGGCCGGCTTCATGTTGACCAGCTCGCGGAACTCGTCCCAGGTCTCGTCCTTGCGTTCCTGTTCCACGGTGCTCACTTCTTCTTCTTTTTGAGCGCGGAGGGCTTGTGGACCGCGGACTTCCCCGACTTGTCGCTGCGCACCTCGTACTGCGGTTCCTCCTCGGAGGCGGCGACCGTGCGCCCGGCCGCCTCGGTGCGCCCGGTGATCTCCTTCTCGACCTTGCCCGTCGTCTCGCTGCCGTGGCTGCTCCAGGCGACCTCGTCGCCCTCGCGGATTTTCTTGCGGTGGTCGCTGTCCTTGCCCATCCCAGGCGCCTCCTTCACCGGCGGTCGGCTCTGTTCCACCCTGCGGGCCGGGCGGCCGGCACGCATCTCGGGAGCGACACACGTCCGGGCCGGCCCACGGGGGCCGGCCCGGACGGTGCGGATCAGTGCGGATCAGCGCGGCGAACGGATCAGACGAGGTCGAACCGGTCCAGGTTCATGACCTTGTCCCACGCCTTGACGAAGTCCCGCACGAACTTCTCCTTCGCGTCGTCGCTCGCGTAGACCTCCGCGAGCGCACGCAGCTCGGAGTTCGATCCGAAGACCAGGTCGGCGCGGGTGCCGGTCCACTTGACCTCGCCGGTGGCCGCGTCACGGCCCTCGAACGTGGTCTGGTCCCCGGACGTGGCCTTCCACTGCGTGCCCAGGTCGAGCAGGTTGACGAAGAAGTCGTTCGTCAGGGTTCCGGGGGCCGTGGTGAGAACACCGTGGGAGGACTGCCGGTGGTTCGCGTCCAGGACGCGCAGACCGCCGACGAGGACCGTCATCTCCGGGGCGCTCAGCGTCAGCAGGTTGGCCTTGTCGAGCAGCAGGTACTCGGCCGGCAGCCGGCTGCCCTTGCCGAGGTAGTTGCGGAATCCGTCGGCGGCCGGCTCGAGCGCGGCGAACGACTCCGTGTCGGTCTGCTCCTGCGAGGCGTCCACGCGGCCCGGTGCGAACGGGACCTCGACGTCGACACCGCCCGCCCGGGCGGCCTGCTCGACGGCCGCGGCACCGGCCAGCACGATCAGGTCGGCGAGGGAGATCTGCGGGCCGCCGGTCCGGGCGGCGTTGAAGGACTCACGGACGCCCTCCAGCGTGCCCAGCACGGTCGCCAGCCGGTCGGGGTCGTTGGCCTCCCAGCCGCGCTGCGGCTCCAGGCGGATGCGCGCGCCGTTGGCGCCGCCGCGCTTGTCGCTGCCGCGGAAGGACGAGGCCGACGCCCATGCCGTCGACACCAGCTCGGACACCGACAGGCCCGAGGCGAGGACCTGCTCCTTGAGGGCGGCGATGTCCGCGGCGTCGACGAGGTCGTGGGTCCGCTCGGGCAGCGGGTCCTGCCACAGCAGCGTCTCCGCCGGGACCTCCGGGCCGAGGTACAGCGACTTCGGGCCCATGTCGCGGTGGGTCAGCTTGTACCAGGCGCGGGCGAAGGCGTCCGCGAACTCCTCCGGGTTCTCCAGGAAACGGCGCGAGATCGGACCGTAGACCGGGTCGAACCGGAGTGCGAGGTCCGTCGTCAGCATCGTCGGCTGGTGGGTCTTCGACGGGTCGTGGGCGTCGGGCACGGTGCCCGCCCCCGCGCCGTCCTTCGGCCGCCACTGGTGGGCGCCGGCGGGACTCTTGAAGAGCTCCCACTCGTAGCCGAAGAGGATCTCGAAGAAGCTGTTGTCCCAGGTCGTCGGGGTGTTGGTCCAGGTCACCTCGAGACCGCTGGTGATCGTGTCGGCGCCCTTGCCGGTGCCGAAGGTGTTCCTCCAGCCCAGGCCCTGCTCCTCGAACGAGGCGGCCTCCGGGTCGGCACCGACGTGCTCCGCCGGGCCCGCGCCGTGGGTCTTGCCGAAGGTGTGGCCGCCCGCGATCAGGGCGACCGTCTCCTCGTCGTTCATCGCCATCCGGCCGAACGTCTCGCGGATGTCGCGGGCCGCGGCGACCGGGTCCGGGTTGCCGTTGGGCCCCTCCGGGTTGACGTAGATGAGGCCCATCTGGACCGCGCCCAGCGGGTTCTCCAGCTCACGGTCGCCGGTGTAGCGCTCGTCGCCGAGCCAGGTGGACTCGGGGCCCCAGTAGACGTCCTCCTCCGGCTCCCAGACGTCCGCGCGGCCGCCGGCGAAGCCGAAGGTCTTGAAGCCCATCGACTCCAGGGCGACGTTGCCGGAGAGGATCAGCAGGTCGGCCCACGACAGGCTCTTGCCGTACTTCTTCTTGACCGGCCACAGCAGGCGCCGGGCCTTGTCGAGGTTGGCGTTGTCCGGCCAGCTGTTGAGCGGGGCGAAGCGCTGCTGGCCCGCGCCGGCACCGCCGCGGCCGTCGCTGATGCGGTAGGTGCCCGCGCTGTGCCACGCCATCCGGACGACGAGCGGGCCGTAGTGGCCGAAGTCGGCCGGCCACCAGTCCTGCGAGGTGGTCAGCACCTCGGCGATGTCCCGCTTCACCGCCGGGAGGTCGAGGGCCTGGAACGCCGCGGCGTAGTCGAAGTCCTCACCGAGCGGGTTCGCCACGGCCGGGTTCTTGGCGAGGATCTTCAGGTTCAGCCGCTCCGGCCACCACTGGCGGTTTCCGCCACCCTGGGTGGGGTGCGGGGCGCGCCCGTGCGCGACCGGGCAGCCGCCTGCCTCTCCCGCCTTGGGTTCGGTGACGATCGCGTCGTGGTTCTCGGTCATGGAAGTCCTTCCGGGGCGAAAAGGGTTCGCGCGGTTCACGTACTACGGGAGGTGGAACAGGCGGGGCACAGGCCCCAGTAGATGACCTCGGCCTCGTCGATCGCGAAACCGTGACCGGTGGACGCGGTCAGACAGGGCGCCTCTCCGACCGCGCAGTCGACGTCGGCGACGGCGCCGCAGGACCGGCACACCAGGTGGTGGTGGTTGTCCCCGACGCGTCCCTCGTAGCGGGCGGGGCTGCCGGCCGGCTCGACACGGCGTACCAGCCCCGCCCCGGCGAGCGCGTTGAGCGCCTCGTACACCGCCTGCAGGGAGACGTGCCCTATGCGCCGGCGCACTTCGGAGGCGATCGCCTCGACTCCGAGGTGGCCGCCCCCGCGGACGGTCTCGAGCAGCGCGACGCGGGCGGCCGTCGCGCGAAGGCCCGCGCCGCGGAGTTCCTCGGCGACGGCCGGCGGCCGGGATGCGGTCATGGGGCGAACCTATAGGGCCAGACGCGAGTAATTCCAGAGAACGAACCAGTCCAGTCTTGGGTCGTGTCCGGTAACGGCGGGTGACTCCCGAGTTGCGTCCCGGCCGCTGCGGTGACGCGCCGCGCGACGTCGGACTCCTGCTCGGCGCCGTGTCGCTCGCCCGGTCGGCCCGGCACCACCACGGCGCCCGGTCCCGGCCGGCGGCCGGGACCGTCAGTACAGGACGCGCAGTGCCCCGGGCAGGACCCTGAGTGTCACGGGGAGGGCGGCGTCGACCTCGCCGTCGGCCCCGTAGGGGATGTCGCGGTCGGCCGAGATGCGGACCTCGCGGCCCCGCAGGATCCGCACCTGCGGCCGGTGGACGTGTCCGCCGGTCCTGAGCTCGTTCATCAGGGCGAAGAACAGCCATCGGGGCGCCTGAGCGATCATGACGATGTCCAGCAGGCCGTCGTCCACGCGGGCGCCGGGGGCGATGACGCGGCCCGATCCGTAGTAGCCGGAGTTGGCGGCCACCACCGTGTATCCGGTGTGCGGGTGCTCCTCCCCGTCGACGGTGACCCGGTAACGGGCCGGCCGCCAGGTGGCGGCGGCCCGCAGGCCGCCCGCGTAGTAGGACGCGGAGCCCTTGAGCAGCCCGGGCCGGTTGGCGTGACGGTTGGCGAGCGCGTCCACGCCGGCGTACACACCGCCGAGGACGACGGTGCGGTCGTGGACGGCGGAGCGGACCTCGACGGTGTCGACCGGCCGGGGTGCGCCGTGGAGCAGGACGCGGGCCAGGGCCGCCGGGTCCCCGGGCAGCCCGAGCGCGCGGGCGAAGTCGTTGCCGCGGCCCGCGGGGACGAGGCCGAGTACCGCGCCGGTCCCGCTGAGGGCGCCGCCGACGGCGCCCGCGATGCCGTCGCCGCCGACGGCGAGGACGACCCGCCCCCGCCGGCCGGCGTCGCGGGCCAGTTCCCGCGCGTGGTCCAGGCCGCGACTGTACTCGGTGCACAGGCCGGCTCCCTGCTGCCGCAGGTGCCGGGCCAGGGCGAGCAGCGCGGCCGCCCCGCCGGCCGTGCCCGCGGCGGGGTTGACGACGGCGGTGAACTGTCGCATCGGTGTGCCTCCCGGGCGGCCTGCGGGACGGGGACGAGCGGTGACCCGACGGGGAGCCGGGTCGGTCCGGGTCAGTCGGCGGGCAGGAGGACGCCGGGGTTGAGCAGCCCTGCCGGGTCCAGTCGCCGCTTCACGGCGCGCAGGGCGTCGATGCCCAGCGGGCCGGCCTCGCGGACGTACCAGTCACGGTGGTCGGTGCCCACCCCGTGGTGGTGGCTGATCGTGCCGCCGGCGGCCAGGATCGCCTCGTTGGCGGCGTGCTTGGCACGGGTCCAGTGCGCCACGGGGTCCTCGCCCCGGGCGCAGACCACGGTGAAGTAGAGCGAGGCGCCGTTCTCGTAGACATGGGAGATGTGGCACATGACCAGGGGCGGGGTGCCGGCGCCGGTGAGCGTGGCCGTGAGCGCGTCGCGGACGGCGGCGTACAGGGCGGGGACGCGGGACCAGAACGCCGCCGTCTCCAGCGTCTCCGTGAAGGCCCCGGCGTCGAGGAGCGCGTCGCGCAGGTAGGGGGCCGTGTAGCGGCCGTGGGCCCAGCGCCGGCCCGGTTCCCCGCCGAGGGGTGTTCCGCCGCACTCGCGCAGTACGGCCGCGGCTCCTTCCCGGCGGCGGGCGGTGTCCTCCTGCGTTCCCTCGTAACCGGCGACGGCCGTGCATCCGGCCGGCTGCGGCGGGCCGGAGCCGATCGCGTCGGGGTGCGCGAGGCCGACCAGCGTCTCGGTCTCGTCGGACAGGCGCAGCACGGTCGGAAGGGGACCGTCCTGGGCGAGCCGGCGCAGCGCGGTGGTCCCCTCCTCGAAGGAGGGGAAGTGCCAGCCCTCGTACACGCGGGTCCGCGGGACGGGGCGGACGCGCACCGTCACCGAGGTGATGACGCCGAACGCCCCCTCCGATCCGAGGACGAGCTGGCGCAGGTCGGGACCGGCGGCCGAGCGCGGGGCGCGTCCGGTGTCGAGGGTGCCCTCGGGAGTGGCCAGGGTGAGGGAGAGCACCATCTCGTCGAAGCGGCCGTAGCCGGCGGACGCCTGGCCGCTGGAGCGGGTGGCGGCGAAGCCGCCGATGGTGGCCCACTCGTAGGACTGGGGGAAGTGGCCGAGGGTGAGGCCGTGTTCCGCGAGCAGCGCCTCGGCCCGCGGGGCGCGGAGGCCGGGTTGCAGGGTGGCGGTGCGCGACACCGGGTCGAGGGCGAGCAGGCGGTCCATGCGGCGCAGGTCCAGGGCGACGAAGGCACCGCGCGGCGCGGGGGCGAGGCCGCCGACGACGGAGGTGCCGCCGCCGAACGGCACCGCGGGCAGGCCGTGTCCGGCGCAGACCCGCAGGGCGGCGAGCACCTCGTCGTGCCCGGCGGGCAGGAGCACGGCCGCCGGGACGTCGGCGAGGTCGCCCTCGCGGATGCGCAGCAGGTCGGGGGTGGACTTGCCGCGCGTGTGCCGGAGGCGGGTCCCGGCGTCGGTGCGCACATGGGCCTCGCCCAGGGCCGCGGCCAGGGCGCGGTGGGCGGCGGGCGCGAGCGGGCTGTCGGGGACGTCCACGTCCTCGAGGGCGACGGGTCCGGCCGGGCGGGGCTCCACGCCGAGCAGGTCGCGCAGCAGTCCGGTCACCGTGCCGGGCAGCGGCGTCGCCCTGGCCGGGTCGCCCCAGCCATTCCACAGCATGTCCATGACTGTCATCCTCACCGGTTCGCCCTCGAGCGGTGCCGTCGTCCGACAGCCCTGGGCGTTACACTGTGACACATGACGCCTATTCGTCACAACGGTTCCACGGGTTCGGACAACGACGCGGTACTGGACGCGGTACGGGACTGTGTCCTGGCCGTCGGGGTGCGCCGCACCACGCTCACCGACGTGGCCCGCCGTGCCGGGGTCTCCCGGATGACGCTGTACCGGCGATGGCCCGACGTGCGCACCCTCGTCGGCGACCTGATGACCCGGGAGTGGATCGCCGTGGCGACCGGGGCCCTCCCCGAGCGCCGGCCGGGGGTGCCCGTCCGCGACACGCTCACCGAAGGACTGGTGGCCGCGGTACGCGCCTTCGGCGCCCATCCGCTCTTCCGGAAGATCCTCGACGTGGACCCCGAACTGCTCCTGCCCTATGTGCTGGACCGGCGCGGGGCGAGCCAGGAAGCCCTGCTGGACCTGCTGGCCGGCGCCCTGCGCGAGGGGCACGCCGACGGCTCGGTGCGCGCCGGCCATCCGGCACGGCAGGCCCGGTCGGTGCTGCTGGTCGTGCAGTCCTTCACCCTGTCCCTGCGCACCATGACCGACGAGGACGACCCCGAGCTGGCCGGTGAGGCCTTCCTCGGCGAGCTGCGCGACATCCTGGAGAGGACCCTCACGCCATGACGTCCCTCAGCGGCCCGGTCCCCGGCTCGTCCCTGTCCGCCGCCCGGCGGAGGCGTGAACTGACCGACTCCGTGGGCGGTCCCGCCGTCGACGTGCTGGTCGTCGGTCTCGGCGCCACGGGCGCCGGGGCCGCTCTGGACGCCGCGGCCCGCGGTCTGAGCGTGGTCGCCGTCGACGCCCACGACCTGGCCTTCGGCACCTCGCGCTTCAGCAGCAAGCTCGTCCACGGCGGACTGCGCTATCTCGCCTCCGGACAGCTCGGCGTCGCCCACGAGAGCGCGGTGGAGCGCGGGGTGCTCATGGAGCGCACCGCGCCCCACCTCGTGCGGGCCCAGCCGTTCGTGCTGCCCCTGACTCCCCTGGTCTCCCGCGGCCGGGCGGCGCTGGCCCGGGCGGGCTTCCGGGCCGGGGACACGCTGCGCCTGGCCGCCCGCACGGCGCGGGCCACCCTGCCCCCGCCGCGCCGGCTCTCCGCGGTGGAGACCCACCGGCTGGTCCCCGCCCTGCGCGGCGACGGGCTGCGGGGCGGACTGCTGTCCTGGGACGGCCGCCTCAGCGACGACGTCCGTCTGGTGACCGCCCTCGCCCGTACGGCCGCAGGGCGCGGCGCACGGATCCTCACCCGGGTCCGGGTCCTGGGCCTCGGCCCGGCGGGCGCCCGGGTCCGTGACGAACTCACCGGCGAGGAGGGCGAGATCCGCGCCCGTGCGGTGATCAACGCCTCCGGTGTCTGGGCGGGCGGCCTCGTCGACGGCGTCCGCATCCGCCCCTCCCGCGGCACCCACCTCGTGCTGCGCCCCGAGAGCCTCGGCCCGCTGCCCGCGGGAGTGCACATCCCGGTCCCCGGGGAGAACAACCGTTTCGTGCTCGTCCTCCCCCAGGACGACGGCCGGGTCTATGTCGGCCTCACCGACGAACCGGTGGACGGCGATCTCCCCGACGTCCCGGAGGCACCGGAGACGGACATCGGCTTCCTCCTGGACGTCCTCCGCTCCGTCCTGCACGTCCCCCTCCACCGCGGCGACGTGGCCGGCGCCTTCGCCGGACTGCGCCCGCTGCTGGACACGGCGCCGGAGCGGGGCGGTACGGCACCGAGGACCGCCGACCTCTCACGGCGGCACGCCGTCCTCACCTCCGCCGAGGGCGTCGTCACCGTCGTCGGCGGCAAACTCACCACCTACCGGCGCATGGCAGAGGACGCCGTCGACACCGCCGTACGCGTCCGCCGGCTGCCGGCCGGCCCGTCCACGACCGCCTCGCTGCCCCTCGTGGGTGCCGCACCGCCGCACGTGCTCGCCCGGCTGCCCGCGCCGCACCGCCTGGTCGGGCGCTACGGAACGGAGGCGCCGGCGGTGCGAGCGCTCGGCACGCGGGACGCCCGGCTCGACGAGCCGGTGCTGCCCGGTTACCCGGTCACCGGCGCCGAGCTGCTGTGGTCCCTGCGCCACGAGGGAGCGCTCGACGAGGCGGACCTGCTCGACCGCCGCACCCGCATCGGGCTCGTCCCCGCCGACCGCGCCAGGGCACTGGAGGCGGTCCGCGAACTCCTGGACGGCAGCCTCCTCCCCGGCTCGGGCGGCAGTGGGACGGCGGATCGTCCGGTGTGACTCCCGATCGTGGAGGGTGCGTCGACGACCGGTGAGAACGTGGCCGGGGCCGGCGAGGCGGCAGTGGCCGTGTCGGCGAAGGCCGTGGACGATCGTGCAGACCTGTGGTGCATCTGCTGCGGAACTCCTTCCGCCGTTCCGCCCGCCAGGACCGGGACCGGATCCGCCTTCGACGGCCGGCTCCCAGCCGCCCGCCGGTGACCCGGCCACCCTGGTCACACCGTTCGTCCGACGGAACCCCTGGACCCGGAAGGGACCCCGGCGTCCGCTACAGACCATGGACGGTTGTGAGGCCGGCGAGTCCCGAGATCGTCAGCACGGGAGCGAGGAGAGGAGTGGCCACGAGTTCGACCCGGTCGGCGCGGGCGAACAGTACGTTGAGGCCGGCGCTGTCCAGGTATTCGACGCCGGTGAGGTCGAGCACGACCGGACCGTGCACGGCGTCCAGGGCCGCGGAGAGGGCGTCGGTGTTGGTCATGTCGATTTCGCCGACGGCGGTCAGCAGCGCGGTGCCGTCGGGACGCCGGCCGGGGGTCAGCGTGAGCGCGGTACTCATCAGGCGATCCCCGTGCGCATGTCGACGGTGGTGCCGGCGACGCCGGAGGTGATGGTGACGTGCTGCATCATGGCTCTCATCAGGATCATGCCGCGGCCTCGGTGTGCGTCGGCCTCCGGTCGGGGGGTCCTCCATCGCCCGGTGTCGGTGACGACCAGGCGCAGGTCGTTCGCGTAGGCCTCGGCGCGCAGCCGCACGGGCTCCCCGGGGGCGTGGCGGTGACCGTGTTCGACGGCGTTGGCGCAGGCTTCGCCGGCGGCCACCAGAACGTTGCGCGCCGTCTGCGGGGGCAGCCGGCAGCGTTCGAGCCAGGTGCGCAGCGCCTGACGGACCGGCGCCAGCTGGGCGGACTCGGCGGGAAAGGTGACCTCCAGCGGCGCGGGGTGGCGGTACAGCAGCAGAGCGACGTCGTCGTCGTAACCGCTGTCGGGTGCCAGACGGGTCATGACCTGGGTGGCGAGCTCCTCCACGGTGACGTCCCCGCCGTCCTGGACGACGGCGCCGGCCTGGTCGATGCCGACGCTCAGCGGGCGGCGGCGGCGCTCGACGAGGCCGTCGGTGTACAGCAGCAGGGTGGCCCGGGCCGGGATCGTGCACTCCGCCTCGGGGCGCGCTCGGCCGGGGCGCACCGCCAGGGGCAGGGACCTGCCGTCCTCGAGCAGGCGGGTGGTTCCGTCCTGGAGGGCGAGGATGCCCGGTGGGTGCCCGGCGCTGGAGTAGGTCAGACGGCCGGTGCCGGGGTCGAGCACACCGCAGAAGACGGTGGTGCACAGCGCACCGGCGACGCCGGCGGCGAAGCGGTCCAGGGCCATGAGGGTCTGCGCGGGACTGGCGTCCTGCAGGAGCAGGGCCCGGCAGGCGCTGCGCAGTTGGCCCATGACGCTGGCCGCTTGCAGTCCGCGGCCGACGCAGTCCCCGACGACGATGCCGATCCGTCCGTCGGGCAGCGGCACGGTGTCGTACCAGTCACCGCCCACTTCCAGAGGCCGGGTGGCCGGTTCGTAGCGTACGGCGAAGCCGTCGGGCAGGTGGGAGGGGCCGAGGATCGCCCGCTGCAGGGCGATGGCGGTCTCGCGCTGTTGGTCGATCTGGTGGACGCGGACCAGGCCCTGGGCCAGGTGCCCGGCCAACAGCGACAGCAGCAGTTGGTCCTCGTTCGTGAAGGGCCGGCCGGAGCCCAGGTCCATCCACAGCACCATGGGGCCGTCGGGATGCTCCACGGTGATGCCCGCACTGGTGTGACCGGTGTCCGGGGTCAGCAGGGGCCGCTCCCGCAGGGCGGTGAGCGCTTCACGCCGGTCGGCGGGCAGTTCCCGCCAGTCGGGGGCGGAGTCCGTGGCAGTCAGTACGGGATCCGTGTCGTGGCCGAAGACGACGGCCATCACCTGTCGGGCGCGCCACAGTTCCTTCAGTTCCCCCAGTGCACCGCTCAGGGCTTCGGGCAGGCTCGTGGCCTGGGAGACGCGCAGGCTCAGCGCCGCCAGGGCGCTGTCGCGCTGGATGGTGTAGTGCTCGGCGGTGACGTCCCGGAAGGTGCCGACGATCACGCGGTGCCCGGTGTCGGGGTCCTGGGCGTGGTTGAAGGCGACGTCGATCCACAACCGGTGCCCGTCGCGGTGGGTGACGGGCACGGTGTAGCGGCCGTGTCCCTCCTCCATCAATGCGGCGAAGGCGCGGGCGACCTGCCCGTGGCCCTCCGGACTGCTGCCGGCCTCGGGCCACCAGGGGTGGATCGGGTGGTAGGGCAGGCCCTCGGGGCCGTATCCGAGGATGTCCGTGAACGCCGCGTTGATCTCGACGACCGCGCCTTCCTCGTCGCAGACGAAGAACGCCTCCTGGAGGGAGTCGATCAGAGCGGTGCGCCAGCGGGCCTGGTGGTTCCGCAGACGGGACAGTTCCACGCTGGCCCGCACCCGTGCCAGCAGTTCCGCCGCCGCGAACGGCTTGACGAGGTAGTCGTCGGCACCGGCCTGCAGACCCTCGATGGAGGCCTCCTGCCCGGCCCGGGCGGACAGCAGCAGGACGGGGACGGCCGCGGTGCGCGCATCCGCGCGCAGCTCCCGCACCAGGGACAGTCCGTCGAGGCGGGGCATCATGACGTCGCTGATCACCAGGTCGGGAGCGTCGGAGCGCACGGCTTCCAGGGCTTCGTGTCCGTCGGTGACCGCTTCCACCCGGTATCCGGCGCCCCGCAGGATACGGGTGAGGTACTCGCGCATGTCGGCGTTGTCGTCCGCGATCAGCACTCGTGCCGGAACGACGGGGCCGGAGGTGCAGGCCGCGGCGCCGTCGGACGTGGGCACCACCGGCCCGTCCGCGGCGTACGGGTCGGAGGGCAGCCAGCGCAGCGCCTCCAGGACGTACGGTTCGGCCGTGGCCGAGACCGCCGCGCCGGGTGCGGCCGGTGCCAGGGCGTCCGCGGGCAGATGGCCGGAGCCGAAGGGCAGCCGGACGGTGAAACTGGTGCCCTGGCCCACCGTGCTGTGGGCGGTGATCGTGCCGCCGTGCAGGCCGACGAGCTCCTTCACCATGGCGAGGCCGATACCGCTGCCCTCGTTGGAACGGGAGCGGGCGGTCCCGATGCGGTGGAAGCGCTCGAAGAGCCTGGGCATGTCCTCGGCGGACACACCGATACCGGTGTCGGCGACCGTGACCACCGCGTGGCCGTCCGCGGCACGGACCGAGACGCGGACGGACCCCTCGAAGGTGAACTTCAGGGCGTTGCTGAGCAGGTTGAGGACGACTTTCTCCCACATGCTGCGGTCGATGTGCACCGGTCCGCCGAGCGGGGCGCAGTCGACCTCGAACCCGAGACCGGCCCTGTCCACGGCCGAGCGGAAGACACTGGCCAGCTCGGCGGTGACCGCCGACAGGTCGACCGGCTCGTACCTGGCCTGCATCCGGCCGGCTTCGATACGGGAGAAGTCGAGCAGGCTGTTGACGAGTTTGCCCAGCCGCACGGCGTTGCGGTGCACGGCCTCCAGTTCCTCGAGCACCTGGGGGTCGCCCCCGGCGAACTGCGCGCGGAGCTCTTCCACCGGTCCCATGATCAGTGTCAGTGGGGTGCGGAACTCATGGCTGATGTTGGAGAAGAAGGTGGTCTTCGCCCGGTCCAGCTCCGCCAGTTCCTCGGCCCTGCGCTGCTGGGCCTCGTAGCTGCGGGCGCTGGAGACACCGGACGCGATGTGCCCGGCGACCAGTTCGACGAAACCGCGGTAGCCCGCGTCGAACGGACGGTACCGGTTCAGCCCGGCCACCAGAAACCCGTACGGGGCGCTGCCCTGTTGCAGCAGCGGTACCACCAGGGCCTGGGTGGGCGGCTCCGGCCACTCCCCCGCGGGCAGGGCCGCGAACCGGGCACCGCCGAGCTGCAGCACTCCGGACTCCCCCCGGGCGGGGCCGGCGGTCGGCCACAGGGCATCCGCTGCCTCGGCCGGCAGACTCGCGGGCGCTGCGGGGTGCCCCGCGGTCAGCCCGGTGCATCCCGCCAGCCGGGCCTTGCCGTCCCCCTCGAACAGGTACGTCAGCGTGAACGGAAGGTCGTGCGGGTTGCGGCCGAGCTGCTGCCCGGCGAAGGCCAGCATCTCCTCCTCGGTCCGCACGACGCTGGGGTCCGAGCCGAGGTCCCGCAGCGTCGCCATCCGCCGCTCGCCGATGACCCGCTCGGTCTCCTCGCTGACCACGCACAGCATCCCGACCACCGCGCCGGTGTCGTCCCGCAGGGGGCTGTAGGAGAACGTGTGATAGCTCTCCTCGGGATATCCGGACCGTTCGAGGAACAGCAGCAGTGCCTCGTCCCACGTGGCCTCGCCCGTGGCCAGCACCGCGTCGATCCGCGGGCCGATGTCGTCCCAGATCTCCGCCCACACCTCGTTCGCGGGGCGGCCCAGGGCCCAGGGGTACTTCTGCCCCAGGGTGTCCCGGCGGTAGGCGGCATTGCAGAAGAACGTCAGATCGGGTCCCCAGGCCATCCACATGGGAAACCGGGACGACAGCAGGATGCTGACCGCCGTCCGCAGACTCTGCGGCCAGCCGTCCGGTGGCCCGAGCCGGGTCGCGGCCCAGTCCACCGCGGCAAGGTCTCCGCCGACCTCCGCGTCCGAGGCGAAGACGCCGGTCGCCGCGGTCGGCGACGGGTGCCCGGGATCTGGAGAACGCACTGCAGGAACCCTTTCCTCACGCCGCCCGACCCCAGCCACCGTGTCGGCCGCACCGTAGCCCGCTCCGTCCTCGTGTCCGGAACGAGACGCCCTTTCCACCGGACCGCCCGGGACCCGGCACGAGGCGCGTCCGCCCGGCACGTCCTTCCGGCCCGCTGCCGTGACCGGCTTGTCCTCGTCGGGGGCGATCGCTTCGTAGAATAAGCCGACCAGTCGGTGCACCAGCGCCCGGCATGGGGACGGAACCACTCGCGCAGGAGGCCGCAGGCGATGACATCCAGTGTGCCGACACGTCTTCCCGACCCGGCCGCCGGGGAGGACAGACGCTTGGCCACCGCCCCCGGGTACCCACGTGCGGACACCTTGCCCGCTCGTGTGCTCAGCAGAATCACCTGCCAGGAGAACCGGTGACCGAGCCCATCCTGACCGTCGAACAGCAGGCCCACGAGGCGGGTCCCGTCGTGGTGACGGTGACCGGCGAACTCGACCACCACACCGCGCCACAGCTCACCCAGGTGCTGAACAGTGTTTCCCTCGGCCCCGGCACCCCCCTGGTCATCGACCTGTGCGGACTCACCTACTGCGACTCGACGGGCATCACCGTGCTCGTGACGGCCTACCACCGCACCGAGGCCGCCGGCTGTTCCTTCGGCCTGGCCGGACTCAGTCATGACCTCACCCGGGTCTTCCAGACCGTTGGTCTCAGTCAGGTGTTCACCTTCCACCCCACCGTCGACGACGCCTTCGCCGCGCTGCGCCACTGACCAGGAGCCGGCCCGAGGCCGGACGCCTCCTCCTCGTACTCACCCGTCTCGCCTCCGTCCTGCCGCTGCACGGGACGGGCGGGGGCGTGCTCCCCGGGACGGCCGGTCCGGTAGCCGTCGCAAGGCCCGCCTCGGCCGGGCCGAGGCGGGCCGAACGCCGCGCCGGGGGCGGTCTTCCCCGGCCCACCCGTCGTCACCCTGAAGTGCCGGACTCACTGCGGGTCGGGCCCCGGGGCGGGGGCTGACGCCGACAGGGCTGTCAGGGTCAGGACGGCGAGGTCGTCGCGCAGCCGCTCACCCCACCACCGGTAGGCGTCGTCCAACAGGGCGGTGGCGATGTTCTCGGCAGGGCGTGCCGTACCTGCCGGCGGCAGTGAGGCGGTGATGACAGCGAGGTCTTCCGGGTCGCGTTGGTCTGTGGCGCCGGCTCCTTCGGTGAAGCCGTCGGTGTAGAGCACCAGGCTGTCGCCGGGTCGCAGTTCCACTTCGGTGACCGGGTGGCGTGGCGTGTCCAGTACACCCAGCAGGCTGCCCCGTGTCTCCAGTGGCCGGGTGTCGCCGTCTGCTCGGCGCAGGAGCGGTGCGGGGTGGCCTGCGTTGGCGATCCGCAGGCGGGCCGGGGCGAGGGTGGTGTCGACGACCACGTAGACGAGGGTGCAGAAGGGGGTGTTCTGGCGGCGCAGCGCGCTGTTGACCAGGGTGAGGACGTGGGCGGGATCGCTGGTGTGCTGGGCAGCGGTCCACAGGGTGTGGCGGACCAGGCCGGTGATGGCGGCCGCGTCGGGCCCTTTTCCGCAGACGTCCCCGAGAACCAGGACGTGGTGGCCGTCGGGGGAGGTGAAGGCGTCGTAGAAGTCGCCGCCGATGTGCAGGCCCTGGCTGAAGGGGGCGTAACGGGCGGCGAGATCGAAGCCGGGCAGGTCGGGCAGGTGCGGTGGCAGCAAGGGGCGTTCGAGGGCCCGGGTCGCCTCTCTGAGACGGTTGAGCAGGCGGTCCTGCTGCGTGCCGACGGCCACCTGGTCGGCGATGTTCTCCAAGGTGCTCAGGACCGAGCCCGGTACCGCCAGAGACGTGGTCAGCGCGAGTACGCCGAGCAGCTCTCCGCCGGAGACGAGAGGGAAACCGGCGAATGAGCCGCTGCCGTCCGGACCGTGCGGGAAGCGTGGGCCGGTTCGAGAGGGTACGTCCAGGTACGGACGGCGTGCCGTGACGACATGTTCCACCAGGGTGCGCTGAGTCGTCCGGCACGAGGAGGCGTCCGGGGACGCGTCGTCCTGGGCGCAGACGGCGTGTACCAGTTCGCCGCGGGTGCTCAGGGTCCAGATGCAGACGCGGTCGGCGCTCAAGCGGTCGGTGGCGGCGCGCACGCACCTGCGCAGCCGTTCGTGCAAGGGCCCCGGCGCCGTCATGGCGGCGGCGACCTCCGCGGTGAGCAGAGCGTGGCTGGTGCGCTCGGCGAGTTTGCACTGGGCGTGCAGGCGGTCGGTGACGTCCTCGGTGAGGACGAGGGTGCGGCTGCGGCCCTCGGTGTCCAGGACTTCCCGGGCAGCCATGCGCAGGGCCTGAGAGGTGCCGTCGCCACGGACCCGTTCGAAGAACGTGTCGGGCTCGGCGTTCCGGTGCTGCCCGGGGGCGGTCAGGTGGTGGTGCAGCGCGCTGCGCTGGTCTTCGGGGAACAGGTCGCTCACGGGCCGGTGCAGACTCTCGGGTTCGGTCAGCTCCAGGATGTCGGCGGCCCGGCGGTTCCAGGCGATCACCGCGTCACCGTCCAGCATGAGCACACCGATCGGCGCCTGGGTCAGGAACTGTCCCAGCAGCCGCTCCCCCAGCTGCCGGTCGATCGACGCGCCGGTGCGCAGCCGCTGTTGGGCCGTGGCCTGCGTCGCGGCGTGCGCACGGCGGCGGGTGAGCTGCTGCATCAACTCGCCCGCGACACGGGGCATCCGCAGCGCCGCCTCGCCGCCCTCCACACGGCGGACGACACCGTCGGAGAACAGAAGCGGGACCACGGCGAGCCTGTCCCGCGTGACGGGGGTGACCGTCACGATGACCGCCAGGTCCGCGGGGTGCGGCCGCAAGGAGTGGACGAGTCCGACGGGCGCCGTGACCGTTTCCCCCAGGACCACTACCGTGGGCCGGCGCTGACCGGGCGTCCCACCGGTATGGGCCGGCACGTCCGCGGCGGTGCACTGGACGACCTCGGCGGTCGCCGCCAGCTCGGCCGTGATGGCAGTGGCCGTCTGCCGGGGAAGGCCGACCAGCAGCAGCAGGGGCGGAATCGGGTTCACCGCTTCAGCCCTCGAGCAGGGGTTCGTCGAGCAGTGCCCGGCCGGTCCACACCCGCAGCAGATCGGTCATCGGGGACATCACGTGCGCGGCGCGGGCGTCGCGCAGCATGCGGTGGAGAGGTGAGCGTTCGCCGTAGCCGATGCCGCCGAGCAGGGTCAGGGCGTCGTTGACGGTGGCCTCGGCGGCGTCGGCGACCTCGGCCTTGGCCGAGGCGAGACCGAGCAGGGCTTCCGCTCCGCCGATCTCCGCCTCGACGGCGGCATGGTATATCAGCCGCCGGGTGCGTTCCACGCGGGCCCACATCGTGCCCAGGCGGTGCTGGACGACCGGCTGCTCGGCGGCGGACCGGCCGGCGCGTGCTCCCTTGCGCCGCAGCAGACCGGTACGGGCCTCCTCCAGAGCCGCCGCGGCGACACCGAGATAGGTGCCGGCCATGGCCATCAGGAAGTAGGGGGCGACGACGTTGAAGACGTACCAGATCTCATCGCCCTCCTCCCCCAGCAGGCACCAGTCGGCGATCTCGGCTCCTCGCAGCGCCAGCCCGCGCGAGGTGTTGCCGCGCATGCCGAAACCCCGCCAGGGCGGCCCCCACTCCAGTCCCGGCACGGTGGCGTCGACCACTGTGCAGGAGAACTGACCCGGCGGTGTCCCCGGCCCGGCGGCCAGGGTGGAGACGACATAGGAATCCGCGTGACCGGCGTTGGTGACGAAGCTCTTCGCTCCGGTCAACCGCAGCCGGTCACCCCCCACACGCTCCATACGGGTCTGCGGCAGCCAGAACTCGCCGCCCGTGCCCGGCTCCGACAGGGCCAGGGTCGTCAAATGCTCACCGGCGGCGATCGGCTCCACATAGGCCTCCTGCTGTCGGCGGCTGGCCTTCGCGGCGATCACCGCCGAGCCGACGAGGTGCATGCCGAAACAGATCGACGTCGAGGCACAGGCCCGTCCCGTCGCCTCACCGACCTGCGCCACCGCCAGCAGCCCGTGCCCCATCCCCCCGCACTCGGCCGGCACCACCAGCCCACCCAGCCGGGACCGCAGCGCGGCCATACCCTTCTCCGGCCATCTCCGCTCCTCGTCCACGACCGCAGCCTCCGGGGCGAGAACCTGCTCACCGATCTCTCGCGCCATGGACACCGCAGCCCCGAGCTCCACTCGTATCACCGCTGCACTCCGTTGCTTCCCCAGGCCCGGCCGACAGCATCGGCGGGGACGACGGTCCTCGCGGCGCACTACTGCCAGACGCCCGTGGTTTCCCACCCTATGGGGTACTCGGTCGTCACCCGCAGGGCCACCGCGCCTGCGGTGCCCAGCCATCCGCGTCCGCACCGGTCGCTCCCGGATCCGCGGCCCTTCCCCGTCCGGGGCTACCGCTTCCCGCCGGTCTCGTAGTGCAGGGAGAGGGAGCGCAGGACGTCGGCGGAGGAGACGTCGGTACGGCCCTCGTCGTGGATCTCGGCGAGCTGGACGAAGGCGTGGGTGAGCGCGGAGGTGATCTGCACGATGGCGGGGCCGAGCTTCTCGGTGACGATGTCCGCCACCTCGCGCACGCTCGCGTCGGCAGGCAGCTGGATGTGCGGCAGCATCTCCTCCAGCAGCGTGGCGACGGCCCCGTTCCGGGTCACGTCGGCGTTCGGGTCCTCACGCAGTCGCCGCCGCATCTCCAGGGCTTCGGTGAGGATGCCGACGCTCCGCTGCATGATCTCGCGCTGCTCCATGCCCCACAGACTAGACGTCTTCGGCGACCGGGCGGGGAACGTTCCGCGGCCTCCGGGGCCCCGGCGCCCTGGTGCTCCTCGGCGCCTTCTCGGCCGTGCTGATCAGCTCGTCCGCCGGGGCGGGCCTCCTCCTCGCCACCGGTGATCCGGCGGCGGAGAACGTCCGGGAGGTGTGGCCTGCCTGGTGGGTGGGCGACGCGATGGGCGTCCTGCTCGTCACCCCGCTGCTGCTCGTGATCCGGCGCGTGCCTGCCCCCGTGCGCTGGTCGAGGTGGCCGGAGGCACTGGGGCTGACGGTGATCTCGGGCTGCCTGGTACCACTGGCGACGCACAACCCGGCCAGTCCGCTGTTCGTCGTCTATCCCCTGCTGGTCCGGGCCGCCCTGCGGTTCCAGCTCGGCGGCGGCATGACGTGCGCCCTCTTCGCCTCCGTCGTGGCCACCGCGGCGGCGGCCGACGGCGTCGGGCCGTTCGAAGGGCTGTCCGAGGTGCAGCTCATGATCGATCTCCAGGCCTTCGACGGCGCGCTGGCGCTGACCGCCCTGCTGCTGTCCGCGGTGATCGCCGAGCAGCGCAACACCCGGCGTTCCGTGGAGCGCGCCTGCCAGGAACTGGTCGAGGTGCTGGAGTGTCCGACCGCGGGAGAGCCGCCGGCCCTCCGTCCGCCGCGGGAGGAGGACGGACGGCGGCACGGCGCGGACAGGTGACCGGCATCCGGTGCAGACGCGCACCACCGAGCACGAGCACGGCGCGCTGAGCGGCCCGGAGTACGCCGACTCCACCAGGGCGCCGGACCGTTGGGCGCGCACCGGCGGCAGGCCGGCACCGCGGGCCCGTGCCCGCGCCCCGGCCCTCCCGGGAGGAACGTCCCGGGAGGGCCGGGGCGCCGCCGGCGGGGGAGGCTCCGGCTGCTCGGCATGCATATGCATGGGCGGGGCACAAGGAGTGCTCGGAAGGTGGGGAGGAAGTCGATGGCCTTGACGAGGGAGCCGGTGGACCGGCCGGACCCCGGACGGTCCCGCCCGGGCGAGAGAGACGGGGCCACCGGCGGCGACGGTGATACCGCCGGTGCGCACCGGGAATCACCGGAGACACCGCATGAGCGGGTGAACCGCAGATGGAACGAGATCATGCAGGAGACGCGGGTCGCCCAGACCGGCGTCCAGATCCTCTTCGGATTCCTGCTGAGCGTGGCCTTCACCAGCCACTTCAGGAGCCTGGGCACCTTCGCCCACGTGGTCTACGTGCTCACCGTGGTGCTCGGGGCGTCGGCCACCGCGTCCCTGATAGCGCCGGTGTCGCTCCATCGCTTCCTGTCCGGTCAGCGCATGAAGGACGACCTGGTGGAGGTCGCGCACCGGTTCATGGTGGGCGGCATGGTGCTGATGGCACTGACGATCGGCTGCACGCTCCTGCTCATCCTGCACGTCGTCGTCCCGGGCCTGCTGTCCGAACTGCTCACCGGTGTGGTCATGCTGTGGTTCGCGCTGGCCTGGTACGCCCTCCCCCTGTGGCTGCGCCGGCGTTCCGCCCGGCGCCCGGAAGGCGAGGACACCGAATGACCACCACCGCGAGCATGTCGGAACTGCGCAAGCAGCGGCTGCGAAGACGCCTGGAGCGGCTGCTCGGCATCGCCGCGACCGAGGGCAACGAAATCGTGCCGCTGCGCAACGGCGACGCGATCTTCCCCGCGATGCTCGAGGCGATCCGCGGGGCCGAGCACACCGTGGACATGATGACGTTCGTGTACTGGAAGGGAGACATAGCGCAGGAGTTCGCGCAGGCGCTGGCCGAGCGGGCCCGGGCCGGGGTGCGGGTGCGTCTGCTGCTCGACGGGTTCGGCGCGATGGAGATAGAGCGGAACCTGCTCGACGCCATGGACGCGGCCGGCGTCCAGGTCGCCTGGTTCCGCAAACCGCTGCAGCTGTCGCCCCTCAAGCAGAACCACCGCTGTCACCGCAAGGCCCTGGTCGTCGACGAGCACACCGCGTTCACCGGCGGGGTGGGCATCGCCGAGGAGTGGTGCGGCGACGCACGCAACCCGGGTGAGTGGCGGGACACGCACGTACGGGTGCGGGGCCCGGCCGTCGACGGCATCGCCGCCGCGTTCGCGCAGAACTGGGCGGAGTGCCACGACACCCTCTACGACGAGCGCGACCGGTTCACCGAGCACGAGCAGCCCGGGCGGGCCACCGTGCAGGTGGTGCGCGGGTCGGCCAGTTTCGGCTGGCAGGACATGCAGACGCTCATGCGCATCGTGCTGACCTCCGTGGAGGAGCGCCTCCGCCTGTCCACGGCCTACTTCGCCCCCGACACGTACTTCGTCGGGCTGCTCGCCGAGACCGCCCGCCGCGGGGTGAAGGTGGAGATCCTGCTGCCCGGGCCGTACACCGACCAGCGGGCCTGCCGGATCGCCGGGCAGCAGCACTACCAGACCCTGCTCGACGCGGGCGTCGAGATACGCGAGTACCAGCCGACCATGCTCCACACGAAGATCATCACGGTCGACGGCGTCGCCTCGCTGATCGGCTCCACCAACTTCAACCGGCGGTCGATGGAGCACGACGAGGAGGTCATGCTGGCCGTGCTCGACGAGGAGTTCACGGCCGCGCTCGACCGCGACTTCGACGAGGACCGTCGCGCCGGTGAGCCCGTCGACCCCCAGCGCTGGCGGCGCCGCCCGGTGACCTGGCGGCTGCGCGAGGCGGCGGTCACGCCGTTGCGCCGGTTCCTGTAGCGGTCCGCCGCCTGCCGTGCCCGCCCCGGACGCCCCCCGGCACCGGGGCGCGGTCCCGTTCACCGGCGCAGGGCCGGGGCGTCGCCCATGACGATCACCGGGTGCAGCTCGGGGTCGAGGATGCGCAGCAGTTCCCTCATGTGGCGTTCGGCGAGGCTCACACACCCCTGGGTGGGCCCCTCGTGGTCGACGTGCAGCCAGATGCCGCCGCCCCTGCCGGCACCGAGCGGACGGGTCGGATCCAGCGGGGACGTGCCCGGCACGCGGTTGTAGTCGATGGCGATGACGTAGTCGAAGGACCCGGCCAGCGGCTCCCCCGCGAAGCCCGTGCCGCCGACGGCGAACCCCGCCGACCGGTCGTACGGCAGCGCGGTGCCGGGATCGGGCAGCAGTCCGCCGGCGTCGCCGAGGGAGAACACGCCGACGGGTGAGCGCAGGTCCCCCGCACGGTGATCGTCGGTCCAGCCCCTGAGGGCGTTGCGCGCGGGCCACACCGGACCCGCCTCCCAGCCGGTGCCGGTGTGCTGGTGGAGCACGGCCTCGGAGCGGTTGGCGTCCCTGCCCCTGCCGGTGACGACGACCACCTGACGGGCGTTCTCGGGGATCCACGCCAGCGTACGGGGGCCCAGGCCGGGGATGCGGGCCGGCGGGCGGTGCCGCGCCGCGGCACCGGTCCGGCCCTGCCCGGTGTGCGCGGTGCCGGGTGGACCGGCCGCCGTCACGGCGACCGCCGGGAGCTCCCGTCCGGTGGTGCCGGTGACCGCCCCGCACCCGGTCAGGACGGCCAGCACGACGAGGACGGCGGCGGGCACCGCCGCCCGGCCGCGCGCCGGGACGGGGACACCGGTCCCCCGGCCGGCCCGGGACGGAGCGCGGTGACACGGACGGTGCGGGCAGTGGGTCGATGAGGCCATGCCCTCAGCCTGACTTCGACCACTGCGCAACGCGTCGGCTGCCCGCGCGATTCCGGGCGGGTCCCTCCGCCCGCGCTCCCCCGGCACGGCTGCCCCGGGCCCGGAGGACCGCGTCCGGCCACCCGTTCGGGTGACAGACCCGCACTCCGGGTGGAGTACGGGCCCGCCGGACGGAGTAGCGCGCGGGTCCGGGCGTCACCGGTCGAACACGAACGGCGAGCCGGGTGCGGTCGCCACGTCCCCTTCGGCCGAACCGGTGATGGTGACGTCCGTCGGGGTGGCGCTGCCGCGGGCGCCGCCCATGGCCGGGATGCCGGACCCGTGGGTGGGCCTGCCGGTGGTGGCGCCGCTGATCCGGGCGTCCGGCACGGCTGCCCGCCCGTCTCGGACCGGATGCCGTCGTGGGCCGAGCCGTGGGCGCCGGCGTCGCGGATCACCGCTCCCGGGGCGTCCGGTCCCCGGGCGGACGGGGTGATCGCACCGGCCTCCTGGTCCTCGTCCCGGTGGGCGCCGCCGGTGCGGTACAGGCCGCTTCGGCGATGAGGGGCTGTCCGGGGAGGGGCAGGGGTCGTGGTCGGTCGCGGGCGTGAGGCCCGGGTGGTTCACGGTGTCGTGGACCGGGTTGCTCCGGACGGTGCCGCCGTGGCCGCCGTGGGCCGCGATGCCGACGGCACGCCAGGGCGGGTGCACGGTGCGGTGACGGAGGCGGTTGTCGTGGCCGATGCCGGCGGACGGGTCCTTGGCGCACGTGCTCGCCCACACCGCGAGCGCGCCGGCACCGGTGTCGCGGAAGGCCGGGTCCCCCACTGTGGAGTTGCGTGTTCCGTCGGCGAGGCCGATGCCGTCCGGGCAGGTGTCGCGGATAGGCGTCCCGCGGGACCGCGGTCCGTCGGCCGGGCCCGCGGCTCGGTGATGTCGCTGTGGCCGCGGCCCGTCCGGACGCCGACGTCGGCGTGCCCGATCCCCACACCGCTGATGTTTCGTGTTCGAGCCGAACCGGCCGTTGGGGCCGGTCCCGTCCTCTCCCGCACCGCAGGAGGGACGTCAACCGGGAGCCGTCAGCAGAAACGGTCAACCGCACGCGGCCGTACCATGACTGGCCACCAGGGGAACCATGACGAAGAAAGAGGCACCGCCATGTCCGAGAACTCGGCCGCCGTCACCGACCTCACGTCGCAGTACGCCGCCCAGGTCGCGAACGACCTCGAGCGCAACGTCCGGGAGCAGGAGCGCGTCACCGCGGAAATCGCCTCCCTGCAGGAGCAGTTGACCGCGCTTCAGCGCGACCGCACCCTCCTGGTGAACATGCGGCAGGCGCTGGGCCTCACGGCACCCGCCGAGCGGGTGAGCACGTCCGAGCCCGCCGGTACCGCCGGGGACACGGACACTGCCGAGCCCACCGCCGCGTCCGGGGCCGGCTCGGCGCCGGACGGCGCGAGCGTCCCGGCACCGCGCAAGGCCGGCAGGAGGACCGGCGCCAAGCCGGCGGCGGCGGACAAGCCGAAGCGGGCGAGGAAGGCGGGCACGCGCACCGCGTCGGGCAAGCCGGCGGGCGCCTCGTCCGCGCCGAAGGCGGAGCGGCCCACGTCGCAGGCGGCCACGGCGGACGGGCCCAGGCTGGTCGACCTCGTCCGCCGGCACCTGGGCGAGCAGCGCGAGCCGCGCTCGGCGGCGGAGATCACCGCCGCCCTCGAGCAGGCGCACCCCGGGCGCACCGTCAGGACCACGGTGGTGCGCGGCACCCTGGAGGGCCTGGTCGCCCGCAACCAGGCCCAGCGCACCAAGCAGGGCACCTCGGTGTTCTACACGGCGCCCGACGGCACCGAGCGGACGACGGGTGAGGAGACGGCGGCGGCCTGACGCCGCCGCACCCGCTCACCGCTCCGTGTGACGCACCGTCACCGGGCCGAAGGGGATCCGGGTGCGGGCCGTACCGCCGGCCCGGGCGACCGGAGCGACGTGCACGGAGGTGCCGACGCGCGGCAGGACCGGTGCGCGTGGAGCAGGCCTGGCATCCGTGGTGCGGGGCGTCCTCGGCCGCCGCCTCGCCCCCGTGCGGGCGCACATGGTCGCTGCCGTGGTTGTGCAGCCGTACGATGCCGTCGGCCCGCGTCGCCTGAGGGACAGCAGGCCGTCGGCGGCCGGCGCGCCCCGGTCGAGGAAGTGGCGCAGGCCGCCGCCTCCCCGTCGCCTGACAGATGGGCGTCGGGCGCCGGGCAGAGGTGCAGGGCCCAGTCGTTGCAGTGGTCGAAGGCGCGGTCGTCCCCGTCGGCGTACCAGCCCCCCCCGGTACCAGCCGTCCAGCAGTTCCAGCGCCCGCTGCCGGGCCGCCGCCTGACGGAGCGTCGGTCACACTGGTGCCGCCGGGGTTCAGCGCGGGGCGGTCACCTCGACGGCGAGGTCGTTGTCGACCGTGAAGTAGGGGCGTATCGCGGACCCGTCCACGGTGACCCGCGGATACACGAACACCCCCTTGCGGTCGGCCACGTCGTCGAGGAGCCGGCCGATCCTGATCAGCGGCGCGCCGCCGCCGGGGCGCACGAAGACGTCCCAGAAGCGGGTGCCGGCGGCCCCGGCCGCCAGTTCCGCGAGGGCGACGGTGGCGCGGAAGGCGCCGTCGGAGGCGGGCCGTGCGGGGAAGGTGCGCTCGGCGCCCTCGCCTCCCCTCGGCCGCACGGCCAGCTCGGCCCCCTCGGAGAGTCCGGCGCCGTGCAGGCGGGCGCGGACCGTCATCGTCCGGCCGTCGACGTCGAGGGGGCCCGCCTCCGCGTGGGCGGTGCGCAGCCAGGTCCGTATCGCGAGGAAGCCGTCCTTGGTGGCGTAGGGCACCCTGACGGCGACCGGTGACGTCCGCTCACGCGTGCCGCCGTCGACGAGCTCGCGCAGGTCGCGCAGTCCGGGACGCAGCCGCTCGCGTCCGGTGTCCGTGCCGCGCAGCAGGTACGCGTCCCAGCGGCCCTCCGCGAGCGGCGGCCGGGGTTCCAGCACGGCGTGGAACTCGCCGTCGTCGCCGCGGGCTTCGAGGCCGAGGGTGTGGGTCGTCTCCTCGGGCGTGCCCTTCTTGGGGCGCAGCACCAGCAGCAGCCGCAGGGGTGCGTCCGCCGGCGGTCGCAGACGGAAGGTGATCGTTCCGTCCGCGGCGACGGAACAGTGGGTGCGGACCGTGCTCATCGGCGTCCCCTCCGTACGGTGCGCAGCACGTTCGACGCGGTGGCGCGGGCCAGGTCACGGGCGGCGTGGCCCTGGGTGCGCAGGATGTGGTGCGGCCCGCCGGGTCCGGCCGCGGGGCGCCGTCCGCCGGCTCCGGCCTCGATCGCGTCCCGGAGGAGGCGTTCGGCCTGCCCGACGACCGGGCCGGGGGCGAACCGGCGCGCGTGGTCGAGGGCGGCCCTGCCCATGCGGCGGCGCCGCTCGTCGTCGCGCACCAGGTCCAGGAGGGCCGCGCCGAAGGCACCCTCGTCCCCGACGGGCACCAGTCGGCCGTCCTCGCCGTCCCTGATGATCTCTCCTGGCCCGTAGGGGCAGTCGGTGCTCACGACGGGCAGCCCGCAGCGCATCGCCTCGACGATGGTCATGCCGAACGGCTCGAAGTCGGACGCGGCGGCCCCGATCGAGCCCTTGACCCACTCGGCTTCAATGGGGGTCGCCGCGCCCATGAGGAAGACGTTGTTCCACAGGCCGAGCGTCTCGATCCGCGCGCGCAGCCGGTCCTGTTCCTCGCCCTTGCCGTAGATGCGCAGCTGCCAGTCGGGGAACTCGGCGGCGACCCGCGCGAACGCCTCGATGATCAGGTCGTACCGCTTGACCGGGACCAGCCGGCCGGCCGCGATCACGACCTTGGCGGTGCCGTCGGAGGCGGGCAGCACGGGGTCGGGGACACTGTTCGGCAGTGCCGCCACCCGCACGCCGGGCAGCCGCATCGTGCGCCGGTAGCGGTCGGCGTCCGCCTCGGTGACGGTGGTGAGCACGTCGAGCCGGCGGTAGGCGCGGCGCAGCGCGGTGCGCAGCGCGGGCGGATGGTTGTCGAGGGTGAGGTGCTCCTGTCCGACGCGTACGACCCGCCGCGGGGCCTGGAGGGCGAGGTGCACGTTGAGCCCGGGGCGGGTGCCGATGACGGCGTCGGCGTCGGTGTCCGCCAGGCACTCGGCGATCCGCCGGTCGGTCAGTTCGCTGTACTGGTGGTGGCGGTACTCGGCGGAGGGGAACACCTTGGCGGGTCTGCCGTGCAGGGGGTGGTCCCGCTCCCGCCGCAGATCCACCAGTGCCCGCAGTCGCACTGCGGGGTGCGGGGTGAGGTGGGGGTGCTCCCGGTGCCGTAACACCGAGACGACCTCCACGTCGTGCCGCTCGGCCAGTGCCCCCGCCAGGTTGAACGTGGTGGTGATCGTGCCTCCGATCCCATAGGCGTTGTGGATCAGGAAAGAGATCTTCATGGCGGACTAGACCGCACCGGGCGGTCAGGAGTTGTCCGTTGTTATCACTTCGTGGCCTCGATGGTCACATGCGATGAACTGCCGGTTGACGGCGCTGGATTCGCATGCCGGGCCGGCGCCGGTGGACGGTGAGGTAGCTCATGCCCTCGGGCCCGGCGGCCAGGCTCCGGGTGGAGCCGTGCGGGAGCCAGGTCAGGGTGCCGGCCGGGAGCGAGTGGGTACCGTCGGCGGCGGTCAGCACGCCCGTGCCCCCGAGGACGAGCAGCAGCACGTCGAGGTCGGGTTCGCGATGGGTGTCGACCCGGTGCCCGGGCGGCAGGCGTACGACATTGGCGTCGAGCTGACGTCCGGGCTCGGCGAGCCGCCACAGGGCCCCGGCGGCCGGGCCGCCGGGGGCGGCCGGCGCGGCCGTGTCGTACAGGATCCGGGGCAGGGGGACGGCGTCGCCGCGGGGGTCGCCGTCTTCTGGCGTCATGAGGTGTCACCGTCCCCTGTGCGTGGACGCGCCGGTGGTCCGCGGTCGTCTGTCGCAGGGGAACCTAACACGCGGCTGCGGGCAGGGCCGCGAGCCAGTCGGTCAGGATGCGGTTGGTCTCCACCGGGCGTTCCTGCTGGAGCCAGTGGCCGCAGCCGTCGAGGATGTGGGAGGCGACCAGGCCGGGGAGCGTGACGGGGAAGGCGTCGATCGCGTCGGCCATCCACGTGGTGGACGCGTCCAGACCACCGCCGATGAACAGGGACGGCTGGGTGACGGGGGCGCCGTCGTGGTCGGCCAGGTCCTCCCAGTCACGGTCCATGTTCCGGTAGCGGGCCAGGGCCCCGCTCAGGCCCGTCCGTTCGAACTCCGCGGCGTACACGTCGAGGTCCGCCTCGCTCAGCCAGCCGGGCAGCCTCCCGTGGGTGGGGAAGCGGTCGCGGAGGGCGCCGCCCGGGGCGACGAAGTGCGGGTCGGGTCCGCCGGCCCCGGACATGGTGTCGGCGGACAGGGCCGCGTAGAGTCCGGCGATCCAGCCGCGTACGTCGGGCTCGATCTCGGCCTCCACGCGGCCGGGCTCCTGGAAGTGGGAGACGTAGAAATCCTCGTCCCCGCCCATCGAGGCGAAGACCGTGCTCGGCCTCGGGCCGCCGCGCGGGGTGTACGGGACGCTGAGCATGGCCACCGCGCGGAAGACGTCCGGCCGGGTCAGGGCGGAGTTCGCGGCGATGGGCGATCCCCAGTCGTGTCCGACGACCACGGCGGTCCGTTCGCCCAGGGCGTGCACCACCGCGACGTTGTCCGCCACCAGGTCCAGCATGCGGTAGGCGTCGGTGGCGGCCGGCTTGGAGGAGCGGCCGTAGCCGCGGACGTCGACGGCCACCGCGCGGTAGCCGGCCGCGGCCAGGGCCGGCAGCTGGTGGCGCCAGGAGTACCAGGACTCGGGAAAGCCGTGGACGAGCAGCACCAGGGGCCCGCTGCCCTGCTCCACCACGTGGAGCCGGCCCGCGGGCGAGGGGATCAGGCGGTGCGTGGGCTCGTTCGCCGGGTGCTGTGACATGTGGCCTCCAGGGTCGTCCGGGATCGCCGGCCCCTCGGTGGCACGGCGCCGCGGATCATTCGTCGAGCATGGACGCGGCGGAGTGGCGAGGACAAAGGCTTTTGCCGGTCCGGCAAGCGCGGACGGTGGGGCAGCGCTCGTGGTCGCGGCGTACGCGGGCCGTGGGGCAGCGCCCGTGGTGGGGGCCGGGTGCACACCGGCCGCGGACGGGACCGTCGGCCCGCTCACCCGCCGGGTACGCGGGAACCGTCCGCCGACCAGCCGAGCGGGGGCGGCTCCGGGTCGCGGACGAGGGGCTCGCCGCCGGCCTCGTTGAACGCGGAGAGCGCCTCGACCAGCGCCGCCCGCTGCCGCGGGGCCAGCCGCTCGACGATCGCCGCGATCTCGGCGCGGCGCCGGGCGGTGACGTCCTCGACCGTGCGCCGGCCCTCATCGGTGAGCCGCAGCAGCGTCTCCCTGCGGTTGGCGGGGTTGGTCCGCCGGTCGGCGAGCCCGGCCGCGATCAGCCGGTCGACCATGCGCATCGCCGTGGACGGGGCGACCCGGAGCAGGCCGGCGAGGACCACCAGCTTGGTGGCGCCGCGGGTGGAGAGCACCACCAGCATCCGGAACTGCGGCAGCGTCACCCGGTCCTCGACCGCGGCGAGGGAGCGCGCGGAGACCGCCACCAGGAGCCGCGAGGCGGTCAGCACCGCACGGGTGACCGCCTCGACGTCGTCCACGGGCCCGGCGGGGCTCCCACACTCCGGCATGTGTCCTTTGTACCTCTCCCGACACGCCGCTCACCTGCTCGGTGGGCGCGGGTCCCCGCCCCGGTGCCGCTGGCGGCGCGGCAGGGGCACCACGGCGTCGTCACCGGGCGGGTCCCCCGGCATGCCGGACCAGATCCTCGCGCGGGACGGCCTCCCGGCCGGCCCGCTCACCGGACCCGCGCGGGTCCGGCCCGTATCGGGTCCGGCGCCCGGACGGGTCCGCGCGAAGCGCGGCGGGAGGGGCGGGGGATGCCGGCGGCCCGGTCGTCCGCTCCTCTGTTTTCGCGCTGTGCGATGATCCTGCCGGGATTGTGCCGGGCGGGCCGGGAGACCGTCGTCCGGCTCCCGCACACGAGAGGAATGGACGGACGTGGGCGCGCGGAGGCCGGACGACGGCGGGACACCGGAGGGGCGGGACGGTACGCCGTTCCTGCCCGAGGACGTCTGGCAGCGCTTCCTCACCGACACCGAGGACGCCATCCGCGCCACCGCCCCCAGGGAGCCCTCCGCGCGCCGGCGCGCGGAGGGGTGGCGGCCACGGCCGCCGCGCCCCGCCGGCGTCGAGCCGGTCGGTGATCTGTGGCATCCGGACGATCCGTGGGAGGGCCCGTCCTGGCGGGACCTGGACGGGCACGCCCGGCTGCGCCGTGCCGGCCGCGTGGTGGGCACGGCCGCCGCGATCGCCCTGGCCCTGGGCGCGTGGTCCCAGCTGTCCACCGGTGCGAGCACACCGGACGCGGGACCCGGCGACAGTGTCCTGCAGCAGTCCGAGGAGGCACCCGCGGAACTGCCCACCGCCACGTCCCTGCCGCCCGGGCTCACCTTTCCGTCCCCCTCCGCCCTTCCCGGTGGCCGGGCCGGTTGACCCGCCCGGCCACCGGGAAGGGCGGAGGGGGACGGGCCCCGGGGAAGCGGCGGGAGGGGCGCGGTTCAGCCGCCCAGTGCCGCGAGGACCACGGCCTTGGCCTCCTCCTGCACCCGGCGGAGGTGGCCGGGACCCTGGAACGACTCGGCGTAGATCTTGTAGACGTCCTCGGTGCCGGAGGGGCGGGCGGCGAACCAGGCGCTGTCCGTGGTCACCTTGATGCCGCCGATCGGCGCGCCGTTGCCCGGTGCCTCGGTGAGCACCGCGGTGACCGCCTCCCCCGCGAGGGTGTCGGCGGTGACCTGTGCGGGGGAGAGTTTCGCGAGGCGCGCCTTCTCCTCGCGGGTCGCGGGCGCGTCGATCCGCTCGTAGGCGGGCTCGCCGAACCGGGCGGTGAGCGCGGCGTAGTGCTCGGAGGGCGTCCTGCCGGTGACCGCCGTGATCTCGGAGGCGAGCAGCGCCAGGATGATGCCGTCCTTGTCGGTGGTCCACACCGAGCCGTCCCGGCGCAGGAAGGAGGCACCGGCCGACTCCTCGCCGCCGAAGCCGAGGGTACCGCCCGCCAGTCCGTCCACGAACCACTTGAACCCGACGGGCACCTCGACCAGTTCGCGCTTCAGGTCGGCGGCGACCCTGTCGATCATCGCGGAGGACACCAGTGTCTTGCCGACCCCGGCCGCGGCCGGCCACTGCTCGCGGTGCGCGTAGAGGTAGCCGATCGCCGTGGCGAGGTAGTGGTTGGGGTTCATCAGCCCGGCGTCCGGGGTGACGATGCCGTGCCGGTCGGCATCGGCGTCGTTGCCGGTGGAGATGTCGAAGCGGTCGCGCTGCCCGATGAGGGACGCCATGGCGTGCGGCGACGAGCAGTCCATGCGGATCCTGCCGTCCCAGTCCAGGGTCATGAACCGCCAGGTGGGGTCGGTGAGCGGATTGACCACCGTCAGGTCCAGGCGGTGCTGTTCGGCGATCCGGCCCCAGTAGGCGACGGACGCGCCGCCCAGCGGGTCGGCGCCGATACGGACGCCGGCCGCGCGGACCGCGTCGAGGTCCAGCACGCCCGGCAGGTCGGCGACGTAGGCGCCGAGGAAGTCGTAGCGGCCGGTGCCGGGCGCGGCGAGGGCGCGGGCCCAGGGGATGCGGCGGACGTCCTTCAGGCCGCCGCGGATGATGTCGTTGGCCCGGTCCTGGATCCAGCCGGTCGCCTCCGAGCCGGCGGGGCCGCCGCTCGGCGGGTTGTACTTGAACCCGCCGTCGGCGGGCGGGTTGTGGGACGGGGTGACGACGACGCCGTCCGCGAGGCCCGTGGCGCGCCCCCGGTTGTGGGCGAGGATGGCGTGCGAGACCGCGGGGGTCGGGGTGTAGCCGTCGGCGCTGTCGATGAGCACCGTGATCCCGTTGGCCGCGAACACCTCGAGGGCGGTGACCCGGGCGGGCTCGGACAGCGCGTGGGTGTCGGCGCCGAGGAAGAGGGGTCCGTCGGTGCCCTGGCCGGCGCGGTACTCGCAGATGGCCTGGCTGGTCGCGGCGATGTGGTCCTCGTTGAACGCGGCGGCCAGGGAGGAGCCGCGGTGTCCGGACGTCCCGAACGCGACGCGCTGCCCCGGGTCCTCGGGATCCGGGTGCAGCGCGTAGTACGCCGTGACCAGCCGAGCGACGTCGACGAGATCCTCGGGACCGGCCGGGCCGCCCGCTCGCTCGTGCTGCATGTGCCCACTCCTTGGCATGGGTCGGTTCTTCGTTTGCGGACACATCTTTCCCCCTCGGGGCCGCACCGCGCGAGCGGGACCCGGCCCCGCCCGGCCGCCCCGGCGTCAGATCCGGCCGCCGGTCATCCGGGTGAGGGGGCCGTGGGTGTGGCGCTCCGCGCGGCGGCCGACCGCGTAGGAGGCGGCGGTCAGCGCGGTCAGGCCGGCGGCGGCGCCGGCGGCGACCAGCCGGCGGTTGGCGATGACCGTCCAGGCGGTCCTGGCGCCGGCGGCGACCTGCCCCGAGGTGGCGACGACCGCGCGACGGCCCGCCTCGACGCCCTTGGCCGCGGTCTGCGCGGCGCCGCTCGCCATCTGGGCGGCGCGCTCGGTGCCCGACGTGGCCGCTGACGCGGCGTCACCCGCCTTGGCCGCGGCGCCGTTCGCCGCCCGACCGGCGGGTGCGGTCACCTTGCCCGTGGCCTCGCGGGTCTTGGTGGCGGTGGTACGGGTGGACGCGTTCTTCTGGTGGGAGTTCTTGTTCTCTTCACTCATGGACACCGACTTGCCGCTGACTCCGACGGCAAACACGTCGCGTCGCGTCGTCCGTGCCGTGCGGGCGCGGCCGGGATCCGTTCCAGCACTCCGCCCGCGAACACGTCGTACAGCGGCAGCGTTTCGAGGTGGACGTAGCCGATGTGGCAGTCACAGGTGGTCAGGGGGCAGGGGCGGGGGCGCAGCGCCTGCCGGTAGGTGCCGTCGTAGAGGTTGCCGAGTTCCGCGCGGACGAAGTGGCAGCGGCGGACCGTTCCCTCGCCGTCGACCGAGATCACGGACTCCCCCGTGCGGCAGGGCAGTCCCGCGCTCGTGTGGGGGCGGCGGCTGTAGGGGAACAACGGGTCCAGCGCGGTCCACAGGTCGGCCTCGGCGTCGTCGTAGGTGTGGCCCTCGGCGGCGTTGACCCACAGGTACACCCGGTCCGGCAGCTCGGCGCGCAGCCGGCGGGCCGCGTCGAGGTGCCCGGGCAGTCCGACGATGCCGACGCTGAACCGGGCGCCGACGCGGTCCAGTTCGCGGCACTTGGCCAGGAAGCGGTCGTAGGGGGTCTGGCCCGGGTGGTACGTGCACCACAGGGCGAGCGTGTCGAGGTCGGCGCCGGTGATCCAGTCGGTGCGGCAGCTGAGGTTGGTCTGGATGGCGACGCGGCGGATGTGCGGCCGGTGGGACAGGTGTGTCAGGGCGCGCCGGTACCAGGAGCGGACCAGGCCCTCGCCCCAGGGGGTGAAGAGGAGGGAGAGCCGGTCGGTGGTCTGCGCGGTGGCCCAGTCGGTGAATCTCTCCAGGCTGGCGCGGTCCGCGCTCAGTTGCTCCCGGCTGTCGCGGCGCTTGGCGAAGGGGCAGTACGGACAGTCGTAGTCGCAGGAGGCCAGCGGGCCCCGGTAGAGCAGGGTCAGGTCCATCGGAGGGGACTCACTTCCGCTCGTAGGCGGCCATGGCGGCCCGTACGGCCGGGGAGAACAGCTCCGGGCCGATGGCGTCGGAGTGGGCCAGGCCCTCGGGGGTCAGCCGCAGGACGCCGGCGCGCGGGCCGTCGTCCGCGAGCCAGCCCCGGCCGGCGAAGCGGGACAGCTCGGCGGCGAAGTCGTCCGTCGGTGCCCGGCCGCCGAAGCGTGCGCGGTACTCGGCGAGTTCGAGGCCGTCCGCCTGGAGCAGCGACTGCAGCAGGTGCCGGCGGCGGGCCTCGTCGGTGTCGATGCGGCGGCCGTACTCGGCGTGGGCGAAGTCGGCGGCCGGGCGGGAGACGTAGTCGTCGACGATGCCGCGGATCTCGTGCATGCCGACGGCGTAGTCGAAGGAGTAGTGCAGCCGGGCGGTGTAGGAACGGGCACCGCAGCCGAGACCGATCATGCCGTCGGTCTGGCAGGCGTAGTCGTCCGCGCCCTGCGGCGGGGCGCCGGCGCGGCGGAACATCCGCATGGACCGCTGCTCGTAGCCGTGCGCCAGGAGGTGGTCGCGGCCCAGGCGGTACAGCCGCAGCCGCTGTTCGTCCCAGGCCGGGTCCGCCTCGCCGGCGCGGCGGCCGAGGCCGGTGAGGGGGCGTATGTAGAGGGGGTAGAGGTACAGCTCCTCGGGGTGCCAGGCGAGGGCCGCGTCCAGGGAGCGCAGCCAGGTCCGGTCCGTCTGGCCGTCGATGCCGTAGATCAGGTCGATGTTGAGGACGGGGATCCGGGCGTCGCGGACGCGGCCGAGGGCCGCCTCGACGTCGGCGCGGCGCTGGGGCCGTACGGCGGCACGGGCCTCGGTGTCGTCGAAGCTCTGCACGCCCAGGCTGAGACGGGTGGTGCCGCGTGCGGCCAGGACCTCGAGCCGGTCGGCGGTGGCGGTGGCGGGCGAGGCCTCCACCGACAGCGGGACCGCGCGCAGGTCGGCGCCCATCCGGTGCTCCGCGATGTCGCACAGCCGTTCCAGTTCGGCGGCGGTGAGGAAGGTGGGGGTGCCGCCGCCGAAGGCCGCGGTGGCGAACCGTACCGGGTCCCGGTCCCCCAGGGCCTGCCGCACGGCGGTCGCCTGCCGGTCCAGGGCGTCCAGATAGGCGCCGGTCAGGCCGTCCGGGGCGCCGATGCGGGTGAACAGGTTGCAGAAGCCGCAGCGGACTTCGCAGAAGGGGATGTGCAGGTAGAGGGAGAGGGCGTCCTTGGGTTCGGCGGCCCAGAGGGCGGCGAGGCGGGGGCGGTCGGGGAGCGCGCGGTAGGCGGTCTTGTGCGGATAGGCGTAGACGTAGCTCTGGTAAGGGCTCGCGGTGCTCGTGCCGGGGGTGCCGGGCTGGGGGCGGGCGGCGGTGGTCATCGGGCGGCCTCGGCGGGGGTGTGGTCCAGGACGAAGTGGGCGTAGGGCACGGTCCACACGGACTCGTGGCCGATGCGGTGGCCGGTGTAGCCGTCGTCGCCGTAGGCGGTGCCGTGGTCGGAGCAGACGACGGCGAAGCAGCGGCGCCGGCTGCTCACGGCGGTGAAGAGCCGGTTGACGTGCCGGTCCACGTATTCCAGGGCGGCGGCGTGGGTGTCGCGGGTGTCGCCGTCCTCGCGGGTCGCGCCGGGCCGGTGGAACCAGTTGGGCTGGTGCAGTGCGGCCACGTTGACGAAGAGGAACAGGCGCTGTTCGTGGGGCAGTTCGCGTACGACCCGCTCCGCGCGGGCCACCTGGGCCTCGAACGAGGTGGGCGAGGCGACGCCGAACTCCGGTTCCCAGTGGGACTCCTGGAAGAGACCGGGCAGCACCGAGCCGAGCGGGCCCCGCTTGTTGAAGAAGCCCACTCCGCCGACGCACACCGTGCGGTACCCCTCGTTCGCGAGCCCGGACACCAGGTCGGGGGTGTCGTGGACGAAGGTGTTCCCGGCCGTGGTCTCACTGCCGGCGAACCGTGCCGCGAACAGGCGCGGGTGCGGGCCCGGCTCGGCGGGCGTGGGCAGGAAGCCGGCAAAGATCGCCTGGTGGGAGGCGTAGGTGAAACTGCCGGGGGCGTGCCGCTTCTCCCAGCGGCCGCCGGGCAGGCGGCGGGCCAGGTTCGGGGTGCGCCCGGCGGCGGCGAGTTCGGCGGCGACGTCGTACCGCAGCGTGTCGAGGGTGACGAGCAGGATGTCGTGGCTGCCGACGATCCGGTTCATGTCCGGGTGGCCCGGCGCGGCGGCCCCGTGCGGGTGGTGCGCCGGGGGCTCGGGGGTCGGTTCAGGCGCTGACATGGGTGGTTCCCGTTCTGTGCTGGCGGTGCCCGTGGTGATCGGGGGGCCGGCGGCCGGTGCCGGCTGCGGTGCCCGGGCGGGTGCGGCGCAGGACCGCCGCGACCTGGGCCGCGTAGGTGTCGAGGCCCTCGGCTCCGCTGCCCGGCAGCCCCGTGAGGCGGGGCAGCAGGTCGCCGAAGGCGTTGACCTCGCCGACCGCGAACCGGCGCCAGCCGACGGCCGGGAGGAGGTCGACGCCCACGCACAGGGTGCGCGGGAAGCAGGCGGCGGCGCGTTCGCACACGGTGAGGACGTCCGCCCAGCGGCCGCCGGCCGCCTCGACGGCGCCGCGTACGGCGTCGAGGTCGCCGCGGCTGCCGCCGAGGTGGAGGTTGGTGAGCGGGGTGCTGCTGGTGCGGACGACCGCGTGGGTGGCTCGGCCGGCCACCACCACGACCCGCAGATCGGCGGCGCGGCCCTGCTGCGAGGCCTTGGGCAGCCAGCGCTCCAGGTGCAGTCCGTCCGGGGCGAGCGCGTCCACGATGGCGGCGATGTCCCGCTCCCGTTCGTAGCGGCGCACCGTGAGGGAGTTGAACAACTGCCCCTCCGGGGTGAGTTCGACGGAGGTGGTGGCTCTGATCCGGTCCTGGCCCGACGCCTCCACGGCGAGCACCCCGGAGGCGGAGGAGCCGTGCGCGAGCTTGACGAACAGCCTCGGCATGCGGTGGTCGCGCATGGCGGCGCGTACGTCGTCCCAGCCGGCCACCGGTGCGGCGGCCGGACCCGAGGTGGGCGACCAGGGCACGGGCACGTCCGCCGCGGCGAGGACGGCGTGGCAGCGCCGCTTGTCGAACAGGACGGCCAGTTCGTCGGCGTCGTCGAGCCGGAGGCCGCCGCGCAGGCCACGCGCCGCCCGGACGAACCGCCGGTACCAGCGGGCCGAGCCCTCCACCCGGGTGGGGTCCCAGGCGTCCCGCAGCAGACGGTCGACCTCGGGGTTCTCCCCGGGTGAGTCGAGCCGGACGGTCTCGTCGGCGGCGAAGTCGGCCCCGCCCGAGCGCAGTACCTCCTCCCAGGCCACCATGCGCGGTGCGGGCAGTCCGGCCGCGCGCACGGCGTCGGCGAAGAGGGCCGTCCTGCGGTTCTCCGGGTTGCCCACGACGGCGAACCGTACGGGCGGGCCGGCCGCCCCCGGATCATTCCCCGACCGCGGCATGGCGCTCCCCGGGCCGGTGGGAGCCGCGCCGGGCGACCGTGGCGGGCCCGGGCGGGCCCGCGCCGTGGCCCGGTCCTCTCCCGGCGTCGCCGAAGGGGTGCACGGGCAGTCCGCGCAAGCGCGCCGGACGGGAGGGGGAGCGGTTCACGCCGTGCTCACTCCCCCACGGAGACGTAGCGGTGGACGGTGCCGTCGTCGTCCTCGTCCCAGTCGGCGTCGTCCCTGTCGAGGTCCACCTCGACGCCCACGGGGCCGAGCGTCTCGCGTATGCGCTGCCGGAGGGCCTCGCTGAGGTAGTTGTGGTGCAGGTCCAGCTTCTTGAGATGGGTCAGCGGCTGACCGCCGAGGAGCGCGGTGGCGCCGTCGTCGCCGAGGGTGCCCATGGACAGGTCGAGCACTTCGAGCCGGGCGACCACGGGGGCGGCGGCCACGGCGGCGGCGATCTCGTCCTGGATCTCGCTGTTGCGCAGGGCCAGGTGCCGCAGCCGGGGCAGCCGGGCGCCGGAGAGGATCGGTTCGAGGTCGGTGACCTCGCTGTCGGCGCCGTACCAGGAGGTGCCGAGCCACAGGTCGAGGTGTTCCAGTGCGGGCAGTTCGCTGGCGGCGACCCCGCGGACGACCTCCACCGGGAGACCTCCGGTCTCCACGACCAGCTTGCGCAGCGCGTCATGGCGCATCGCGGGGAACGCCAGGCCCTGGCCGCCGCGCACGCCGAACTCCTCCAGCGCGGGGAAACCGGCCAGCAGCGGTGTGACGTCGGTCTGGTTGATCCAGGAGATCTCGCACTCCTCGAACACGATGTCCCCGAGGAACACCGCCCGCAGGGCGGGCAGCCGGTCACGTGCGGCCACCAGTGCCTCGATGACGTCGGTGGGGCCGGAATCGTACGCGTCCTCCCAGAGGCCGACGACCAGGGCGCGGACCCGCGTGGTGTCGACCTCGGCGCAGAAGCGGCCGAGGGTCTCCACCCAGTTCCCCTCGCCGTCGTACGTCCCGGCGGCGAGCCGCCAGGCCACGGCCTCGGGTTCGGGCAGCCTCGTCGGCTCCTCGCGCCCGGGGAACGTGAAGACGGGGAGGCCGTACAGCTCCTCGAGGTGGCTACCGATGGTCATCCGGGCTGCTCCTGTCGTGCGAAGGCTGGAAGAGGTGACGCGTGGACACGGCCGTCACGGGAGCACGGGGTGCGGGCCGTCCGGCGATGCGTGCAGCAGTTCTACCAACAGCGACTGACAACGCCCGGCGGCGGGGCTGGTGACGGCCCGTTGTCAGTGGCCGCTCGTACTGTCTGCGGTGGGTTCCGGAGCACCGTGCGCCGGAGCGAGGGGAGAGTCATGTACCGGCAGGGAGATGTGCTGATCGTGCCCGTCGCCGAGGAGGCGGTGCCGTCCCACGTCCCGGACGCGCCCAGGGAGCCGCGCGACGCCAGGGGCCGGCTCGTGCTGGCGCTGGGGGAGGTCACCGGGCACGCGCACGCGGTGCTCGGCCGGGGCGATCTCGTCCGCGAGCCGGGCCCGTACGGGCCGTTCCTGCTACATCTGCCCGAGGGCGGCCGGGTGGTCCACGAGGAGCATGCCGCGATCGCGCTGCCCAAGGGCTGGTTCCGCGTCGTCCGGCAGCGGGAGTACGTGCCCGGCTCGGTGCGGCTGGTGGCCGACTGACGGCCGCGGCGACCGCGGCGACCGCGGAAGACACCACGACCGGGCAGGGAACAAGGAACAGGGAACAGGGGACATCGACGATGACGACCACGCGGGAGAGCGGGGCGACGGCGGTGACCGGGGGCTTCGCGGGCGAGGCGGGCGGGGACCGGGCGGACGGGACGGCGCGCTGGCGCGCGTGGGCGGTGGCCGCCGTGCCGGCCGACCGTGCGGCGGCGGAACAGGGCATCCGGCTGGCGTACCGCGACGCCGGACTGGCCGAGCCGGAGCGCGTGGTCTGGGCCGGGTCGCCGCGCGAGGGCGTGACACTGATACGGCAGGGGACGGGCTTCGGGGCGAGTGTGCGCGAGGCGGTCCGCACGGCGCCGTGGGCTGCCGAACGCCGGCGTCTGCACGAGGAGTTGGGTGCGGCCGGCTGGTCCCGGCGCTGGTCGGAAACCGGCGGTGCCCTGTGGGACGCCACACAGGCGCTGGTCGACCGGATCCGCACCGGAGTGCTCGACGACCTCGCCGCCGACGACCGGGCCGCCCGCACGGAGGTCGGGCTGGTCCTGCTGGACGCGCTGCTCGGGCAGCACGACGCGCCGTGGCTGGCCGCCCTGCACTCCGAGGGGTCCGCGCTCGCCGGTCCGGCCCTGGTGTGCCGCAGCGCCGGCTGGTGGTGGCCGTTCGAGAAGGTGGCGGTGGTGTGCGAACGGCCGGTCGGCCTGCACCGGGACGAGGCCGGACGGCTCGACCACGGCGACGGCCCCGCCCTGGAGTTCCCCGACGGCTTCGCCCTGTGCGCCTGGCGCGGCATGCCGGTGACGCGCGCCTTCCTGGAGGAGCTGCGCACTCTCACACCGGAGCGGATCCGGGAGGAGGGCAACGCCGAGCTGCGGCGGGTGATGCTCGAGTACTACGGGTACGACCGCTACCTGGCCGACTCCGGCGCGCAGCCCGTGCACCGGGACGGCACGGGCACGCTCTGGCGCATCACGCTGCCCGACGACGAACCGGTCGTCATGGTCGAGGTCCTCAACTCCACCCCCGAACCGGACGGCACCCACCGCACGTACTGGCTGCGCGTGCCGCCGGCGACCCGTACGGCCCGGGAAGGGGTGGCCTGGACGTTCGGTCTGGGAGCCGAGGTGTACGAGCCGCTGGAGGAGACGTGAGCCGTCCGGCCGTCCGCAGGGCTGTCTCCGCCCTCAGGGGGTAGGCGGAGTACGGCAAGGACCTGTCGGACGCAGAGGGAAAGGAGCCCCCCATGCCGAGCATGCTGGAGCGCATCAAACGGTTCGCCAGGAGCCCCCAGGGGCGGCGCACCACCGAGCAGGTGCGGCGGGCCGCGGCCGACCCCCGGCGCCGGGCCCAGGCCCAGCGGCTGCTGGGCCGGTTCCGCGGTGGCCACCGCTGATCCACGCCGATCCTGCCTCCGCGCGGCCCGGCACGCATCGCCCGGGCCGCGTGGCCTCGACCGGGAAGGACCATCATGAAGGAGTCATCGGTCCGGACAGTGGGCTGGGCGCGCTCGCTGCCGATGGACCGCGGGGTGAAGGAGGCCCGGGACTGGGCACGCGAACACCTCGACACGCTGGGCTGGGCCGATGCCGCTCCCGAGACGGCGGACGACGTGCTGCTGACCGTCTCGGAGCTGGTGACCAACGCCCACGTACACGCCCGCAGCGCCGCGCAGCTGGTCATGTCCTGGGACAACGACTGTCTGCACATCTCGGTGCACGATGCCTCGGCCACTCTGCCGGCACCACGGGGACCGAGCGCCGAACGTGTCGGCGGTCGCGGCATGTTCCTGGTCGACGCGCTGGCCGACTCGTGGGAGGCCCGCCCCTGCCCGCACGGCAAGACCGTCACCGCCTGTTTCCGGGCGCCCGAGCCGGAGGACACCCGACGCTGAGCGGGCCTCACGCGACGGCCGGCCCGGGCGGGCCCCGGGCCGGGGCACGGCCGGCTTCGTCCTCGCGGCGCCGGTGCCCGTGAGCGAGGTCGGGCCGGCCGGCGCGGGGCCCGTGGCCGCACGCGCCGCTCACGCACCGGTGCCGGCCGGGCGGCCCACGGTGAGGCACCCGGCGTGGTGCGGGGTCCCGGGGGTGCCCAGCCGCGCGGCCCGCCGTGGACAGGGTGGGTTGCCACCCGGGGCACGGATGGGGGACCGTGGCTGTCGGACTCCGCTTCTCTGGCAGAGAGGGGGTGGGGTGCGCACGGCGCGTGCCTCCACACCTTGATTTCTTCCCCCGGCTCATCGGCCGACCCGCGCGACCTCGGCGTCGGCTCCGCCCCGATGTGGGACGACGCCCCGTATCCGGTGGTGGTGCTCGACATGAACGGCCGTGCCGTGCACCGCAACGGGGCCGCTCGGCTGCTCCTGCCGGGTCCGTCCGACGGACGCCCCGGGCCGGACGCGCTGCCGTCCTGGCTGTCGGAGGCGCACCGCGACCACGTCCACGGGACGCGCGACGGATCGACGGTGCCGCCCGCCGGGAAGATCGGTGACCGCTTCTACCAGGCCCGCCCCACCCCGGCCGGCGGCGGAGTGGCGTGGTGGCTGGTCGACGATCCCCGCCGCGACCTGGCGGAAGCGACGCTGCGCACCGCCCGGGACCGGGCGGACATCCTCACCGTCCTCTTCAGCACCCTGCTGTCGTCGCTGAACGTGCCACGCTGCGCGGAGGTCGCCGCGCAGATGGCCGCGGAGCATCTCGCCGACGCCGCCGTCCTCATCACCCCGCCCGTCGGCCACCGGTACGCCGTCACCCACGCCCGGCGCGGCGGGCCGGCGGTCCAGGAGATCCGCCGGATCGATCCGCACGGCGTCCCGGGGCTGGACGAGGCCCTCCGCGGGTTCCCGCCGGTGCCGGCCCGCCGGATCGACCCCGGCGGCATCCCCGGCTGGGCGATCCCGGCGGGCTTCGCCGGGCCGGTCGGTTCCGTCCTCGTCGCCCCGCTTGCCGGTCACGGATCGCCCGCCGGCGCGCTGATCCTGCTCCGCTCCGGCACCGAGCGGGCGTTCACCCCCGACGAGGAGGCCTTCGCCCGGCTCTTCGCCGCACGCGCGGGCACCGCGCTGTCGGCCGCGCGCCTGTACAGCGAGCAGACGGCGATCACCACCACGCTCATGCGGGAACTGCTGCCGCCCACCCTGACCGGCGTGCACGGGGTGGAGTACGCGGGCCGCTACCGCACCGCCATGGACCACGAACGGGTCGGCGGCGACTTCTACGACGTCCACCCCGGCGCCGACGCCTCCCAGGAGACCTTCGTCGTGCTGGGCGACGTGGCGGGCAAGGGCCTGGACGCGGCGGTGCTGACCGGCAAGATACGCAACACCCTGCACGCGCTGCTGCCGCTGGCCTCCGACCACCAGCGGGTCCTGAGCCTGCTGAACGGGGCCCTGCTCACCTCGCACCACACCCGGTTCGCCACCCTGGTGCTGGCCTCGGTGAAGCGCCACGGCAGCGGTGTACGGCTCAGACTGACCAGTGCCGGGCACCTGCCCCCGCTCGTCGTCCGCACGGACGGCAGGGTCGAGGAGGTGGACACGCACGGCACCCTGGTCGGCGCGCTGCCCGCCGTGACGGTGCGGACGGCCGAGACGGTGCTCGCTCCCGGGGAGACCTGCCTGCTCTACACCGACGGCATCACCGAGGCCCGCGGCGGTCCCCTGGGCGACGAGTTCTTCGGCGAACACCGGCTGCGCCGGGCGCTGGTGGAGTGCGCGGGCATGCCGGGCGAGGCGATCGTCGAGCGGGTGCAGATGCTGGCCGCGCAGTGGCTGGGCTCCGGTGACCACGACGACATGGCCGCCGTCGCCGTCAGCGCGCCCCGTACGGGCCCGTCGGCCGGTGGTGACGGACACGCCGGCGACGGCGCGCCCGCGGGGAGGAACGGGTGAGCGGGACACGCGCTCCGGCCGCCGGCCTGCGCGAAGGGCTCTGGCGGGCGGTCCTCGACGGCAACGAGTACGACGCCGTCGGCAGCGTCCGCGCCGGTCTCGCCGGCGGGTGGGACGAGGAGGGCCTGCTGCTCGACGTCGTCGCTGCGGTACAGGAGAGGATCGGCGTCGAGTGGGCCGCCGACCGGATCACCGTGGCCCAGGAACACGCCGCGACGGCGATCAACGAGCGGGTGATCACCGCACTCGTGCACCGTCCGGCGGTGGGCGGGCCCGTCCCCGTCCACCGCGGGCGGGTGACGGTCACCTGCGTCGACGGCGAATGGCACGCCTTTCCCGCCCGCCTCGTCGCCGAGGTGCTGCGGCTGCGGGGCTGGCGGGTCGACTACCTCGGGGCCCAGACGCCCACGCCGCGCCTGGTCGCCCACCAGCACCGGACCAACTCCGACGCCGTCCTGCTCTCCGGCTCGATCCCCACCCAGCTGCCGGCGGCGCACACGGCCATCACCGCCTGCCAGGCCGTCGGCGTACCCGTGCTGGCCGGCGGCATGGCCTTCGGCGAGGACGGCCGGTTCGCCCGCGCCCTCGGCGCCGACGCGTGGGCCGCGGACGCCCGCGGCGCGGCCGCCGTGCTGGAGAAGGGGCTGCCGCGGCCGACGGCGATCGGGCAGGCGGTCGACGGCCTGCCGCACCTGGTCGATCAGGAGTACACCATGGTGGCGCAGTCGCGCGGCCGCCTGGTCAGGCAGACGCTGGCGGAACTGGAGAAGCGTCTTCCCGCCGTGCGCGGCTACAGCGAGGCACAGCGGGAGCGGACCGCGGAGGACCTCGGTCACATCGTCGACTTCCTGGTCACCGCCCTGTACGTGGACGACGCGGAGGTGTTCACCGGGTTCCTGGGCTGGACGGCCGGAGTGCTGTCCGCACGGGGTGTTCCGGTGCACCCCCTGGTGGCCGGCCTGGACATCCTGGCCGGGCAACTGCGCGACTTCCCCCGCGGTCTCCGCCTGGTCCACCGGGGCGCGGCGCTGCTCGGCGGCCGGCCCGCCCCCGTCACCCTTCCGGAGGGGGTCGCCGGCCGGTGAAGGTGTGGGCGATGCCCGTCTGCCAGCCGGGCAGGGGCAGGACGCGGACCCGGTCGAACCTCGCGGTCCGCAGCCGGTCCGCGAAGCGGCCGGCGGTGTCGAACTCCACCACGCTGCGCCACAGATGGCCGTACAGCTCGCCGTCGCCCAGCGCGCCGGCCACGGGCCGCACGATGCCCCGGCACACCAGTGTCCACACCGCGCGGTCCAGGCGGCGTCCGCCGAGGGCGTACTCATGGACGCCCAGCCGTCCGCCGGGCGCCAGCAGCCCGCGCACCGTGGCGAGCACGGCGTCGGGGTCGGTGACGTTGCGGAACAGGTAGGCGGCGAACACCGCGTCGTACGGCCCGCGCACACCGGCTTCCGCGAGCCTTTCCACCGGTGCCCGGGTGAGGGTGACACCGGGCGGCCACGGTTTGGCGGCGGCCCGCTCCAGCATGCCCGCGGAGGCGTCCACCGCGGTGATCCGCGCGCCCGGCAGTACGGCGGCGAGCGCGGCGGTCGAGGCTCCGGTGCCGCAGCCGAGGTCGAGCACGCGCATCCCCTCGCCCCCGCGCGGCAGTCCGAGGCGGCGTGCGGAGCGGCGCAGATGGGCGTGGTAGCCGGGGTTGGCGGCGACCAGTACGTCGTAGCTGCGGGCGGCGTGGTCGAAGGCGGCGGCGAGACGCTCGTCGCGCAGAAGGGCCGTGGTGGCTCCGGTGGGCGACGGGGCCGGACGGGCGGACCGGGTCATCGCCGGGTGCGGGACGCCGAGTCGGCCGCGCCCCCGTGGCCGAGGAGCCCCGTGTGTTCCATCGGGTCCTCGGCCTCCAGGCGGGCCAGCTCACGGCGGGCCACCCGCAGCACCACCGGCGGCAGCGCGGCCCGCGCCACCTGCGCCAGCCGCAGCCAGCGGGGCAGGTAGACGGCCGTGCTGCGGCGCTCCACGGCCGCTCCGAGCCGGTCGGCGGCCCAGTCCACCGGGTACACGCGCCGGGCCGGCGGCGGCATGTTGCCGCGCAGTTCGCGCAGGACGGTGTGGTGGTCCGCGTCGCGGATCATGTCGGTGTCGATCCAGTTCAGGTATCCGATGCCGACGGCGACGCCGTGGTGCGCCACTTCGGCGCGCAGGGAGTGGGCGAAGGCCTCCACCCCCGCCTTGGAGGCGCAGTAGGCGCTCATCATCGGTGCGGCGCCGATCGAGGCCAGGGAGGCGATCTGCAGGTAGTAGCCCCGCGTCGCCAGCAGGTCCGGCAGGAAGGCGCGGGCCGTGGCCGCGCTGCCGGTCAGGTTGACGTCGATCACGCGCCGCCAGCGGGCGGGGTCGGAGGTGGCGAACGGGCCGCCCTCCGCGACACCGGCGTTGGCCACCACGACGGAGGGGGTGCCGAGACGCGTCCTGACCAGTTCAGCGGCATCCGCCAGGGCGGCCTCGTCGGTGACGTCGACCTCGTGGACCAGTGCCTCGGTGGCCAGACCGGCGGCCACCGCCTCCAGGCCCGCCCGCTCATGACCGAGCAGCGCCGGACGGGCACCGCGCCGGGCGAGGTCACGGGCCAGGGCCGCGCCGACCCCGCGTGCGGCCCCGGTGATCACGACGGCGCGGTCGCGGAGCGGGTGGGCGTTCATCGGGCGTTCCCTTCGTGGGCTCAGCCACGGTCCGTGCGGTCCTCGCGGGTGGTACCGGGGCGGGCGGTGTGGTCGGGGTGACCGACGGTGCGGCGGGCCTCCTTCATCTCGGCCTCGTACAGGTGGTCGCGGCCCTCGGCCAGTTCCTCGACGGCGGCCTGCTCGAGTTCCCTGAACGGCTGGTAGTAGCCGGCGTTGTAGGCCTCGACGATCTGGAACGTCCAGTGGCCGGGGATCACGTTGCGGCCCAGCACCTGGGTGCGCACCGTCTCGGCCCAGTCCGGGTGCCCGGCCTTGTGCAGCAGTTCGACCGCCCGGTCCAGTTCGAGGTCGGCGGTGCCGGTCAGCTGGTGAAAGCTGTAGAGGTGGCCCCGGGCCCGCTCGGTCGTCTCCAGTGCCTTCGACAGCGATCCGAGCGCCTCCACCGTCTCGTCGCTGACGCCCTCGGGGCGCTGGTGGGCGCGGTCGGGGCCCTCGTGTCCGGTCATCGTCTCGCCTCCGCCTGTGGTAGTTGGGTGCCGGTCCCGCAGCGGCCGGAAAGGGCGCGGCCGGTCCGGTGTGTCAGCCCGATATGTGTCGGTCCCGCGTGTGACCGGTCCGACCTGTGTCGGTCTCACATGTACCGGTCCCACATATACCGATCCGATGCGTGCCGGCCCGATATGCGTCGTCCCGACGTGTGTCGGACGGGCCGGGCCGGCGTGTGCCGGCCCGATGCGTACGGGTCCAATGGGTGCCGGTCATCCCGCGTCGGTCCGGTCGCCCGCATCCGGCCGCCTGCGGCCCGTGCGGTCCCGGTGGGTCAGCAGTCGCTGCGCCCGGACCAGGCCGGGGGCCAGGTACCGGCGCAGCGCGGCGCGTGCGGCGTTGGCGCCCGGCGCGCCGTGCACGCCACCGCCCGGATGGGCGCCGGCGGATGCCAGGTACAGGCCCTTGACGGGGGTCTCGGGGCGCCCGGTGCCGGGTGCCGGGCGGAAGAACAGCTGCTGGTGCATGGCCGCGGTGCCGCCGTTGATGGCGCCGCCGTGCAGGTTCCGGTCCAGGGACTGGAGCGTGGGCGGGGCCAGGATGCGGCGGGCCCGGATCCTGGCCCGGAAGCCGGGCGCGAAGCGTTCCACCTGGCGCTCGACCCTGTCGGCCATGATCTCCTGCTCGGCGGCGTCCCACGTCCCGGTGAGGGACTCGTCGCCGGCGTCGCGGGCGACGTCGTGGGGCACGTGGGTGTACGCCCAGGCGGACTCGGTGCCCCGGGGGGAGCGGGACGGGTCCGCGGTCGTCATCTGGCCGAACAGACAGAACGGGCGGTCCGGGACGCTGCCGGTGGCGAGCTGGGCGGCGAAGCGGGTGAGTTCGTCGAGACCGTCCGCGAGGTGGACGGTTCCGGCGCCCGCGGCCTGCTCGCACCGCCAGGGGACCGGGCCGTCCAGCGCCCAGTCGACCTTGAAGGTGGCGAAGTCCCACTGGAAGCGCCGCAGGTCCGACAGCAGCTGGGCGGGCACGTGCTCGGGCTCGAGGAGTTCGCCGTACAGGGCGGGCACGGCCACGTCCGCGAGGACGGCGCGCCCGGCCGCGACCGTCTCCCCGCCGGCCGTGCGCACCCCGGTCACCCGGCCGCCGCGTACGAGGATCCGGTCGACGCGCTGCCCGCAGCGCAGTACTCCCCCGCGGGCCTCGAGGCGTTGTGCCAGGGCCCGGGTGAGGGCTCCGGCGCCGCCGGCCGGTGCGGGGAAGCCGTACGTCTGTCCGAGCATCGACATCAGCCAGCCGTAGCCGCCGCTGCCCGCGGCCTCCGGTGCCAGGTCGGCGTGGAGCGCGTTGCCCGCCAGCAGCAGTCCCCCGCCCTCGCCCAGGAACTCCTCCTCCGCCATCCGGCGCACCGGCAGGACCAGGGTGCGGGCCGTGCGCAGCCCGCCCGTGCCGCGCAGCCGGAAGGCCAGCCGGGCGGCGGAACGGACCGGCGGGAACGGGGTGAACAGGGCGTTCACGAGATCGGGGCGCAGGTTCTGCCACATGTCGTGCAGCCGCCGCCAGGCGGCTCCGTCGCCCGGCGCGAAGGCCTCCAGGGAGCCGGCGGTGACATCGACGCGGCGGTCGAGCACCGCGCACCTGCCGTCGGAGAGCGGATGGGCCAGGACGTGCGGGGCGTGGCTCCAGCGCAGCCCGTGGCGCTCCAGCCGCAGTCCGGCCAGGACCGGGGAGGCGGCGGCGAGCGGGTAGAAGGAGCTGCACAGGTCGCTGACGAAGTCGGGGTCCACGCCCCGGTCGTGGCGCACGGCGCCGCCGGGCTCCGGTTGTTCCTCCAGCACCTCGACGCTCCAGCCGGCGTCGGCGAGCAGGTTCGCCGCGACCAGTCCGTTGGGACCGGCCCCGATCACCACGGCGTCAGGCACGGGCGCCTCCCGTGCCGGGCTCCGGGGAGACGACCTGGCCGAGGGGGCGGCGGCGCTCGTCCTCGGCCGCCTCGCTCTCGCAGATCCTCGCCAGCCGGGCGAGCATCGCCCGGTGGCGGATCTGGATCAGGGCCTCCACGGCCACGTTGTGCACCAGGCCGCCCGCCCCGCGCAGCGGATGCTCGTCCACGATCACCAGGCAGTGGTCGCCCCAGGGCCGCGTCTCGATGGCGACACGGGCCGTGCCGATCGGCCCGGCCTCGGCCTCCAGTTCCAGGATCTGGTCCGGCACGCAGCGCCGGACCACGGTGTTGTTGGACAGGCGCAGGGGGCCGAAGCGCACCTCGTAGCGGAGGGCCGCGCCGAGCTGCGGCCAGTGCCCGCTCACCGGCTCCGAGGACGACGTCCCCACCACCCATTCCGCATACCGGGTGCCGTCCGCGAGGACGGCCCAGACGGTATGCGGGCTCGTACGGATCAGACGATGGCGAACCGCCACGGCTACCTCCCGAGTCCGCTCACGACACCAGTCAGCACTGAGTGCCCCCTCTGGCACACGTCAACCGGCGGCGGCGGGAGCGGCGGCGGGCCGGTGGCCGGGCAGCGTCGCGCACCGGTGGTCAGGCGGCGTCGCGGGCAGGGGCCAGGGCCCACCGGATGCCCGCGGTGACGGCGGTGCCGAGCGGGCGCACGCACAGATCCTCGGCCGGGGGGACGCGGGGCAGCCACAGGGCGCGGGAGGCCCAGCCGGGCAGCAGGGAGACGGCGTTGGCGGCGAGCACGCCGTACGGCAGCCGGGCGAGCAGCGGAAGGGGAGGATTGAGCAGCAGGAAGCGGGCGGTGCTGCGGGCCTCGGGAGTGGCGCGCAGCTCACCGCGGTAGGCGGCCAGCCGTTCGGCGAGTCCGGCGCGGTCGGCCGGCGGGTCGGGTACGCCGAGCGCGATGGCGATCCGCGCCATGTCGGCGACGTAGGCGTCGCAGCCGGCGTCGTCCAGCGGACGGGCTCCGTAGCGCTGGTGGGCGCGCAGGAAGGTGTCGACCTCGGCGATGTGCACCCAGCACAGCAGACGGGGGTCGGCGGCCCGGTACTCCTCCCCGTCCGCGGTGTTGCCGCGCACCGTCTCGTGGACGGCCCGCACCCGGTCGACGGCCCGCTGGGCGCTGTCGGCGGTGCCGTAGGTGGTGACGGCGAGGAAGGTGCTGGTCCGCTGGAGCCGCCCCCAGGGGTCCCCGCGGAACCCGGAGTGCCCCGCGACGGCGGCCATGGCCAGCGGGTGGAGCGACTGCAGCAGCAGGGCCGCGAGCCCGCCGATGAACATGGAGGCGTCCCCGTGCACCCTCCTGACCGGCCGTTCGGGACCGAACCAGCGCGGGCCGGGTGTGCCGTGGATGCGGGCGCGGTTGTCCGCGCCGTCCGGTCCGGCCACCCGGGAGAAGATCGCGTGACCGACCCGGTCGCGCAGCGCCGAGCCGCCTTCCGTCAGGAGTCCCATGGCTCGCACCACCCTCCTCGCGCCCGGCGGACGCGCCACGGCTACGTCTGCCCCCTCCCCTGTCCCGTACCCCCGGGCGCGCGGCTCAAGGGACGTCGCCCCGCCAGTCGTACACCCGGCCGCCGCCGGACCGGGGCACGTAGAGCGCGCGTCCGCCCGCGCCGTAGCGCCCTATCTCGGTGCGCAGACCGACGCCGTGCCTCAGCTCCGTCTCGCTGCGGCCGGTGACGTCCAGCAGCAGACCGTCCAGCGGACCGCCGGCCAGCTCCACGTACGACCGTCCGTCGCGCGGCCCGGGATCGTCGTGATCCGCTCCGTAGACCCGGCCGCGCAGGAACTCCAGTTCGTCCATACCGGCAGGGTGGCATCCCCCACTGACAACCGGTCCCGGCCGTGCCCGGCGGGCCCGTCCGTACGCGCTCACCTGCGGCATGGAAGGGTGCGGCGGGGGCAAGCGTGCACCAGGATGGGCGGTACGGGCTGACCGCATCAACCAGAAAGGCGGACCGGTGGACTGGCGGCTCTTCGCGCAGCAGATGGCCTCCATGGCCCGTGATCTCCTGGCCGAGCACACACTCGACGCGACCCTGGAACAGATCAGCCGTTCCGCGGTGGACCTCGTCGACGGCTGCGACGCCTCCGGCATCCTCGTCCTGCGCGGGAACCGGGTGAGCTCGCTGGCACCCACCGAACAGCTCGTGACCGACAGCGACCGCCTCCAGGAGCGTCTGCAGGAGGGGCCCTGCTTCGACGCGGCCCGGCCCGACACCACCGAGAGGGTCTTCCGGATACCGGACTTCACCGCGGAGCCCGAACGCTGGAGGTCCTTCGTGCCCCACTGCCGGGAGCTCGGAGTGGGCAGCATGATGGGATTCCTGCTGTACACGCGGGAGGAGGAGCTGGGCGCCCTCAACATGTACTCCCGCAAACCCGGGATGTTCACCGAGGACAGTGAGACGGCGGGCTGGCTGCTGGCCTCCCACGCGGCGGTCGCCTTCGCCACCGCCCGCAACGACGCCCAGTTGCAGGAGGCCATCACCACCCGGCACCTGATCGGCGAGGCGATGGGCATCCTGATGGGCCGCCACCACATCACGGAGGACAAGGCCTTCGAGATCCTGCGCACCCAGTCCCAGCGCACCAACACCAAACTGCGCGAGGTGGCGCGCCGGGTCTGCGAGACGGGCACCGCGGAGGCGTGACCGACGGGCCCGCGGCTGCTCCGGAGGAACTCAGCGACCGCCCGTCCAGGTGTGGGCGACGTCGATGACGATGTGGTCCTTCAGCTGCAGCACCCGGAACGGCAGCCGTGCGCGCACGCCGAGTCCGAGCTGCGTCTCGCCCTCGAAACTGCCGGCGAACCGTGCGTCCCGGAAGGTGCGGTACCCGGTGAGGCCGATGCCCGGCAGCGGGCGTCCGGCGCGCGCCGGGTAGGCGGGCTCGCCGGTCGCGGGATCGTACGAGGGCGCGGCCACCCGCACCTCGAGCACGGCGCCGCCGGCGACGGGGACGTGCCGGCCCGATCCGTCCTGGTGGAGGCGGTCGACGTAGCGGACCGAGTAGCCGAGGCCACCGGGCGCGACACCGGGCAGGTCGACGACCATCCGGTCGAAGCAGGCGTGCCGGCCGGTCCGGACGGTCCGCAGCGGAGTGGTCGTGGTGTCGGCGTCGGACTCGGCGGCGCTGCCCCAGCCGGTCGGGCAGGCCGCGGCCCGGGCGGCCGTCGGCCGGGCGGCGACGGCCGGGACCGCCGCTGTCGCGAGCAGGCTGCCCATGAGCACCAGCGTCGCGCCGATCTTTCCGGTTTTCATCATTTCCTGCCCCCTGGGCTCGCGTCGTTACGGTATCGGGTGAGACGAGCGGGATGCCCGGAAGGTTGCGGCAACCGCCCGGCCGCCTCGCCGGACCGTACGCCATGGCACATCCTGGGGGGAGCGGACGAATGCCCCGTGCGTCCGCACCGGAAGGGCGCGACATGGACGATGCAGCCGCCGCACCGCGCCGGGACCGGTCGGCCGGCCCGCCCGGCCGGGGTGCGACGGACCGCCGGAGCGCGGAGGAGGGAGGGCACGCTCCCGCCTCCGCCCGGATCGAGGACGCGCTCGCCGAACCCGTGGTGGCGGCGGTGCGGGACCTCGGGGGCTACGGCGGACTGGTGTACCTGCGTTCGCGCGACCGGCGTTCGCTGGTGCTCGGTGTGGTGTGCGGCGTTCCCCGGTCGCTGCTGAGGTCCTGGTGGCGGGTGCCCGTGGGCGGCGCGCTGCCCATGTCCGAGGCGTACCGCAGGGCCGAGAGCCTGTGGCTGCCGGACGAGGCGGCGGCGATGCTGCGGTTCCCGCAGTTCACCGCCGCCCTGCCGTACTCGTTCGCCTCCGCCTATCACCCCGTGCGGGTCGGCGGCGAACCGGTGGGGGTCCTCGCCGTGCTGCGTTCGGCCGCCCGGGAACCGCTGGACGGGCGGGCGGTGGGGGCGGTGCTGCGCGACGCCGGGCGGGACATGGAGGAGCGCCTCACCGAGTACGCCCGCCGGGTGTCCGGCCGTACGGGTTCGGACGCCGTCGCGTACGGGATCGACCACGACGACCAGCCGGTCAGCGTGCGGCTGCCCGCTCCCCCCGCCCCGGCCGTGGCCGTCGGCATGATCGAGTGGGACCTGGACAGCGACCGGTGGTCCGGGGACGACGACGCGCTGTCCCTGCTGGGGGTCACCCCGGCGGGGTTCGGCGGCACCATGGCGGAGGTCGAGGCCCGGGTCTCCCCGGACGACCTGCACGAACTGCGGTCGAGCCGGCGGGAGGCGGCCGGCACCGGACAGGTCAGGGCCCGGCACTTCAGGGTGCTGGCCGCGCCCGAGGAGGACGGGCGGATCCGCTACCGGTCGGTGGAACTGTGGGGGCATGTCGTCCGGGCGGAGGGGACCGGCCGGCTCCTGGTGGGCGCTCTCGTCGACACGGCCGGCGGGGCCACCGCGGCGGAGGCCGCCGAGCGGCTGCCCGACGGGCTGTTCTCCCTGGACCAGGACGGCCGGGTCGTCTACGCCAACGCCCGCTGCCAGGAACTGCTGGGGTGCGCGCTGGAGCGCATCCTCGGCCACTATCCGTGGGAGGTGCTCACCTGGCTGCGCGATCCGGCGTACGAGGACCGCTACCGTGCGGCGATGCTGTCGCAGGAGCCGGTGTCGTACCTGGTGCACGATCCGCGGGGCGTCTGGCTGGGGTTCGTGCTGTATCCGGGTGTGCACGGGCTGACCGGCCGCGTCTTCCGCACCGCCGCCCCCGCCGGGTCGGAGCCGGGCCGCGCCCTGACCCCGGCCGGCGGGGGCGCCGGGGCGCCGCCGTCGGAGCTGGTCGCGACGGCCCGCGCGGGGGCCCTTTACCACGTGGTGCAGATGGCCAGTGTGCTGACCGAGGCGGTCACCGTCAGGGACGTGTGCCGGGCCGTCGCCGAGCAGCTGCTGCCCGCGTTCGGTGCGCAGGAGATCGCCCTGTACACGATCCGCGACGGGCGGATGCACCTGTTGTGGGAGTCCGGTTACCCGCGGGGTTTCCTCGACCGCTTCGAGGGGGTCCCGCTCGACGCGGACCTGCCCGGCGTGCACGCGCTGACCACACGGCTGCCGCTCTTCTTCGAGTCGCCCGAGGCGCTGGTCGACGCCTATCCGAGGCTGGTGCTGGACCCGATGAACGCCTGGTCGTTCCTGCCGTTGATCGCCTCCGGCCATCCGGTCGGCTCCTGCATCCTGGGCTGGAGCGCACCGCACCGGTTCACCCCGGAGGAGCGCAGCGCGCTGACCGCGCTGGGCGGTCTGGCCGCGCAGGCGATGGAGCGGGCCCGGCTCTACGACGCGGAGTCCGCCGTGGCACGCGGGCTGCAGGAGGGCCTGCTGCCGCACCGGCTGCCCGCCATCGACCGGATGGTCACCACCGGCCGCTATCTGCCCGGCACCCAGGGCATGGCCATCGGGGGCGACTGGTACGACGTGATCCGCACGGGGCGCGGGGTGGCGCTGGTCATCGGTGACGTCGAGGGGCACAGCGTCGGCGCCGCGGCCGTCATGGGGCAGCTGCGCAGCGCGGTGCACGCCTTCGCCGCCAGCGGCCGCCCGCCGCAGGAGGTCGTCACCCATACGAACCGGCTGCTGGCCGAGCTGGAGACCGACGTCTTCGCCACCTGCTGTTACATCGAGCTCGATCCGGGGACCGGCCGTGCCCTGGCCGTCCGGGCGGGCCATCCGCCACCCCTGCTGCGCCACCCCGACGGGCGCGCCGAGACCCTGGACCTGCCCGGTGGTGTGCTGCTCGGTGTGCAGGCGGACGCCGAATACCCCCTCTCGACACTGGTCCTGGCGCCCGGCAGTGTCCTGGCGCTGTACACGGACGGGCTCGTGGAGCGGTCCGGCAGCGACATCGGGACCGGCATCGAGGCGATCCGCCGCTGTCTGGCCCGTAGCCGCGCCGACTCGGTGGAGCAGCTCGCGGACCAGCTGATCAGGGCCGCCCACCGGACCGAGGACCGCCCGGACGACGTGGCGCTGCTGCTGACGGCGTACGGCTGACGGACCGGCCGCTGCCCCCGCCCGGCGGGTGGCCGTCGGGCGGGCGGACAGCGGGCGGCGGCATCGGCATCGAGGACGGGCAGGCCGGGCGGGGCGCGGGGCGGCAGGGCACGCTGCCTTCACGCGGTGCGGCGGCGGACCCCCGGTGCGGCCGGGTGGTCACGCGGCCGGACGGACGCCCGGGTGCGGCGTGGGGCCGCCCCGGTGACACGTCGTCACCGGGGCCGTCTCACGCGCAGTAGCGCACCAGCCACTCGTCCGGGTCGTAGGCGTTCCTGGCCGGGTCCGGCGCGACGGCCGGCCGTTCCTCGGTCATGTCCTCGGCCCGGACCGGCTCCGGGAGCCGTCCGAAGCGGGCCTGGCGTGCGGTCGCCGCCGGGTCCGTGTCCTCGCGCGTGTGCGCCGTCCCCTGGTCCACAGCATCTCCCCTCTGCGGCCGGCCGGTGCCTCCCCCTCGGGGCGGCGCCGCGGCCTTCCCGCCAAGTGTCACACGGCGCCGGCCACGCCGTCCCGTGCCGCCCCGGCGGGACCCGGGACGGGTCCCGCCGGGGCGGACGGCCGTGCGGCGGGGGTCGGGTCACGTGCGCCGCACGCGCCGCAGGACCACGAAGCCGGCGACGACGAGGACCGCGCCGGCCGCGGCGGGCCAGAGCTGGGCGCCGGTCTCGGCGAGGCCGCCGGTCACGGCCTGTGGTTCGGTCGCGTCGGCCGCCGAGGCGTCGCCGCCACCGGTCGGCGTGCCGACGCCGGGGGTCTGCCGGCCCGCCCCGGTGCCGGCGTCACCGGTCCCGGCGTCGCCTCCGTCGCTGCCGCCCGCGCCGGCGTCCTTCGCCGAGGGCGAGACGTAGACCTCGGGCCGCTCGTCGCCCTCCGGGGTGGCGCCGTCGTCACCGGGTTCCTGGGTGGCCGGTGCGCCGGCCGGGGGCTCCGAGGGGTCCTGCGCACCGTCGCCGGGCTGCCCGCCTCCGTCGCCGGAATCGCCCCCGCCGTTGCCGGGCTGCTCGTCGCCGTTGCCGGGCTCCTGCCCGCCGTCGCCGGAATCGCCCCCGCCGTCGCCGGAATCGCCCCCGCCGTCGCCGGGCTGCCCGCCGCCGTTGCCGCCCTCGTCGCCGTTGCCGCCGTCGTCCGGGGCCTCAGGAGTGGCCGTGGGGTCCTGCGGCTCCTCACCGCCCGGCTGCTCACCGCCCGGCTCCTCGCCGCCGCCGGCGCCCGCGCCGCACGTGCGGCCGCTGTTGATGCAGTCGACCATCTCCCGCATCAGGTCCTCGTCGAAGACGTTGATGAAGTCGCCGTGATCCGTGACCGGCTTGTGCAGCTGCTCGGGGAAGGAGTCCACCGCGAACAGCGGTGTCGTCCGCCCGCCGTCCTCCAGGCTCGGCGCGTCGACGTCGTAGACGATGCGCTGGACCAGCTGCGGCACGGGGGTGAACCCGGACGGGCAGGTGCCGGACGCGTCCGCGAACGCCATGTGCGTACGGTGGTTGGCGCTGTCGATGTTGCGGCCGTCCCAGCAGCTCTGGAACCTGAACGTGCGCACCACGTCACTGCCCTGCGGGCACAGCGGGTACTTGTCCTTCAGCTGCCGTTCCTCCAGACCCGTGCAGCTCCAGGAGGCGTTGGCGTTGGCGGGGCCGTTGACGAAGGACTTGGCGTCCCCGGTGATGATGCGCAGCAGCCGGGGCATCGCGGTGACCTCGCCGCGCGGGTTGCCCACGAAGGTCAGCGTGACCTCCCTGGGCGTGACGATCTCACCCGCGTTGCCCTCGATGCCGCCGCCCGGGGAGTCGGCGTCCTGCTCCCGGGTTCCGTTCTGCAGCCGCAGCACGGGCCAGTAGTAGGAGGACCTGTCACCCGGGTCCTCGCAGGTGGTGTCCGCGTTCGCCAGGTCCTCGTCGCTGGAGAAGGCGTTGGTGGCCTGGTTGCCGATGTAGTCGTGGAAGTGGTGGGCGCCGTTGCCGACGCCCGGGGCGGCGATCACGTTGTCGGAGTTGAACAGACCGTTCTCGTTGACACCGCACCTGCTGGTGAAGGTGCCGCGCGAGGCGCCCTTCGTCGCCTTCGGCTCGACGACGTCGGGCTGCACGCTCTCGATGTCCGCGAAGTCCGCGGCGACGGGACCGTTGCCGGCCTGGCCCCCGTTGCCGCCCTGGCCCTGCTCACCCTCCTGACCGCCGCCGTCCTGACCGTCGCCCTCCTGACCGCCGGGCGGCCGGGCGGACGCGTTGCCGGAGTCACGCACGGCGCAGGCGGCGAGTTCGTCGAGGTCCGCGGGGCGGTCGCCCACCTTGCCGATGGCGGCGGCGATGCGCCCGAGGGCAGCGGACCGCTCCTCCCCGAGAGGACCGACGATCTCGTCGTCCGCGAAGCCGGGATCCTGCCGTATGGCCTCGGCCGACTCCCCGAGGCGTTGGTAGGCCCGGGCGATCTGCTCGTCCAGGGCGGCGAGTTCCTTGTCGACATCGGGCCGCGCCTGCTCGGGGACCGCCGTCAGGCGGGTCGCCACGTCCGGGCAGTCGATGGTGGAACCGCCCAGTACCCGAGCCTGACCCGTTCCCCCGGCGGGGGCGTCGTCCACCGTCGCGGAAGCGTAGACGTTGGCCGCCATCAACCCCCCTCCGCCCAGGATCAACGCGACCGCGGCAAAGGTCGCGCGCTGTGGACCTCTTGGGCGTCTGCGTGTGTTGCGTGCCAAGGCAGTACTCCTACGCTTCTGTCGCGGGGGGTCGGCATGGGGTTCCCACGCCCCATACGCAGGCGGACCGCCGTGTGTTCAAGGGCCTCACCACTTCCTCGCGGAATCCCGGCGACCGGAGACCGGGGGCCGGGGCCGGAAAAATCCCGAGTCCCCGCCGGACGGGGCGCGTCCGGCGGGGACTCGGGGCGGAGCGACGAAATGCGGGTGGTTCAGCTGAAGTTCACGTCACTGCACAGGAAGTACGTCTGGTCCATGTGCGAGGCCTGCCAGACCGTGTAGACGACGTGGCGGCCGCTGAGGCCGGACGTGCTCACCGGGATCGAGTAGTTCTGGCCGGGGGCGTACGCGCCGGTACGGGCCACCAGCTGCAGGTCGTCCCAGCCCAGCGCCTGGGTGGCGGGGTCGAAGCCCTGCCGGGTGACGTAGACGAGGAAGTAGTCCGCGCCGTGGCTGGCCTGGTCGTACAGCTTGACGGTGAAGTTGTCGTTCACGTTCGTGGTCTTCCAGGCGCCCACCGCGTCCAGGGAGTTGTAGCGCCCGCCCTCCGCGCGTCCGCCGCTGCACAGCTGGCCGTCGGGGACGGCGGCCTGGAAGTTGCCGGCGGAGCCATTGCGGTAGAGGCCGTTCCAGTTCCACATGGCGTTGGGGTTGTCCTGCCACGCCTGCCAGCACATGGGGTCCTGCTGCGCCATCGCCGGGTTCTGGAAGTCACTCCCCCAGCGCTGCCAGCAGCCGTAGTTGCGGGACGCGGGGTCGATCACGGAGCCGTGGGCGACGGCGGTGCCGCTCCAGGGGATCAGACAGAGCAGCGCGGCGGCGACGGCGGTCAGAACGAGCGACAGACGGGACCTGAGCCGCGATACACCATGCTCATGCCAAAACATGAGTTCCTTCTTTCCGGTGTGGGGGTGTCGGAAACGGGGGCGTGCGCCGCCCACAACGTTCATGGGAGCGCTCCCAGTGCACAGGCTGCGCCCGCGGAGCGGAGCGGGCAACACGCAAACGCGCCACTTCCGCGAGGACGTGGCGCGTTCGACGAGTTCGACGAACGGGGGCGCAGCTCCGCCGTCAGAGCCTGTCGGGATTGCCGGTCGTGCGGCCCAGACAGACGACCGAGTCGTCCATCGGCGCGTCGATCTCCTCGAAGCCCATACGGTCGTAGAAGGCCCGGGCAGGCTTGTTGGCCGTCGCCATGACGAGGTGGACGGCTGGCACTCCCCCGTCCCGCAGCGCCCGGAGGAAGGTCCGCATCAGCCGCCGGCCGTGTCCGCGCCCCTGCCACTCGGGCAGCAGGTCGATGTGGAGGTGGGCCGGCCAGGCGGCCAGCTCCGGGACGACCATCCGCTCGGGGTGGTGCAGCAGCCGGGCGATCGTCTCGTCCGGGGTGACGGGCGGCCCCGACGGCTCGGGGTGACGGCCGGCGACCAGGGGCAGCCAGGCGGCCCGGAAGGTCCGGGCGAAGCGGGCGGTGTCGGCGGTGCCGACGATGTAGCCGACCGCGCGGCCGGTGCCGTCGTCCAGCACGAAGGCCAGCTCCGGCTCCAGATGGACGTAGGGGGCCGCGAAGGTGGCGGGGAAGACGGCGGGGTCGGTGTAGTGGGGGCGGCTGTCCTGGCCGTTGTGCGCGGTGCGGACGCAGATGTCGTCGAGGGCCGGCCGGTCCTCGCGACGGTACGGGCGGATCCAGGGGGACTCGGTCATGCCGGGCATCCTGCATCTCTTGGGAGCGCTCCCACAACCCCTTTCCCTTCGCACCGGCCGTGTTCGGCTTAGTCCGCCGGTCGGTGGTTACCCGACGGCCATGAAGCTGCATATTCCTGGGCGGGACGGCCGGCGGGCCGGTGAGAGCGGGACGGACGGGCACCGTCCGGGGCACGGGACGGACGCGGCGGGCGAGCCCGGCCCCAGCGACGCGGTGGAGCGGGCGGCACCGGACACACCGGGCGCGCTACCGAAGGGGGCGTGGGGCGCGGCGCTGAAAGGCGGTCTGCGCGAGTTCAAGGACGACGAACTCACCGACCGGGCCGCCGCCCTGACGTACTACGGCGTGCTGTCGCTGTTCCCGGCCCTGCTGGTACTGGTGTCGCTGCTGGGCGTCATCGGCAGGTCCGCCACGGACCGGGTGCTGGAGAACGTCCAGCAGCTCGCTCCCGGCGCGGCCCGCGACATCATCACCCGGGCGGTGCAGCAGCTGCAGGGCAACGCGGGCATCGGCTCGGTCGTGGCGATCGTGGGTCTGGTGCTGGCCGTCTGGTCCGCGTCGGGTTACGTGGCGGCGTTCATCCGCTCGGCCAACGCGGTCTACGACATGCCCGAGGGACGCCCGGTGTGGAAGGTGCTGCCGGTGCGGCTCGGGGTGACGGTCGTGCTCATGGTGCTGGCCGTGGTCAGTGCGCTGATCGTGGTCTTCACCGGTGGGCTGGCACGGCGGGCGGGCGACGCTCTCGGCGTGGGCGACACCGCGATCACCGTGTGGTCGATCGCCAAGTGGCCGGTGCTGGTCCTCCTGGTCACCGCCATGATCGCGCTGCTGTACTGGGCGACCCCGAACGCCAAGGTCAAGGGGTTCCGGTGGATCACCCCGGGCAGCTTCCTGGCGCTGGTGATCTGGCTCGTCGCCTCCGGCGGGTTCGCCTTCTACGTCGCCAACTTCGGCTCGTACAACAAGACCTACGGCACGATGGCCGGTGTCATCGTCTTCCTGATCTGGCTGTGGATCACCAACCTGGCCATTCTGCTGGGGCTGGAGTTCGACGCGGAGATCGCCCGGCAGCGGGCCATCGCCGGGGGGCATCCGCCCGAGGCCGAGCCGTACACACAGCCGCGCGACACCCGCACCTGGGACGAGCAGGACCGGCGGCGCATGGACGAGACCTGACGGGCACCGCCCCGCGGTCTCACCGCGTCAGGCCCGCGGCGAGCGCCGCGCCGAGTTCCCGGCACCGCTCGACGGCGGCCTTGTCCGGCTCACCGGTGACGGTGACGGTGTCCGCGGCACGGCGCCAGCCGAGGCCCGTGGTGATCGCCTCGATGCCCCGTACGGCACCCGTGACGTCGTTCCCGCCGTGCACGTAGTAGCCGAAGGGCCGGCCCCTGGTGGCGTCCAGGCACGGGTAGTAGACCTGGTCGAAGAAGTGTTTGAGCGCTCCCGACATGTAGCCGAGGTTGGCGGGTGTGCCCAGGAGGTACGCGTCGGCGTCCAGGACGTCGCCGGCGGTGGCGGACAGCGCCGCGCGCCGCACCACCCGGACGTTCTCGATCTCCGGGGCGGTGGCACCGGAGAGGACGGCTTCGAACATCGCCTGGCAGTTGGGCGAGGGCGTGTGATGGACGATCAGCAGGGTCGGCACGCACCGACCCTGCCGTGCCGGGTCCCGTGTCCGCAAGCCGGGCCCCGGTCCGCGCCGCGGGCGGCGTCCCGTTGTGACGGCGGGGCGGGGAGTGGCACGATGCCCCCGCAGCGGTACGCGAGGACGGGGGTGCGTGGTGGTCGACGAGGAACACGAGTCACCGGCGGCGGCGGTGTTCGACGCGCTGGGCGGCGAGTACGAGAAGGCGTTCGCCTCCTCCTCGGCCCACCGCGCGTCGTTGGACTGGCTGCTCGCCCGGCTGGCGCCCGGCAGCCGGGTGCTGGACGTGGGCAGCGGCACGGGACGGCCCACGTCCGCCGCGCTCGCCGCGGCCGGCCACCGGGTCCTGGGCGTCGACGTGTCCCCGGTGATGGTGGAGATCGCCTCCCGGCAGGTGCCCGAGGCCGAGTTCCGGTGCGCCGATGTGCGCCGGATGCCGCTCGAGGACGGTTCGTTCGACGCGGTCTGCGTATACTTCGCGCTGCTGCAGATGACCCGGACGGAGCAGTCGGCGCTCGTGCGCCGGCTGGCCCGGACACTGCGGCCGGGCGGCCTGTTCGCGCTGGCCACCGTGCCGCTGGACGTCGAGGAGTTCGACGGGGTGTTCATGGGGCAGCCCGTGCGCGTGACCAGCTTCGCGGCCGAGGACGTCATCGCGCTCGTGCGCGGGGCGGGACTGTCGGTCCAGTCGGAGAACAGCGTCATGTTCACCCCGACCCATCCCGACGCCCGGCCGGAGCCGCAGCTGTTCCTGCACTGCCGGCGCGATCCGGCGGAACCCGGCGGCTGACGCCGGCCGCGTCGGCCGTCCGGGTGAGACGTGATCACCGTGATTGACCGGCGCGGAAGCAGGTACCCGGTCCGCGTTCCCATCGGCGAACGGAAAGCGAGGTACCTGATCCATGTCGCAGGTAGAGGAATCGATCGAGGTCGACGTCCCCGTCCGCACCGCCTACAACCAGTGGACCCAGTTCGAGAGCTTCCCGGAGTTCATGGAGGGCGTCGAACGCATCGAGCAGCGCACGGACACACTCACCCACTGGGTGACGAAGGTCGGAGGCGTGGAGCGGGAGTTCGACGCCGAGATCACCGAGCAGATCCCGGACGAGCGCGTCGCCTGGACCACGGTGAGCGGTGAGGCGAAGCAGGCCGGCGTCGTCACCTTCCACCGGGTGCGGGACACCACCACGAAGGTGATGCTGCAGATGGACTTCGACCCGCAGGGAGTGGCCGAGAGCGTCGGTGACAAGCTCGGCTTCGTCAAGCGGCAGGTCGGCGGTGACCTGAAGCGGTTCAAGACCTTCATCGAGCAGCGAGGTCTGGAGACGGGCGCCTGGCGCGGCGAGGTCTGACCGGGGCGGGGCCGTGTCCTCCGGCTCCACCCGGCATCGCCGCCGTGCCGGCCCCCGCCCGGCGCCAGGGCCCGCGCGGCACCCGCCCGTACTCCCGGGGGGTGCGCGGGCCGTCCACGGCGGCGCCCGGCCTCATTCCCCGCCGGTCCGGCGGTCCGGCACCGGACGCCGCGCAGGTCCGGCGGTCCAGTCGGCACGGGCTGAGGCGGAGCGGTCACCGCTCCGCCTCAGCCCGTCATGCGTTTCCGCCACGACGGCTCGACCCGCCGCCACTCGGCCTCCCACTCCGCGAGGCGCCGCCGCCGCATCCGGGCCCGGACGAGCCGCCCGCCGAGCAGCACCGCTCCTCCGGCGGCACCGGCGGCCGTGATCCCGGCCATGACGACCTGGAAGCCCGCCTCCGCGCCCTCGGGCGGTGCGGGGGCGAGCCGGCCCGAGGGGTCCGTCCACACGCTGAGCACGGTACCCGCCGCGCTGCCCGGTTCGACCCGTGCGCGGCCCGTGCGGCCGGTGCCGTCCGGTGCCGTCCACCGCACCTTCGCCCGAACGGCGCCGTCCCCGCCCCCGTCCCCCTCCTCCGTCACGGGCGCGGGCGGCGTGCGGGGGGCGTCCTCGGCGAGTACGGCCGGGACGGGGCGGATCCGTTCCCGGCGCTCGGCGAGCGACTCCTCCACCGCGCCGGCCGCCGTCACCCCGGAGAACACCCCGAGCAGCGGGGCGAGGACGAAGGCGGCGAGCAGCAGCCACCCCTCGGCCAGATCGCCGCGGCGGCGCAGCGGGTTCCTCCGCCACCGCCACAGCCGCCCCCCGCGGAGCCGCTCGCCCCGCGTCCTCGCCATGGCAGGTCACCTCCTCGCGCGGGTACCGGACGGCGCCCCCCGGGGTGGACCCTCGCGGCCGGGGCCGGTACGGGTGGTGCGGGCCCCGGCCGTCACGGAAGGCGGCCCGGGCGGCGGGGCGGCGGCCCGCCCCTCAGGCCGCCGGGGAGACCGGGACCACCTCGTGCTGCGGCACCCCGAGGACGACCTTGAGCGCCCCGGTCTCGGCGGCGTTGGCGAAGACGTCGTACGCCTCCTGCATCCGGTCGAGCGGGAACGTGTGGGTGACCATGCGGCGCGTGGGCAGCCGGCCGGCGGCCGCCATCCGCAGCAGGGTGGGGGTGGAATGGGTGTCGACGAGTCCGGTGGTGATGGTGACGCTCCTGGTCCACAGGTCCTCGAGGTGCAGCACGGCCGGACCGGCATGCACGCCGATGTTGGCGAGGTGTCCGCCGGGCCGCACCATGCGGGTGCACAGCTCGAAGGTCTCCGCCAGGCCCACCGCCTCGATGGCCACGTCCGCGCCGAGCCCACCGGTGAGGTCGGCGATCAGCTGCTCGGGGACCTCGCCCGCGTCGGCCACCGCCTCGGCACCGAACTCCTTGGCGGCCCGCAGCCTGGCGGCTGCCAGGTCCACGGCGACGACGCGCTCGGGGGCGACCAGGCGGGCGGTGGCGATCGCCGCCAGCCCCACGGGACCGGCGCCGACCACGACGACGGTGTCGCCGGGGCGTACCCGCCCGTTGAGGACGCCCACCTCGTAGGCGGTGGGGAAGACGTCGGCCAGCAGCACGGCGTCCTCGTCCGCGAGCCCGCCCGGCAGCGGATGCACCGAGAGGTCGGCGAAGGGGACCCGGACGTACTCGGCCTGGGTGCCGTCGACGAGGTGGCCGAGGATCCAGCCCCCGCCGCCCCGGCACTGGCCGTACATGCCCTCGCGGCAGTAGCCGCAGCGCCCGCAGGCGGAGACGCAGGAGACCAGGACGCGGTCCCCGGGACGCACGGTGCGCACCTCGCCGCCGGTCTCGACGATCTCGCCGACCGCCTCGTGGCCCAGCACGGTCCCCGGGCGGACCCCGGGCACGTCGCCCTTGAGGATGTGCAGGTCCGTCCCGCAGAGGGCGACGGCCTCCACGCGCACGATCACGTCGTCGGGTTCCTTGATGCCCGGGTCGGGGACCTCCTCCCAGGCGGAGCTCCCGGGGCCGTGGAAGACATAGCCCTTCATGCCGATCCTCACCCTTCTCGCTCGGCGGCGGGCTCCGGCACCGGGCGCGCCCGCGCCCGCCTGCGTCGGCGGAACCCGGGGGTGTGCCGGGCCGCCCTGCTCTTCCAGTCTGGGCGCCCGGCGGCGGATCCGCCGGGCGGCGCGCCCCGCCCGCACGTGGCGGCGCGCGCTTCCGCGGCCCGGTGAGGAGGTGCCCCGCGGTGTCCCCTCACGCCACCGGCCGGGCGATGCCCCGGTGCAGCAGGGGGCGCGTCCGGCGGGCGGAGTCGCCGAGCCGTACGGCGAGGCGGGTGAGGGCGTCGTAGAGGTACCGGACCGCCTCCAGGCGTTCCAGACGCGGGGCGAGGGCGGACAGGGTGATGGCCAGGGCGACGCCCAGCCAGGCGACGGGGCCGAGCGGGGTGCAGCCGAAGAAGTGGCTGACGCCGGGGGTCTGGACGAGGGCGGCGAGCACGGCCGCGGAGCCCAGGGCGGTCGCCCACACCAGGGGGCTGCGGCGGCGGCCGGAGAGGGTCTGCGCGAGCTGTGCGCCGACCACGCCGCACAGGGCCATCGTGGTCGAGCGGCGTTCGGTGCCGGGGGTGAGCCGGCCGATCAGATACGCCGTGACGGCGCCGAGGCAGGTGGTCACGCCCCTGCGCCGGATGGAGCGCAGCAGGGGCGCGCCGAGGACGTCCAGGCCCATGGGCCCGGTCGCGGCGTGCGCCGCCGTCGCCGGGTCGTCGCTCGGTGTCACCGCCACCGCCATGGCGGGGAACATGTCGGTGAGCAGGTTGACCAGCAGCAGCTGGCGGGTCGACAGCGGTGAGGAGCCGGCGAGCAGGGTGCCCAGCACGCTGAAGCCGACCTCGCCCGCGTTGCCGCCGATGAGGATGCTCACCGCGTCGGCGACGCTGCGCCACAGCGCACGGCCCTCGCCGACGGCGTCCACCAGGACGGACAGGTCGCCGGTGGTGAGCACGAGGTCGGCGGCGTTGCGGGCGGCGGCCGAGCCGCGGGACTCGATGCCGACGCCCACGTCGGCGGCGCGGATGGCGGCGGCGTCGTTGGCGCCGTCGCCCGCCATCGCCACCACCCGGCCGGCCTGCTGCAGGGCCTCCACCACGTGGAGCTTCTGTTCGGGCGCGACCCGGGCGACGACGGCGGCGCCGTGCAGGGCGCGGACCCGGTCGCTGCGGCTCATCGCGACGAGTTCGTCGCCGGTGACCACGTCGGTCTCCTCCGGCCAGCCCAGCTGCAGGGCGATGGCCCGGGCGGTCTCCGGGTGGTCGCCGGTGAGCATGACGGGCAGGATGCCGGCCCGGCGCAGTTCCGCGAGGAGTTCCCGGGAGGTGTCACGCGGCACGTCCGCCAGGGCGATCAGCCCGGCGAACTCCAGGTCCGCGAGGCCGGCGTCGAGTTCGGCCTCCGCGTCGGCCCCGCGGCACGGCCGTCGGGCGACGGCGAGGACGCGCAGCCCCTGCCCCGCCAGGGTGTGGGCCGTGCCGGCCGCGTCGCCGGGGAGGTCCCGGCAGGCGGGGAGCACCGTCTCGGGGGCGCCCTTGACGACGAGGAGTGCGCCGTCGTCCGTGTCGCCGTCCCGGCCGACGGCCGCCGCGTAGCCGCGGCTGGCCTCGAAGGCCAGTTCGCCCTCGGCGGTCCAGGCGCCGTCGGGCGGGGCGACGTCGAGGACCGCCTCGTCGGTGGCGTGCGCGACCCGGCGTCCCTCGCCGGTCTCCTCCTGGGGGCAGGCGCGCGCGGCCAGTCGTACGACGGGGACGGCCCGCTCGGCGTCCGGGGCGAGGACGGTGCCGTCCGCGGTGGCGACCCGGACCAGGCGCAGCCGGTTCTCGGTGAGGGTGCCGGTCTTGTCGAAGCAGACGGTGTCGACCCGGCCGAGCGCCTCCAGGGTGCGCGGGGTGCGGACCAGGACGCCGCGCCGGGACAGCCGGCGGGCGGCCGCCATCTGGGCCACGGTCGCGACGAGCGGCAGGCCCTCGGGGACGGCGGCGACGGCCACGGCGACACCGCCGCTGACGGCCCGCCGGACCGGGCTGCCGCGCAGCAGGGAGAGACCGGTCACCAGTGCCCCGCCGGTGAGGGTCACCGGGAGCGCCTTGCGGGTCAGTTCCTGCAGGCGTGCCTGGACGCCCGCGGGGGGCGGGGTGCGGGCGGCCAGGGCGACGGCGCGGCCGGCCTCGGTGCGGTCGCCGGTGTCCACCACGAGCGCCTCGGCCCGGCCGGCCACCACGGTGGTGCCCTCGAAGACCATGCAGGTCCGCTGGGCCACCGGCGCGCCCGGTGTCGGCTCCACGTCCTTGGTCACGGGCAGCGACTCGCCGGTGAGCGCCGACTCGTCGACCTCCAGCCCGTCCACCTCCAGCAGTCGCGCGTCCGCCGGTACGACGTCGCCGGCGCCGAGGCCGATCCGGTCCCCCGGGCGCAGCCGGGCGGCGTCGACGGTGACCGTGCGCCCGCGGGACAGCCGGCGGCGTGCCTTGGGCTGCTGTCGGGCGGCCAGGCGGGCGAGCGCCCGTTCGGCGCGCAGCCGCTGGAGGCCGCCCGTCACCGCGTTGAGGTCCATGGCGCCGACGACGAGCAGGGCGTCGACGAGCGAGCCGAGCAGCGCGGAGGCGACCGCCCCGGTGGCCAGGACGGGGGTGAGCGGGTCGTCGAGTTCGCGGCGGACGGCTCCGGCCGCCTGCCAGGTCCAGCGGGCGGGCGCGGCCACGGGCGTACGGGTGAGCCGGGCCGCCCGCTGCCGGGAGCGGTCGGCGAGCAGGGCGAGTCCGCGGGGTTCGGCGTCGGTGCGGGTGTCGCGCAGCAGCTGCCGGGCCTCGTGCGGTTCCAGGGCGTGCCAGGGCACGTGCAGCCGGGGCTCGGGCGGCGTGGCCCGGGTCACGTGCAGGGCCTCGGTCCAGCCGGTGAGCAGGGCGCCCACCGCTGCGACGTTCACGGGGGCGTGGCGGGTGAGCCGCCGCCACAGCCGCCCGCCGGGGGTTCCGCCGCGGGCCACCATGAGACCGGACAGGGCGGCGCCCGAGCGGGCCAGGGTCTGCGAGCGGCGGCCGACCCGGCGGGCCGCCGGAATCGCCGTCAGCAGCCGCCAGACGTCGGAGAGTCCGCCCGGGGCGAGGGCGTCGGCGCCCCAGGCGATCGCCGAGCGGGTGTCGGTGAGGGCGATCGCGACGTCTCCGGCGGGCAGGCCGGCCGCCACGTCGTCGTCCCCGGGCGCGGCCACGCGGGCGACGCTGACGACGATGTGCCCGTCGATCTGCAGCGCCCGTACGACATCGCCGAAGGGCAGGTCGGCGGGGGCGACCTCGTCGGCGAGACGGGTGATGTCCTTCAGGTCGGAGCCGCCGGTGATCACGACGTGCAGCCCGGCCCGGCGGGCCGCGTCGAGGACCGCCTCGGCGCGGGGATCGACGGGGTCCTCGAACAGGGCGGGCGCGCCGTCGCGGCCGGCGGTGGGCCGCGGGTGGGCGCGCAGGGCGTCGGCGTGCAGGACCAGGGAGTCGGCGATCTCCAGCTGGCGCAGCCGGTCCATGCTGCGCACCAGTACGCCGGAGCGGGCGAGATGGGTGCCGAGGACCGCGTCGAAGGCGGCGGGGCCGTAGCGGGCCGCCTTGGGGGATCCGGCCAGGACGGCTTCGGCCGCCTCGGCGGTGCTGTGCGTGACGAGGAGGGTGGCGGCGGCGCCCGCGACGCTGCCGGTGCCGGCGTGGGCCGCGTACGCCTGGGCGGGCGTGACCCGCAGGGGCGGCCGGGTGTCGCCCGGGCAGGGGATGCTGGCGCGTTGTTCGAGGCAGACGGTGTCGTGCAGGGCCTCGAAGGCCGCGGCGCGGGCCGCCGCCTCGGTCAGCTGGCCGGTGCGCACCACTCCGTCGAGCACGAGGGAGACCGGGGACTGTCCGGCGCCGTGCGTGGCGGCGTTGACGGCGGCGAGGAGGAGTTCCATGCCGCTGCTGCCGAACCGCTGCCGCAGCAGTGCGCGGAAGCGGGGGTTCTCGCGCAGCAGGGTGACGACGGCGGTGACCGCCTTGGGACTGCGGGGCAGCCGCAGTGACCTGGCGGTCAGGGCGCCGGCCGTGCCCGCCGCGTCCAGCAGCAGCGCGGTGGCGGCGACCCGCACCTCGCGGGGGTCGCCGGGGTGGGCGCTGCCGGCCTCGTCCTGCGGGCCGGCGTCCTCGGTCAGTCCGAGGCGGGCGGCGAGCGCGACGGCGTGATCGGTCACGCGGTCACCGGCCGCGTCCGTCACGGCGGTCACCACGAGGCGGGACAGCCCTTCGTCCCAGTACGCCGTCAGCACGTCGGGATGGTCCAGCAGTTCGGCGGCGACCTTGCGGGCGAGCGGTCCCGCGGCGCGTTCCGGGTGCCGCAGGGCGAGGTGGACGCGTCGTCCGGCCCGCCAGTGCAGGCCGCCCGCGAGGGCGCCCCGGGCGACGTGGCCCAGGCGGCGCGTCGTGTCGTGCACGGACGTCATGCCTTGTGCGGTGGAGCGGGCGGCGCCTGCGGCGGCTCCCGCCACGGCCCCGGCCAGGGGTGCGGCGTCGAATCGTGTGAGCATCTCGGGGTGTCCCGTACTCGTGGGGGGGTCAGCCGGGGTGCCGGTCGCCGCGCGGCCGGCCGGGGGCACCGTCGTGGTCGTGGTGCGCGGTGGCCTCGGCGACCTGCTTGAGGGCCGAGGCGGTGGCGGTGTCGCCCACCTTGGCGGGCTGCTCGTGTACGTGGTGTTCGGTCTGGTCGGTCCGGTGGCGGGAGGGGGCGAGCCGGTCACCGGGGCCGGCGGGCGGCCGGGCCGCGTGGGCGTCCGGTGCGCCGCCGTCGGTCCGCGCCTCGCGCCGGCCGTTCTCCCCGGCCGGTGACCGGGTGGCCGGTTCCTCGCCCGGCCGCTCCCCGGGGCGTGACTGGGTGAGCCAGGCGACGGCCGCGCCGGTCAGCGCCACCGGCCATTCGACGAGGCCGACGAGGCCGAGCACCCCGGCTCCGGTGTAGACGGCCATCCGGCGCCCGCGCGGGGACACCGCGCCGATCGCGTCCAGGGTGCCGTCGGCGACCCTGCCCACCTGCTTGGCGCCCGGCACATGCCGCAGGCCCGAGGCGACGGCCCGCAGGGGCTGCGGAAGATCCGGCGAACGAGGCGTGTCCTGCTCCATGGCGACCTCCACAACCGCGTCCCTTTGGGGGGCACTCATCGGTTTACCTGGCTTTTGCCCCATATTCAACCGCGATCGGCTCGCGCGCTCTTCTTGTACGCCCGAGCCGGTCCGGCGAGAGGGCGGTTCCGGGTCGGGCGGTGCCCAGCGCGCCGCGCAGGACGCCGCCCGCCTGCTCGTCGACCACGTCGCGGAGCGCTGACCGGGCACCGCGCGCCTTTCGCACGTGTCCGTGTCGGACCGGACGCGCCGGGTACTAGCCGGGTACCAGGTGCAGGCGACAGACACACAGGCCCGTCGGGCGGGGGAAGCGGGCAGCGGCCCCGCCGGACCGCCCGGCCGGCGAAGGGAGTGGTCATGACGGAGAACGGCGAGGACGCCACGCTCGTCCGGCGCCCGGGCAGCCCAGGCCTCCGCCTGGCCCCGGACGCACCGGGGCAGGCGCCACCGCTGGACGTGCGGTCCGGGCCACTGTCCGAGGACGGTGAGGCGGACCTGCCCCGCGACCGCAACCAGGCGATCCTGGAGGCGGCCAAGCAGGTCGGCGCGGTGCTGAAGCGGGGCGGGCACCTCTTCGCCCTGGCCGGCAGCGTCGCCGTCTACGCCCAGGGCGGCAGCGGCAACCTCCAGCACGACGTCGACTTCTGCGTCCGTCCGGAGGACGCGGAATCCGTGGCCGCCACGCTGCGCGAGGCCGGGCTGACGGTCTACACCCCGCCGGAGGACTGGCTGATCAAGGCCACGTGCTTCGGCCAGGACGTGGACCTGATCTTCGAGCTGGCGCACCGGCCCGTCTCCACCGAGATGCTCCACCGGGCGCAGGAACTGCCGGTGGAGTCGGTGCGCATGCCGGTCCTCGCGCCCACCGATCTGCTGTCCGGTCTGATCGGCGCCTTCTCGGAGCACCACTGCGACTTCGGCGCGGTGCTGCCCATCGCCCGCGCCCTGCGCGAGAAGGTCGACTGGGACCGGGTGCGGCGCGAGAGCGGGGACGAGCCCATGCCCGCCGCCTTCTTCTTCCTCCTGGAACGCCTCAACGTCATCTGAACGTCCGCGGAAGGAACGCCATGAAGACCCACGACGCCGCGTCCACAGGCGGCACAGCGGCCGGGCGGACCACGGAGTACCGCGTCGCCCACCTCCAGGACCGTCTCGCCTCCGGCGAACTCGGCGAACTCGGCGTGCGGGTCGAGGTCCGCGGCGGCAGCGTCCTGGTCACCGGCACCGTCCCGTCGGCCGGGTGCCGCGAGGACGTCCTGAGCACCGTACGCGGGGAGCTCGCCGGACTCGAGGTGCACTGCGACATCGTGATCAGCGAGCCCTCCTCGCCCGACCACGCGGAGGAGCTGTCATGATCCGGGTCGCCGCCGTCGGGGACATCCACATGGGTCCCGACACCCGGGGCGTGCTGCGCCCCGCGTTCGACACCCTGTCCGAGTGCGCCGACCTCCTGCTGCTGGCCGGCGACCTCACCCGGCACGGCACCGTCGACGAGGCCCGGGTGGTGGCCGACGAGATCCGGGACCTGGACGTGCCGGTGGTCGCCGTGCTGGGCAACCACGACCACCACGACGACCGGCCGGACGAGGTCACGGCCGTCCTGCGGGACGCCGGCGCCCACGTCCTGGAAGGCGAGTCCACGGTCGTACGGGCCGGGAACGCGCGGGTCGGGGTGGCCGGCACCAAGGGCTTCGGCGGCGGGTTCGTCGGGGCGAGCGCCGGGGAGTTCGGCGAACCGGTGATGAAGGAGTTCGTCCGGGCCTCCCGCCGGTGCGCCGACGGCCTGCGCGCCTCCCTGGAGCGGCTGGACGGGGAGGGCTGCGACGTCCGGATCGCCCTCACCCACTACTCCCCCGTGCCGGAGACGCTGGCCGGCGAGCCGCTGGAGATCTATCCGTTCCTGGGCAGCTACCTGCTGGCCGAGGCGATCGACACGGCCGGCGCCGACCTCGCCGTGCACGGGCACGCGCACGCGGGCACGGAGCACGGCATGACGAGCGGGGGCGTCAAGGTGCGCAACGTCGCCCAGCCGGTCATCGGCCGCGCCTTCCACGTCTACCACCTGCCGGTCCGGCAACGGGCCGCAGCCGCCTCCGTGACGGGGGCGACGGCCGGCTGACCCGCCCGTCCACGCGCCGCCGGTGTCCGCACCGGCGGCGCTTTCGTCGTGCCCGCGGTCCGGGCCGAGTACCGCCTCTCGTGTGAACACCCCGGCACGGCGCGCCCGTTATGCGCATTTCATCTGCTTAGCATGCAGGCTCCGTGTCCCGTGGCCGGCCCCGCCACGCACCAGCCCGGGACACGGATCGCACTCGCCTGCCCGTGTCGGCCGCCGGCCCGCGCCCGTCGATCCGCCGGAGCCCGTACGAGAGGACACCAGATGGCGCTGCCGGGCCGTTCCGGACCACCGTCCCCGCCCGTCCTCACCTCCCACGACGCCGAACTGCGCACCGCCGCACGGCATCTGGCCCGCCGTCGGTTCCTGACCGTCGCCGCCGCGGCCGCCGCGCTGGCCTTCACCACCAACCGGCCCGCCCGCGGCGCCTTCGCCGCGCCGCGGCTCGACGCGGCCCGGATCACCCGGGACCCCTTCACCCTCGGCGTCGCCTCCGGTGACCCGCTGCCCGCCTCGGTGCTCATCTGGACCCGGCTCGCCCCGGTTCCCTTCGAGCCGGACGGGGGTCTGGGACAGGAACGGGTGGAGGTCTCCTGGGAGGTCGCGGCCGACGAGGGCTTCGTCCTGGTCGTACGGGCGGGCACCGCCGAGGCCCACCCCGAGTACGCGCACAGCGTGCGCGTCGACGTACCGGGCCTGGACTCGGACAGCCACTACTACTACCGGTTCCGCACGGGATCCTGGATCAGCCCCACCGGCCGTACCCGCACCGCCCCCGCCGCCGGCGACGACACCGCGAGCCTGCGGCTGGCCGCGGTGGCGTGCCAGGCGTACCACGACGGCTACTACACGGCCCACGGACACCTCGCCCGGGAGGACGTCGACGTGGTGTTCCACCTCGGCGACTACCTCTACGAGTACGCCGTCGACTCCGCGGGCGGGGCCCGCGGCTACACCGACGTCGTGCTGCCGTCCGTGTTCCACCGCGAGACCACGACGCTGGCCGACTACCGGATGCGCTACGCGCTCTACAAGAGCGACCCCGACCTGCGCGCCGTCCACGCCGCCCACCCGTTCGTCGTCACCTGGGACGACCACGAGACCGAGAACAACTACGCGGGCGCCGTCGACGAGAACGGCAGCGACCCGGCGCAGTTCCTCGCCCGCCGCGCCGCCGCCTACCGCGCCTACTGGGAGAACCAGCCGCTGCGCGCCGACCAGCTCCCCGACGGCCCCGACGCCCAGCTGTTCCGCCGGCTGCGCTGGGGCACGCTCGCCCAGTTCGACATCCTCGACACCCGCCAGTACCGCGACGACCAGGCCTACGGCGACACCCCGCACGTGCCCGGACCGGAGTCCGACGACCCCGCGCGCAGCCTCACCGGGGACGCCCAGGAGCGCTGGCTGATCGACGGGTGGGGCGCCTCGGCGGCGCTGTGGAACGTGATGCCCCAGCAGGTGTGCTTCTCGCAGCGCAGGCTGGACCTGAACGCCCGGGCCAAGCTCTCCATGGACGCCTGGGACGGCTACCGCGCCAACCGCGCCCGGCTGATCGCGGGCGCCAGGGCCGCCGGGGTCGCCAACTGGATGGTCCTCACCGGAGACGTCCACGTCGGCTACGCCTTCGACATCAAGGACGACTTCGACGACCCGGACTCCGCCACCCTGGGCACGGAACTGACGTGCACCTCCGTCGCCAGCGGCGGGAACGGGGCGCAGCGGCCGGCCAACTGGGACACCTACACGCGGGCCAACCCGCATCTGCGGTTCTACGACGGCCGGCGCGGTTACGTCACGGTGGAGCTGGGCCGGGAGAACGCCCGGGCCGACTTCCGGATCGTCCCGGTCGTGACGACGCCCGGCGCCCCCGTCTCCACGGCCGCCTCCTTCGTCACCGAGGTGGGCTCGCCCGGTCTGACGCCCGTCTGACCGGGCCCGGGTCCGGGCCGGGTCGTCCCCCGTACTGCACCTGGCGTCCGCCGGTGTCACCAAAGCGCGAATCCGCGCGTGTCGTGGCATCGCGCCGGGTGCCGCGGGCAAGGCCTGACATTCCCCGGCAGCTTCACCTCCCGAACGAAGGAGACGTGCCGAATGGTCCCCAGACACGCCCGGACCGCGCGCCGGTCGGCCCTCACGCTGCTCGGCGCCCTCGTCCTCGCCGGGCTCCCCGCCACGGCCGACCCCACCCCCGCGTCGGGGGCGGCGCCCGGCGCCGACCAGACCCTCGGCGCCGACCGGCCCTCGCCCCATCTGCTCGGCGCGCTCCGGCGTGACCTGGGCCTGGACGCGGGACAGGCCTCCCGGCGGCTGGTCAACGAGGCGGAGGCGGGCACCCGCGCGGGCCGGCTGCGCAACGCCCTCGGCGACCGGTTCGCGGGGGCCTGGGTGCGCGGCGCGACCTCCGAGGAGCTCACGGTCGCGACCACCGACGCCAAGGACGTGGCGGCCATCGAGGCCCAGGGCGCCACGGCCGCGGTGGTCCGGCGCACGCTCGCCGACCTGGCGGCGGCCAAACGGAAACTGGACGCGGCGGCCGCCCGGGGCGAGACCCTCGACACGCCTGTCTGGTACGTCGACGTGCCGAAGAACCGGCTCATGGTGCAGGCGACCAGCCAGGCGGCCGGCACCGCCTTCGTCGAGGCCGCCGGCCTCCAGGCGGAGGACGTCGGCATCCGCATGACGGCGGAGCGGCCGCGCCTGCTGCAGGACCTCACCGGCGGCGACGCCTTCTACGTCGACGACTCCGTACGCTGCTCCGTCGGATTCTCCGTCACCCGGGGTGAGCAGGCGGGCTTCGTGACCGCCGGTCACTGCGGCGGGCCCGGCGCGACGACGACCGGGTACGACCGCACGGCGCAGGGCACCTTCCAGGCCTCCGCCTTCCCCGGCAAGGACATGGCGTGGGTGGCGACCGGCGGCCAGTGGACGCCGACGCCCGACGTCAAGGCGCAGGACGGCCAGGAGGTGCAGGTCACCGGGTCGGTCCAGGCGCTGCTCGGGGCCGCGGTGTGCCGTTCGGGCTCGACCAGCGGATGGCGCTGCGGGACCATCGAGCAGCACGACACCAGCGTCCGCTATCCGCAGGGCACGGTCGACGGGCTGACCCGGACGACGGTGTGCGCCGAGCCGGGCGACTCGGGCGGGCCGTTCGTCGCGGGCGCGCAGGCGCAGGGCGTCACCTCCGGCGGTTCCGGGGACTGCAGCGGTGGCGGTGGCGGTACGACGTTCTACCAGCCCGTCAACCCGATCCTCGGCGACTACGGGCTCACGCTGGTCACCGCCGCGCAGACGACGCCGGACCCGCAGGAGGACGGCGCGCAGGCGTGGACGGCGGGCCGCGTCTACGAGGCCGGGACCACGGTGACCCGGGACGGCGTGCGCTACCGGTGTCTGCAGACCCACCAGGCGCAGGGCGCGTGGGCGCCGGCCGGCACGCCGGCGCTGTGGCAGCGGCTGTGACCGTGTGACGGCCGCGGCGCCGTCCGGTTGTCGGCGCCGCGGCCGTCGGTGCGCGGGGTCCGCGAGGTCGGCGGGTCACTCCTCCGCGAGCAGGGCGTAGGCGGTGGCCGGGAAGGGGTCGCGGGCGCGGAAACGGCGGGTGCACACCGCGGCCAGGGCGGTGCCGGTGCCGGGCCGGAAACCGAGGAGGGCCTGCTGGCCGAGGGTCGCCCCGCCGTGGAAGTACAGGGGACCGTCCCCGGCCGGGTGCCGGAACCAGGCGACGGTGTGCACATGCCGGTGCCCGGGCCCGCGACGGAGCACGGGGGTGCGTACGGCGTTCAGCGCGTCGGCCAGTTCCGGTGACCGGGCGGGGTCGAGATGGGCCTCGAGGAAGGTGAGCAGGTCGTGCGGGGTGGCCCGGACGGCGCCGGCCGCCTGGAAGCCGCCGGCGTCGAAGGGGGGCACGGCCGTTCGGCCGTCCTTGCCGTGCCCGGTGGCGTCACGCCCGCCGGTGTCCGCCCGCAGGGCCGTCCCGTGCAGCGCGAGGGGCGCGAGCAGCTGATCGGCGATCGGGGTCCGCCACGGGGTGCCGGTGGCGGCGGCCAGGGCGTGGCCGAGCACGGCGACGCCGAAGTCGGAGTAGCGCCAGCGGGTGCCGGGCCGGTGACGGGGGCGGTGGCGCAGGAAGGCGTCGATCACGCACGCGTCGGGGAAGCGGGCGTAGGGGTTGCTGCGCCAGGCGGGCAGTGCCCGGGCGTAGAAGCCGGCCGGGAGCGCCGGCAGTCCGGCGGTGTGGGTGACCAGGTGGGCGAGGGTGACCGGGTCCCCGCCGGGCGGCCGGTCGCCGTCGAGGAGGGTGACGGCCGGCTCCCCGCCGGACACCCGGCCGCTGCCGGTGAGGCGGGCCAGCAGCAGCCCGGTGAACGTCTTGGTGGCCGAGCCGATCTCGTGGCGCAGCGCGTCGCGGGGGTACGGCGGGGGCGGGACGGTGCCGCCGGTGCGCAGCGTGCGGCGGCCCCGGAGGGAGAGGGCGAAGACGGCGTCGGGGGCGTCGGCCGCGGCGACGGCCCGCTCGAGCCGTTCGCCCCAGCGCTCGTCGTCCGGTCCCGGGCCGGGGCGCGGAGCGGGCCCGTCGTCCGGGGCGGCCGGCCGGCCGGGCCAGGACGTGCGGGGGGCCGTCGTCATGAGGCCCCGGCCAGCTCGGCCAGGGCGCGTGAGGTGGCCAGTACGGAGGCGAAGGCGGCGACCAGGGTCGAGTGGTAGACGACGTCGAAGACCGCCTCCGCGTCGCCCTCGGGCATCGTCCGGATCGCGGGCATGGCGCCGTCCGGCTGCTGCGCGGAGCGCGTCCTCGGCGATCCGCCGGACGTCCCCGGTGGCGCCCTCGTCGGGCGCGGTCACACGAGTGCTCCGGCCCGCGTCAGCCGCGCCGCCCGCACGTGCAGGGCGACGAGCGGGTCGTCCCCGCCCATCAGTTCCACGAAGTCCAGGCCGGAGACGAGGCCGACGGTGTCCGGTACGCCGGACAGCAGGGTCAGCCAGCGGCCGGCACCGGCGGCCTGCCGCCAGTCCCTGCGGCGCACCGCCCGGACGAATCCGCGGGCGACGTCCACCGGGCGGCGCCCGGCCACGCGGCTCACCGCGCACTCCTCTCCGGGCAGCGCGAGCGGTGCCAGTACGGCGAGTTGGTGGATGAGGACCTGCCAGCCCGCCTCGTCGAGCCAGCCGGTGCCGGGCTCGTCGGGCGGTCCCGAGGCGGAGGAGGGATCGACCCGTGGCAGGGTGCGCGCCATGCCCCAGTGGCTCCAGCGGACGGTGGGCGCGGCGTCCGCCCGGGGCGGGTGGGCCTCGACCGCCTTGCGGAACAAGGCCGTCTCCGCCGGGTCGGGCGGGGTGCGCAGCAGGAGGCTCGCCAGCAGCGCGTCGGATCCCAGCACGCGCACGGCGGCGAGCGCCGGTTCTCCCGCCCCCCCCGTCGGTTCCCGCGAGGGGTACCGCTCGCACGTGGCCCCCGTCCCGGAGGGCGGAGACCACGCCGGAAGCGATGTCCTGCACCGCGCCCTGCAGGAGGGCCGAAGTGCCCGACTGCTCCATGTGACCGCTCCCGTCGATCCGTTCAGCCCTTCTTCGGACGCGGGGTCGGGGGCGACAGCAGCAGCTTGACCGCGCCGGAGAGGAGAGCAGCGGCGGCGCACTGCCGACTGTCGCGGTACACACCGTCGGCCTCGACCGGGTCGAGCGCGGCCTCGATGTCGACGCTGCGGATGCCGGTCAGTTCCTGGGTTTCTTCGGAACGCATAACACCATCTCCTCAAGATGCAACGAGTACCTTTCATCCCAGAAGAACCCATAAGGCACAAACTGCGCTGTTTTTGACAGGACGTACTTTCGTCACTTCTTCAACAGGCCGGAGTGCCAACCCCGGCGGGCGCGGACGCTGCCGGTGCCACGTCGGCCTCCGGTGGAACCCGGCGGGGGTACCGCCCCTGACCTCTCCTCAGCGGACCCCGGGGAGAGGGGCACCGCAGTGCGGACGGATCCGGAGGCGGTGCGGCGGGATCGTGGGGTTCCGCGCCGGCACCGTGTACTCCGCTCCCCCGGCCGCCGGGTGCCCCGCGCTTCCCGGGGACGCCGCGGGAGCGGGCCCGGCCCGCCCGGGTGTGGCCGGGACCACGTGCCGAAAGAGACCCGGGCCATGTCGGGACGGGCACGCGGGCGGCTACCGTTCCGTCGGTCCCCCCACCCCCTCGGCTCGGACGGCCCGGCAGTGCAGACGAATCTCTCCCCGGTCATAGCGGCCACCGCGCAGTGGCTGACGCGTTCCTTCCCCGCCCCCGGCGGGGCGCTGGCCTCCGCCCTGTGCGAGGCGCAGGCACGGCAGGCGGTGACGGTCGCGGCCCGGCTGCGGTACCCGACGGCGATGGACGCGGCGTTGGTCGCCCTGGCCGGCCCGGGTGGTGCGGCGCGGCTCGACCGGGTCACCCGCGCCGACGCGGGCGGGGACACCGGGGCGCAGGCCTGGCGCACCTGGGTCGACGAGGTCGTGGCCAGCTGGGCCGCCTGCCTGCTCGCCGATCCGGAGCTCGCCTCGGCCGCGGTGGCGGCGCTCGCCGGGAGCGGGCCCGACGAGTTCGGCCGCCTCCTCGCCCCCGGCGAGAGCGACCGCCGGGCCGCGGCCCTCCTGCGCCACCCGGACCTCCTCGCCCCCGTGGCCGCGCTCCACCACTCGGCCCTCCTGACCCGCCTGGACCCGGACGCCACCCTCGTCCCCTGACCCGGGACCGCCGCCCGATAGGCGCGGCCCGGCGGACGCGGCCCGCGCGGCGGTCCCGCCGCGCCGAGCGGGATCCGCCGTCTTCCGTCCGTGACCTGCCCGAACGGCGCACCCGGCGCCGTCCTCACGCTCCGTGATTCACCGGTTTGCAGTAGGTGCTCGTGCCGTGAGGGCCGGGGCGGCCCAGGCTGATCGAGGGGTCGACGGCCTCGGCCCGGCGCCGGAGGCGGACGTGTCGGCCCCCGCGTCCGACAGCTCCGACGGAGGGCCGAACGACATGAGCACCGCGATATCCCGGACCTGGGAGCACGCCGTCGTCACCGGCGGAGCCGGATTCGTCGGCTCCCATCTGTGCTCCGCCCTGCTGGCCGCGGGCGCCGCCGTCACCTGCGTGGACGACTTCAGCACCGGCCGGCCGGAGAACGTCACCCCGCTGCTCGAACGGCCCGGCTTCACCCTCGTCCGGGCCGACGTGGCCGAGGGGCTGCCGGTGGTCCGGCCCCCCGACCTCGTCCTGCACTTCGCCTCCCCCGCCTCCCCCGCGGACTACCTGCGCCTGCCGCTGCACACCATGGAGGCGGGCAGCTCCGGCACCCGCAACGCCCTGCGGCTCGCCCGGGAGGCCGGGGCCCGCTTCGTCCTCGCCTCGACGTCGGAGGTGTACGGCGACCCCCGGCAGCACCCGCAGGAGGAGCGCTACTGGGGCAACGTCAATCCGGTCGGTCCGCGCAGCGTCTACGACGAGGCCAAGCGCTTCGGCGAGGCCCTGACCACCGCCCACGCGGAGGCCCACGGCATCGACACCTGCATCGTGCGGCTGTTCAACACCTACGGCCCCCGGATGCGCGGACACGACGGCCGCGCCGTGCCGACCTTCGTCCGGCAGGCCCTGGCGGGCGAACCCCTCACCGTGACCGGGGACGGCCGCCAGACCCGCTCGCTGTGCTACGTCGACGACACGGTGGCCGGCGTCCTCGCGGCGGCCGCCCACGGCATGCGGGGCCCCGTCAACATCGGCAACCCCTCCGAGATCACCATGCTGGACCTGGCCCGGCTCGTCATCGAACTCACCGGGTCCGGCTCCGGCGTCCACTACATCGAGCGCCCGGTGGACGACCCGGCCGTGCGCTGCCCCGACATCACGCTGGCCCGCGACAAGCTCGGCTGGGAGCCCCGGGTGGGCGCCGAGGAGGGGCTGCGCCGCACGATCGCCTGGTTCCGCGCCGAAGCCGGTCACTGAGCGCGGCCCTCCCCCCTCCGGCCCAGGACACGCGGCCCGACCGGCCGCTCCGATCCGCGAAAGGCCCGTCCGCCCATGCGCATCCTCGGAATCAACGCCCTCTTCCACGACCCCGCCGCCGCCCTCGTGATCGACGGGCGGACCGTCGCCGCCGCGGAGGAGGAACGCTTCACCCGGCGCAAGCACGGCAAGCGGCCGCTGCCCTTCTCCGCCTGGGAACTGCCCGAGAAGGCCGCCGCCTGGTGCCTGAAGCGGGCCGGGCTGCGCCCCCGGGACCTCGACGCGGTCGCCTACTCCTTCGACCCCGCGCTCGCCCGCCCCGCCGGCGCGATGGGCCTGGACGACCCGTGGGACCACCTGCGGCTCACCTACGCACGGGAGGCCCCCGGCTTCCTGCGGACCGCGCTGCCCGGCCTCGACCCGGGCATCGTCCGCTTCGTGCCGCACCACATGGCGCACGCCGCCTCCGGCGCCTTCGCCGCGCCCGACGCCCAGGACTCCTCCGTCCTCGTACTGGACGGCCGCGGCGAACGCGCCTCCCACCTCGCCGCCCGCCGCGTCCGCGACCGGCTCGAACCGCTGCACGCGCAGGACCTGCCGCACTCGCTCGGCCTGGTCTACGAGGAACTCACCGAGCACCTGGGCTTCCTGCGGTCCTCCGACGAGTTCAAGGTGATGGCCCTCGCCTCCCACGGCACCCCGCGGATGCTGGCCGAGCTGCGCCGGTACGTGTACCCGACGGGCGACGGCGGCTTCCACGCCACCGGAGTGCCCTGGCCCGAGCTGTGCGCGCCGCGCGGTCCGGACGAGCCGTGGACCCGGGACCACGCCGATGCCGCCGCCAGCGCCCAGGCCGTACTGGAGGAGACGCTGCTGGACCTGGTGCGCTGGCTGCACGGCCGTACCCACGACCGCGTGCTCACCCTCGCCGGGGGCGTCGCCCTGAACTGCGTCGCCAACTCCCGCATCGCCCGCGAGGGTCCGTTCTCCCGGGTGTGGGTGCAGCCCGCGGCCGGTGACGCGGGGACCGCGCTGGGCGGCGCCCTGCTGCTGTCCGCCGGCGCCGGTGACGCGCCGGAGCCGATGACCGGGGCCGACCTCGGCCGGGACTGGACCGACGCGGAGCTGGGCGCCTGGCTGAAGACGGCGGCCGTCCCCTTCGAACGGCCGGCGGACATCGCTGCCACCGTGGCCCGGGCCCTGGCGGACAACGGCATCGTCGCCTGGTTCCAGGGGCGCGGCGAGTACGGCCCCCGCGCGCTCGGCCACCGCTCGCTGCTGGCACACCCCGGGCACGCGGGCAATCTGGAGCGGCTGAACGACGTCAAGGGCCGCGAGCAGTTCCGGCCGGTCGCGCCGATGGTGCTCGCCGACCGGGCCGCCGGCGTCTTCGACGGACCGCTGCCCAGCCCGTACATGCTGTTCGTGCACGACGTGGCCCCGGCCTGGCGGGAGCGCATCCCCGCCGTGGTGCACGTGGACGGCACCGCCCGCATCCAGACGGTCGATCCGGCGCGCGAGCCCCTGGTCGCGCGGATGCTGGGCGAGTTCGAGCGGCTGACCGGGCTGCCCGTCGTCGTCAACACCAGCCTCAACACCGCGGGCCGGCCCATGGTGGACGACCCGCGCGACGCCCTGGAGTGCTTCGGCTCCTCCCCCGTCGACCTCCTGGCCATCGGCCCGTACGCGATCCGGCGGGGCGACTTCTTCCGCGCCGCCGACGGCGAGGCCCTGCAATGACCGGGCCCGCCGCACCGGGCGGCGCGTACGCGGTCGTGGTGCCCACCCTCGGCCGGCCCAGCCTGGGGCCGTGCCTGCTGGCACTGTCCGAGGCGGACGGGCCGGGTCCGGAGAGGGTCGTGGTGGTCGACGACCGTCCGGATCCCGCCGGCGCGCCGCTGACCGCCGCCGTTCCGCCGTCCCTGCGCACGCGCACCCTCGTCGTCCCCGGCGGCGCACGGGGGCCGGCCGCCGCGCGCAACACCGGGTGGCGGGCCGCCGGGGACGTTCCGTGGATCGTCTTCCTCGACGACGACGTGGTCCCGGGCCCCACGTGGGCCGACGACCTCGCCCTCGACCTCGCCGGGGCGGGTGTCGTGACCGCCGGGGTCACCGCCCGCATCGAGGTTCCGCTGCCGCCGGACCGCCGGCCCACCGACTGGGAACGGGGCACCGCCGGCCTCGCCACCGCCCGCTGGATCACCGCCGACATGGCGTACCGCCGCCGGGCCCTGGAGGCCGCCGGCGGTTTCGACGAACGGTTCCGCAGGGCCTTCCGGGAGGACGCGGACCTGGCGCTGCGGCTGCTCGACGCCGGCTGGACGCTGTCCGGGGGGCGCCGCACCACCGCCCATCCGGTACGCCCGGCCGGACGCTGGGCCTCGGTACGGCTCCAGGCCGGCAACGCCGACGACGTGCTGATGACCCGGCTGCACGGGCGCGGCTGGTGGCGCCGGGCCGAGGCGCCCCGGGGACGTCTGCCGGGGCACCTCGCGGTGACGGCGGCTGGCCTGGCGGCCGTGGGCTGCGCGCTGTCCGGCCGGCCGGGCGCCGCGGCGGCCTGCGCCGCCGGGTGGCTGGCGGGAACCGCCGAATTCGCCCTCGCCCGGATCCTGCCGGGTCCGCGCACCCCGGACGAGATCCTCACCATGGTCCTCACCAGCACACTCATCCCGCCCGCCGCCACCTGGCACTGGCTGCGCGGGCAGCTCGTCCACCGCGGCGCGCCGCCCCACCGCCCGCGCCGGCCCGGCGACACGGCGCCCGCGCACCCCCCGGCGCTCGGCGAACGGCTCGGATCGTGATCCGCCCCGGCGGCCCGGCCGCGGACCCCCGGCCGTCCGCGCACCGTCCGGGCCGGCGCCGGCGGGGGCGGGAACAGCGGACCGACCGAGGAGCGGCCGTATGAACATCCTGCTGTGGCACGTGCACGGCTCCTGGACGACGGCGTTCGTGCAGGGCCCGCACACCTATGTCGTCCCCGTGACCCCGGACCGAGGTCCGGACGGCCTCGGACGGGCCCGTACCTTCCCCTGGCCCGCGTCGGTGCGCGAGGCCGCACCGGCACAGCTGCGGCACATGCCGTTCGACCTGGTCGTGCTGCAACGTCCGCACGAGTTCCGCCTCGCCGGGCGATGGCTCGGCGGGCGGCGCCCCGGCCGGGACGTGCCGGCCGTGTACCTGGAGCACAACGCCCCGGACGGCGACGTACCGGACACCCGGCATCCGTGCGCGGACCGGGCCGATCTGACCCTCGTGCACGTCACCCACTTCAACCGGTTGTTCTGGGACTGCGGCACCACCCGCACCGAGGTGATCGAGCACGGTGTCCCCGACCCGGGTCACCGCTACACCGGCCGGCTGGACCGCGCCGCCGTCGTCGTCAACGAGCCGCTGCGGCGCGGCCGGTACACCGGTACGGACCTGCTGCCCGCGCTCGCCGGCGCGGTGCCGCTGGACGTGTTCGGCATGGGTACCGACGGTCTGGCCGGCCGTCTGGGGCTGCCGCCGGACCGGTGCCGCACGGCCGACCTGCCGCAGCGCGACCTGCACGCGGCCATGGCCGAGCGGCGGATGTACCTGCACCCGGTGCGCTGGACCTCCCTCGGGCTGTCCCTGCTGGAGGCGATGCACCTGGGCATGCCCGTGCTGGCGCTGGCCACCACCGAGGCGGTGGAGGCGGTGCCGGACGGCGCGGGCACCGTGTCCACCCGGCCGGACGTCCTCGCCCGGGCCGCCCGCCGCTACCTGGCGGATCCCGCGGCGGCCGCCGCGGACGGCGCGCGGGCCCGGCAGGCCGCCCTCGGGCGGTACGGGCTCAAGCGGTTCCTGGACGACTGGGAACGCCTGATCACGGAGGTGTGCTCATGACCCCGACCACCGGTTTCCCGCCCGCCGGCCCGCCCGGCGACGACGGCCTCGCCCCGGGTGTGCTGTCGATCGCCCTGGTCTCGGAGCACGCGAGCCCGCTCGCCGTGCTCGGCGGGGTGGACGCGGGCGGGCAGAACGTCCATGTCGCCGCCCTGGCCGGGGCGCTCGCCGACCGCGGTCACCGCGTCACCGTGCACACCCGCCGCGACGCGCCCGGCCTGCCCGACCGGGTGCGGCTGCGCGAGGGTGTCGAGGTGCACCATGTGCCGGCGGGGCCCCCGGAACCCGTGCCCAAGGACGGGCTGCTGCCGTACATGGCGGAGTTCGGGCGCCAGCTGGCCCGGGTGTGGCGGGCGCACCCCCCGGACGTGGTGCACTCGCACTACTGGATGTCGGGGCTGGCCTCGCTGCGGGCGGCCCGGGAGCTGGGGCTGCCCCTGCTGCACACGTTCCACGCGCTGGGCACGGTGAAGCGCCGGCACCAGGGGCTCGCGGACACCAGCCCCCCGGAGCGGATCGCCTGCGAGACCGAGGTGGGGCGGGGGTGTGACCGCGTCATCGCCACCTGCCGGGACGAGGTCGCCGAGCTGGTCCGGATGGGGGTGCCGGCGTACCGGATCGGTGTCGTGCCGTGCGGGGTCGACACCGACCGGTTCACGCCGGTGGGACCGGTCGCGCCGGGCGGGCCGTTCCGGTACCGGCTGATGCAGCTGGGGCGGCTGGTGCCGCGCAAGGGGGCCGCGGTGTCCGTGGCCGCGCTGGCCCGGCTGCCCGGGACCGAACTCGTCGTCGTCGGCGGGCCCCCCGCGGACGGCCTCGACGACGACCCGGAGGTGCGCCGGCTGCGCGGTGTCGCGCGGGACGCGGGCGTCGCCGACCGGGTCCTGTTCACCGGCGGGGTGGACGCCGGCCGGGTGTCGCCGCTGCTGCGCTCCGCCGACGTGGTGCTGTGCCCCGCCGACTACGAGCCCTTCGGGATCGTCCCGCTGGAGGCCATGGCCTGCGGCCGCCCGGTGGTGGCGAGCGCGGTCGGCGGACAGCTCGACACGGTCGCCGATCCGGGCACGGGCCGGCTGGTGCCGCCCGGTGATCCCGGGGCGCTGGCCCGGGCCGTGGCCGGTCTGCTCGCCGATCCGGCCGCCCGGGAGGCGTGCGGGGCGGCCGGGCGCCGCCGGGTGCTCAGCCGCTACGGCTGGCGGCGGATCGCCGCGGCCACCGAGGCGGCGTACTGCGAGGTCCTCGACGCCGGGTCCGCCGCGACCGGAACCGGCTGACCCACCGGCCGTGGCCGGCCGCCGACATTTCGGGAAGTTGGAAAGGAGGTGCGGGTCCCGCCGCCGTCCTCACCGAGGCGGTGCGCCCGAACAGGATGACCGAACACTCCGCGCTCGACGCCGCGCATCTGCACTGCCGCTCGCTCCAGGAGGCCCTCGACCGGTTCCGCCGGCACGCTCTGCCCCGGATCGCCGAGTGGGGCGGCCGTCTCGGCACCGTCCTCACCGACGGCGGGCGGCTGCTGGCCGCCGGCAACGGCGGCAGCGCCGCCCAGGCCCAGCATCTGACCGCCGAGCTGGTCGGCCGCTACCGCCGGGAGCGGCGCGCCTACTCGGCGCTCGCCCTGCACGCGGAGACCTCCAGCGTCACCGCCATCGGCAACGACTACGGGTTCGACCACGTCTACGCCCGCCAGGTGATCGCCCACGGGCGGCCCGGGGACGTCCTGATGCTGCTGTCCACCTCGGGCCGCAGCGCCAACCTGATCGCGGCCGCGGTGGCGGCCCGCCGGGCCGGACTGGGCGTGTGGGCGCTCACCGGGCCCGGCCCGAACCCGCTGGCGGAGGCCGCCGACGAGGCGCTGTGCGTGGAGGCGGGCAGCACCGCGACCGTCCAGGAGACGCACCTGGTCGCCGTCCACCTGCTCTGCGAGTCCTTCGACGCCGCCGTGTCCGCACCCCCCGCGCCGCATGCGACGGCCGTCCCGGGGAGGACCTCGTGACCGGTCCGAAACCGCTCGCGGTGGTGGGGGACGTCCTCCTCGACGAGGACATCGAGGGGGTCGCCACCCGGCTGGCCCCGGACGCCCCCGCCCCGGTCGTCGACGTCACCGGGGACCGCCGGCATCCGGGCGGGGCCGGGCTGGCCGCCGCGCTCGCCGCCCGCGGCGGCCGGGACGTGGTCCTGGTGACCGCGCTCGGCGACGACCCGGCCAGCGAGGCCGTGCGCCGGGAGCTCAGCGGCCGGGTCCGGCTGCTGGAGCTGCCGCTGCACGGCACGCTGCCGGTGAAGACACGGGTGCTGGCGGGCGGCCGGCCCGTGGTGCGCATCGACCGGGGCGGGGGGACGCCCGGCGAGCCGGACGGCGCGGTGCGCGAGGCGCTCGAGGACGCGCACGCCGTCCTCGTGGCCGACTACGGACGGCACACCGCCGGGGCCGTGCGCGCGCATCTCGAGGCCGTGGCCCGGCACACCCCCCTGGTGTGGGATCCGCACCCCAGGGGCGATCCGCCGGTGCCGGGGACGCGCATCGTCACGCCCAACGCCGCCGAGGCCCTCGCCCTGTGCGCCGGTGCGCCGACGTCGTCGCTGGGCGCGTTCGCCGAGCTCGGGGCGGCACTGGCGGAGCGGTGGCGGGCGGTGGGCGTCGCCGTGACACTGGGCGACCGCGGCGTGCTGCTGACCCGGCCCGGAGGGGGGACGCCGATGCTGATCCCGGCGCCGTTCCGGGCCGACGGGGACCCGTGCGGCGCGGGGGACTGCTTCGCCGCGACGACCGTCGCGGCCCTGGCGGACGGGCTGCTCCCCGAGGAGGCCCTGCAACGGGCGGTCGCCGAGGCCGCCGCCTTCGTCGCGGCCGGCGGGGCGGGCAACCCGGACCTGTGGCACGCGCCGGCCGTCCCCCGCCCCGGGCGGGATCCGGCGGTCGACGCCTTCGAGTTGGCGGAGGCCGTACGGGCGCGCGGCGGCACGGTGGTCGCCACCGGCGGCTGCTTCGACCTGGTGCACGCCGGGCACGTCGGCCTGCTGGAGAGCGCCCGGCGGATCGGCGACTGCCTGATCGTGTGCCTCAACTCCGATGCCTCCGTCACCCGTCGCAAGGGACCGGGGCGCCCGCTCAACCCGGCGGCGGACCGGGCCAGGGTGCTGGCCGCGCTGGGCAGTGTGGACGCGGTCGTGGTCTTCGAGGAGGACACCCCGGAAGCGGTGCTGGACCGGCTGCGGCCGGATGTGTGGGTCAAGGGCGGGGACTACTCCGTCCAGGCCCTGCCGGAGGCGGAGGTGCTGCGCGGCTGGGGCGGCCAGGCGGTGGTCCTCCCCTACCTGGACGGCCGCTCCACCACTCTGCTGGCCCGCCGCGCGGCCCGCGCGGCGGCGGTCGCCCTGAAGTCGGCGGACGGCTGAGCGGGCCTTCCCCCGGGGAGCGCCACGGCCGGAACGGGGGTGAAGCGGCGCCCGGAAACGCCGGAAGCGGCCCCGACCGCCGCGGGTCGCCCCCGCCCCGCCGGCCCGGAACGGGCCGGGCCCCGGAACGCCGGACGGGCCGATGGAACGTCCGGAGGCCGGCGGTGGGGGGTCAGGCGGCTGCCTCCAGGGCGGCGCGGCCGGTCACGTCGGTCCGTTCCGTGCGGTGCGGGAGCGGGGCGGAGGTCCGGCGGGCGTGCAGCAGGTGGCCCGCCGCGATCGAGCCGGCGATGACCAGGCCGCCGGTGATCAGCGCGCCGCGCGGACCGGCGAGTTCCATGAGGAGGCCGAGGGCGGGCGGGCCGCCCAGACCCCAGACGGTGCCGATGCTGCCCCAGACCCCGAGCACGCGGCCGCGCAGACGGGCGGGCGGGTCGGTCTGCAGGACGGCCGTTCCCGCGGTGTCGGAGACGGACTCCACGACGGCCATCGGCAGGACCAGTACCAGCAGCACCGCCGACGAGGGCGACATGCCCGCCGCCACCTGCAGCAGCGCGCCCGTCGCCGCGAGGGCGCCGACGAGCCGGACGGACGGCCTGCGCAGCCGTGCGCCGAGCACCGCGCCGAGGATCCCGCCGACGGCCAGGACGGTGGACACCGTGCCGAACGTGCCCGCGCCGCCCGCGAGCGGCCCGGTGACCAGAACGGCGAGCGTGAGCCCGTAGTTGCGGCCGAAGACCGCGCTGACGCCGGTGACCCCGGCGAGCGCGAGCAGCCGGGGCCGGCGGGCGAAGAAGGCCAGCCCCTCCCGGACGGTCAGGTCCGGCCGCGGGCGCCCGCCGTCCGGGGCGGCGCGGCGGACCGCTCCCGCCGCCGGGCGCAGGAAGGGGATGACCGCGGTCACGAAGAGGAAGGAGCCCGCGTTGGCGAAGTAGGCGGCGGAGGTGCCGAGGAACCCGACCGTCACCCCGGCGAGCGCGGCGCCCGCGAGCCGCCCCGCGTTGAAGACCAGCGCGCCCACTCCGATGGCGGACGGCACGTCCTCGGCGGGGACGAGGTCGTTGCCCAGCAGGGCGCAGGCCGGGTTGTCGACGGTGGCGACCATGCCGGTGACGGCGGCCAGCACCATCAGCGACGTCATGTCGAGCCGGTCCAGCGCCACCAGGACGGCCGTGGTGAACGCGATCGCGGCCAGCAGCGCCTGGCCGACGGCGGCCGTCAGCCGCCGTGGCCAGCGGTCGACGGCCGCGCCGCCGAGAACGCTCATGAGCAGGGCCGGAGCGGCCTGCACGGACATGGACAGACCCGTGGCGGCGGCGGACCCGGTGATCTGCAGGACCAGCAGGTTCTGCACCGTCAGCTGCATCCACGTACCGGCGTTGGACACGAGGTTCGCGACGGACCACCAGCGCATGCTGCGGTGCCGCAGGGCGCGCCAGGGCGAGCGTGACGGGGGCTGGGCAGGGAGGGGCGAGGAAGACACGGTGCGCTTTTCGGAGACGAGCCGGCGGGCTCGGCGGAGGGGGCGCGGGAAGCGGAACGCCGGCAGCGCCGCGCGGCGGTTCCCGTCACCGGACGGGGCGCGGACCATCGTGGCAGAAGAGAACGCCGAGCCGGTTCCGCAGGGCCGGTGACCATGTGGCCGGGTGCGTCAAATGTGTCGTGGTGCGAGGGACTTGGGGTGCGAAGTGCGGTTGATCACAGTGGCCGGGGGAGGTGCGGGCACAGGGGAGGGGCCCGTCGCGCGCGACGGGCCCCTCCCCTGTGGCTCAGCCGAGCTTTCCGCGCCCGCTCAGCGCGTCGCGCAGCCGGTCGACCATTCCGGCGCCCGGTGCCAGCAGCTTGTTCGCCGGGGGCTTGTCCGGGGCGGCCGGGTGCGGCCGGGTCGGCGCCGTCTTCTTCGCCTGGCGGACCTTGTCGCCGAGCTGGTCGAGCGCGTCCTGGGAGCAGGAGGCGCGCAGCAGCGGGAACAGGTTCTGCTCCTCGTCGGCGATGTGCTCGCGGATCTCGCTCATCAGCGAGCCGATGAGCCGGTCGAACTCGGCGTCGCCCGCGTCCCGGCTCTCGAGGTCCTTCATGATCCGCTCGGCCGTGGCGTGGTCCTCGAGCTCCTTGTCGGCCAGAGCGTCCCCGCCGGTCACGTGCTCGCGGACGGCCGGGTAGAGGTAGGCCTCCTCGGCCACCGAGTGCCGGACCAGTTCCATCGTGGCCTGGTCGGCGTACACCTTGCGGTCCTTGTGGCCGGGTGGCAGTGCCTCGATCTTGCCGAAGAGCTCCTCGACCTCCCGGTGGTCGGTCGCCAGTTCGTCGATGACGTTGCCTCCGTGTCCCATGTCCTCACCTCCGGTTCGTGGTGGCACCCGGCGGGGCCACCCGCCCCCGGGTTCCCGGGGGCGGGTGGAGTTAATACTCCAGCAGCGGATCAGCAGGCTGAGGCCGGAGCGCGGGGACCGCGTCCTCTGCTTCACCGACGGACTGGCCGAAGAGCACAGGACCGGTGCGGAGGAGTTCGGGGAGGAGCAGCTGATCGACTGTGTGAACCAGTTGGGGAAAACCGGCCGCGGGATCCGGGCGGTGACGCGCTCCCTGTCCCACACGCTCAAGCGGGCGCGGGGCGGACAGACCATCGATGACGCGACGCTGCTCATGGTGGAGTGGCGCGGCTGACTTCCCGCTGTCGTCCGGCACCGTCCTCCGGCCTCGCCGAGGAACGGCCCCTCGATCCGAGGGACCGCTTCCGGTGTCGATGGCCGGCTCGGGCCCGGACGTGACGTCCGGGCCCGAGCGCGTGCGGGTACGCGTGAGCGGACGGGGAGGTGAGGTCCCGTCCGCCTCCGGCGCCTCTCCCCCATGGGCGTGTCCGATGGTGGTGTGGGGGCGCGCAATGCGAGGTCACCGCGCCGCTGCCCGCTTCGCGCCGCGCCACTCGTTCCTCGTGGCCGGGCCGCCGCGGATGCGGGTGCGCTGTGCCATGTCCCTCATCGAGGCGGGGCTGCTGCGTGTCGTCGGGCCGGGCGCCCGGTTCACCGCGGACGCGGAGGCGGACTCCTTCGTCGTCTCCTCCGACGCCGTACCGGGTTCGGACGTCCTCGCGGACGTCCTGATCGACGCGCGCATCCCCGACCCGGACGTACGGCTCGACCCCTCGCCGCTGACCGTGAACCTGCTGCGGCGCGGCCTGTGGACGGAGTTCGTCAACGGCGAGGGCGAGGCGGCCTTCCGCACCGGCGGCGTGGCCGTCACCCGCAGCCCGTTCCACCCGCTGACCGCCGAGGGACGTCCGGTGACCGGGCTGACCGTCCTCGGCCTGCCGACCGAGCACACCCGCTGGTTCACGCTGGTCGGCAACGGACGCCCCGGGCCGTGGAACGAGTTCATCCGCGACGCCGACGCCGTCGCCGCCGCGGCCCTCGACGCGGTCCCGCACACCGACCCCGGCACCCCGTCACCCGCGACCCACCCGGTCGTGGAAGCAACCGTTCCCACCCCGGAACCGGAAGGAGCCCCGGTATGAGCGACACGCTCACAGGCCGGACCGACACGCACCGGCAGCGCACCGTCACGGTGCTCCGCGGCCTGCTCACCGCCGAGGGGCGCGACGCCCTGGAATGGAGCGGCTGGGACGAGCCGGGCCGGGCGGGCGTGCAGATACGGCCGCTGTACGCCACCCCCGCACCGCACGGCGCGACCGCGTTCCTGGTGCGCTTTGGTCCGGGCGCCCACGGCGACCTGCACGAACATCTCGGCTACGAGCTGATGTTCGTCCTCGACGGAGAGCTCATCAACGACAACGGCGACCGCTACACCGTCGGCGATCTGGTCATCGAGGACCCGGGCAGCGTGCACCGGGTGCGCACCGAGACGGGCGTCACCGTGCTCGGCGTGCGGGAGGCGCCCACGGTGTCCCGGGAGGCTGACTGACCCGGCCGGGCAACGCGGCACGGGGCGGCCGGGATGGTTCCCCCGCCCCGTGCCGCGCCGGCCTCAGTCGGCGATCTCCATCGCGAACGCCTCCCGCACCCCGTCCCTGCCGGCATCGGTGAGGTGGACGACGCGCGGCGAGAGGCCGTACCGCAGCCAGCCGAGGTCGAAGAACCGGGCGGCCAGCGCGGCCCCCAGCGCACCGGCGAGGTGGTGGCGCCGCTCGCTCCAGTCGACGCAGTAGCGCACCACGGGACGCCGCCCCCGCGCCAGCGCGCCCACGTCGATGCCGAACGCGGTGAAGCGTTCGGCTCCCCGGCCGGTCAGGTGATACGTCGCCTGCCTGCCGTAGGAAGCGGGCCGGTCGGGGCGGGAGCCGGCGGCGTCGCTCCCCTCCCGCCGCAGCAGCCCCTGGTCGAGGAAGGTCCCCATGAGCGCCACACCCAGGGATCCCGCGAGGTGGTCGTAACACGTGCGCGATCTCCGCAGCGCGTTGTGCCGGCTGTGGGCGCGCAGGGTGGTCACCGGGGTCGGGTCGGGCGGCGCGATGACGGCGAGCGCCTCCAGCGCGGCGGCGACGTCGGGACCGGCCAGGCGGAAGTAGCGGTGCCGTCCCGCGTGTTCGGCCCGCACGAGCCCGGCCTCGGCGAGGTGGGCGAGGTGCACGCTCGCCGTCGGCACGCTCACTCCGGCCTCGGCCGCCAGGACCGTCACCGCCAGCGGCCGGCCGTCGCACAGCGCCTTGAGCATCCGGGCCCGGGAGGCGCTGGCCAGCAGGCGTGCGGCGCGGGCCAGCTCCGGCTCGATCCTGTCCGCCGCCCGCTCCGCACTGCGGTCCTCGGCCTCGTCTGCGGCCTGGTCCTCGGCCTCGTCCGTGGCACGGTCCTCGGCCTTGTCTGCGGCTTCGTCCATGACGCCATGCAAGCACACTTTGGTGAACGACTAAGTATCAGGAGTCGAGGATGACCCGCATGAGTACAACGACCGGAACGGCCGCGGCGAACGGGGCCCCGCCCCCCGCGGCCGAGCGACTGTCGTGGCCCCCGCTCATCGCTCTCAGCCTGGGCTACTTCCTGGTGATGCTGGACGTCACCGTCGTCACCGTCGCCGTCCCCGTCATCCGTGACTCGATCGGCGCCGGCGCCTCGGCGATGGCCTGGGTCGTCGACGGCTACAGCGCGGTCTTCGGCGGGCTGCTGCTCATGGGCGGCGGCTTCGGCGACCGGCTCGGGCACCGGAAGGTGTTCCTCGCCGGCCTCGGCGTCTTCGCCGTCGCCTCCGTCGGCTGTGCCCTGGCCACCACCCCGGCGCTGCTCATCGCCTCGCGCCTGGCCCAGGGAGCCGGCGGTGCCCTGCTGGTGCCCACCTCGCTGGCCCTGCTGACCGCGGCCTATCCGGCCACGGCGGTGCGGGCCAGGGCCCTCGGCGTCTGGGCCGGCATCTCCGGCATCGCGTTCGCGGCGGGACCCCTCGTGGGCGGGCTGCTGGTGGCGGGCCTGAACTGGCGCGCCGCCTTCTGGATCAACGTTCCCATCGCCGCGGTGGCTGTCTGGCTGACCCGCAAGAACGTTCCCGCACCGACCGCGCGGGCCCGTGCGCGCGGCCTGGACCCGTGGGGTCAGGTCCTGGGGGTCGTCGGCGTGCTGGCGCTGGCCGGCATGCTCAACGAGGCCGGCACGCAGGGCTGGAGCTCGCCGGTGGTGCTGGGCGCCGGCGCCCTCGCCGCCGTCGCGCTCGCGTTGTTCGTCGTGACCGAGCGGCGGATGGAGGCGCGCGGGGACGCGGAGAAGCCGCCGCTGCTGCCGCTGTCGCTGTTCGGGTCCCCCGGTTTCTCCTCCACCGCCGCGGTGGGTGTCCTGCTCAACCTCGGCTACTACGGCATGCTCTACCTGTCCACGCTCTACCTGCAGAACGAGCGCGGCTACGACGCGCTGGGCGCCGGCCTGGCCCTGCTGCCGACGGTGTGCATGGCCGTCGTCGCGGCACCGCTCTCCGGCCGCCTGACCGCCCGCTACGGCCCGTACGTCCCGATGACCGGAGCCCTGCTGCTCGGGGCCGCCGGGTTCGTCGGCTGGCTGCTCGCCGGCCCCGACACCCCGTACTGGATGCTGCTGCCCGCCCTCGTCGCGACCGGCCTCGCCACCCCGAGCACGGTACCGGCGGCCACCGCCGCCATCGTGCACGCCGCCCCCACCGAGAACGCCGGTGTGGCCTCCGCGGTGTTCAACGTGGCGCGCCAGCTGGGCAACGCGCTCGGCGTCGCCCTGTTCGCCTCCCTCATCGCGGGCCGGGACCTGGTCTCCGGCCTGCACATCTCGGCGCTCATCGCCTCGGCGGCCTTCTTCGTCGCGGCGTTGCTCGCCCTGTCCTCCTGGCGGAACGCAAAGGCGCGCGCCGCTGCCTGACCTTCTCCGACTCTGACAAGGAGTACCGGCACCATGGCAACCCGCATCGCCGTCAACGGATTCGGCCGCATCGGGCGGACGGTCACCCGCACCGCGCTCACCTGCCCGGACATCGAGATCGTGGCCGTCAACGACCTGACGGACCCCGAACTCCTGGCCCACCTGCTGCGCTACGACTCCGTCCACGGCCGGCTGGCGGAGCAGGTCACCGTCCTGGACGGCAAGCTCGTCATCGGCGGGCGCACGATCCCCGTCCTGCGCGAGAAGAACCCGGCCGACCTGCCCTGGGCGGACCTGGACGTGGACGTCGTCGTCGAGCCCACCGGCGTCTTCACCGACGGAAAGGCCGCCGCGGCCCACCTGGAGGCGGGCGCGCGCCGCGTCCTCATCTCCGCACCGGCCACGAACGTCGACTTCACCGTCGTGTACGGCATCAACGACGGCTCGTTGGACGCCTCCCACAGGATCGTCTCGAACGCCTCCTGCACCACCAACTGCGCCGCGCCCCTCGCCCACGTGCTGCACCAGCACTTCGGTGTGCGGCGTGGTCTGATGAACACCTCGCACGCCTACACCAGCGACCAGCGCCTGCACGACGCCCCGCACCGCGACTTCCGCCGGGCGCGGGCCGCCGCCAACAACATCATCCCCACCACCACCGGTGCCGCTCGGGCCATCGGCGTGGTCCTGCCCGAACTGGCCGGACTCATGGACGGCCTGTCCATGCGGGTCCCGGTCGTGGACGGCTCGATCGTCGACCTGACCGTCGAACTCCAGTGCTCCGTCACGGTGGAGGAGGTCAACGCCGCCTTCGCGGAAGCGGCTCGCGGTCCGCTCAAGGACGTCCTCGTGTACAGCGAGGACCCGCTGGTCTCCACGGACATCATCGGCACCTCCGCCTCCTGCACCTTCGACGCGCCGCTCACCATGGTCGTCGACGACGGGCGGGACGGTTCCCTCGTCAAGGTCGTCGGCTGGTACGACAACGAGTCCGGTTTCTCCCACCGGACGGTCGACGTGGTCCGCCTCCTGGGCGCCACCGGCTGAACCGTCCGGCCGGGCGCTCGCGGGGCCCTTCCGCACGGCACCCGCGGGCGCCCGGCCCGCGACCGGTCCGCTCCCCAGGTTGTTTACCCGGACTTTGTCGCGCTCCTGACGGGCGGAAGGGAACGCGACAGCGGCATGGTGGTGGCGGTGACCACCGTCGACGCCGGGCGGCCGCTGCGGGAATGGCGGCTCGACGAGTGCAGGTGGTGCTGTGGTCGATCGGCCCCGGCGCCGACGTCACCCGTCAGGTACAGGCGCTCACCGCCGGACGCATACGGGTCCTGCTGCTGAGCACCCGCTGGACCGCGCCGGAGATACGCGCGGCGCTTGCGGCGGGCGCGGCGGGACTGCTCATCAAGGACGCCAAGCCGGACCGGCTGGTGGTCGCGGTCGGCGCCGCGGTCGCCGGCTACGCACTCGTCGACTCGGGACTCGATGCCTTCTCCATACCGGCTGTGCGCGGAGGACACGGCGGGGCGGTGGACGGGGGGACCGGTTCCGGCGGTGACGCCGCGCAGCCCGATCCGGCACAGGAACTGCTGAACCTCTCCGACCGCGAGTTCGAGGTCCTGTTCCACCTGGCCTCCGGGCGCTCCACGGGAGAGGTGGCGAAGCTGCTCGGCATCAAGGCGGCCACCGTCAAGAGTCACGTCTCGCACCTGCTGGCCAAGTTACAGGTCCGCAACCGGGTCGAGGCCGTCCTCCTCTATCAGCAGGTGATCGCCCGCCACGCGTCGGTCATCGCCACGGACGCCCACGCGGTGGCCAGGCACCAGTGGGCAGGGGCGGGGGACCCGATGAGCGCCCGGTGCGCCTCCTGAGGACCGCCGCCCGCAGAGCCGCGAGCGGGCACCTCCGGGACGCGGGGCGGCGGACGGTGCGCGAGCGGACGGGGAGGTGATCGCCGGAACGGGGATGTGACCTTCATCGCCGGAAGGGCGTTGTGCGGCGTTCGCCGACGACGGCAGCCGCGCAACGCCCTCCGGCGGAGGTCACAGGGCCGCGGACGGAAGGCCACGGCGGGAAACGCCGGACCCGCGGAGGGCAATGTCTGTTTCCGCGACACGAGGATCAATGCTGCAACCGCATCCGGGACGACGATCGGCCTCGGCCGTCGTCGATGTGACTGTGTGCTGATGAGCTGACGGTCGGGCAGGTTGAGTCGTGGCCGGAGGGGACGGCCGGGCTGCATGCCCGGTTTGCCCACCGTTTCGGCAGGTCCGAGCCGCGTGAGCGGGCGCTGGACTGCCTCCGGGGCTGCTCGCACCTCTGGCAGGAGAAGAACGGCTGGACCCGGCCGAGCAGGTCGGCCGACCCCGCCCGGACGGTGTCCAGCGCCTGCTCACCCTCTCCGGCCGGAACGAGAACGCGGTCCGCGACGACGTCCGTGACTTCGTCCTGGTCGCCGCGCTGCCCCGGCAACGCCGGAAGCGGATCTCGGGCGGTCACGGCGCGCACGGCGAACGCATCCACAACCGGGCGCTTGACGCGGTGGCGGACACCTCAGCGGGGCAGCCTGGCCCGGATGCGGCCGGCCGCCGCGGCGGGGCGTGCGCCGGCCCGCACCGACCGGTGGACGAGACGGGCGTCGCGGCGCAGGTCGTGGGCGGCGTGCCGGCTGCGCCACAGCACCGAGGGGGCGGCGCCGGTGTCGTCGGCGGCGATCAGCAGGCCGCCGAGCATGGAGAGGTTCTTCAGGAAGTGGATGCGCTGCTCGGCGCGCCGGTCGGGGTCCTCCTCGTCCCAGAAGCGGTGCCCGGCCAGTGTCGTGGGCACGAGCGTGACGGCGAGGGCGAGTGCGGCCGGCCGCGGCATCCGTCCGGCCGCCAGCAGCAGTCCGGCCGCGACCTGCACGGCGCCGCCGAGCCGTACGGCGTCCTCGGTGCGGTCCGGCAGGGCCTCGACGCGCTCGGTGACCGGCCGGACGACGGGCTCGGCGGCCGGGGCGACGGCCTCGGGACGGCGGACGGACTCCAGCCCGCCCGCGACGAACATCGACGCCAGCATCGGGCGGCCGAGGGCGCGCAAGAGACTCATGGACTTCTCCTGGGAGTGTCGGTGGTGTGGGTTCGCCGGGTTCCCCGCGGGGAGGGGGGCATTCGGGGCGCCGTCACCACAACCGGGTGGTCAGTGCGGGCCGGTGGACGGCCTCGACGGCGTCGCGCAGGCACAGGGCGACGCCGATGAGGGTGCGCAGCACCGAGGGACGTACGCTCTGGGCCGTCTCCGTGGCCAGGACCAGCAGACAGCCCGCCGCCTGCTCCACCACGGGAACCGGCAGGGTGTAGTCGCTGTCGGCGGCCGCGCGGAACGCCTTCAGCGGGATTCCGGCTCCGTCGACCGTCCGCCTGGCGGCCTGCTCCAGGTGCTGTGCGGCCTGTTCGCAGACCGAGGCGGGCAGGGTGACGGTGCGCTGGAACGATGAACTCGTCATGATGCCAGTGCTCCCCCGGCACGCCGGCGTTCGATCGGCCGGGTGCGGTATTTCACCGTCCCGCGTGACGGGCCGGCCGCGGACGCCGGCACGGCGGGGGGCCGGGCACGACCGCGCGAGTGAGGAGTCCCGCCCATGTCCCTCCCCAGCGGTCCGGCGGCCGAGGACGGCGACGGGCCGGGTGCCGTGGCGGCCTAGCTGACCGGACGGACGGTCACCGCGGTGCGCACGGTGTCCGGCTCGCTCGCCGAGGCCGTCCTCGACGACGGCCGGGTGGTGGTCGTCAAGGACGCCGGCGGCGCGCGGGCGGCGCGCGCCGAGGCGGCGGGGCTGCGCTGGCTGGCCGCGGCGGGGACGGTGCGGGTGCCGGTGGTGCACGGTCACCACGCGCGCCGGCTGGTCCTCGACCGGGTGACGCGGGGCCGGCCGGGGCGGGAGGCCGCCGTCCGGTTCGGCCGCGGTCTGGCGGGCCTGCACGCGGCCGGCGCGCCCGCGTTCGGGGCGCCGCCGCCGGGCGGCCTGGTGGAGGCGTACATCGGGCTCGCGCCGATGCGCAACGTCGGCGGCGGCGACTGGCCCGGCTGGTACGCCGAGCACCGGGTGCTGCCGTATCTGCGCCGGGCGGTCGACGACGGCACCATGGGTGCCGGTGAGGCGGGTGCCGTCGAACGGGTCTGCGAGCGGCTGCCGGAACTGGCCGGGCCGGCCGAGCCGCCCGCGCGGCTGCACGGCGACCTGTGGAACGGCAATGTGCTGTGGGGCGCCGACGGACACGTCCACCTGATCGACCCCGCGGCCCACGGCGGCCACCGGGAGACCGACCTCGCGATGCTGGCCCTCTTCGGCTGTCCCCATCTGGACGCGGTGCTGGACGGCTACCGGCGGGTGGCGCCGCTCGCCGGCGGGTGGGAGACACGCATCGGCGTGCACCGGCTGTTCCCGCTGCCGGTGCACGCCGTGCCGTTCGGACGCGATTACGCCAAGCAGGCCCTCGCGGTGGCCCGGCCGGCCGCCGCGGGGTGACTGCTCACCGGGTCACCACGTGGCGTTCGTCGGGGACGCAGTGGGTCATGGTGAGCCCCTCCACGTCGCGCGGCGGGTTGTCGCCGAGGTTGGCCAGCCGCTTGCGGTCCTCGTCCGTGAGGTCCTGGCTCGCGAGCGGTTCGAGGTGGGCGACGTCCTCCGGCATGATGCCGAGGCCTTCCCCGACCCGGCGGCCGAGGTCGGTCTCGGCCAGCAGGAAGTGCCAGACCATGCGCTCCTGCACCTCCCGGTCGCACTGGGAGATCAGGCCGACGAAGTTCTTCACCAGGTCGTCGCGCTCCCACTCCTCCATGAGCAGGTAGCGCTGACCGGCCTGCAGGTAGTCGTTGGTGCGGGGGATGCGCTTGCGGGTGAGCCGGCCCCGGATCTCCGGGCCCTGCTCGTCGTGTGTCGGGTACTGGCCCTCCCGCAGCCCGCCGGTGATCGACGGTTCGTAGTTGACGTGCGGGTTCTCACCGGCGCCGTCGACGTGGTAGGTCATGAGGCCGTCGCGCTGGTTGGTGCGCACGTCGGCGTTCCTGGCCTGGTTCACGGGCAGTTGCAGGTAGTTCGGGCCGACGCGGTAGCGCTGGGTGTCGCTGTAGGAGAAGGTCCGGCCGACGAGCATCTTGTCGTCGGAGAAGTCCAGTCCGTCGACGAGGACGCCGGTGCCGAAGGAGATCTGCTCGTTCTCGGCGAAGAAGTTGTCCGGCATCCGGTTCAGCACCATCCGGCCCACCGCCTTCGGCGGGAAGTCCTGCTCGGGCCAGGTCTTGGTGTCGTCCAGCGGGTCGAAGTCCAGTTCCGGGTGCTCGTGGTCGTCCATCATCTGGACCACCAGTTCCCACTCCGGGTAGTCGCCGCGCGCCACCGCCTCGTAGAGGTCCTTGGTGGCGTGGCCGAGGCCCTGGGCCTGGACGTTGGCCGCGTCCTCCTCGGTCATGCTGCGTACGCCCTGCTTGGGCATCCAGTGGTACTTGACCAGCTTGGTCTCGCCCTCGGCGTTGACCCACTTGTAGGTGTTCACGCCGAAGCCCTGCATGTGGCGGTAGTCCGCCGGGATGCCGCGCGGGCTGAACAGGTTGACCAGCATGTGCATGGATTCGGGCGTCTGCGACATGAAGTCGAAGATGCGGCGCGGGTGCTGCTCGAAGGTGACCGGGTCGGGTTTGAGGGCGTGGATGACGTCCGGGAACTTGATGGCGTCCCGGATGAAGAAGACGCCCAGGTTGTTGCCGACCAGGTCCCAGTTGCCGTCCTCGGTGTAGAACTTCACCGCGAAGCCGCGGGGGTCGCGGGCGGCCTCGGAGGAGTCGCGTCCGCCGATGACGGTGGAGAAGCGGACGGCCAGGTCCGTGCGTTTGCCCTGCTCCTGGAAGAGCTTGGCCCGGGTGTAGCGCGAGATGGGCTCGTCGCCCCACTTCCCGTACGCCTCGAAGTAGCCGTACGCGGTGACGCCGCGGGCGTGCACGACGCGCTCGGGGATGCGTTCCCGGTCGAAGTGGCTGATCTTCTCCAGGAACTGGTAGTTCTCCAGCGTGGCCGGGCCGCGGGAGCCGACGGTGCGCTGGTTCTGGTTGTCGTAGACCGGATGGCCCTGCCGGTTGGTGAGTACCTTGCGGTCGTCGCCGGGAGCGGGGCCCCGGTGCGAAACGTCCGTCATGATCGTGGGCTCCTTGTGCTGATCGACGTCCGCCGGGGCGTGCGTACGAGGGCAATGCTGCCGCGCATCACCGCGGGCGGCGACTCGGAGCCGCCCGCGGTGTACTCCGTCGGGGCGGGTGCGCGGCTCGCGCCGCCCCGGCCGTGGCCGCGGGCACGGCCCCCGTGTCCACGGTGGCCGTGCCGGGCGCAGCGGTGTGGTCAGCCGCCGTTCAGGCGTGCCTTCAGCAGTCCCTTGCCCAGTTCCGCGCCCTTGCGGCTGTCCGCCTGGGCCTTGCGGAAGAGGTCGGCGACCTCGGTGTCGTCGGCGCGCTCGGCGTCCTTGATGTAGGCCTCCAGGCGCAGCGCGTTGTCCAGGCACGCCTGGACGTACCAGATCAGGTTGTAGTCCTTGTCCTGCGTACCGGTGACGCCGCCGGTCTCCGTGTCGTCGGTCATCCGGGCCTCCTCTTCGCGGTGTTCGTCCTCGGCCCGCCTCCGGCCGGTGCGCGGTCACGGTCGGCGGGCCTTCACAGCGGCGGCCGGGTACCCGTCCCGGCCGAAGACACACAGCGGCGGGAAAGAGGAAGCGGACGGGGGCGCGACCTGTCCCCCCGTTCCGGTCGTGCCCCCGTCCTGACACGAAACCAGGTGAACGCGGAGGGCGTGTGCAGCGCACCGGTGCCCGCTGTGGCCGGCGCGGGGCTCATCCGTGCACAACCGAGTCCGAAAGGTCCGGTTCACCCACCCGCGAGCGCCGGCTGTTCCAGGCCGCCCACCGCCGGATGCGCCGGCACGACCTCGGAGGGATCGGTCCCGGTGGCCGGCAGCCGGCTCCGCGTGCGCGGTGCGAGCCGGCCGGTCGACGACCCCGCGGACGTCGCGCCCGGCCGGCCGCAGCCGCTCGAGCAGTTCCCGCGCCCACGCCCGGTGTCCCCCGGCAGCCGCCGGCGTCCGCCCGGTCCCGTCCCTGCGGCCTGTCACCTCGGCCTTCCCCCGTCCGCTCGCCGTCCCCCGCCCAGGTCGGGGACGTCGCCTCACCCGTCCGCGCGGCTCGTCCCGGCGCCACGACACCCCCGGGGCGGCACGGGGACGTCGTGTGCGGCGCTCCGCGCGGGGCGGCATAAGCTCGGTGAATGGCGAAGTACTTCGACGTGCACCCCGACAACCCCCAGCCGCGCACCATCTCCCAGGTCGCCGGGAGCATCCGCTCCGACGCCCTGGTCGCATACCCCACGGACTCCTGCTACGCGCTCGGCTGCCGTCTGGGCAGCCGCGACGGCATCGACCGGATCCGCACGATCCGCAAGCTGGACGACCGGCACCACTTCACCCTGGTGTGCCGGGACTTCGCTCAGCTCGGCCAGTTCGTACGGATCGACAACGACGTGTTCCGCTCGGTCAAGGCGTCGACGCCGGGCAGCTACACGTTCATCCTGCCCGCGACGAAGGAGGTGCCGCGCATGCTGCAGCACCCCAGGAAGAAGACGGTCGGCGTGCGCATCCCCGACCACGTCGTCACCCAGGCGCTGCTGGCGGAGCTGGGTGAGCCGCTGCTGTCCAGCACGCTGCTGCTGCCCGGCGAGGAGGAGCCGATGACGCAGGGCTGGGAGATCAAGGACCGGCTCGACCACGTGGTGGACGCGGTGATCGACTCCGGGGAGTGCGGCACCGAGCCGACCACGGTGATCGACTTCTCGGGCGGCGAGCCGGAGATCGTGCGGCGGGGCGCGGGCGACGTCTCGCGGTTCGAGTGAGGGCGTCGCGCCGTCCGGACGCCCCGGCCGGCGTGTCGCCGTGGGGGTGATCCGGTCCGGTCCGCGGCCCCGGGGAGGCAGCCCCGTGACGGCCGCCGTACGGGGAACCACCCGGGCGGTCGTCGTCGTACGGCCCCGCTACCAGTGCCCCGGCGCGGTGCCGGTGAGGGGCCGTGAGGGCCGGCCGTCCACGCCGACCGGGACGTCACCGGCGAGCATCACCCGGTGCATGATCCGCGGGTGGTCGAGGTGGGCGGTGTCGCCCGGGGCGAGGTGGATGGTGGCCCGGTTGTCCCAGAACGCCACGCTGCCCGGCTCCCAGCGCAGCCGCACCGTGTACTCGGGCCGGGTCGCCTGTTCCAGCAGCATCTCGAGGACGGCCCGGCTCTCGGGGCGGGACAGCCCGGTGATCTGCTCGACGTAGTAGCCGTTGACGAACAGCACCCGCTCCCCCGTCTCGGGGTGGACGCGCACCAGCGGGTGTTCGGAGGCGGTCTGATGATCCAGCAGGTGGCGCAGGTAGGCGTCGTCGCCGGGCCGGGGCTGGTAGCCGACCCCTAGGCGGTGCTCGGCGCGCAGCCGGTCGGCGAAGTCGCGCACCGGGGCGGACAGTCCGGCGTACGCCGCGGCCAGGTTGGACCAGGTGGTGTCGCCGCCGTAGGGCGGGACGGTCTCGGCGCGCAGGATCGTCGCGGCCGGGGGGTCGACACGGGCGCCGTGGTCGCAGTGCCAGCCGCGCAGCAGGGTGTGGCGGCGACGCCGCAGCCATTCGTCGTGCTCCATGCCGAACCGTCCGCCCAGCTCCAGCCGGTCGGCGGTGGTCTCGATCTCGGGGAAGCCCGGCGGCGAGGCCTTCCCGCGCCGCGGCAGCACGACCGGTTCGCCGAACCGGCGGGCCAGCGCCACATGTCCGGCGTGGTCGAGGCGCTGCCCGCGGAAGAACACCACCTTCCAGCGCAGCAGCGCCGCCCTGATCCCGTCGATCACGGCGTCGTCGAGGTCGCCCGCGAGGTCGACTCCGGTGACCTCCGCCCCGATGTGCCCGGCGACGGGACGTACCTCCACCGCCGTGTTCCGCTCCCCGTCCGCCACGCCGTCCCTGTCCGTCGTCATGCGTCCCCACTCCGTCGGCCGTCCCCGCCGGTCCCGTGCGGACCGGCTCCCGGGGAGATCGTGGCAGTCTCCGGCGGGCATGGCGACAGGGCCTCGGCCGCGCGGACCGGCACGTGCGGTTGATCGGTGTCCCGGCGTCCCCGACGCTGGGGGGACGACACTGTCAACGGGAAGGGCCCCTGGTGATCGGCATCCCGAGCCACACCCTCAACGACGGCACGACGATCCCCGCCCTGGGTCTGGGCACCTGGCCGATGGACGACGCCGAGGCGGAGCGGGCGGTGGCCGCGGCTCTCGAGGCGGGTTACCGCCTGGTCGACACGGCGACCAACTACCGCAACGAGACCGGGGTCGGCCGTGCCGTGGCCGGGTCCGGTGTGCCCCGCGGGGAGATCGTCGTGACGACGAAGCTCCCGGGCCGGCACCACGGCTACGAGGAGACCCTCGCCTCCTTCGAGGAGTCCCGGGCCCGGCTCGGCCTGGAGTACGTCGACCTCTATCTGATCCACTGGCCGCTGCCCCGCCTGGACCGGTACGTCGACTCCTGGAAGGCCATGATCAAGCTGCGCGAGGACGGTCTCGTCCGGTCGATCGGCGTCTCCAACTTCACCCCCGCCCACATCGAGCGGCTGGAGAAGGAGACCGGGGTGCTGCCCTCGGTCAACCAGATCGAGCTGCACCCCCTCTTCCCCCAGGAGGAGCTGCGCGCCCACCACGCCGGCAAGGGTGTGCTCACCGAGAGCTGGAGCCCGCTGGGCCGTGGCTCGCAGCTCCTGGACGACCCGGCCGTGGCCGCCGTCGCGGAGGCGCACGGGGTCACGCCGGCCCAGGCGGTACTGCGCTGGCACATCCAGCTGGGCGCGCTGCCCGTTCCCAAGTCGTCCGACCCGGGACGGCAGCGCGCGAACCTCGACGTCTTCGGTTTCGAGCTGGACGCCGCCCAGATGCGGACCGTCGCCGACCGCGTCCACGGCCGGATCGGCGGGGATCCGGAGGTGCACGAGGAGTTCTGACCGGGGCCCGCGCGTGCGGCGGCGTGCGGGAAGGAGCGGCCCGGCGGACGACCGGGAGCGGCCGCGGCAGGAGCACGGCGGGCGGGACTCCGGGCGGACGCGGGAGCCCCGGGGGCGGGGCGGCGCGACACCGCACGCGGGAGGTGGGCCGGGTGGCGGATCACCGCTTCGGCAGCGGCTGTTCCGCCCAGATCGTCTTGCCCTCGCCCGTCTGGCGGCTGCCCCAGCGCTGGGTGAGCTGCGCCACCAGCAGCAGTCCGCGCCCGCCCTCGTCGTAGGCGTGGGCGCGGCGCAGATGCGGTGAGGTGGAGCTGGCGTCGGCGACCTCGCAGATGAGGGTGCGGTCGCGGATGAGCCGCAGCCGGATGGGGGGCGCTCCGTACCGGATGGCGTTGGTGACCAGTTCGCTGACGACGAGTTCGGTGACGAAGGCGGTCTCGTCCAGTCCCCACGCGGTGAGCATGTCGGTGGCCCATTGCCGGGCGGCGGCCACCTCCTCGGGGTCCGGCGGCACGTCCCTGGTGGCGACCCGATCGGCGCCGAGGGCCCGGGTGCGGGCCAGCAGCAGCGCGACGTCGTCGCCGGGCTCCTCCGGCAGGACGTGCTTGAGCACACCGTCGCACAGGGAGTCCAGCGATTCGGCGGGCCCCGCCAGGGCGCGGCACAGCTCGTCCGTGGCGCGGTCGATGTCGCGGTCGCGGTCCTCGACGAGGCCGTCGGTGTAGAGGGCGACGACGGAGCCCTCGGGCAGCTGGAGCTCCGTCGCCTCGAACGGCAGGCCCCCCACACCGAGCGGCGGGCCCGCGTTCACGGGGACGAGCCGGCACGTGCCGTCGGGCAGCAGCACGGCGGGCGCCGGATGCCCGGCCGCGGCCGCGGTCAGGCGGCGCGAGACCGGGTCGTAGACGGCGTACAGACAGGTGGCGCCGAGTTCGGCGACGTCGTCGCGGTCGCCGGAGGCGAGATGGGTGACCAGGTCGTCCAGGTGGGTGAGGAGTTCGTCGGGCGGGAGGTCCACGTCGGCGAGGGTGCGCACCGCCGTGCAGAGCCGCCCCATGGTCGCCGTGGAGGGGATGCCGTGGCCCACGACGTCCCCCACGACCAGGGCGACCCGGCTGCCGGCCAGCGGGATGACGTCGAACCAGTCGCCGCCGATTCCGGCCGCCGACCCGGAGGGCAGATAGCGGTGGGCGACCTCCACGGCGGCCTGGCCGGGCAGTCCCCTGGGCAGCAGGCTGTGCTGCAGGGCCAGCGCGGTGGTGCGCTCGCGGGCGAAGCGTCGGGCGTTGTCGACGCAGACGGCGGCGCGGCCGGCGAGTTCCTCGACGAGAACGGCGTCGTCCACGGCGTATCCGTAGGGGTGGAGGTTGCGGACGGCGACCGCGACGCCGAGCGTCGTGCCCCGGGCGCGCAGCGGCACGGCCAGCAGCGAGTGGATGCCGGCGAGGCGGGTGCGGGAGTCCGGGGCGTGGGCGCCCCGCTCGCCCATCCACCGGTCGAAGTCGTGCTCACCCGCCCGGGCGAGCACCGCCCTGCCCTCCCGCAGTGCCCGCGCCGGAGGGGAGAAGGGCGGGTAGACGTCCGTCTGGCCGAGATGGACGGCCGCCTCGGGGGTTCCGCCGGCGGCGGAACCGTGCGCCACCCGGCGCAGCACGATCCCGGCGTCCGGCAGGGGCGGGGGTTCGTCGGCGCCGAGGACCCAGTCCGGCAGGTCGACGGCGGCGAAGTCGGCGAACGCCGGCACCAGGAGTTCGACGAGTTCCTCGGCGGTGCGTACGACGTCCAGGGTGGTGCCGATGGCGGTGGCGGCCTCGTTCAGCAGCGCCAGCCGCCGCCGGGCCTGGTGCTGCTCGGTGCTGTCGAACGCCGCGACGGCGGTGCCGGCCACCTCGCCGGAGGTGTCACGGACCGGCCATATCTCGACGTTCCAGGCGTGCGGCCGGATCCGGTCGGGCGTCCGGGTGAAGATCTCGTAGTGCAGGGGCTCGCCCGTCTCGGCGACCCGGCGCAGCTGCCGGTCCAGGCCGCGGGTGTAGGCGACGTCCTCGACGGTGTCCAGGTAGGACCGCCCGACGAGGTCCGTCTGTGGCTGGTCCATCAGTTCGCAGGCGACGTCGTTGAGCCTCAGGTAGCGCTGCTCGGTGTCGAAGACGGACATGGCCATGGAGGCCTGCTGGAACGCCCGCGCGGCCAGGGAGGTGTCCGGCGTGCCGGGCGGCTCGGCGGTGATCACGTGTCCGGACGGGGCGCCCCCCGCCCCCAGCAGGGGCCGGACCGTCAGCCGGACCGGTACGCGGTGGCCCTCGCGGTGGCGCAGCACGGCCGGGCCCGACGGCGGGGGCGTGGCGCCGGGCGGCTCGTTCCCGGCGAACAGCTCGCGCACGGCCCGCCCCACGGCCTCCTCGGCGCGGTGCCCCGTCAGTCGCCGGGCGCCCTCGCTCCACCCGGTCACGGTGCCGCGGGCGTCGACGACCACCGCGGCGGTGGCGTCCTCCATTCGTCCAGCATCAGCCCTGCGCCGCCGCCTCTCAACCGCGGCCGTGCGCCCCGGCCGGTCTCACGCCCGGTGGCCGCGGAGCGCGGCGAGCGCGCGGTCGGCGTGGGCGTTCATCCGCAGTTCGCTGCGCACGACCTCCAGCACGGTGCGGTCCTCGGCTATGACGAACGTGGCCCGCTTGGTCGGCGCCAGGGCGATGCCCCGCTTCACTCCGAACCGCTCGCGGACCGTGCCGTCCGCGTCGGACAGCAGGGGCATGCCGAGGCCGTGCCGTCCGGCGAACTCCGCCTGCCGTTCGACGGCGTCCGAGCTGATGCCCACCGGCCGCGCGCCGGCCGCGGCGAACTCCGCGGCGAGATCGCGGAAGCGGCAGGCCTGCGCGGTGCAGCCGGGGCTCAGGGCGGCGGGGTAGAAGAACAGCACCACCGGCCCTCCGGCGAGCAGTTCCGTCAGCCTGCGCACGGTGCCGGTCTCGTCCGGCAGCGCGAAGTCCTCGACCGTGTCGCCCTTGCCCGGGTGCCCGCTCACGACCGGCCCTCCGCGCCCTTGGCGACGGCGCGCGCCCACAGCACCAGCGGCAGCTGCAGGGGCAGCCGGCCGAGGGCCGCGGCCTTCTGCGGTGCGGGGCGGTGCCGCCAGTCGGCGGCCATCTTCACGTTGGCGGGGAACACGCCGACGAAGAAGGCGGCCGCGGCCAGGGCCGCGGCCCTGCGGGTACGGGGCAGCGCCACACCGGCGGCCAGCGTGAGCTCGGCGGCGCCGCTGGCGTAGGTCCAGGTCCGGGGCGAGCCGGGCAGGGAGCGCGGCACGATGTGGTCGAACCGGCGCGGGGCGGCGAAGTGGGCGGTGCCCGCGGCGGCCAGCAGGCCGGCGAGCAGCAGGGGCGAGCGTTCGGACCGGGACACGGTTCCTCCTCTGATGACCTGCCGCGCGATATTACCGGACGGTAAGTACGGGCCGGGGCGCACGGGCGGCGCAGGCGCGGTGAGGTGGCGGGCTCATGCCGTGGGCGCGGACTCCGGCTCGTCGTCGGTGGCGTGGGCGAGGAAGTCGTCGACCATGCGGTGGAAGAGGGCGGCGAGCTGCCGCAGCTCCTCGGGCGACCAGCCGGCCAGTGCCACCTGCATGCCCTTCACCCCGGTCTCGCGGATCCGGGCGATGGCCTCGCGGCCGGCGCCGGTGAGCTCGATGCGCTGGGCACGGCGGTCGTCGGGGTCCGGGACGCGGGTGACATGGCCGGTTTTCTCCAGCTGCTGCACCGTGCGCGTGACGTGCGAGGCCTCCACGCCCAGCCGGGCGGCCAGCTCCCCCGGCCGCAGCGGATCGGTGTCGGCCATCAGCCGCAGCAGCGCGACGGCGGACCGGTCCAGCGGCACACCCGCCAGGGCCATCAGCCGTTCGTGCTGACGGGCGCGCGTGCTCAGGTAGGTGACGCGGTGGAGCGCGCGCTCGATCTCGGCCACTTCCGGGGAGGGCGGAACGTCGGGGAGCGGGGGTGGGGGCATGCGCCTCACTTTACCATCTCGTTGCGTAACTCAATCAATCTCCCGGGGGCGGCGCCCTCGTGCTGTGCGCCCGCGGTGCCGGCCGACGAGGCGCTCGCCCCCGGCGGACCGGCCCGGTCCGCGAACGGCCGGCCCCGGTGTGCGGGCCGGGAGTGCGCTCCCGCGCCCGGGCCGGGACCCGTACCGCGCGGCGAGGACGCCCCTGCCAGGCGGGCGGGCGGCGGGACCGCTGCGTCACGCCGACGGCGCGGGCACCGGCTGGAGCGAGGCGGAACGCACCGAACCGGGCGCGCCGGGCGGTGCCCCGGCCGGTCGGCGAGGTCCGCCACGACACCCGCACCCGGGACGGGATGCCGGGCCGGCCCTCCCGGCCGCACCCCGGGCCGGACCCGGCCGCCGAGGAGGCGGCGGCCGGCATTTCCGGACGAGAGGGTGTGATCCGCGGACCAGCACCGCGAATGTTGGGCATTGCTTAACCCCCGGTACGCCTATGGCCTCTTGGCACGGATGTGCTCAACGGTGATCCTGAACTCCCCTACCCCCCACAGCCGTTGGGCTGCGCCCGGACCAAGAGGAGGACGCAGTGTCGTCGAGTACCCTCCGAACGCACCGCAGGAGATGGCTGACCGGCCTCGCCGGCGCGGTCGCCCTGGTGATCGCCTTCCCCGCCACCGCCTTCGCCGCACCGCCACCGGCCCTGCCGGCCAACGCCGACCAACTGGAGCGGACGTTCCAGCCCGCCTTCGACTACGACTCCGACGGCTGCTACCCCACACCGGCCATCGGCCCCGACGGCTCGGTCAACACCGGCCTCAACCCGACCGGCGCGCTCAACGGCAACTGCCGTGACGCCTCCGACCTGGACAACACCAACAGTTACGCGCGCTCCAAGTGCAACAACGGCTGGTGCGCCGTCGTTTACGGCCTGTACTTCGAGAAGGACCAGGCCCTGCCGGGCAGTAGCCTGGGCGGTCACCGCCACGACTGGGAGCACGTCGTGGTCTGGGTGCAGAACGACACGGCGCAGTACGTCTCGACGTCCGCCCACGGTTCGTTCTCGATCCACGCGCGCTCGGCGGTCCGCTTCGACGGGACGCACCCGAAGATCGTGTACCACAAGGACGGCATCAGCACCCACTGCTTCCGTCTCGCGACCTCGGGCGACGAGCCGCCGGAGAACCACAAGGGCAGCTGGCAGTACCCGGCCCTGATCGGCTGGAACGGCTACCCGGCCGGGCTGCGCGACAAGCTCAGCTCGTACGACTTCGGCAGTGCCAACTTCGGTCTGAAGGACGGGAGTTTCGCCTCCCACCTCGCGAAGGCCAAGCCGTCCGGCATCCCGTTCGACCCGAACGCCTGAGCGGGGCCGGGCTGTTGAGCCGGGGCGCCGTACGGCGTCCCGGCACGGGAGGGATGTCCCGAGGGTCTATCGTGTCGGCATGTCCGTCCCGGAACTGATCCGTATCGTCTCCCGCGACTCGCCCATGGCCCTGGCCCAGGTGGACCGTGTCCGCGCCGAGCTGGCCGCCGCCCGTCCCGGTGTGCGCACCGAGGTGGTGCCGGTGAGGACGACCGGGGACCGGTGGCTGGGTGATCTGTCGCAGGTGGAGGGCAAGGGCGCGTTCACCAAGGAGGTGGACGCCGCCCTGCTCGCCGGTGAGGCGGATCTCGCCGTGCACTGCGTCAAGGACGTGCCCGCCGACCGTCCGCTCCCGGCGGGCACGGTGTTCGCCGCGTTCCTGAAGCGGGACGACGTGCGCGACGCCCTCGTGCACCCGGGCGGACTCACCCTGGACGAGCTGGCGCCCGGGACCCGGATCGGCACCTCCTCGGTGCGCCGGGTCGCCCAACTGGCCGCCACCCACCCGCACCTCAGGTGTGTGCCGTTCCGCGGCAACGCCAACCGGCGCCTGGACAAGCTCGCGGCCGGGGAGGCCGACGCCCTGCTGCTGGCGGTCTCCGGCCTGGAACGCATCGGCCGCGCCGACGTGATCAGCGAGATCCTCTCCCCCGAGGCGATGATGCCGCCCATCGGCGCGGGCATCCTCGCCCTGCAGTGCCGCGAGGGCGACACCGACCTCATCGACGCGGTCGGCGCCCTCGGCGATCCGGACACCCACCGCGAGGCCACCGCCGAACGCATGTTCCTGCATGTCCTGCAGGGTCACTGCAACAGCCCGATCGCCGGGCACGCGCGCGTGGACCACACCGGCGAGCTGTCCCTGCGGGCCTGCGTCTTCACCCCGGACGGCAAGACCCGGCTGAACGCCCACGAGTGGGCCGGACGGCTCGATCCGGCCACGCTCGGCACCTCGGTCGCCGTGGCCCTGCTGCGCCAGGGCGCCCGCGAGATCATCGACGGCATCCCGCACTGACACCGGCTCAGGCGGTGCCTCCCTCCGCCTGCTCCTGCAGGAAGACGCTCACCTGCTGCGCGAGGCTGTCCCGGCACCCGCCCGCGGACGTCCCGGTGGGCGTCTCCCGCACACCGATGCCGCCCACCCACAGCCGTCGATCGGCCCATTCCTCGTCGACGCGCACCTGCACCTGGACGTCGACATGGCTCAGGGACGCCTCGGGGCCGGCCGCGTAGAGCACGGCGGTGGCGCGGCGCAGCGGATAGACGTCGAATCCCTCGACGAACCGCGAGTTGCGCCAGTCGATGAACGCGCTCTCGCCGTCGCGGCCGGTCCGCACGTCGATCTGGCCGTCCTCGAGATGAATACAGAAGGGCCGGTCGCCGCGATTCTCGACGGTCACGCGGACACTGAAATACGTGAGCCCTTCGGCGGCGTCGTCCCGTCCGCGCGGCGGTTCGCCCGATTCCAGACGGTGGACGCGGACCCGCAGACCGGCGGGCTCGTCGTACTCCTGCCAGTCCCCCACCACGTTCGGCTCGTACACAGTGCACCTCTCGACTTCGTCCGCTGCTTCCTATCTGTGGGCTCGGCGCACTGTCAAACGAGCGGAATGCGCTGTGGTCAGGCGGTTCGCCCGAGCTGATCGGTGATCAAGCGCTGCGCTGGAGGAATCCCCCGGCCGGCCGGCCGGTTCCCGGCGGCGGCGTGCCGCACATCACGTCCAAAGCCGTGATCACCGGCGGGCCCGGCGCGGTCCGGGCGCCGGGTGCGGACGGGCGCAGGCCACGCGTCCCGCCGCCGCATTTCACGCCGTGAATTCCCTCGATATCGCTGCGTGCACCCTCCGCCGACGCGCTTCCGCGGAATTCCGCGAGGCGTTTTGAAAGGGCGGCTCACGGGGAAAGGAACGATTGTGCTTCGGACCGGAGGCACGTCCGTGGAAACCGTTCGCCGACCGTGGTCCGAGCCGCGCTTTCCACAGGTTCCCTCTCCCCCGGCACCCGCTCAGGGAGGTGCGCGCCATGCGTACCGTCAGTCCCAGGAAGCCGCACCCCCACGACGACTCCCCCGACACCGCCGAGGACTTCGCACGTCTGGCCGGGCTGCCCGAAGGGCCCGAGCGCAGTGTGCTGCGCGACGAACTGGTCACCGCCTGGCTGCCCATGGCGGAACGGATCGCCGTCCGGTTCCGGGGACGGGGCGAGGCCCTGGAGGATCTGTACCAGGTGGCGGCCCTCGGCCTGGTCAAGGCCGTCGACCACTACGACCCGGCGCGCGGCAACGCCTTCGAGGCGTACGCCGTGCCCACCGTGACCGGCGAGATCAAGCGCCACTTCCGTGACCACATGTGGACCCTGCACGTACCGCGCCGGGTCCAGGACCTGCGCAACCGTGTGCGGCACGCGGCGAAGGAGCTGGCGCAGACGACCCCGGGCCGGGCGCCCACGGTCGCCGAGATCGCCGCGCACACCCGGCTGACCGAGAGCGAGGTGCGCACCGGCATGGAGGCGCTGGAGTGCTTCTCCGCGCTGTCGCTGGAGGCGGAGATGCCGGGCACCGACGGATACGCCCTGGGCGACGCGATCGGCGGCCCGGACCCGGCGTACGACACCGTCGTGGACCGGGTGGCGGCGCGGCCCTGTCTCCAGGCGCTGCCGGAGCGGGAGCGGCTCATCCTCTATCTGCGGTTCTTCCGCGGGATGACGCAGAGTTCCATCGCCGAGCAACTGGGCATCTCGCAGATGCATGTCTCCCGGCTGCTCAGCGGCTGTTTCGCCCATCTGCGCGAGGAGCTGCTGGCCGAGACCCGCTGAGCGGGACGCGCGCCGCGCGGCAGTGTCGGCGCTCCGGCGGCGCGCCCGGGACCAGGGTGGGGCCGAGCCGGTCCAGCGCCTCCTCCAGCACCGTCCGCACCTCCGCCGGCAGGAGGCCGGTGCGCCCCCACACGAGGATCAGGTCGGCCACGTTGCGCAGCTTGATGTTGGTGTGCTGGGAGACCTCCCTCAGCACCGTCCAGGCCCGGTCGGGCGAGACCCGTCCGAGTGCGACGATCATGCCGATGGCCTGGTCCACCACCGCGTGCGAGGCGACCGCGTCCCTCAGCTGCCGTACCTCTTCCTCCAAGCGGAGGATCCGCTCCGCGCCCCCGTCCGTGGGCATGGTCACCTCCGGGTCCGGTGTGCCGCTCTCGTGATGCCTTCGCACAGTGCTTGAGTGCCTTCACCCAGTGTCCGATCCCTCCATCGTCACCGCTCGGACCGCCCCGTGCCACCGGGCGGTGCGGGGCGGCCGTGCCACCACCGGCGTATTCGGCAGGCGCCCGGACCGGTGTCCGGCGGACACTGGTGTCATCCGGGTGGCTGCCAGGCCGACGAGATCAGGACGCGACTGCCATGAACAACGACATGCCCTCCCCCGCCGGCACGACGGACGTCTTCTCGACGCACTCCGTGTTCGGGGCGCCCTGCTGGGTCAGTCTGACCAGCCGCGACGTGAAGACGACCGAGGAGTTCTACGGGGCGGTCCTGGGCTGGCAGTGGCGTCCGGTCCGTCTCGGCGACCGGTTCCGCATCGCCCTGGCCGACGGCGCGCCGGTGGCCGGGATCGCCGGGGTCGCCACCATGTGGCAGATGGCGGTGGCCTGGACGCCGTACTTCGCGGTGCGCAGTGCCGACGAGGCCGCGGCGCGGGTGCAGGAGCGCGGCGGCACGACGGCGGTCGGGCCGATCTCCCTGCCGCCCGGGCGGGCGGCGCTGCTGGCCGACCGGGACGGGGCGGCCTTCGGGATCTGGGAGGGCGAGCTGTTCACCGACTGGCCCACCTGGCGCCGCGTGCAGCCGGCGTTCATCCGGCTGCACACCCGGGACGCGTTCGACGCCGCCATCTTCTACGGCGAGGTCTTCGACTGGGCGTCCGACAAGCCCGGCTGCTGCGAAGTCCGCTACGAGGGCGAGGAAGTCGTGCTGCGCAGCGGCGGGCAGGTGGTGGCCCGCATCGAGTCGGGGGCGGCGGGCTCGGCCCCCGACCCGGCGGTCCGGCCGCACTGGCAGGTTCACTTCACGGTGAAGGACGTGGCCGCCTGCGCCCGCGCCGCCGAGCGGCACGGCGGCAGCGTCCTGTCCGAGGACGCCGAGGAGGCCGTGCTGCGTGACAACGAGGGCGCCCAGTTCACGGTGACCTCACGCCCCGGGCGCTGACGCCCGGGGCCCGCCGGTCACCGCGCCGTACGGGACGGGCGGGACAGCAGCACCAGGCTCCGGGCGCCGACGGTCAGGGTGGCGCCGCACTTGTGCTCCGCCTCGCCGGGGGCGCCGTCCGGTTCGGCGGTGTCGACCAGCGCCGTCCAGCGCTCGCCGTAGGCAGCGTCGGGCAGGCGGAAGCCGACCGGTTTCCAGTGGCTGTTGAACAGCAGCAGGAAGGAGTCGTCGACCAGCGGCCGGCCGCGCGGGTCGGGCTCGGCGATGGCGTCGCCGTTGAGGAACACGCCGACCGAGTGGGCGTCCGGGCGCTGCCAGTCGTCGCCGGTCATCTCCTGGGCGTCCGGCAGCAGCCACACGAGGTCGGGCAGCGGCTGGTCCGCGTGGCGCACGGTCTCGCCGCGGAAGAAGCGGCGGCGGCGCAGCACGGGGTGGGCGGCGCGCAGCGCGATGAGCGTCCTCGTGAACGCCACCAGGCCGCGCTGCTCGCCGGCCGGCCGCCAGTCGATCCAGCTGACCTCGTTGTCCTGGCAGTAGGCGTTGTTGTTGCCGCGCTGGGTCCGGCCCAGTTCGTCGCCGTGGGACAGCATCGGGATGCCCTGGGACAGCAGCAGCGTGGCGAGGAAGTTGCGCTGCTGCCGGGCGCGCAGCTCCAGCACGGCGGGGTCGCGGGTGGCGCCCTCGACGCCGCAGTTCCAGGACCGGTTGTCGCTCTCGCCGTCCCGGTTGCCCTCGCCGTTGGCCTCGTTGTGCTTGTCGTTGTACGAGACGAGGTCGCGCAGGGTGAAACCGTCGTGCGAGGTGACGAAGTTGACGCTGGCGCGGGGCCGGCGCCTGCTGTGCGCGTACAGGTCGGAGGAGCCGGTCAGCCGGGAGGCGAACTCGGCGAGGGTGTGGTCCTCGGCGCGCCAGAAGTCCCGTACGGCGTCCCGGTACTTGCCGTTCCACTCCGACCACAGCGGAGGGAAGTTGCCCACCTGGTAGCCGCCCTCGCCCACGTCCCAGGGCTCGGCGATCAGCTTGACGCGGCTGATCACCGGGTCCTGCTGGATGAGGTCGAAGAACGCCGACAGCCGGTCCACCTCGTGGAACTGCCGGGCCAGGGTGGCCGCGAGGTCGAAGCGGAAGCCGTCGACCCGCATCTCGGTGACCCAGTACCGCAGCGAGTCCATGATCAGCTGGAGCACGTAGGGGTGGCGCATCAGCAGGCTGTTGCCGGTGCCGGTGGTGTCGTAGTAGTGCGACCAGTCGCCGTCGACCAGGCGGTAGTACGAGCAGTTGTCGATGCCCCGGAAGGAGAGGGTGGGGCCCTTCTCGTTGCCCTCGGCGGTGTGGTTGTAGACGACGTCCAGGATCACTTCGAGGCCGGCCGCGTGCAGGGTCTTCACCATGTCCTTGAACTCGTCGACCTGCTGCCCTCGGCTGCCGCGGGCGGCATGGCCGTTGTGCGGGGCGAAGAAACCGACGGTGTTGTAGCCCCAGTAGTTGGCCAGGCCGCGGCCCTGGAGCACGCCGTCCTGGACGAACTGGTGCACCGGCATCAGCTCCACCGCGGTGACGCCCAGCGAGGTCAGGTGCCCGACGACGGAGGGGTGCGCCAGCCCGGCGTAGGTGCCCCGGAGTTCCTCGGGCACGTCGGGGTGGGTGCGGGTGAGGCCCTTGACGTGGGCCTCGTAGATCACGGTGTCGGCGTACGGGCGGCCGGGCCGGGTGTCGTCGCCCCAGTCGAAGGCCGGGTCGGTCACGACGCCGAGCATGGTGTGACCGGCGCTGTCGGCCGGGTCGGGTCCGTGCGGGCTGCGCTCGTACAGCGAGGGGTGGTTGTCGATCTGGCCGTCCACGGCCGTCGCGTAGGGATCGAGGAGCAGTTTCGCCGGGTTGCAGCGGTGGCCGGCCGACGGGGCCCACGGTCCGTGCACCCGGTAGCCGTAGCGCTGTCCGGGGCCGACCCCGGGGAGGTAGCCGTGCCAGACGAAACCGTCGACCTCGGTGAGCCGTACGGTGCCGTGCCGGCCCTCGTCGTCCACCAGGACCAGGTCGACGCGCTCGGCGACCTCGCTGAACAGCGCGAAGTTGGTGCCCTCGCCGTCGAAGGACGCGCCCAGCGGGTAGGGGCGCCCGCTCCACGCGGGCGCCCCGTTCCGGTTCTGCCGCCGGGTCACCGGACGTCCTCCAGGATGTCGCCCGGTGTACGCACCCGGCCGGTCAGCTGGGCGACGCTCACCTCGCGGGGCAGGTCCAGGCCCTCGCTCTCGCGCGGGTCGGGCCCGGTCGGCACCAGCGGGACGCGTTCGCCGGCCCGGGCGCGCTGCGAGAACCAGATGACCTTGCTGCCGGTCTCGGTGGCGCAGCAGCCCCAGCCGTCGCTGCTGGCCGCGATGTGCTCGAGACAGCCGCGCAGCTGCCGGTCGGGGCGCAGGGTGCGGTCGTTGTCCCCGATGGCCGTGATGAGGTGCTGGCCGTTCCACCACATCTCGATCGACGTGTTCTTGTCGGTGGCGTGCTCGTCGATGGCCCGCAGCAGCATCTCGGCGCCGCCGCAGACGGGCTCCATCAGGTTCTCCAGGTCCCAGAACCGGAGGTGAGCGGCCAGTATGCGGCTGACCTGTCCCACCCGTTCCGGGTTGACTTCCACGTCGAGGTGGTAGTAGCAGGGCACTGCGGTCTTCATGGTCGTCGGCTCCTCACCGCGAAACTCGCGTTCCTCCCGGCCCCCGCGGGGCGGGCCCTCGGACACGGAACGTGAGCGGGTATCGCTCCTGAGTCACCTTCAGGGTGGGGTGGTTGGTCCATTCGTGCAACACGAGCGCACGACCGGGGCCTCCGGGGCGAGACCTGAGCACACCAGGCCGCCGCGCGGTGCGCGGCGCGCCGGCACTGACCCAAGTGATTGAAAAGCCAACAAGACTTTGCGTCATCACCCGTGCACCATGTGTGAAGACCTCGATCGCCGTTACGGATCCGTGCAGCTGTGCGCACGGCCGCCGCCCGACCGTCGGGACAACGCGCCACCATCGAGCCCCGGAAAGGTGCACGGCGCCATGCTGCTACCCGCCAAAGCCGAAGTCGCCCGGCAACTGCGCCGCTACCGGGCGTGGGAACGCGTGATGCTGGCGGCCCCGGCCGACCGCACGGTGCGGGCCACCTTCGAGGACTCCGGCTACACGCTCTGTGTGCTGATGGGCAAGCGCTGCGCGCGGGAGGCGGCGGACGCCGCCGAACGGTACCTGCGCACCTCCCTCGTCACCTATCTGCAGGAACAGAACGACAGGCCCCGTCCGGCCGCCGCGGTCAGACGGGGCCCGCCGCCCGTCGGACGGCGCTCCGCGGCGGGAAGGCCGTGACCTTCCCGCCGCCCTGTGGTCCCCCGTCCGGGCACCGGCCCGGACGCCGAGCACGGCGGAGGTGCACAGCCCCATGAAGACGACCCGGACCATCGGCCGCATCCCGGTACGGGACGTCCGGCCCCGCGTCGACTGCGGCAGGCGGCCGGCGAAGGCCGTGGTGGGCGAGACGTTCGAGGTCACCGCCACCCTCTTCCGGGAGGGGCACGAGGCGGTGGCCGCCAACGTGGTGCTGAAGGACCCCGAGGGGCGTCCGGGGCCGTTCACGCCGATGCGGGAGCTGGCGCCGGGCACGGACCGGTGGGGTGCCGAGGTCGTCGCGGACGCCCCGGGCGGGTGGACCTACCGCGTGGAGGCGTGGGGCGACCCGGTGGCCACCTGGCGCCGGACCGCCACCGTCAAGGTGCCGGCGGGCATCGACACGGGGCTGGTCCTGGAGGAGGGCGCCGACCTCCACGAGCGGGCGGCCGCCGGGGTCCCGAGGGACGACGGCCAGGCCGTGCTCCTGGCCGCGGCCAGGACCCTGCGCGACGACTCCCTGCCCTGCGCCACCCGGCTGGCGGCGGCGTTGACGCCGCCGGTGGACGCGGTGCTGGCCCGGCATCCGCTGCGGGAGCTGGTGACCAGCAGTGACCCGCTGCCGCTGCTGGTGGAACGCGAGCGGGCGCTGTACGGCTCCTGGTACGAGTTCTTCCCCCGCTCC
>NZ_JBIBRG010000015.1:0-213281 GCF_043076215.1 Streptomyces sp. NPDC016640
CCGTGCGCGGCCTCGCCGACGCCGACCACCACGGCGTCACCGACCGCCTCCCCGAAGGGGCGCAGGTCCTCGAGCGGACCGGAGGCCTCGGTGGTACGTAACGGACGGGCTGCCTCCTCGAGGGCCGACAGTGCGTCGCCGACGCTCGTGAGGGGCCCGTCCCCAGCCCCGGTGTCCCCGCCGGCCGGGACCGCCGCGGCCGTTCCGGGCACGGCGGTGAGCCAGACGAGCAGCGCGGCCGCGAGCCGCCTTGTCAGGTGAGATGCCATGACGCCAGCGTCACCGCCCGGGCAACGGACCGCATTCCGGGTGTCACCCGGCCGGAGCAACGCCACAGGCGGCACAGACGCCCCACACTCTTCTGCCGGCGCCCGGCCCCCGGCTCGCTTCTGCTCCACCACGCCCTCGTGAGCACGCACCAAGCGCTGACCAGCCCCGCGCCCGCCCAGGACGCTGAACTCACCCAAGCCGGGCGGACGATGAAGATGCTGTCACCAGCCGAAGAGCCGGCTGGTCCGTCGGGACTGGCAGGTCGTTACGGCCGCGGCTCATCCGGCGCAGCGAGCAGGCTGTCATCGAGGCCGCCGACGATCGCGTCGAAGAGCACGGGGTCGACGGGCAGCGGGTCGGTGGACGGCGCCATGTCGAGCTCCGAGGCATGTCTCGGTCCTCGTGCCGCATTTCGTCCGTGCCTGCCGTGCTGCTGTCCGGCGCCCGGCGGGGTTCCGGGGCGGGGAGGCGTCCGACCTCGTCGAGGATGTCCGTGACGTGCGGTGCGGCGGCTGGGCGGGTGCGGGCGAGGTACTGGCCGAGCTCGGCGCGCAGGTCCCCTCCCGCGCCGGCCGCCATGGTCTGCTGGTGCAGTTCCCGCAGTTCGTCATCGGTGAGGTCGTCGACCCACGCGCTCGCCCGCCGGAACTCGGCCGCTTCCTCGTCGCGCAACTGCTGGTCGTACTCGTCGAGTTCGGCCTCGGCGGCGAGCCAGGGGCGGGCGGCTTCCTCCTGCCGGCGCCGCTCATCGGCGCGTTCGGCGTTCTCGCACTGGTACACCGCCGGCGGCCGCGGTCCGGCCAGGATCCAGCGGCGGGCGTCGGCCAGCACACGGGCGGCGGCGTCGCCGACAACGCAGGCGGCCGTGAAGGCGGCCGGCCACCGCTCGTTGGCCAGTCACTGCCCGGTCAAGGCGTTGTGCAGAGAGCTGCGGGTGAGCAGGCCCGCGGGCGCGGCGCGTTCGCGCAGGCGCATGCGGGCGTCCGCCTTCAACCGGCGCATGGCCCGGGCCCGCCCGGCCCGGGTGCTGATCCAGCCCGGCACGTACGGAGGGCGGGCCACGGGCGGGCGGCGCGCGCGGCCGCGTCCCGCATCTGCTCGGCCTTCTCCTCGTCGGCGTCGGCACCCTGGGCGACCGCGGGGACCGGACGCTCCAGGACGGCGAGGACGGTCACCGCGGTGATCGCGGTGATGACGACGGCGGTCTCGCCGCCGCCGAGGCCGCCGGCGCCGGGCGGGGAATCACTCATCCCCACCCGCCGCAGCGAGGCGGACGAGCACTACTACTCCCAGGTGCACAAGGTGAACGTGCTGCACCGCAGCGTGTCCCGGTGTCCGTCCGTCCTCACTCGGGGCGTTGCTGGGCGGGGTCGGGTCAAGAGAGTCGGCTGCCTGCTTCAGGCGTGCGCCCGTCGTCATGCGGGCACCCCGGCCTCGTCCATGACCACGGCCATCTCATGCGGGGGAAGGGCGGGGTTGGCACCCGCGCTGGAGGCCAGCTCGGGTAGGGCGAGGGCATCGAGGAGACGGGGAAGCGGCAGGCGGGGGTCGCGGGTTGCCGCCTGGCGCGTCCAGACGTCCGGGTCATGGCTGAGCCGCTCGATCAGATCGGGGGCGGCGGCGGGGTCGCGGACTGCCAGTTGCCGGTAAATCCCGTCCGGGTGGTCCGCATAGCGGGCGGCGAGCCCTTCTCGGGGGAAGCGGGGGTGACTGGTCGCCATCCAGGCGGAGAACGTCCCGCCGAGCCGTGCGTACACGCTCATCAGAACCTCCTCCGGGGTGTCGGGGTGATATACGGCCAGGTGGGTGCGCACGAGGACGTCCGTGTCCCGGGCCAGAAGCCGCAGGAGACCGCGGGGCAGATGGGGACTGCGGGCCGCGGCGCGGCGCAGCAGGGGATGGGTGGAGGTCGCTGTCCGGTGCAGTACGTCCTGATCGGCGATGCCGGCCGCCACCCAGTCCACGTCACCTCGTGCGTGCGGGGCCACGACGAAGTCGATCGCGGTGCGTCGTGCTTCGGTCAGCTCGGGCCGGAGGGAGACGGCCAGCCGCACCCCGTCGTCGGGGTGGACGGCGAGACGGTCCACGAGGTCGGCCGGCAGGGACGGATTGCCTGCGAGCTCGGCCAGGTGGTCGTCCTCGGCGAGGAACCGCTCCGCGTCCGGGCGGTCGAGAAGCCCTCGGCGCAGTGCCTCGGGCAGGGCGGCGGGGTCGCGGAGCATCGCCGCCGTGAGCTGTGCGTCGTGGGGGCACGCGCACAGCGCGGCAGACCGCCGTGCCCCGGGGTCTGGATCGTCGAGCAGCGTGGCGCGTCCGTCCGCCGTCAGGTCGTCCCAGACGCGCAGGGCGGCTCGTCGCGCGGCCGGATCGGGATGCCGGACCAGGGAGGCGAGGAAGGGCGGCGCCAAGTGGGGCGAGTCCAACAGCGCCCTCCGCACGGACGGTTCGGGGTCTTCGAGGAGACGGCCGCACACGGCGGCCGGCAGCGGACGGACCTTCGTGCGGGGATCGTGGGTCCATTCGGGTCCGTATGCGACGGCGGCACGCACCTTGAGCGAGGGGTCGGTTGCGAGCCGAGCGCGCTGCTCGGGCTCCGCCTGGCCGCTCATCGCGAGGTGCACTCGCGCGTCCAGGACCGGGTGGGCGAGGATCGCCGCCACGGCCGGCTCGGGAAGCCCCGGACGGTGGAGGGCTTGGAAGGGCGGGCCGTGGCCCCCACCGTCGAAAGCGATCAGTCGCAACAGCAGGGGTGCGGGAAGGGCCGGATTGGCGGCGACTCCGTCCAGCGCGGAGGAAGAGAAGGCGACCACGTCTCAGCTCCCCGCCCCGTCGCTTCGCGCGCAGGCCCGACGCCTACGCGGCATCGGCCTCTCGGATCAGCGGCCGTCATCCTGCCACGACCCAGACGCCCTCCGCACATGGCGGTCTTGCCCCGGGCCGGGTCGCCGAACAGACACGCCGCGCCCTGGGTCGCCGTCGCCTGCCCGACCGCCCCGGTCACCGCCCGCACCGACGACGTCCGCACCAGTTGCGCGCCCGCCGGCAACGCCACACCTGCCAGCGCACCGTTCTCCCCCGCCGACGAGCCTGCGACCGCACCTGGCTCGGAGGGCGGCAGCCGGAGCGCAGCCACTTTCGCCGCGCCTGCCTCACTCGGTCCGGCCAGGGCGAGGTCAGACAGTGCCTGCCGCGTTTGCTGTTCTTCACGCTCCCGCCGCGCCACCGCGCGGTCCGGCAGGACCCTGCCGGCCTGAAGGTCCCGGCGCACCGCCCGGTGCAACGACGCCAGGGAGGGCACCTCGCCCCCGACCGCCTTCAGGTGCCGGTGCAGCGCCGCAACGTTCCCGCCCGCCTGAGCCAGTGCCTCCCACATCTGGTGGGACAACTCCAGCCGGGCCCGCGGCCTGCGCTCGACACGGCCCTCCGTCCGCGCCGCATCCAGCCAGCGCCACACCGTGCGCACATTCACCCCGCCGACCTGGGCGCCCGCACGCACATGCGCCGTGGTCAACGCCCCGGCCGCCTCGAGCTCCAGCAGCCGCGCAACCAGCACCGGTCTGGACACCCTCAGCCCCGCCGTGACCTCACCCCACGCGCCCGACTCCCCCGTCCCGCCCCCTTCCGCCCGCGCAGAACCGACACCGACCACCGTGCCGCCGCGCAGTCCTCGGAAGGATCAGAAGCGCCGTTCTCAAGACAGTGGAGCGGAGTGGGGTGTGCCGCCCCATGACAGCCGCACCGCCACAAAAACCGCCCCACGACGGTGACCATGCCCTTCCTCGACGCCCGACCATCGAAAACACCCAGCTCTGATGTGCCGTCGCTGACCCCCACCCACTGACACCGAACCGGCACATCGCAGTGGAGGAATGCCTGCACGGACACCGAGAAACGAGTCTTGCGGGACCGGGCATCCCACCCTTGAGACTCCTGCGACTCCGCCCGGGCGGATCGCTCGCCTCCAGGCCGTCCCTGGCCTGTCGGGGGGACAGTCGCGAACCGCGCGCGGCAGACTACGCGACGCGCCGGGCGACACTCGACACCACGTCTTCCAGCGGCACGGCGAGTGGTTCGTCGTTGCGCGGTGGAAGAGATCCGGTGCGACGACGACAGCGGCGCGGCGGCCCCGGCCGACGCGCAACCGGCTGAGCGCGCCCCGATCCCCGGCCGCGCCGCCCATCCCGCCCTCCTCCTTCACTCCAGCCAAGGGACATGGGCAGAGCAGCCGCAACGGGGATGTGGGGACCTGTCCCCGGAGGGTGTGTTGCGGGACATGACGTTGGTCGCCCAGCTCCAATGCCGGTGAAACCGAGGTGCCTCGTCGAGCATCAGTCGGGTACCGTGCGGGCCATGTCGAGTCCTGAGTCAGACAAGGTGGGGGCTTTCGGTCACGCCGTCAGCCCCCTGAACCACTGAGCTCGTAGCCCTGTCGTCGCACCGCATTCTGCGGTCGGGCGAGTGTGCCCCTGGGGCTGGCCGCGGTGACGAGATGACCTTCTCGTGCCTCTCCTCACCTCGGAGCCACTCGATGCCTCTCCCGCTGTATCTGCTTGCCATGGCGGTTTTCGCCATGGGCACCTCGGAGTTCATGCTCGCCGGCCTCCTGCCGGACATCGCCTCAGATCTCGACGTCACAATCGGGACAGCAGGCACGCTCACCTCGGCCTTCGCGGTCGGCATGGTCATCGGTGCTCCCCTTGTGGCTGCGCTCGCCCGCAACTGGCCCAGGCGCTCCAGCCTTCTCGGGTTCATCCTCACTTTCGCGGCAGCGCACGCCGTGGGCGCCGTCACCACCAGCTTTCCAGTCCTGTTCGCCACCCGGGTAGTCGCCGCGCTCGCGAACGCAGGGTTTCTCGCCGTCGCTCTCACGGCTGCCGCCACGCTGGTCCCACCCGACAAGAAGGGACGTGCGCTGGCCGTGCTGCTGTCCGGCACCACGGTGGCCACGATCGCCGGTGTCCCTGGCGGGTCGGTACTCGGCACGGTGCTCGGCTGGCGGGCCACCTTCTGGGCCGTCGCCGCTCTCTGCCTGCCTGCAGCTCTCGGCATCCTCAAGGCAATCCCGGCGGGACGTGCGAAGCAAGAGGCGACTGGCGGGCCAGCCTTGCAAGCGGAGCTCGCCCAGCTCACAAGGCCGTCGTTGATTCTGGTGATGCTGCTTGGCGCGCTGGTGAACGCAGCCACGTTCGGAAGCTTCACCTTCCTCGCCCCCGTCGTGACCGACGCCGCCGGGCTGGGAGAATTGTGGATCTCTGTCGTTCTGGTGCTCTTCGGTGCCGGTTCCTTCGCCGGGGTCACCATCGCCGGCCGGCTGTCCGACCAGCGTCCCGGTCCGGTCATCGCAGTCGGCGGCCCGCTGCTGCTCATCGGCTGGCCGGCCCTCGCAGTGCTGGCCGACAAGCCGGTGGCCCTGTTCACCCTCGTGTTCGTACAGGGCGCCCTGTCGTTCGCGCTGGGCAGCACCCTGATCACCCGGGTCCTCTATGAAGCCGCAGGAGCCCCGACCATGGCTGGCTCGTACGCGACGGCGGCACTCAACGTCGGCGCCGCCGTTGGCCCCCTCATCGCCGCGACCACCCTCGGCACCGCACTCGGAAATATCGGGCCTCTGTGGTCGAGCGGGTTCCTGGTCGCTGTCGCGCTGCTCATCGCATTCCCACTTCGCACAGTGATCGCGGCTGGCCGGAGCGCCGAGGTGCTCCAATGACGCATGCGAACGCTCCTTTGACCATTGAGGGACGCCGACGACTCGTCGAGCGCTGCCGCGCCCGTCCGATCGCCCACGTCGCTGCCGAGGCAGACGTCTCCCGGGCCCGCCTGTCCAAGTGGAAGAACCGCTACGACCAGTACGGCGAAGCCGGGCTCCGGGACCATCCGAGTGTCCCGCACTCCTCACCGACCCAGACCCCGCCCGACGTCGTCGAACGGATCGAGCAGCTGCGGCGGGACAACAAGTGGTCCGCCCGCAGGATCGCACTCGAACTCACGGACCAGGGCGTACGCATCAGTGAACGTACTGTGGGCCGGTGGCTGGCGCGTCTGGGCATCAACCACCGCCGGTTCCTCGACCCCGACGGCTCGGCCAACCGGCGCCCGCCGAAACAGATCGTGGTCCGCTACCCGGGCCACATGGTCCACCTGGACGTCAAGAAGGTAGGACGCATCCCCGACGGCGGCGGGTGGAGGGTCCACGGACGCGGCTCCGAGCAGGCAAAATCAGCCCAACGCGCGAAGACCGCCGGGACCAAGGGCGGGTACATACATCTACCTGCACTCCGCCGTCGACGGGTTCTCCCGCCCGGCCTACACCGAACACCTCCCCGACGAGAAGGCCGTCACCACCGTGGGGTTCCTCAGCCGCGCCCGCGCGTTCTTCGCCGCCCACGGCATCCACCGGGTTGTTCGCGTGGTCACCGACAACGGCGCGAACTACCGCGCCGCCGTCTTCGCACGCTCCTTGACCTCATGGGTCTCTCGTCACCAGCGGACCAGGCCTTACACGCCCCGGCACAACGGCAAGGTCGAACGATTCCACCGCACCCTGCTCGAGGAGTGGGCCTACCAGCGGCCCTACACCTCAGACCGCGAACGCCAGACCGCGTTTCCCGACTGGCTGGACTGGTACAACTACCATCGACCCCACACCGGCATCGGCGGCCACCCACCAGCCAGCCGCGTCACCAACCTGTCCGATCAACATACCTAGGTGATTGCCCTGTGAGGTTGGGGACGCCGCCACCCGGGCCGACCTCGCCCACCTCGTCGGCACCGGAGAGGGCGCCGACGTCCTGACCGGCGTCCACACCGCCGCCGCCGGTACCGCCCCCGACCGGCACACCGCCGACATGGTCAGCGCCGCCGTCCGCGCCATCCTCCTCCCGGGCGCCGTACTGTTAAGGGTGCCCACGCCCTGGGGCTGGACGCCGTCGCCGACCAGCTCCTCACTGTCTGATCCACGACAGGGGCCGCAAGCACCCGTGCGGATGGCCATCTGCCGCCGGCCCCGGCCCCGCTCGCAGCTGCGGGTGGCCGGTGTCGATGCGCCGGAACGGCCGGGCGGGTCCTCTGCCTCGTTCACCTGTGGGAACGGGTGTCCGGACGGTAACCGGACAGCATTCGGCGACGTTCCGCCAACGTCCACTGACCCGCTGCGATCCGGTCGCCTGATCGGCTGCACTGTTCCCCGGCCCCTTCAGGGCAGCCAGGAACAGTGCAGGAGACGAGGGCGGGGCGGGAGCGGGTTTCGCATGGTGACGATCAACGTGGGGGTGCTGCTCGCGGTCATCGTGGTGATGCGGCTACGCCGCAGGACCCAGGCCAGAAGCCGCGTCGAGGAACGCAACACCGCCCTCTTCGTCCTGGCCCTGGGCATCGTGATCGCGCCGACCCCACTGGGCCAGGGCATCTTCAACGTGATCAAGCAGCTGGTGAACGGCATCTCGCAGGCCGGCACATGAGTCCTCGATCCCGGAGCACTCGCCGCTCCCCCGCCCGACGCCCAAGCCGTACGTCTCCCGCCTCTCGACGCCGGTCCGCGCCGAGGCGTCGCCCGACTTCCTACCGTCCAAGGCGGGCCTCCGGCTGGGAGCAGGCCGGTCTGCTGCTCCTGGTGCTCGCCGTGGTGTGGAGCCTGGTGGTCGGCATGTTGCGGTGGCTGGCCGCGCACCCTTGGGTGCCGATCGTGCTGCTGCTCGCCGCGACGGCGGCCGGCGGGGTATGGGTGCACCGGCGCCGGGAGGCCGCCCGCTGGAACCGGGTGCGGGAGCAGGGACTGCGCTACGCGATGCCACAGATCGACGCCCTGCACCACCGGCAGTTCGAGGAAGCCGTACGGGATCTGATGCGCCGTGACGGCTGCCCCGAGGCGATCCGGGTCGGTGGGGCCGGCGACAATGGCGCCGATGTGAAGGCCACCGATCCCTTCGGCCGCCTGTGGGTGATCCAATGTAAGCACCGCAAGGCCGGACTGGCCGGCTCCGCTGTCGGAACCCCGGACCTGCACGTCCTGAACGGCACCGGCCGGCCCGTCCACAACGGCGACGTTGTCGTGCTGGTCACCAACAGCCGCTTCACGGACAAAGCCGTCGCCTTCGCCCGCTCCCAGCGACTCCACCTCGTCGACCGCCATCTGCTCGCCCGGTGGGCCGCCGGCTCCACTCCGCTGTGGGAACTCCTGAGCGCGGTTCCCTCCCCCCGCCGTCCCGCCTCCGGGTCCTGATCCCTGCCGAGGCATGGCGGTGTCAGGCGGCCGCACGGCCGGACTGGCGGCGCCGTCTGACTTCCTCAACGCTCCGTCCCACCACCGCGGCCACGTCTTTGACCGGGGGCGTTCACAGGCACGGCCAGTCCAGCAGTGCCTTGGGCAGGCCGCCGGGTCGTCCCCAACCGGATCCGGATCCGGCGCAGTAATCGGATGCATCGCAGCGAGGTGGGAAGCCGTTGGCCGGGCCGTCGCCCTCGATATCGCGGCCACAGCCATCCTGGCCGTCGTCGCCGAGCCCTCCGCCGCCGACGGCGGTCGCGGGTGAGCCGCCGGGCGGCCGAGCCGGTGGAACTGGCGCGGCTGCGCGGCTGGTTGCGCGCGGCGAAGGGACGGCGCACCTTCGCTGCCCCGGCGCGGCGGGCCGACGCCGGGAAGCTGCCGGTCTCGGTGTGCACGCTGCGCCGGTCGCTGGACGGGCGGCTTCCACCCTGCGCACCGTCCAGGCGTTCGCCCGGGGCGCAGACGCCGACGAGGAGGAGGGCGCGCGGGTGTGGGCGGCGGCCGCGGCCGCCGTACGCCCCGAGCCAGTGCGGAAGCCCGCCGGGTACGTGCCCGGGCGCGGCATCACCACCCCTTGCGGGGTTGGCCGCGGCCGTGGAGAAGGTGAGGGCGGCAGTCGTCCGCGCCGACCCGGGTTCGCGTGAAGGCCAGCACGCCGTCGTCGTTGCCTTCCCTCTTGGCCTTGGCCAACTGCGTCTCGATGTCCGCGATGTACTGGGCACACTCGGCGCTGACGGGCTTCTCGGGCTGCGGGTCAGGCTCCGGAAAGGCGTTCAGTGCGGCGGTGGCTGCGATACCGGCCACGCACAGCACCACCCACGTGGCAATCCACGTGCGGCGGCTCATCCGTAACGGCTCGGGCATGTAGGAATCCTACGAGCGTCACGCCAGGCCTCTTCCGTCAGTGGCTCCTGGAATCACGCCTTCGTCAAAGACAGCCATGTCAGGGGTCATGCATGGGAACGTGGGGAACCGGCCCGTTCGACAGCGACCTCACCGCTGACTTCGTCGGTGCACTTGAGGGACTCACCCACCAGCAGGTCATCGGCGTGCTGGAGCGGGCGTTCAGCGAGTCACCGGCTCGGGAGAGCGCATCGAGGGCGGAGAGGGGTCCGAAGCCGTTGCCGTCGGCGCTCTCCTCGCCAGCACCCTCCCGGACAGCCCCATCGTGATTGACCCCGATGACGGCCCCAGAGAACCGTTGCCCGAACCGCCGGCCTCGCTTCGCGCGTCGGCGAGACTCGCACTGGACCGGGTTCTCCGGGACGGATCAGAGATGGCGACCGACTGGGTGGACAGCGCTGACGCCGGTCAGTGGCGCCAGGAAGTGCGACGGATCCTCCAAGCCCTCGAAACACCCGCCGATCACTAACCGTGACCACTTCACGGAACTCGTGCCAGAACCCAGATCGACGCTCGACCAAGATCCCCGACAGTGTCAACCTCTCAGGCAGCGCGGGCCGTAGCGAGGGCGGTTGCGGCCGGTGCGGCGCGCGCGTCAGCGGTCGAGCTTGAGTGCGCCGTGGCCGACATGGGTTCTCTCGGCGATGCTGCGGATCAGGTTCAGCAGATCCTCGTGCAGGCGGTCGGTCATACGGCCCTCGGCGACACTGCGTTCGAAGGATCGGTTGACGCCTCTGATCGCCGCACGGCCGGCGGCCTCCAACGGGTCCTCCTGATCGGTGCCGTCGAAGGGGAACTCGGTCCCGGCGATCCGGCGTGACACCTCCACCTCGGCCAGGGCGACGACGCCGGGATTGGCGAGCGCCATCGCGCGGGTCAGCGCCGCCTCCTCATGATCGAGGTGGTCACGCAGGTCGCGCCACCACTTGTCGACGAGTTCGACGAAGTCGACGGACGGATCGGCGTGGTAGAGCGCGATGAGCCGCTGCTCGCGTTCGGCCGGCCATTCGGTGACGAAGTCGAGCTTGGAGGAGAAGTAGCCCGTCACCGTTCGCGGGGCCACGTCGGCGGCCTCGGCGATGTCGGCGATGGTCGTCCCCTCGTAGCCGTGTTCTACGAACAGTCGCAGGGCGGTGTGCAGGATGTGGCGCCGACGGCGTGCCTTGTTCCGCTCCCGCAGTCCGGGACCTTTCCCTGTCGTCACCGCGCCCTCCCTCTCGTCGTTCGTCTCGGCATGCGCCAATACGCGGTTCTTGCCATGTATAGCATGGACGCCTCACCCAGCATAAATGCCTTCTTGCGCAAACTTGCCTTCTATGGCAAGATTTTTGTCGACGGTCCGACGGTGTGTCCGAACGGACGGCAACTGCCCGTGGACCGCGCAGAGGAGATGGTCTTGAACACTGCATACGCCGATGCATCCGGTTTCCCGGTCGGTGATCCGACGCCGATCCTGAGTTACAGCCCCGTCGTCCTCGACGTCCCGGACAGGCCCGTCCGGCTGGAGATCAAGGTCACGGCGCCCGCGACGGGCACCGGGCTGCCGGTCATCGTGTTCTCCCACGGGCACGGTGGCGCAAACTTCCTGTCCTCGCTGCGCGGCTACGGCCCGCTCGTGGACTTCTGGGCCGCTCACGGATTCGTCGTCATCCAGCCGACACACCTCGACTCCACCGTGCTCGGACTGCGCGAGCAGGCCCTGCCCGACGCACCCCTCTTCTGGCACGACCGCGCCCTCGACATGCACGCCGTCCTGGACCGTCTGCCGGAGATCCTCGGCGCCGTCCCCGGCCTGCCGCAACGCGTCGACACCAGCAGGATCGCGGCAGTCGGTCACTCGCTGGGCGGCCACACGGTGTCGCTGCTGATGGGCATGCAGGTCCTGGAGCCGCAGGACCCTCGGGAGAAGGACCTGTCGGACCCACGACTGACGGCAGGTGTCGTCATCGGGGCCCCCGGCATCGCCGACGAGCACTTCGGTTCGTGGGCCAGGGAGCACTACCCGTCGCTGCAGTACCCGGACTTCGCGACGATGACCGGCACCACGCTGGTCGTGGCCGGCGAGGAGGACCTGAACCCGAACTTCTCCAGCCGCCCGAGCTACCGGTGGGACGCCTACACACACAGCCCGGGCGGTAACAAGACGCTGCTCATGATGCTGGGGGCCGGGCACCTGTTCGGCGGGATCTCCGGCTACGACGCGGCCGAGACCACGGACGAGAACCCGGCCCGCGTCGCCGCACTGCGCGCACTGGTCCTGTCCTACCTGCGTTCCCAGCTTCTCGGCGACCGGTCCTGGGAAACGGCGCTCGACCTGCTCCCGTCCCTGCCGGTACCTCTCGCCACGGTGGAAACCAGGTGAGTACGCAACGTCGCCCTCACCGAGGACCGAAGAGGAGCAATCCGTGAACATCGCCGTCCTCGGAACCGGCAAAGTCGGCTCAACGCTGGGCACACGCCTGACAACACGAGGCCACCGTGTGCTCTACGGATCCCGGACACCCACGGGAGCAGACCGGCTCGACCACCGCAGCGCCGTCGCCTCCTGCGACCTCGTCGTCACGGCCCTGCCCGGCGACGACGTGCTCGGCGTCCTGGACGAGATCGGGGACGAGGTGCTGGGCGGCAAGATCCTGCTCGACCCCTCGGCGACGATCACCCCGCAGACCGCCACAGGGCACACCGGCGACGGGGTGGCCGTCCGGGTCCAGAGACGGTTCCCGCGCACACGCGTGGTGAAGACCCTCAACACGATGAACTTCGCCATCATGGTCGACCCGCTCGCATCGGTCCCCGCGGCCACCGTCTTCGTCAGCGGTGACGACGCCGCGGCGAAGACGGTGGTCACCGGCCTGCTCGGCGACCTGGGCTGGCCCGATACCGGCATCATCGACCTGGGCGGCATCCACACGGCCACCGCGACCGAACAAGCCGGCTCGCTGTACTTCGCAACAGTGCGAGCCCTGGGCGACGCGAGGTTCAACCTCACGGTGTCGCGATGACGGGGACAGCACCGGATTGAAGCTTCCCCTTGATCGTGGACACCTGGAGACTGGGATCTTGAGGTTCCAGAGGAAGTAGCACCAGGCGGGAAGCAAGTACACGAAGCGGTACACCGAGGAGTTCAAGCGGCACGCGATCGCGTTCGTCGATTCTTCGGGCAAGACGGTCACCGCCGTCGCCCGGGAACTCGGGATCAGCTCCGAGTCCCTGCGCGGTCGGTACCGCCGGGCGGAGGCGGACCGGGGCGAGGGCGGGTCCGGCGAGCTGACCAGCGCCGAGCGCGAGGAGATCAGGCGGCTGCGCAAGGAGGTCCGCGAACAGCAGCAGATGATCGGGGTCCTGAAAAAGCGACGGCCTTCTTCGTGAAGGAGGACGACCGGTGAGCGAGCTGTGCCGGTTGATCCATGCGGAGAAGGCGACCTATCCGATCGTCCTGCTGTGCCGGGTGCTGAAGGTCGCCCGCTCCTCCTCCTACGCCTGGCGCGAGGGCGAGGCCGTCCGCCGCGCCCGGCAGGCCGCCGACGACACGCTCGCGCACAAGATCGCTGTGGTGCACATCGTCTCCCGCCACACCTACGGGGTCCCGCGCATCCACGCCGGACTGCGGCGCCCGGGTCGGCGGGTGAACCGCAAACGCGTCGCCCGCGTGATGCGTGAACGCGACATCCGCGGTGTCACCCGCCGCAGGAGGCGTTCGTTGACCCGGCCTGATGTGAAGGCGAAGCCGGCTCCGGACCTGATCGGCCGCGGCTTTCATGCCGGGCGCCCCGGCACCAGGCTGGTCGGCGGCATCACCTGCCTGCCCACCGCAGAGGGCTGGCTCTACCTCGCCTGCTGGCTGGACCTGGCCACCCGCGAGGTCGTCGGCTATGCCATGGCCGACCACCACCGCGCAGAACTCGTCGTCGAAGCGCTCGACATGGCCCACGGCCGGGGCGGACTGGAGCCCGGCTGCGTGATCCACAGCGATCGCGGCAGCGAATACACGTCCACCCATTTCCGGGAACGAATAGGGGAGTTCGGGCTGCGGCAGAGCTGCGGACGCACCGGATCATGCTTCGACAACGCTGCCATGGAGAGCTTCTGGGCCCTGCTCAAGGAGGAGATCGGCACCCGTACCCGGCCCGACCGGGCCACCGCCAGCGCGGAGGTCTTCTCCTTCATCGAAGGCTTCTACAACCGCCGCCGACTGCGCAAGCACAAGACCTTCGGCTATCTCACCCCGGCCGAGACCAGGCAACGGCATCAGCATGCCTTCGCGGCATAACCATCACGTGTCCGGGATCACGGGGAAACTTCATCTGCGGCCCTGGCCCACCGCGCTGGTCCGGGAATGCGGCCGGTGCCCTCGAGCCGCCGGTGCTTGCCCGTGCCGCTAGAGCAGGGCGCCTCCAGAGACTTCGAGGCGCTGGGCGGTGACCCAGCGCAGGCTGTCGGAGGCGAGGGTGGCGATGGCGTCGCCGATCTCGGCGGGTTCGCCGACGCGGCCCAGAGCGGTCTGCGCCGCCAGCCCCGCTCGCATGTCGGTGTCATCGCGCATGGCGCCGCCGTTGAAGTCGGTGGCGGTCGGCCCCGGGGCGATGGAGTTGACCCGGATGCCGCGCGGACCCAGTTCCAGGGCAAGGGTGCGGCTGAGCGCCTCGATGGCGGCCTTGGACGCCGAGTAGACGGCGGTGGCAGGGCTGGTGTGGCGGGTCAGGGAGCTGGAGACGTTGATGACGCCGGCGGGGTCGGCAAGCAGCGGCAGCAGAGCCTGGATGAGGAAGAACGTCCCGCGAACGTTGGTATTCATCATCACGTCGAAGTCCGCGACGCTGACCTGCTCCAGGGGGCTGAAAATCCCCACCCCGGCGTTGTTGACCAGGACGTCGGGCCGCATGGCGTCCCAGAGCCGCAGATGCTCGCCGAGCTCTGCCGCAAAGGGGAGGAAGGAAGCGACGTCGCTGATGTCCAGACGCAGCGCGAGAGCGGCGGACCCGGCCGCCCGCACCGCCTCAACCGTCTCCTGCGCCCCCGCCGCGTCGCCCCGGTATGTGACGATCACTCTGGCCCCACGCTGCGCCAGCGCCACCGCCGTACTGCGGCCCAGCCCCCGGTTGGCACCGGTCACCAGCGCGATCTTCTGGCTGTCCATGCAACTGCTCCTCGGGTGAAAAAGGAAAGAGACCGCCGGGCCCACTGCCGCGGCGCGGAATGCGAGTCGACCGACTCGCCTCCTTCACCGTAGGGCCACCCCAGAGGCGAGTCAAGTGACTCGCCTCGCCGTAGAGGCATACTGTCCTCATGGCAGAAGGACTCTCCGACCACCACCGACGGCTGGCTCAGCAGAAGCGGGAAGCGATCACCTCGTCCGCAACCGCACTGTTCCTGGAGCGCGGATACGGCGGGACGTCACTGGCCCGGATCGCAGAGACGGCCGGGGTGTCGAAGTCGACGCTGTTCAAGCAGTTCCCGACCAAGGCGGCCCTCTTCGAGGCCATCGTGACCGAGTCCTGGCAGCAGGGGTCCGGCCAGGCGCCGGTCCGGCCCCCGGCAGGCGACCTGCGTGCGGGACTGGTGGCCATCGGCCGCCAGTACGCCGAGCTGGTGGGCCGGCCCGGTATGACGGCCCTGTTCAGGATCGTGATCGCCGAGCTGCCGCGCCTGCCCGAGCTGGGCAGGATGCAGTTCCAGCTGGGAAAGCTGCCCTACTTGGACTCCGTGCGGCTCTACCTGCAGGCCGAGCACGAGGCCGGCACCGCCCGCGTGCCCGATGCAGAGAGTGCCGCAAACCAGTTCCTCGGCATGATCGCCAACTTCGTCCTGTGGCCCCGGATGCTGCTCACCGACTGGGACCCTGCCGCGCGGGAGACGGGCTACGCCGTCGACGAGGCCGTGGAGACGATGCTCGCCCGGTACGGCACCGGCCGCCAGAAGCCATGAACCCAAGCGCCCCCCGACCGTGCCGCTGCGTGCGTGCGGCGGAGACGTGCAGATCGTGCCGTCGTCGGGTGGGGCGGTCGCCCGTGGACGTCGATGGACGCGCCGTCGGGGATACGGACGGTCGAGCCACAGTCACAGCCACAGGACGGGTATGGGGACCTGGCTGCGCCAGCGTTCGCGCGGTGTCGTGGATCTCGCGCCGTATACGTATCGAGGAGCACGTGTCGTACCAGGGGCCGTTCTTGCCAGCCCCACGGAGACGCCGCCGGTCGACTGAAGGCAGAGGCTCGCGCACGCTCCTGGGGCCCACGAAACACAGCCCGACCGGCAGGACCGAACCGTACGAGGGCTCCTTCTCAACCGGCCCCGTCGGCATACGCCTCGGCCTTTCCAGGCATTCCACAAGTTTCAATAGCCGCAGGTGCCAGCATGCGGCAGGTGCGGGTAGGTCAGCGAGGCCATGCGGAATCACCTTGCGGGTGAAGGGCGCGGGCGGCCCAGTTCAGGCGCTGCCCGGCGTCGTCGGTGAGCAGGGCGGCGGCCTCGTGCAGCGGGCAGGAGGCGCCACCGTCGCGGTCGGGTTCGATCTGCTCCGTCCGGCACGCGGCGGTCCGCGGCGTAGCGGGTGTGCCGAAGGAGATGGCGCACGCGGCCGCGGCGGCGGCCGGGTGGACCTTGCCCGGGCGCGGGCGTCGGCGCGGGCCTGGGCCGTCTCGCACGGCCCGCAGGAGTCTTCGCCGCGGGCTTCGTGGCAGGCGTGGCCCTCGCTGGTGCCGTGCGGGGCGGTGATGCCGCGCAGCGCTGCCAGCGGGTACAGCTCGTCGGGGGGCGACGTCGGTGCGGGTGTGGATGGCGCGCTGGGTGTAGCCGTCGCGCAGCAGGGTCAGGGCGACGGCCTGGCCGACGGTGTGCGCCGGCCGGCCGGTGGGACCGAAGGTTGCCATGAGGGTCCTTCCGTACAGATGAAAGGGGGCGGCCACCGGCTGGTGGCCGGTGGCCGCGGGTGGGGAGGAGAGGGGTGTCAGGCGTGGTCGTCGTCGTGCCGACGCCTGGGCTGGATGTCGGAGGCGCACCGGCCCAGGCGTGCCTCAACCGGGTTCGCGGCGATCCAGGACTCCGCACACGTCTTGTGCACGGGCTCTCCGTCGTGGGACCGCATCCGCGTGTCCGTGTCGCACAGCATGCACGGCAGTTCCTGCCAGCGGTCGAAGTGGCGGGCGTCCCGCCAGCCCAGCAGGCCGCCGGGAGCCGGGATGAGCCCCGGCTCGAACAGCGGCTTCTTACTGCGGCGGGTCACGGCCGGAAGCCGGGCAGCTGCTGGAAGACTTGCTGCACCAGGTCCGGCGACGGCCGCCAGGGGCCGAGCTGCCCGTCGGCGGGCACCGGCAGCGGCAGGCAGCAGTGGTACCGGCGCCTGCACTCCGGGCACGTGGACCTCGCGGCCATAGCCCGGTCCAGCGCTCGCTCTTGGGCGAGCGCCGGTGTCCGTTCGGGCACCGCCAGGTCGATGTGGTACAGCCACGCCCAGCGCCCGCTGCGCAAGACGAGCCGACCGACGGGCCCGTGGCCGCCGGGGCTCAGGCCCATCGCCCGTAACCGGCGGCGGGTGGCCGGCCCGGTTTCCGGCACGGGGCCCTTGCCGCGCACCGCGGCGAACACCGCGACGGCGCCGGGGGCCTGGTTGCGGCCGAAGTCCGGGAAGCTGCCGTCGTCGTAGAGGTCGACGTCGACCAGGTCCTCGTCTTGGCCGGCCATCACCGACTCCAGGGGCCGGGCAGCGGCGGCACGGCCTCCGGTCGGCGAGGCCTACTGGTGAAGAGGCGGTGTTCTGGCCGTGCGCTATTCGGTCACTCCCCGACCGTGGCTGTATTCAGAAACCGTTGGGGGACGTCCCCGCCGTCAATTCACCTCTGGCCCGAACCGACGCTTGTACGCCGATGGGGTGATGCCCGTCTCGCGACGCATCAGCGTGCGCAAGTTGGTAGCGGTGCCCAGCCCGCTCCGCCGTGCGACCACCTCAAAGCGTGACTCGCCTCGTTCGATCAATCGGCAGGCCAAGGCAAGTCGTTCCCCTGTGAGCCACATCAATGGGGTCGTTCCCAGCTGCGCCCGGAAGCGACGATGCAGCGTCGCCGGGCTGACCGCCGCCTGTGCCGCAAGGTCTGACACCGTGAGCGGTGAGTCGAGCCGTTCCTGCGCCCAGGCCAGGACGGGTGCCAGGGACTCGTCGGGGAAGTCGGGCATGGGACGCTCCACGAACTGCCGCTGCCCGCCGTCCCGGTGCGCGGCGAAGACCAGTCGCCGACTCACGGAGTTGGCAATCTCGGCGCCGTAGTCGCGGCGGACCACATGCAGCCCGAGATCGAGTGCGGCCGCGCTTCCCGCAGCGGTGAGGATGTCACCGTCATCCACGAACAGCACGTCTGTTTCGAGGTGGACAGCAGGGAAGCGGGATCGGAAAGAAGCCGCCCACTGCCAGTGGGCGGTGGCCCGCCGCCCGTCGAGCACGCCGGCCTCGGCCAGGCTGAAGGCGCCACTGCAGAAGCCGATCAGGCGTGCGCCACGCGCGTGCGCCCGCCGGATGGCGTCGAGCACAGCGGGTCGGCGGGGCACCTCGACGTCGGGGCGGTTGGGGACGATCAGGGTGTCCGCCGCATCGGCCGCCTCCAAGCCGGCGACTCCCGTGAGCGTGAAGAATCCGTCCCGCATCGGGGTGCGGGGCTCGGGGGAGCAGAGCCTGAAGTCGTAGAGGGCGCGGCCGATCTCCGGCCTGCGGAGGCCGAAGACCTCGGTTGCACAGCCGAGCTCGAAAGGGTTCGAGTTCTCGTCCACGATCACGACCACCCGGTGTGTGCCCGCCGCGTGAGCTTGGTGCGAGGATTCTTTCGTCATGTGCAATTCCTAGCACTCACGCTGCCCCTGCGAAACGGCGGAGGATGAGCCCATGAGTAACCAGCCCATCCCCCTCAGCCAGGCTCTGGCCTCCTTCGATGCGTTGTGGAGCCCCCGCATCGTCACGCGCGTCAACGACTACGACGTCCGGATCGCCAAGGTCGCAGGCGAACACATCTGGCACGCCCACGACGACACCGACGAATTCTTCTTGGTGCTCGACGGGGAGTTGCACATCTCCTTGCGTGAGCCCGAGGGTGAGCGCACGGTCCTGCTTCCGCAGGGAGCGGTCTTCACCGTCCCCGCAGGTACCGAGCACAAACCGTACGCACCCTCCGGTGCCGCGATCCTCATGTTCGAGCCGACTGGGACACCAACCGTGGGCGACCGCCACGATGAGATTCCCGATCACGTGGACGCAACGACTGGACACACCCTCAAGGCCTGAGTGGACAGGCTGCGTCGGCAGCCGACCACCCCGGATCAGACCTTTCCGAGGCGTGATGCGGACCTCCTGCGCTGGAGCCCACCGAACTCACCGCATGGCCTCAAAACAAGATCACCGAGTGGCCGTCGATACACCACTCCAGCGGACGTGACCCGCCTCGGCACCGACGGGCACCACCGTTGTGGCAGGGCTACGCAGCAGCCCCTGCCCTGCCAGGAGTCGCGGCCTTTCTTGACCGCGATGGCCGCGATGATCTGGGCGGCGATCGGACCGGCTCGGGGCCAGCCCAGGATGGCTTGCTGTGCCGTCGGCTTTCGTGGCACAGCTGATCAGCGGCTGTTGTCCGGGGGGTAGACGCTGAGGTTGCCGTAGGCCGACAGAACGCTGGCGAGGTCACCGGGTTTGTGCCGCAGGGTGGTGTCCAGGAAGGCGAGCGTGGTTGCGGCGACGACGTGCGGGCTGTCGGTGCGGCCCAGGGAGCCGACTGCCGAGGGCACAGGCGGCAGGTACAGGGGGCCGTCCATGAAGGTGAGGTGTGCGGCGCCGGGGATGGTGATCCGGTAGCTCGTCGCGGTGTTGAGCTTGAGGGCCTTGGTGAGGCGGGGTAGGTAACGCGGGTCGGTTCCCGGGGTGATGGCCTGGGTCAGCGCGAGCGTCGGCTGCTGGAGGGAGGGGGAAGTGGGGCCGTGGGGGTAGCCGTCCAGATCGATGACGGCGTCGAACCGGCGGTCCTGCCGGGCTGCCTGGAAAGCGGCGGCACCACCCATGGAGTGGCCGGTGACCGCGACCCGGCTGGTGTCCAGGCGTCCGGTCAGCGGGCCGGCAATCTCGCCTCGGTCCAGATGGTCCAGCTGAGTGAGGACGAAGCTGAGGTCGGCGGCCCGGACAGCCGTCCAGCTGACCGCCAGTTCGTCGTCCTTGTCCCGGACTCCGGTGGAGGCGGTCCTGGTGTGAATCGTCCGGCCGTCGGCGAGGACGACGGCGGCGGAGTCGTACGGGTGGTCGAGGCCGACAACCACATAGCCATGGCTGGCCAGTTCCTCCGCCCAGGCGGTGCTCTGGGTACGCACTCCGCCCGACCCTGGAGAGAACAGCACGACCGGGAACCGTTCGCCTCCACCGGCCACCGGAGCGTTGAAGACCGAATGGGTGTGGGCACGCGGGACGCCGTTGACCAGGAAGCCAGGCAGGCCGACCTGGCGGGCGAGGGCGTCGGAGACGGTGCGCGCCTCGTGCTCCGTGCGTCCGAGGTACTGGGCCCGCTGCACGCCTGCGGGGCTCTTCTGCGCGGGATACCAGAGCTGGATCACAACCGTGCGCCGGTCGTGCGGATCGGCGGTGAATGTCTCGGGGCGGCGCGGGTCGGTCTTCTGCACCACCTGGGTGCCGACCGCGAAACGGCCCGACGGCTCGGGGAACACGGGTACAGGAAAGGCCCAGGCGGCCACCGGACCCGTGGCCATCAAGCCGAGGCAGACCATCGACCCCGGCAACGCCAGCCACCAACGGGCCCGCCACGCCGGCCGGCCGGTATGGCGTCGCAGCAGGGGAGAGAGGGTGAACGGCAATGCAATGGCAGCGCCTGCCAGCACCGGCAGCATCTGCCAGCGGATCCCCACCACACTCAGCACGATCGCGGACAGTACGAGAACCGTCACCGCCGCGATCGTGACGCGTGGGCGAGCCGCGAGGGAAAGCCAGCGCGCCACCACCAGCGCAACGGCACCCAGCAAGGCAAGAACTTCCAGAGGGGACATGTACAGCCCCGCGATGGTCTCGGTCACCCGGCCATCCTCGGGGCGGGGCGTGCGATGCCACATCGATCCCGAGTCGCGATCGCATGCGACCAGAGTCGCAATCGAGCACGTCAGGTGAACGGCCGCTTTGCGACCGCAGGAGGTAGCGGACTCCTCCTGCGGTCGTATCTCGGCGCGGTGCCATCAGGCGGTGGACCCATGTGCTTCGCAGGCTCGCGGCCACCGCGGCCGCAGTACGCGCCGGAGAACGCGGGATGTGCGCTCCTTGTACCCGACGGCTCCGGCTGCACGTGGTGTCGGCGATTTGGTCACGCGGCTGTGACGCGCTGCGTAATCCATCAAGGAATGACTCGCCACGACTGCCTGGCCAGTCCAACTTCAGTGACAGACGATCCATCGTCGACGTCGGAGGACAGCGGCGCAGAACTCGGAGACGATCGCGAAGGAGATTGTCACCATCGGCACCGCCATGACCGGTGGCATCGCCGCGTGGGTGGTCTCACCGTGCACCGTGCCCTGTGACCAGGGACGCTGCCGCCCTGATGGCACTCATTGACTGAATTCCCCACCCCTGCTCTGTTCCCAAGTCTGTTTATCCGGGACTTTTCTCCGCCCGTGCAGCGATCCGTACGGCCCTTGATGGTGCGAGAGCGCGGGCGCGCCTACGGCAGCAGGATTTGCATGTGCCGTAGCGGCATGTGGTCCAGTAGGCGGCGAGCACGACATGGAGAGGTTCCCTCGCATGCCCCTTCCTGCGATTCCCCGCCGGGTCAAGATCGGCGATGCCGCCGCGTTCGCCGGGACCACACCCCGCGCCATCCGCCACTACCACGCCATCGGGCTCCTCGCCGAACCGGAACGCGGCAGCGACGACCGCCGCCGCTACGGATACGACGACATGATCCGCCTGCTGTGGATCCGCAGGATGGCTGATGCGGGTATCTCCCTGGACGACATCCGGACCGGCTTTGAGGGCGCCACCGGCATCGAGCAGTCCCTGGCCCGCCTGGAGGAGTCCCTCGCTTCCAAGGCCGCCGCCATCGAGGCCCAGCGGGCCGCCGTGAACCGTCTCCGCGAGGTGGGAAGCCCCCTGGGCCTGCTCTCACCGCTGGTCACTGGCCGCCTGCGCGACCTACCGCCCGGAGCCCTGCGCTCCGCCGACCTCGATACCCTCCTGGTCACGGAGCGCATCTTCGGCCCTCTGGGCGCCGCTATCCAGGCCGACCGGTTCATCGTCCTGGCCATCCACCCCGAGCTGCGGGCCGAGGAGGACCGACTGGCCGAGGCCGAGGCGGCCCTGGACGACACCATGTCCCCCGACGACCCCCGCATCGAAGACCTGGCCGCCCAGCGATGTGATCACGAGACCGCCCTGGCAGCCGCCATCGAAAGATCCGGCCTGGAAGAGGCCCTCGACGTCCTCCTGGACCGGGAGGACGAGCACGCCGGCGAGGAAGAAGGCGGGGCGGGGATGAGCGTGATGGAGGCCATCGGCAAGATGCCGTACGACTTCTCCCCGGCCCGCGTCCGGTACGAGGAACGTGTCATCGAACTGTTTCACTCGGCCGATCAGGACGGCGACAGGAACCCACGGACCTGCTGACTGGCGTCGGCGCCCGGAGCGTTCCCGACAAGAGCAGCCCGGAGTGGTGCGGCGCGAGCATAGCCCCGTTGCTCCTGGCGGTCGTTGGAATTGCGTGACGAACACCAAAGAGTACGCCGAGGGCACCTGCCCGCTCGTCTGCCAGTGCCGTCTGCCGCTGTCCACGCACACCGTCGACCACCTAGCCGACCTGCTGCGTCGGCACCTGAAGGCGATACGGTCCAGGTGGCGGATCCTGCCGCCCGGGAAGATCGCAGTGACCGTCCTGGCCGTGCTGCGCCACGACCGGCGCCTGTCCGACATGGCCGGCGGCAGCAACGTGTCCGAGTCCACCGTCCGCCGCTGGCGCGACGAGCTGATCACGCTGCTCGACGCCCGAGCTCCGCGCCTGGACCGCGCCCTGAAGAAGATCGCCAAGCGGGGCGGGGAAGCAGTCCTCATCGACGGCACCCTCATTCCCACCCAACGCCGCACCGGAAGAGCCGACCGGCGGAACTACTCCGGCAAACGAGGTCACGCGGGCGGTGGGCCGGCCTGTACGGCTTCGCTGACTACGCGTACGGCGCGTTCGACGCTCGCCGCCGTGACCCCGGAGGAAGGCTGCTCGGATTCGTGGATGAACGCGGTGGCACCGCGGCGGCTTCCGACGTAGTCGATGATGCCGTGCTCGATCTGTGTCCGCAGCGCCTGTTCATATCCACGACGCTCGTATGCGCCGGAGTCGGCGCCGGCGATGGGCAGCAGATGCGTCGTGAGCCGCTGGAGCCTCGGGCGCAGACCCGACGCCGCCGAGTACTCGAAGGCCCAGCCGTTGACGAACACGCGGTCGATCCACCCCTTCAGCAACGCCGGCATGGACCACCAGTACACCGGAAAGACCAGGACGAGGTCGGTGGCGCGGTCGAGACGACAGTGTTCGCGGGCAACATCGGGAGGGTAGTTGCCGCCTTCGTGGTAGGCGCGGCGGTCCGCCGGGGTGAACCTGGGGTCGAACTGCTCCCGGTGCAGGTCCGCCACCTCGACAGCCCGGGGACGGAGGGCCGAGGCGAGTCGTGTCGCCACGTGGTGAGTCAGGGAATCGGGGTCCGGGTGTGCGGTGACCAGCAGGGTCAGCGGGTTGTTGTCGTTGATGCTCATGTCAGCGCTTCCGTGGATGCGGGGTACGGATCCGAGGTCGTGGTAGGAGGCGTCGCGTCGTCGGCCATGGGCATACCCATGCGTAGGGCCGCGCCGGGCGGCCGCAGCCGCGGCCGCGGGTGAAGTGCCGCGCGGGTCACCGCTCGTCCCACGCGCCCGACGCGGCCGCCCGAACGACGTAGTCCTCGAAGGGTCGAGGCGCCCGTCCCAGCACGGAAGCCAGATCGTCGGTCGTCCCGGCGATCAGTCCGCTTTCCATCAGCACGAACATCGCGGCGATGTCGTCGGCGTCGTGCCGGCTCAGGCCCTGCCCGGCGAGGGACGAGGTGTACTCGTCCCGGGTGATCCGCCGGTAAGTGAGAGGCCGCCCGGACGCCCGGGAGATCAGCTCAACGGCTTCGGCGAAGGTGAGGGAGCGGGGACCGCTCAGCTCGTACACCCGCCCGGCGTGCCGGTCCCCTTCGGTCATCACTGCGACCGCGGCATCGGCGAGGTCCTCGACATCGACGAAGGGCTCGGGAACTTCGCCGGCCGGAAGCGCCAGTGTGCCCGCGACCAGCGGGGCGTGGAAGACGTCCTCGTCGAAGTTCTGGGCGAAGTTCGATGCCCGCAGGACTGTCCACCCCAGTGACGAGCCGCGTACGGCCTCCTCGGCCGACCGCATGTGCTGTCCGAAGGCGGAGTCGCCCCAGCCGTCCGCACCGCGCCCGGAGAGCAGGACCAGCCGCCGCACCCCGGCAGCTTCGGCCCGCGCTACGAACTGGTGCATCGGACCCGGCACGGGCGGGGGCACCACGTAGGCCACGTCGACGTCCCGCAGGACGGTGTTCCAGCCGTCGGGCTCGGACCAGTCGAACCGGACCCGGCTCGACCGGGAGGCGGCGCGCACCGGTGTGCCGTGCAGCCGCAACCGAGCGGCGATCCTGCGACCTGTCTTGCCGGTCGCACCGAGAACGAGGTGATTTTTTCGCGTCATGACAACTACAGAACACGCACTGGCCACATGATCACATGGGTAAGAAGCCGGGACACCTTTGTGATCGTCTACTCTGTCGCTGTGGACGTCACCAGCGACCTCTTCCGCGGGGTGCGGGCTCGCGGCTCCCTGTTCGGCAGTTCGACGCTGTCCCCGCCCTGGTCACTGCACTTCGTGGACGGTGCACCGCTGACCTTGTGCACCGTCCTCAGCGGGGCGGGCTGGATCGTGCCGGAGGGACATCCGCCCGAGCGGCTCGGCGCCCACGACACGATCGTGGTGCGCGGCCCCACGACATTCACCTTCGTCGACGAGCCCGGCAGCACCGCCGAGCCGATCATCTGCGGAGAGCACTGCGCGACACCCGAGCAGGGCGGCACCCGGCACCGACTGGGCTGGAACGATCCCGGCGAAGGGGGCAGCGACGATAGGAGTGCGACGACCCTGGTGGTCGGCGCCTATCCGGTCCGCGGTGAGATCAGCCGGCGGTTGATGGACATGCTGCCCGTCGTGCTACGTGTAGACGCCGGAGGCACAGGCGACCCCGTACTGGACCACCTCGCCGCCGAGGTCGCCCGTGACGAACCGGGCCAGCAGGTCGTGCTCGACCGGCTCCTCGACTGGATGCTGGTCTGCACGCTGCGCACCTGGCTGGACAGGCCCGGTGGCCGCCCCCCGGCTTGGTGGACCGCCCAGAAGGACCCGGTGGTCGGCCAAGCGCTGCGCCTCTTGCACGCCGAGCCGGCGGCGCCGTGGACGGTGGGCGAGCTGGCCCGGCGCACGGGAGTGTCCCGCTCGACACTGGCAAAACGGTTCGCCGATCTGCTTGGTGAACCGCCGCTGGCCTATCTCACCCGCTGGCGCATGACGCTGGCGGCGGATCTCCTGATCGAACAGGGATCCTCGACCGTCGCCCACGTCGCCCGTGCCGTCGGCTACACCGATCCGTTCGCGTTCAGCGTGGCGTTCAAGAGAATCCGGGGTACCAACCCGAGCGAGTTCCGCCGCACGGCCGAGGCGCACTGACTCTGTTGTTCGTTCGCGGGGGGGGTGCCCCTATTGGTTTCGTCAACCTGTTGGGGCGGGTTGGGGTTGGTAGAAGGTTCCGTCGCGGAGCATGGCGAAGAGTACGTCGGCTCGTCGTCTTGCGAGGCAGAGGAGGGCTTGGGTGTGGTGTTTGCCCTGGCTGATCTTCTTGTCGTAGTAGGCCCGGGAGGCCGGGTCGGCCAGGGCCGCGAACGCGGAGAGGAAGAAGGCCCGTTTGAACTGTTTGTTTCCGCGTCTGGAGGGTTGTTCGCCGCGGATCGAGGTGCCCGAACTGCGGGTCGCCGGGGCGAGACCGGCATAGGCAGCGAGGTGGGCGGCGGACGGGAAGCTGGATCCGTCGCCGACGTCGATGAGGATGCGTGCTCCGGGCCTGACGCCGATCCCCGGCATGGACGTCAGGACCTTGGAAAGAGGGTGGGAATCCAGCAGTTCCTCGATCCTCGTGGCGAGGAGCTTCCGCTGGTCAAGCACTGCTTGGAGCGATCCGGCGAGACTGGGAACGATCAGTGCGGCCGCGTCCGTGCCCGGGACGACGACGGTCTGCTCGTCCAGTGCGGTGAAGATGTCCTCGACCAGCCGTTCGGCCATCCGCGGTGCCTTCGGACGTATCAGCGTCACGAGCCGGCGCCGTCCGGCTTTGCGGATCTGGGCAGGCGAGCCGAACTGGTCGAGAAGCTTGAGCACTGCCGGATGCTGCACTCGCGGACCCAGGACCCGCTCGAGCGACGGATGGATCTGCGTGAGCAGGCCCCGCAGGCGGCTGCTGATGCGGGTGGCCTCCCCGGCCAGGTCGTCGTCGAAGCCGACGATCATCCCCAGCTCGGCGAGGGTCTCGTCTTCGAGCTCGACCGAGCGGAGGATATGAGGCATGACGCGGGCCGCGTCGGCGATGACGAACGCGTCGCGGGCGTCGGTCTTGGCCTCACCGGCAGAGAGATCGGCGATCCGCCGCATCGTGAGTCCGGGCAGATAGGCGACCGGGCAGCCCATGTCCCTCGCGACCGCCGGCGGCAGGGCGCCGATCGAGGCCGGCTGGTCGACCACGACGAGCACGCTCCCGTGCTTGGCCTGCAGCTTTCCGAAGACCTCGCGGAGCTTCGGTTCGCTGTTGGGCAGCCGTTTGTCGAAGGCTTTCTTCCCGGCCGGGGTGACGGCGGTGGCGTGGTGTTCGCCCTTGCCGACGTCCAGGGCGAGGAAGACGCCGATGTCGCTGACGTCGATCACGTGCTTCCTCCGGTTGCCTCCGCCCGGCCGTCCCACGGCACCGATCGCCACATCCACATTACGAAGAGCCTCCCGACCTGCGGAAAGGCCGGTGGTCATGCCCCTAATCAGCGGTCTGTCGATGCCTCCGGAGCCGGTGACACCACCCCCCAGGCCATGCGTTCGACAGGGGGAGAAAGTCATGCCAACTCCGAAGGCCGGGCACCCCATTGCGGGGCCACCAAGAAGGTAATGGGGAGGGCCTCGCGGAGCCGTGTCCTTGCCTGCCGCCGGGGATCAGGTGTCGGTGTCGGGCGTGGCGGGGTGGCTGTGCGGTGTGGGTGAGCCATTCGTCGATGCGGCTTGTGGTGTACAGAGTGCCGCCATGACGGGCAGCAGCAGGCACGCGGTTCAGATCACCGACTTCTCCCCTTTCACGGCAGGCGGCCTGTGGTCGGGTGCCCGCACCGGGGCTGGCGACGGCGTGCTGGTGTGAAGGTGCTGTGCCTGCCGCTTTCGGGCGCCCTCACAACGGGGGGCGTCCCGAGGGCATGCCGCCGGGGTCGTCGAGGAGGGCGATGCGGGCGGTTATGCGTTTGCCGACCGGCTCGCGCTGGACCTCGAAGCCCTGGCAGACGGCCATGACGATTTCCAGGCCGTGCTGGCCGACCCGGCCCGCGTCTGCCGCCCGGGCCACCGGCAGCGCCGGATCGGAGTCCCACACCACGACCTCCACCAGGTCCCCGTTGATCCGCAGCTCCATCATCACCGGGCCCGGCGCGTACTTGCGAGCGTTGGTGACCAGTTCGCTGACGGCCAGCTGGGTGAAGTCCATCGCGCGCTGGGAGACCGGCAGGCCGTGCTCGCTCTGGACGCGGGTGAGGAAGTCCACCGCGCGGTGGCGGGCCTGGGCGATGCAAGAGCTGTCGCCGTCCAGAGCGACGATGTCCTGGACGGCGCCGGACATCACGTCCCCGCCGCCCTCCGGTGCCGATTCCACTGGGTCCATGCCACTCCCCCGTCCACGCGTGCGCGTCTACCCCAGACGACGCCCCACATGCCCCTTTCGTTGCGGGGTATGGACCGTACTGGTGGATGCCCTTGACTCTCATGGCAGGCTGCAGATGCACGTCATGCCCGAGTCCGAACCAGCGAGCGCAGTTGAGGAACCGTGACGGATACCCATAGAGCAACGCGATCGGACCACATGTCGATCGATACCGAGACCATCGACGGCATCCGCGTCGTCACCGCGTACGGCGAGATCGACCACACCCACCGCGAGACGCTCTACCAGGAACTGGTCCCCTCCCAGGACGCCACGGGAACGCGCACCGTGCTCGACCTCGCCGGCGTGTCGTTCATGGACTCCAGCGGCATCAACATCCTCATCGCCGCCCACCAAGCCCTCACCGAAGCCGGTGGGTGGCTGCGCCTGGCCGGCGCCCACGGCCCGGTACTACGCGTCATGGAACTGGTCGGCATCGACACCCTCATCGACTGCCACCCCACCCCGCACCACGCCCTGACCGACTGACCCCTCCCTACAGCCCGCGTCCCAGCACGGCGAGGAGCCGGCCTCCGATCCTGACAGCGGGCTGGGGGCAGGCCCCGTCAGGTAGAGGAATTCCGGTCCTGCCCTGCATCATGGTGTAGGGGATCAAGGGTCACGCGTTCCGGTTTGAACCCCTGACGATCGCTGCGGGTGCGGCGGCCCACGACGCGCCCTGCTGAGGCGAGTCAGACCGTCCGCGCGGCGGAACCCCGCCTCCGGCCTGCGAATGCCTTGATCCCTCACACCACCGGGCGGGACGCCATCGCGCTTTTCGTAGCCGAGCGCATTGGCGAATTCATAGACTGCGACGATGCTGACCGAAGTGCTTTCCGACCACCCCGGCCGTCAACTCCGGCAGACCGAGGGGGCGATCGAACGTCACCATCGCGACGTCGCCGAGCACTCAGCGGCTGTCGCGGACCTTCGAGCACGGCACGCCGCGTCACGGCGGTGGTGGCAGCTCGGCAAGCGGCTGACGCAGTACTTTGAGGTACGCGAGCTGGAGGCCAAAGCACCAGCCATCGATCCGGCGCTCCTCCACCGCCGGGCGCAGCAGGAAGCAGGAGTGCTCGCCGAGGACACAGTGACCCTCGCGCTCCAAGAACTGTCGGACGAATGGCTCCTGTTCCGCGGGTACACCAACCGCAGAGGCGAGATCGACCACCTCCTCGTCGGGCCGGGTGGTGTCTGGGCGATTGAGGTCAAAGGACGCAACGTATGCGTGCACATACAGGGCGACTACTGGAGTTATGAAAAGTATGACCGATACGGAAATCTCGTCGGCCAGGGAGCGTTGACGGACCGCCGAGGCCGCAGCTGGGGCCGCCAGGTCAGCGAGCCCGCCTCCGCCCTGCAGACCTTCCTCGCCACGCGCGGCGTGTACACCACGGTCCACACAGCTGTCGCGGTCATCAACGACCGGGCGAGCTTGGGCGTCTGCGACAACTGTCCCATCGACGTGGTGAGCATCGGCACGCACTACCTGCTGGACTCCATCCAGGCCCAGTGGCCGGTCTTCGACGCCGGCACCTGCCACAAGATCGCTGCGCTGATACGCCGCGACCACACATTCCACGCGCAGCGCCGTGGATCACGACGCCGATGAAGCACGCCGTGAATTGGTCGATGTCAGCGCGAGTTTCGGGGGCCGACCGAGTTCTTCCCGCGCCTTGCCGCCTCCCGGGGTCTCCTCCTGAGTGGTGGACACGCTGATACTGGATCTGCTTGATCCGGAGGAAGCGAGAAGACCGCCGATGGCGATGAAGGACTACTCGGACGAGTTCAAGGCCGATGCCGTGGCCCTGTTCGAGTCCACACCCGGGGCGACCTACAAGAGCATCGCCGCCGACCTGGGTATCAACCGGGCCATCCTGCGCGCGTGGGTCCTGCGGAAGCGCGAACGGCGCGGGACCACCACTCCCGCAGCAGCCGGGTGGACGCCGACCCCCACCGGGACGTCACCGCCGGCCGATCCGGACGAGCGTATCCGGCAGTTGGAGGCCCGGGTCGCCGAGCTCGAGGCCAGTGAACGCAAGCTGGCGACCGAGCGGGACATACTCCGCAAGGCGGTCAGGTATTTCGCCGGGGAAACGAACTGGTGATGAGCCGCTTCCAGTTCGCCGACGACCACAGGGACGCCTTCGAGGTGAAGCGGCTCTGACAGGTCCTGGAGCTCAACAGGTCCAGCTACTACAAGTGGCTCTCCGACCGGGAGGCGAGGGCTGCCCGGCAGCACCGGGACCGGGTCCTGGCGGAGAGGATCCGCGAGGTCCACGGCGAGTCCGCCGGCGCCTAGAGCTCCCCGTGGGTGACCGCCGAACTCCGCGAAAGGGGCCTGCACGTCAACGAGAAGCGGGTCGCCCGGGTGATGCGGGCGTTCTCGATCACCGGCATCCGACTGCGCAGACGCATCCTCACCACCGTCCCCGACCCGGCGGCCTCGCAGGTCCCGGACATGTTCCAGCGGGACTTCACCGCCGCTGAACCAGGCCGGAAATACATGGGCGACATCACCTACCTCCCCCTCGAAAACGGCGAGTTCCTCGTCCTCGCAACCGTCCTGGACTGCTTCAGGCGGAAGGTCGTCGGCTGGTCCATCGCCGACCACATGCGCACCGACTCGGTCATCGACGCCCTGAAGATGGCCACCCGAACCCGCGGCGGCCTGGACGGCTCGACGTTCCACTCCGACCACGCAGCACAATACGGAACCAGGGCCTTTGCCGGCCTCTGCACCCAGCTTGGGGTCACCCGGTCCATAGGCGCCATCAGTACCAGCGCGGACAACGCCGCCTGCGAAAGCTTCCACGCCTCCTGCGAGCGCGAGACCCTCCAAGGCGCCCACGACCACGGCGGCCCGGTCACCTGCAGAAGAACGGTCTTCGCCTGGCTGACCCGCTACAAAACCCGCCGCCGACACTCCGCCAACGGCCACCTCAGCCCCAACAAATACGAACGCCGGCACCGCACCGATAAGTTGACACTCCCCTTCGCAATCTGGGACCAGATCACCGGCACCGCCGGCCTGCCCCCGCAACGGTCTGCCCCAGAGCCGGCGCCCGGGCCAGTCACACCCCCAGTACGCCATCAGACACTCACGCACCCAACAACGTGACAGCGCCGTGTGACGTCCTCCATCACCCTGGGTGCCAGCTGCGAGCTTGCCGACGCTGTCCCGCCCCGGACGCCCGCGAGTTGTTCAGGGTGACGGAGCAGATTACTGAATAATTAGGCGGGTGCTGGAGTCGGTACAGCGGGGCACCAGTCGGCGGACTCGGATCCGAACGCACCAGGGCGTCTGAGCTCCGGCGGCGCAGAAACCCCCGTAGTACTGCTTCCGACCGACCGAAGGGCGATGACATGAACCGTATCCGCCGACTGGCAGCTGCCACCTTGGTGACCGCCGCGCTCGCGGCCGCTACCACCACCGTGGCCGTCGGCCCGGCTGCCGCCAATGCCCAGACGGGCGCTGGCATGGTCTATTGCCGCTACGACGACCGGGAAACCCCGCCTACCATCTCCTACGGAGCACGGGGCGACACGGTCAAAGAAGCCCAGTGCCTGCTCCAGTTCAAGGGCTTCAACATCGGCTCCTCCGGAGTCGACGGGAACTTCGGCTCCTCCACCCGCAGCGCGGTCCGTGCCGCCCAGGCCGAGTACGGACTCGCTGTCGACGGGATCGTGGGCCCCCGGACCTGGTACTGGCTGCGCTTCTAAGCCCTCGGGGTCGACACCGACATGACCGTCTCGCAGACGGGGACGGTGCCGCCTGCTCGGCCCTCCCGTGGATGCCCGAGACAGGCGCCCGACGCGGACGGGAATCCGCTGGCGGCAGCGGTGGGTGCGGCCGGCGCCGGCCGCACCCACCAAGGGGAGGCGGGGAGCGGACAGCAGACCGCAGCCAGACACACCCGCTGCCCGTCCGGTAGCTGCCTGAACAGCGCGAAAGACCCTCCAGCAAGCTCCATCTGCTATGCGATGTCCTCCACCACGTACGCCGACAGTGCCGCGGTCAGATGATCCAGGGTGACGCGCGAGTCGGCCAGAGCGATCAGGTTCCGGCGCCCGGAGAAGACACCATTACGGTAGACGGCCTCATAGAACCCCTACAGGGTGCCGAAACTCACGTATAGCTGTTGACCAGGAAATTTACGAGGATCCGCAGTCCTGACAGACTCGGTCTGCATGGCGTTGCGCATGCTCTGCCTGACCTTCATTCGGCTCCTTGGACTGATCCTTCTCCTCTCCCGCGCAGACCGGACGAGGGATGCAGAGCTGCTGGCACTGCGCCGTGGGAATGCGGTACTGGGCCGGCAGCTCGGTGTCCGGCCAAGGCCGACCTGGCCGGAGCGTGCGGTCCTCGCCGCTCTCGCTCGGTACCTGCCCGGCAGACTCCGCCGACACCGCCTGGTCGCCCCCGGCACGCTGCTGTCCTGGCACCGACGTCTGATCTGCTGGAGGTGGCGGCAAAAACCCGCACGGACCGGGCGGCCACCGATCTCTGAGGAGCTCACCGCTCTGATCCTGTGCCTGGCCCGCATTCGACGCCTCCTTCACGAGCGAGAACATCGCGATCTTGAAGAGCGCGCCGCAGGCGCCTGGGACGAACGCCCACGCCGAAAGGTTCATCCGCAGCGTGCGGGCCGAGTGCACCGACCAGATGCTGATCTACAACGAGCAACACGCACGGCATGTCCTCGCCGAGTACGCCGAGCATTACACCTCCGGAAGGCCGCACCGGGCCCCGGAGCTTCGCGCACCAGCCGACGACCCGGACGTCATCCCCTTCCCCGCCCAGCGGATCCAGCGCCACGACGTCCTCAGCGGACTCATCCATGAGTACCGCGACACACCCTGACGAAGATCATGACGCTCTGGCAAACGCCCAGCTCAACGCTGCACGGGGCTTTTGTCACCCAACAAGGACGTGACGAGGATGAGACGACTGGCAGGCCGGCGCTGCGAGCGGAGCTCGCCCAGCTCACCAGGCAGCGGTTGATCCTGGTGATGCTGCTCGGCGCGCTGGTGAACGCGGCGACCTTCGGAAGCCTCACCTTCCTCGCCCCCGTGGTGACCGACACCGCTGGACTGGACGAGTGGTGGATCTCTGTCGCTCTGGTGCTCTTCGGTACCGGTTCCTTCGTCGGCGTCACCATCGCCGGCCGGCCGACAGGCGTCCCGGTCCGGTCATCGCAGTCGCCGGTCCGTTGCTGCTCATCGGCCGGCCGGCCCTGGCGATGCTGACCGACGAGCCGGTTGCTCTGTTCGTCCTCGTGTTCCTGCAGGGTGCGCTGTCCTTCGCGCTGGGCAGCACGCTGATCACACGGGTCCTCCACGAGGCCGCGGGAGCCCCCACCACGGCCGGCTCATATGCGACCGCGGCGCTCAGCACAGGCGCCGCCGTCGGCCCCGTCGTCGCCGCGGCCACCCTCAGCACCCAAGCCGGGACCCTCGGGCCGCTCTGGACGAGTGGACTCCTCGTCGCGGTCGCGCTGCTCATCGCGTTCCCCCTCCTCACCGCCATCACGGCCGGCCGGAACACCGAGGTGCCCCAGTGACACATGCGAACGCCCCCTTGAACATCGAGGGACGCCGAAGACTCGTGGAGCGCTGCCGCACCCGTCTGGCCGCGCACGTCGCCGCCGGGGCCGGTGTCTCCCGCGCCTGTCCGTCCAAGTGGAAGAACCGGTACGACACGTACGGCGAAGCCGGGCTGCAGGGCCATCCGAGCGTCCCACTGTCCTCAGCGCCCCCGACCCACCCGATGCTGTCGAACGGATCGAGCAGCTACGGCGGGACAACAAGTGGTCCGCCCGCCGGATCACCATCGAACTCGCGAACCGAGGCGTGCGGGTCAGCGAGCGCACCGTAAGCCGGTGGCCAGCGCGCCCGGGCATCGGCCACCGTCGCTTCCTCGACCCCGGCGGCTCGGCCGGCAGGCGCCCGTCGAAACGCATCGTGGCCCGCCAGCACCACCGGCATGGCCACGTGGGCGAGAAGACCGCAGATCACGGAACTGCCCCCATCGTCAACCAGGATGAAGAGCTACATCAAAGGATTTATCACGCATATCGCTCCTGGCGTCGATTCGGTGATCTTCGCCGGTCCCTACGGTTTTTCGTATGGCATCAGCAAACGGTCGGACCAGAACTCACGACATGCAGGCGTGGCGGACAGCGGCCACTCCGATCCTGTTCGCGGTGGCTCTTCCGCTGGCCGTTTTCTACGTTCTGCGGTCGCAGGGGGCCAGCCAGTGGCTGGCACTGACGCTCAGCGGGGCGGTCCCGGCGGTGCGCATGGCCATCGAGGCCGCCACCCGACGCCGCATGCACAGCTTCGACGTGTTCATCATCGGCATGCTGGCGGTGCGCATCGTGACGTCGTTGCTCACCGGCAGTCCACGGGTCATCCTCGTCAAGGACGCCTCGCTCTCGGCGGCTGCCGGGCTGTGGATCCTGGGCTCGCTTGTCGTGGCGAAGCCCTTCGCCTTCCAGGCAGGCCAGTACTGGCACGGGCCCACCGCTGCGCGCATCCGGGAAGCGGCCTGGAGCGTCTCGCCGGCGCTGCGCAGCGGACTGACCCGGCTGACGGTCCTGTGGGGCGGCGCCCAACTGCTGGACTGCGGTGCCGGAGTGCTCGTCGCCCTGCTGCTCCCGGTGGAGGCGGTTCCGGCACTCAACCGCGCGAAGGGACTGGCGCTGCTGTGCGCTGTCGTTCTCATCACCGTCTCCTACAGCCGCCGCTACGGGCGGCGGCACGCACTGTCCCTCTTCGGTTCAACACCCCTGCTCACCAGAAGGGAAAGCTGATCACCATGGCTCTCCACCAGACCGAGGCCACCGGCCCTGCGGCCCCCGCACCCTCCGCCCCCGAGGCGCTGCGCGCGACGCTCGCGGAGCTGCGGCGTCTGGCAGCGCTCCCGCTCGAACGCGGCCAGACACTGCCGCCCCATGCCTACACCTCTCCCGAGTTCTACGAACGGGAGGTCGAACGGATCTTCCGGCGGGAGTGGCTGTGCGTGGCACGGACCGAGGAGATTCCGCAGCCGGGGAGTTATCTGCGGCTGGACATCCTCGGCACACCCCTGGTGATCACCCGGGACGAGCAGGGCGAGTTGCATGCCCTGTCCCGGGTGTGCCGCCACCGGTTCATGGACCTCCTGCCGCCGGAGACCGCGCCGGAGCACGGCTGCCTGCGACGGCTGACCTGCCCGTATCACGCCTGGACCTACCGGTTGAACGGCCAGTACGCGGGGCAGCTCGCCGGTGCTCCACTGATGCAGCGGGTCGACTTCGACCGGGCAGGCTGCCGGCTCCCCGCTCACCGCGTCGAGGTCTGGAACGGCTTCGTCATGCTCAACCTCGATCCCGGCGCGGCACCGGTGGCGCCCGAACTGCACGGGCTGGACCTGCGGCTGAGCAGCCACGGCATCGCGGACTGGGTGAGCGTCCACACCCAAGTCTGGGAGGGCGTGCCCGCCAACTGGAAGGTGGCGGTGGAGAACGGTTGCGAGAACTACCACCACATGGGCACGCATGCGGCGACCCTGGACCCGGTGCTGCCGGCCCGGGACACGGAGGTCGACGAATGCGACGGTCGCTGGTTCACCATGTTCACACCGCTGTCCCATCCAGAGCGCGGTGGGACCGGCCCGGGAAGGCAGGCGCGAACCGGTCGGGGATCGCAGCCGGGGATGCTCATCGCCGGGATCTTCCCCCAGTTCGTCCTGGCGGTACTGCCCGACAGCGCGGTCGGCATCCGCTGGCTGCCCACCGGTCCCGCCACCCACGACACACGGATCACGGTCATGGTCCCGCCCGAAGTGGCGGACACACTCGGTTCCGCGGAGCAGTCGGACGGCCTACGCGCCCAGATCGCCCGGATCCAGGAAGAGGATCTGGTGGCCGTCCGCGGCGTTCAGCGTGGCCTGGCCTCCCACCCGGCTCCGTCCAACGGTCGGTTCTCCCATCTGGAACGCCCGCTGTGGCAATTCCAGCGCTACCTCGCGGAGCGACTGCTGTGACTGCCGCCGGGCGTCGACGGCCTGGAGGTCATGCCCTCGGTGGAACATCGCCCGCACAAGGGTCTGGACAACCGGACGGAGAACAGCCACCAGCCCACGAGGCAACGCGAGCGCGCGATGAAGGGTATTCCGCTCGGTAGGCGGGGCGCAGCGGTTCCTGTCCGTGTTCAGCGGCATCTCGCCTCACTTCCGGCCCCGCCGCCACCTGTCCGGGCAGATGCCCGCGGAGCGTGGCGACCTCTTCGCTCGCGTGGTGCAGGGGGCCGCCGCCGGGCAGGCCGGGGGTGACGGGCATCGCGACGCCGAGGGCGCGGGGGATGCCGGCCGGTGAGGTGTCCGGGACGGGGGCGTGCCGGCGGGCGTGGTGGAGCGCGCGGACGCTCGGCGTGCAGGAGGAGACCACGCGGTCCATCACCGTACGGGGTGCGGTGCCGACCGCCGTCGACCGCATCGGGCGCACGGTCGCTGCCGTTCACGCCATCGGGATCACCTGGCGCTCGAGACGAAAAGCGTTCAGTGATTCCGCCGACAGCGGCAACGCTGAACACGCCCCCTCCCAGCGCCCGGCCGTCCGCCCCCCGATCTGCTACGGACGGACGGGCCGGCAGGATATCGGGGGGAGGTTGACTGCAACTAGTCGTCCCTCCGGTTGGTCCTATCGGTCATGAATCCTCGTCCGTCTCGACGCCGGACCGAACGGCGTGGCCTGCGTCTGTGGCCTGTGGGCCCCGTCCTTGCGCTGGCCTTCACCGTCGCGCTCGTGGTCGCCGCCACGGTGTTCTACACCGCATGGGACCTGCTGGGGGCCCGGGAGGTGAAGACCGAGCACCGTATCGATTCCAAGACGCTGTTCGAACTGGTCAAACTTTCCTTCGGCGTGGTCGCCGGGGCCGGCGCGCTGGTCGCTTTGGTCGTGGCCTACCGGCGCCAGCGCGTCGACGAGGACGGCGCGCTGCGCGACGCCACCCGGCTTCACACCGAGCGCTTCACCACCGCCGTCTCCCAGCTCGGGGACGACTCCGCCGCCGTGCGTCTGGGCGGTGTGCACGCCCTGGCCGGCCTGGCCGACGACGCGCCCACCCGTGAACTGCGCCAGACCTGCATCGACGTCCTGTGCGCCTACCTCCGCCTGCCCTACACCCCCGAAACCGACCTGCCCGACGACGACGCCGAAGCACGGCACGTCTACCTTGCCCTGCGGGAAGTACGGCACACCGTCATCCGCCTCATCCGTGACCACCTCCGCCTCCCACCCCAGCACCCCCGCTCCTGGCAAGGCCACGACCTCGACTTCACCGGCGTCGTCTTCGACGGCGGAGACTTCACCGGCATCACCATCTCCAGTGGCACGGTCGATTTCAGCGGGGCGACGTTCTCCAATGGCGCGGTCCGATTCATCAGGACGAAGTTTTCCGGTGGCATGGTCTCCTTCATCGGGGCGAAGTTCCCCAATGGCGCGGTGTTCTTCCTCGAGGCGACGTTCTCCGGCGGCAAAGTCAGCTTCAACATGGCGAAGTTCTCCGGTGGCATGGTCTTCTTCACCGGGGCGGCGTTCTCCGGCGGCGAGGTCGACTTCGATGAAGCGGTGTTCTCCGGCGGCGAGGTCAGCTTCACCGGGGCGGCGTTCTCCGGCTGCCGGGTCAACTTTTCCGGAGCGACCGGTTCCGCGCCCCCTGGCCTGGTCCCGGACAACGGATCACCTCTGCCGAGCGGGCTTGCCCTGCCGGGAGCCTGGTATCCGGCGGGTCACTGACCGCCTGGCTCGGGGGTTGGTATCGGCTGTGTCGGGTGGGGTGTGGACTGGTGGCGGATGTGCGCATGCCGCGTCCGATGCTGAGTCCACGTGAGGCTGCCGCCGCGTGCGGGGTGAGCCGTACCACCGTCCGGCGTCGTCGTGAGGACGGCGCTTTCCCCGGCGCCGTCCTGGACGAGCGGCGTGGGTGGCTGCTCCCCGTGGAGGATCTGCTGGCGGCCGGGTTTCGACTGAACGCGCCCTCATCGCCCGACCCCGCCCCGGCCGGGGCGGACGGCGGGCAGGGTGCGCCCGGCGACGTCGCGTCCCTCAGGCCGCCCTCGAACGCGAGCGCCTGAAGCGCCGGCCGGCGGAGGCCCAGCACGGGCGGGAGCCGGCGGAGGAGCGGGGCTTGCGAGCCCGGGAGCGGCGTATCGAGTCGTTTGGGAGGACTCTTCGCGGGCTCTGTTGCCCGCTCCAATCCAGCGGACCGGTCTCCTCCCGCCCCACGGGTCGGGCCGAGGTCCTGAAGCGCGCGGAGCAGCTGCCCGCCTCCTTGCTGCGGTCGAGTGCCCTGGACTCGGGACCGATGAGGTGCCGGACATCCTGTTCGCCGGGCACGCCCAGCGCGGTACACGAGGCGGTGTCCCCGGGCAGCCGGAGAACGTCAGATCAGTCCGATGCCGCGTCCCGGCGGCGCCGTTCGCACGGGTCGGTCTCGGCCTGGCGCCACCGGTAGCAGGTGGAGGAGGGGACGGAAAGTTCCCGGAGTACGGGCTCGACCCCCAGGTGCGGGTGCTCGTCGAGGAGCACGGTCACCTGGGCCGGGTCGGATCGAGCCGGGCCGCGAAAAAAGCCGAGACCGTCCGCAGGACCTCGTTCGCCCGCTTGAGCTGGAGTTTTCCTTGCGCAGGGCGGCCAGCTCCTCACGCTCGGCGGTGGTGAGCATGTCGCCTCGCTCGCCGGCGTCGGTTGATGTGGGCGTGGGGCGGGGCGGTCCGACAGATGCCGAGTGGGAACGGCTGCGGCCGTTCCTGCCGGTCGGCAACGGGCGTTGTGGCCGGTGGCGGGATCATCGGCAGGTGATCGACGGGCTTCTGCATCGGGTGCGGACCGGGGTGCAGTGGCGTGACCTGCCCGAACGGTCCGGCCCGTGGAAGACCGTCTACGAACGCCACCGGCTGTGACCGGCCGACGGCACTCGGGAACGTCTGCTGCAGCAGATCCAGGCCGCGGCTGACGCGGCGGGTGAAACCGACTGGGACATCTCGGTGGACTCCACCATCGTCCGCGCGCACCAGCATGCGGCCGGCGCCCGCATCGATCCGCCCCTGGCGCCCGGCTCGAAGGGGGGCGGCGAGGTGGAACACCAGGACGAGCCGCCGTGGCAGAGCCTCGTCGGCCGCCTGGTGGAGGTGGTGCTGGAGGTGAGGGGCTGGGTCGTTCGCGGGGCGGGTTCACCAGCAAGGTCCATCCGAGCGCGGACGGCCGCTGCCGCCCGCTGTCCTTGGTCACCACTCCAGGTCAGCGGGCGGACTGCACCCAGCTCAAGCCGGTCCTGGAGAAGATCCGTGTCCCCGGACCAGGCCCAGGGAGGCCGCACGAGAAGCCGGACAGCCTTACCGCGGACAAGGCATACGGCAACAGGCCATGTCGGGAGCACCTGCGGCGGCGGGGCGTTCGGCACACGATCCCGGAGAAGACCGACAGCCAGGTGGCCCGCCTGCGGAAAGGCTCACGCGGCGGACTGCCGCAGCCGCGAAGAACCCGACGACGATGCTCACCCCGGCATCACGCCGGACCACCCGCGACCGTGATCGGCCGGACAGCTCCCAGGCGACGGCAGAGCCACTCAGGACTCACGAACCGACAACGTGACAATGCCGCTCGGACACCTGGTGGCACGGGTAGAGGTCTTCTCCCGGAGGGGAAGGACCCGGGAGGGTCAGCGCCTGCGGCCCGCGTGCAGCTCCAACTGCTCCCCTTCGAAGCCTGTGCGGAAGTCGCGGTCGTGCGAGACCGCGACCACTGATCCCGGGTACGTCGCGAGCGCCGCCTGAAGGTCCTCGACCAGGTCGAGGGCGATGTGGTTGGTCGGCTCGTCGAGGACGAGGAGGTCCGCGGGGCAGGTCACCAGGCGGGCGATCTGCAGACGCCGTTGCTGGCCCGCGGACAGGGCGGCGACCGGAACGTGCAGGTCCTCCTCGCGGAACAGCCCCAGTGCCAGGAGTCGTTCGACGTGCTCGTCCGGCAGTCCCGGCCGCCCGGACGCGAAGGCGGCGAGCAGCGAGAGCCGCGTGGAGTGCACGGGCAGTTCCTGAGCGAGGTAGCCGATCCGGGCGGGGCGACGCACCGTGCCCGCGTCCGGCTCCAGGTCGCCCGCCAGGACGCGCAGCAGCGTCGACTTGCCCGCCCCGTTCTCGCCCGTGACCAGTAGCCGCTGTCCCGGTGCGATCGCCAGCAGTCCGTCCAGACGCAGCCGCTCCCCGACCCGCACACCGTCGAGCTCGGCGAGCGGGCGGTCGGCGGGACACCCGGCGTCCGCCGTCGGTGTCACCGTGAACCGCAACGGTTCCGGCGGTGCCGCCACCGGGTTGCGGCGCAGGTGCGCCAGCCGGTCCCGGGCCGCCCGCACCTGTCCGCCGAGCTTCGCCTCGTGTGAGCGACGGTGCTTGCCGAAGCCCTGCCGTGGGTCCTTGCCGGTGGTGGCCAGCCGCTTACCGGCGGACTCCAGCAGTTCCTCCATGTGGGCCACCTCCCGGAGCCAGTGGACGTGCTCCTGCTCCGCGCGGCGCCGGGCGGCGGCCTTCGCGGTGCGGTAGCCGGCCCAGCCGTCGCCGTACCGGTGCACCGTGCGCGCATCCCGGTCGACCTCGAGGATCGTGGTGGCGATGCGTTCCAGGAAACCGCGGTCGTGGGTGACCGCGACGACGGTCCCGCGGTGGGCGCGCAGATGCTCCTCGAGCCAGTGCACGGCCGCCGCGTCGAGGTGGTTCGTCGGCTCGTCGAGGAGCAGCAGTTCGGGGGCGCCGGCCAGCACGCAGGCGAGCGCGAGCCTCGACTGCTCGCCGCCGGACAGCGATCCCAGCACACGGTCGCGGGTGATCCGGGCGAGTCCGAGCCCGTGCAGGGCTGCGTCGACGCGGACTTCCGCCTCGTATCCGCCGCGTTCCTCGTAGGCGATCAGCAGCTCGCCGTACGCGGCGAGCTCGTCCTCGGACGCCTCGCCCAGGTGCTCCTCCGCCGAGCGCAGCCGGCGCTCCATGTCACGAAGCTCGGCAAGGGCGAGGTCGACGGCGTCCTGCACGGTGCGGTCCGCATCGAGGCCGGGGGTCTGGGTGAGGTGGCCGGTGCCGCCGGGGAAGCTGACGGTGATCTCCCCGGCGTCCGGCGTCTCGACTGCGGCGAGCAGCCGCAGCAGGGTGGACTTGCCGGAGCCGTTCTCGCCGATGACGGCGGCTTTCTCACCCGGACGGAGGGTGAAGCCGACCTGGTCGAGGACGGTCCGGGTGCCGTAGGACTTGGTGACGTCCCTGACGGACAGCTGCGCCACGGCAGCGGGGACGACAGTGGGCAAGGTGGTGCGGGCGCGGTCGCGCATGTGACTTTCCCTGGGCGTGCGAAGGTCCACGGGCAGCGGAAACGGCGGCAGCCGCCGTGCCAGGACTCAGACGAAGAAGAGAAAAGCCATGCCCCCACCATAACAAGACGAACCGTCTCGCCTCAATTCGTATGCGCCGCGGAATCCATGATCCCCGCAGCGCCCTCGTCCGCCCGGGGCGCTTGTCCCTGCTCGAGCGGAGGATGCTGTACGGGGGCACTGTCACGTTGGCTGACCGAGTGGGACGATCTTCTGGTTGGCCGTGCTGGGAAGGGGTTCGCTCGTGCCGTCCGCGCCGCCGTCGTACAGGGGGCACCGGTACCCGGTCGAGGTGATCGCGCACCGCGTGTGGCTGTGCTTCCGCTTCCCGCTCAGCTTCCGCGAGGTCGACGCCGTTTCAGCCCACGGCCAGTAGCGCTGCCCGCCCCGGTCCGCGTCGCCGGAACCCGCTGGAAGATCGAGGGGACCTTCCAGGCCGGCGAGGGCCTCGCCGGCCTGGATGAGCGCCAGGTCCGCCGCCACACCCCCTGGCTGCGCCGGGTGACCCTCGCGATGCCCGCCCACGCCTTCCCGGCCGTGGTCCGCGCCGGCGAGCACTACGAACACCCCGCCCCCACCGGACTCATCGCCCTCACCCGCAACGAAATACAGCGACTGTTCGCTCTGCCCGCCGCATCCCCGAACGGCCAACGCGACCATCGCCTGCACTGGCCCCTGTGGCGTCGTCGGCACCAGGCCCGCGCCCGCGACTGCCACTACCGCCGGCGCGAGGCCACAGCGTGAGGATCCACAGCTGCGGATGGAGTATTCATTGACCGAGCTCAGAAGCAACCGACCGAGGTCAGTGCGCCCCGAGGGCCCCTCATGCCGCCGTTAGCGCCGCCAGGGCGCGGTCCATCGCGGCGTTGAATTCTTCCGGCGCCAGCGGCAGCCTGGACTTGACGTCCCGGCTCCACTGGTCGGCGAGGACCTCGGCGGAGCCCGCCTCGACACCGTCGAGCGCCGCGTCGGCCAGGTCCGACGGCGCGATCTTGGCCACGGGCCAGCCCGCGGCCATGTCGGTGTCGGCCAGGCCGAGGTGCACCGCTGTCACGAGTGTGCCCTGCTCGGCGAGTTCCAGGCGGACGCCGTTGGTCATGGCCCAGGCGGCGGCCTTGGTCAGGTGGTAGGCATTGGCGCCCCTGCCCCCGAACCATGACATGGCGGAGAGGACGTTGACGATCGCGCCCCCGTCGTTCCTGGCGAGCGCCGGCGCGAACTCCCGGATCATTCCCAAGTGGCCGAACACGTTGGTCTCCAGCTCGTGCCGTACCGCGTCCAGCGAACCGGTCACCAGATCGGTCCCCGTCTGGATCCCCGCGTTGTTGATGAGCAGCGAGACGTCCGGGGCGGCCTCGGCTGCGGCCCTCACGGATGCGGGATCGGCGATGTCGAGGGGCAGCACGTCGACCCCGGGCAGGTCCACGGTCTCGGGCCGGCGAGCCGTCGCGTAGACCTTGCGGGCGCCCCGTTCGAGCAGGCGCTGGGCGAAGGCGCGGCCCAGGCCGCGGTTGGCTCCGGTGACAAGGGCAACTGAGTTGGTGATGTCCATGCCCGGTACGCTAAAACCTGACGCCAACGTCAGAGGCAAGCGCTGATCATCAGGGCCGGGGTGAGAGGAATCACCATGACCGTCACAGAGGCCGCGACCGAGCGGCTGATCCGCATCGGCGAGGTGGCACGGGGTGCCGGCGTCTCGGTACGCGCCGTGCGCTACTACGAGCAGCAGGGACTGCTCATCGCCGAGCGCAGCCCATCCGGCCAGCGCCTCTACCGGCAGGATGCCGTCACCCTGGTCCGCTTCTTCCAGCAGATGTTCGCCGCCGGCCTGACCAGCCGAAGGATCACGGAACTCCTTCCGTGCTGGGACTCCGGGCACACCGACGCCGAGCAACGAGCCATGCTGCGCGCCGAGCGGGACCGCATCCAGGCCAAGGTCGACGACTTGCAGGCTGCCCTGGACCGCCTCGATCAGGTCATCGCGATCACGGACACGCACCCGTAGGCGCGGCCGGTCGGACGTCGCACCAGCGATCTACGGCTGGAGTATCAGCCGTTCGCGAAGCGTTCGGGATCCGGGGTGCCCTGGGTCTGCCTCCGCCCGGCCATCTGCGCCTGGCCTCTCCATACGACCCGGGCGCGCGCTGGGCGGCGAAAGGCGAGGGTCTGTTCCGGTGCGGGTTCACGGTTCGTCCGACCGAGAGCTGCGACGCTCTCTGCGGGACCCCTGCAGCGCGCGGCGCGGATCGGCCTCTACGACGGCCTCGCCGGACCTCTCGGCTTGTGCTGTCCTCCGAACGGGCGGGCAGAAGGGCTGAAACTCGGTCAACCCGGCCCGGACGGCGGGATACTTGTGTCGATTCGGTGTCGGGGCGACCAGGGAGTGGGCCGGTGAACTCTGCCGTAGGTGCGGGCCGTCGGGGTGGGCGGCATGTGGTGGTCGTGGGTGGGAGCCTCGCGGGGCTGCTCGCGGCGCACGTGCTGGCCGGGCATGCCGACCGGGTGACCGTCGTAGAGCGGGACCGGTTCCCGGGCGGTGCCGAGCCGCGATCCGGGGTGCCGCAGGGGCGCCATCCCCATGTGCTGCTGCAGGGTGGGCAGGTGGCCATGGAAGCGCTGCTGCCGGGCTTCCTCACGGAGTTGCGGGAGGCGGGCGCGCCGTGGGTGGGCATGCCGTCGGACATGGTGCTCTGGCAGGCCGGGCGCTGGTTCCGCCGGGTGTCCGCCTCCACGCACATCTGCACCGGGTCCCGCGCGCAACTGGAGGAGCTGGTACGGCGGCGGGTTCTCGCCAACCCGCTGATCGGCACCGTGGAGGGCGCCGATGTCGTGGGGCTCCTCGGTGACGCCTCGCGGGTGCGGGGCGTTCTGCTGCGGGAGCGGTCCGGGGACGCGCGCGCAGAACCCCGGGCCCTGGAGGCCGACCTGGTCGTCGATGCCTCCGGCGCCGGTACGAAGGCGCCGCAGTGGCTCGCCGCGATCGGCGCCGCGGCCCCACACGAGGAGACCCTCGACACGGGGCTCGCTTACGCTTCCCGCGTCTACCGCGGCCCGAAGGGGGTTCTCGACGGTGCGACCGTCGGGTACTACGTCTATCCCGGCCCCTCCCAGTTGCACGGCGGCGGTGCGCTGCCTCTGGAGGACGGCACCCACCTGGTGATCGTCTCCGGGCTGCGCGGCAACGAACCGCCCACGGACGACGACGAGTTCGTGACGTACGCCAAGCGGCTGGGCCATCCGCTCCTGGACCGCTGGATCGATGAGGCCGAACCGCTCTCCCCGCCGTTCGGCTACCGGCGCACCGCCAACGTCCGCCGCCGCTACGACCTGCCCGGCCCGCCGGCGGGATTCCTCGCCACCGGCGACGCGCTGTGCACCTTCAACCCGGTCTACGGCCAGGGCATGGCCGTCGCCGCGATGAGCGCGGTCGCCCTGCGTGACGCGCTCGCTGACCCGCGCCGTACGCCTACGACCCGGCGCGTGCAGCGGGCGTTGCTCGCGGCGTCCCGGCAGGCGTGGGACATCTCCGCCGGGGCGGACCGCAAGATGCCGGGTGCCCTTGGCAACGCCCTCGACGGCGGCCCCGCGGACCGGGTCGCGGACTGGTACCTGGGCCGGGTCCAGGAGAGGGCACCCGGCGACCCGGTCGTGGGCGGCGCCTTCCGTGCCGTACTGGCGCTCGCCCGGCCCGTCTCCGCGCTGGTCGCTCCGCCGGTGGCCCGCGCCGTCCTCTTCACTCGGCCGGCGCCGACGCCCACGGAGCCTCCCGCGGCACCGGAGGGACCCGAGGTCTGAGCGGGCGGGGTCCGGCAGACGAATGGCACCGGTCCAGATCTCTTCGGGTGCTCCGGCATGATTCGGGTGCTCCGGCATGATCGGAGCTCGGCGCGGACCGGACCTCGCGGCGCACGTCGGCCGAGCTGTTCACCGTGTTCGATCCCGGCGGCTCACTGCCGCACGAGGCGTTCGTGGAACTGACGGGGTCGCCCACCGCGAGCGTCCGGCTGTTCCCCGAGGACGATGCCAGGATCACCGTCGAGGGGGTGGAGTTCCACGACGTGGCCACGGGACTCCGTCCCCGGGTTCCTCAGGTCCGTCTACGGCGGGCTCACCACCCCCGGGGGGCGGCTGTTCCCGCCCGGCCGGTGGCTCATCGTGCCGCTGCCCGGGGACGAGACCGCCTCCACCTGGCGAGGAGCTCATCAGGGCATCAAGGGCAGTCCGTCCACCTCAAACGCTCTCCGAGTACAGCACCCCGTGCACCACACACGCCTGCTTTTCACTCGTTCGGTGCGGACAGTAGGTGTTTTGCCGATTCTGCTACCTGATGGCTCGAGGATCGGTCTGCGGCAGCTCACCAGCGTTCCCCGCGCTGTTCCCGTGGGCCTGGGCCGCGCGGATCGACCGATGAGCAGGAAGGGGGAAGCGCGTATGCATCTGACTCCGCACGAGCAGGAGCGTCTGCTGGTCCATGTGGCGGCGGACGTGGCCCGGCGACGCCGTGAGCGAGGCCTGCGGCTGAACTATCCGGAGGCCATGGCACTGCTGGCGGCGCATGTGTACGAGGAGGCCCGGGCCGGGGCGACAGTGGACACGGTCATGGAGTCCGGCCGACGCGTGCTGACCCGGGACGAGGTCATGGACGGTGTCCCGGAGATGATCAGCAACGTGCAGGTCGAGGCGACGTTCCCGGACGGGACGAAGCTGGTGACGATCCACGATCCGTTCGACGAGGCGGACAAGGACGTGACCGTCCATCCGGGCAAGCTCGAACTTCTCCCCGATGACGAGGAGCACCGGATCGTCTTCAACGAGGGACCGGCTTATGTGGACCTGGCCGTGAGCAACCCCTCGGACCGTCCGGTTCAGGTGGGTTCCCACTACCACTTCGCCGAGGCCAACGAAGGCCTCGTTTTCGACCGTGAGGCCGCGCACGGCATGCGTCTGCACATCGCCTCGGGTACCTCGGAGCGGTTCGAGCCGGGCGATGAGCGCACCGTGCGGCTGGTGCCCATCGCGGGTGAGCGCATCGTCCGGGGTCTTCAGGCCGGCAAGAGCGAGCAGGAGACGAATCTCGATGAGCAGTGAGACCGCTCGGCCGTACGATCCGCTGACGCGTTCGCGGTATGCCGACCTGTACGGTCCTACGGTCGGCGACCGGGTGCGGCTCGCCGACACCGACCTCGTGCTGCGGATCGACGCCGACTTCAGCGGCGGCCCCGGCCGCAGCGGTGATGAGATGGTCTTCGGCGGCGGCAAGGTGATCCGCGAGTCCATGGGCCAGTCGCACATTCCGCGGGATGATCCCCGCGAGCCGGTGGACACCGTGATCACCGGTGCGCTGGTCCTGGACCACTGGGGGGTGGTGAAGGCCGACGTCGGGCTGCGCGACGGGCGGATCAAGGCGATCGGCAGAGCGTACAACCCCGAGACGATGTCCCCGAGCCCGAACAGTCTCCAGCGTTTCTCGGACTTCGTCGTCGGTCCCGAGACGGAGGTGATCGCCGGCAACGGACGCATCCTGACCGCGGGTGGTGTCGACACGCATGTGCACTTCCTGTGCCCCGGGCAGATCCATGAGGCGCTCGCCTCAGGTGTGACGACGCTGATCGGCGGCGGCACCGGGCCGGCCGAGGGCAGTAAGGCGACCACGGTGACGCCGGGCAAGTGGCACATCCAGCGGATGTTCGAGGCACTGGACTCGTACCCGGTGAACATCGGTCTGCTCGCCAAGGGCAGCACCGTGTCCGAGAAGGCGCTGCGGGACCAGGTCGCCGCCGGCGCCCTGGGCTTCAAGATCCACGAGGACTGGGGTGCCACGCCGGCGGTGATCGACGCGGCCCTGAGGGTGTGCGACGAGACCGGCGTCCAGGTCGCCCTGCACGCCGACTCCCTGAACGAGTCCGGGTTCGTGCAGCACACCTTCGCCGCGACGAAGGACCCGGCAGCCAAGAAGGCCCGGCATCGCAGCCTGCACATCTTCCACGTCGAAGGCGCCGGCGGCGGCCACGCACCCGACATGATCAGCCTGGTCGGCAAACCGAACGTGCTGCCCGCGTCGACGAACCCGACCCGCCCCCTGACGGTCAACACCGTCAAGGAGCACATCGACATGATGATCGTGTGCCACCACCTCAATCCCGAGGTCGAGGCGGACATGAAGTTCGCCGACTCGCGGATCCGGCCCTCCACCATGGCCGCCGAGGACCTTCTGCACGACATGGGCGCCATCTCGATGATGTCCTCCGACGCGCAGGCCATGGGCCGCATCGGCGAGATGATCATGCGGACCTGGCAGACCGCGCACGTCATGAAGACCCGCTACGGCCACCTCCACGAGGACGACGCCCAGGCGGACAACTTCCGGGCCCGCCGCTACGTCGCCAAGTACACGATCAACCCGGCCGTCACTCACGGCATCGACCACGAGGTCGGCTCCGTCGAGGTGGGCAAGCTGGCCGACCTGGTGCTGTGGGAACCGAAGTTCTTCGGCGTGAAGACGCACATGGTCATCAAGGGCGGCCAGATCGCCTACGCGCAGATCGGCGACGCCAACGCCTCCATCCCCACCCCCCAGCCGTTCCTGCCCCGCCCGGTATGGGGCTCCACCGGCCGCTCCCCCGGCGCGAACTCCTTCAACTTCGTGGCCGAGCTCGCCGCCGACGGCGAGCTGTCCCGCAGCGGCCTGTCCAAAGGGCTGCGCGTCATCAAGGACACCCGCGGGGTGACCAAGGCCGACATGGTGCACAACGACGGCATGCCGGAGGTCGTCGTCGGCCCCGACACCTTCGACGTGACCATCGGCGGCGCCGTCGAATCCGATGTACGCACCACGGTGAATGGCCAACAGATCGCACTGAACTACGCCACCGAGCTGCCCATGGCCCAGCGCTACTTCCTCTTCTGACCCGTCCGTGGCCCCGCACGGGTCACCTTGTTCACAGAAAGGCAGGCCGCTGTTCCATGACCCGTGCTGCCCTGCTCGTCCTGGCCGACGGCCGTTTCCCGGCTGGCGGATATGCCCACTCGGGCGGTATGGAGGCCGCAGTGGCCTCCCACAGCGTGCACGACACGGCGAGCCTGGAGGCGTTCTGCCGGGGTCGTCTGCACACCGCCGGGCTGACCGCCGCCGGTCTCGCCGCCGCCGCGGCCACGGGACACGATCTCCTGGCGCTGGACGAGGCCGCCGACGCCCGCACCCCCTCGCCGGCGCTGCGCCAGGTCGCCCGCAGGCTCGGCCGGCAGATGCTGCGGGCGGCCCGCGCCACCTGGCCCTCACCGGACCTCGACCAACTCGCTCGCAACCGGCCGCAAGGAGTGCACCAACCGGTCGTCCTCGGTGCCACGGCCCGGTCCGCCGGCCTGACGCCGCTGGACGCCGCCCGGTGCACCGCCTACGAGAACGTCAGCGGACCGGCGACCGCGGCGGTACGGCTGCTGAGCCTGGACCCGCTTGATGCCACCGCACTCCTCGCCCGGCTCTCCGGTGAAATCGACGACGTCGCCCGCACAGCCGCCGACGCGGCCACCCGCATCCCCGCCGACGGCGTCAGCGCACTGCCCGCTGCCTCTGCCCCGCTGCTGGACATCATCGGTGAGCGGCACGCCGCCAGGACCGTCCGCCTGTTCGCATCCTGAACCGTCTCCACGCCTACGGGAGCCACCGTGCACCTCGAACATCCCACGACTTTTCCCCACCGCCACACCCATGGCGCCGAGCCGGTGCGCTCCGACGGCAGCCGCCGCGCGCTGCGGGTCGGCCTGGGCGGACCGGTCGGCTCCGGCAAGACCGCCACTGTCGCCGCGCTGTGCCGCACCCTGCGCGACCGGCTGTCCATCGCCGTGGTCACCAACGACATCTACACCCGTGAGGACGCCGAGTTCCTGCGCCGCGAAGCCGTCCTGCCCCCGGAACGCATCACCGCCGTGGAAACAGGAGCCTGCCCGCACACCGCGATCCGCGACGACATCTCCGCCAACCTCGAAGCAGTCGAACAACTGGAACAGACGCTGCATCCCCTGGACCTGATCCTCGTCGAGTCCGGAGGCGACAACCTCACCGCCACCTTCTCCCGCGGACTCGTCGACACCCAGGTATTCGTGATCGATGTGGCCAGCGGCGACGACATCCCCCGCAAGGGCGGCCCCGGCATCACCACCGCCGACCTCCTGATCATCAACAAAACCGACCTCGCGCCCCACGTCGGAGCCGACCTGGACACCATGGCCGCCGACGCGAAAAAGCAGCGCGGCACCCTGCCGATCGCCTTCACCAGCCTCGCCACCACCGACGGCATCAGTCCCGTCGCCGACTGGCTCACCGGGCGTCTCGCCGCCTGGCGTGCCGGAGACGCCGCATGACCGGCACCACACAACTCCCCGCCACGGGCCCGCCCGGCCGCGAGCCTCGGGCCGACGCTGTCGACGCTCACCTCGCCGCATCGGGGCACCAGGCCGGCGCCTCCGTGGACGGCGCCCGCAACCCCTGCACCGCCGGTGTCCACGCCACCGCCCGTATCCGCGCCGGCCACAACGGCCGCACCACCACCGTCCCGCTCCTGCACAGCGACGGCCCCTTCCACTTGAGGCGGCTGCGCCCCCGCGGCAAACGGGCTCGAATCACCGTGCTCGGGGCCATGAGTGCTCCCCTGGGCGGCGACCGCCTCGCACTCGACGTCACGGCCGAGTCCCGGGCCCGCCTGGAGGTGACCACGGCCGCCGCCACCATCGCCCTGCGCGGCCCCACCACCGCACCCGCCACCTACGACGTCCGCCTCACCATCGGCGAGGACGCTTCCCTGAACTGGCTGCCCCAACCACTGATCAGCACACGCGACAGCGCCCTGTACCAAACCTGCACCGTCGAACTAGCCCCGACCGCCCGGTTGCTGCTGCGCGAGGAGCAACAACTCGGCCGCACGACCGAACCCTCTGGCCTGCTCTTCACCCGGCTGACCGTACGGCGCGACGGCCGCCCCCTCCTCGACCAGCACACCTTTTACGGTGACCCGGCCACCGCCTGGGACGGCCCCGCCGTCCTGGGCCTCCACCGCGCCGCCGGACAACTCCTCGCCATCCATCCCCGCCTGAACTCCGACCACCCACCGCTCCTCCTCGAGGACCACCCGGCTGAAGGCCACGCCGTACTCGTCCCCTTGGCGAACGCGCCCGCACTGCTCGTCACCGCGATCGCCCCCACACCCGCCCGCCTGCGCCAACTCCTCGACACCGGCCTTACTCACATCCGGGCCGCCGCGCCCTGATGTACGAGCATCCGGTCCTCACACGCGTACCGGTGATGGGGATTCTTGAAAACCGCCCTGTCAGCGGTTCCGTGAAAGCGCAGGTCAGCTATAGGAGGACACCACCCGTCCGCGGGTGTCCGTACCGCCGCGATCAATGCGCTCGGGGACGTAGGGAGAGTGGTCGGCTGTTCTGTGGCGATCGACGGCTCGGCCGGTTCATGTCTGGAACTCGGTGAGATCGATGATGTGAACGCGCAGCGGGTAGCCGTACACCGGGTGTGCCGTCTCTCGCGCGGGCACCATGCCGAGCTTGCGGATGACCTTCTCGGAGGCGTCGTCCCCCGCCCGGCTGATGCTGATGACGCGGTCCAGGCCGCGGTCCTGGAGTGCGAACTCCAGTGTGGCGTGCGCGGCTTCGGACGCGTACCCCTGGCCCCAGAACTGTGAGCCGAGCCGCCAGCTGATCGCCACGGCGGGCATCACCTCCGGCAGGAACTCGGGCACGGACAGCCCTGTGAAGCCGATCAGTTCGCCCGAGGCCAGCAGCTCGACGGCGAAGAGTCCGAAGCCCTCCTCGTCCCAGTCCTCCTCCCACCGCTCGATGTCCTGGGCCGTGTGGTCCAGGTCGCGCACCGAGCCGTCGTCGACCCAGCGCATGACCCGTGGGTCCGCGTTGATCTCCGCCATCGGCGCGAGGTCGTCGTCGTGCCAGCTACGGAGGAGGAGACGGGGTGTGCGGATCTCGGTCATGCACCCATCCTGCCGAAGACAAGCGCCTCACCGGTAATCCGGCGCTCGACCGCGCCGCCGCTCCGGAACCACGACGCGTCAAGCCGTCTGCACCGCACACCGTGACGGAGGAAACATCGGGCCGCCGGCCGGCCGGACGACGTGCCGTTTCGGCAGCGTGGTCGAGAGGCCGGACCGATTCGGCGGCAGCCTGCCGCGGTACCGGATCATTCACGGAATCGCGGTCAGAGCTTCGGAAATCACCAGGCCTGTCCATCGCCCCACTTGGTTCAGAGCTCAACGGAGTGGGGGATTCCCACGAGCGAGGCGCGCGTTGCCGACCGGGGCCGCCCGCTCGTGGAATGTGCGAGCCGTACCGGCCCGTGAGGAGGATCGGAACGGCGAGTAGCGACAGGGCAGGGCCAGGTCGGCAGGAGCGGGGGCTTCCCCCCTCCGCTACCCGTTCCGGAGTCTGAGCAGGTGTCAGCGCCCACTCGCCGCGCACGTAGTCAGTGCCGCCTCGTGCGGGTAGCTGATCGCCGTGCGCACCATGCTCGGCATCACGCGCCTGACCGCCTTCCCGTCGTCCCGGTCCGTGTCGACGTGGTCCCGGCCCTCGGCGCGTCGCAGTACCTCGGACAGCAGGAGGGGCCGGGACTTCGGGACGTTGTTCCCGGCGCGCTCCGGGCGGTTCACCGCAGACGGTGCAGACGCGGGGGTCAGGATCCCTTCGAAGCAGGTACGAGCGAAGCCGCCGGGGCCTTCGTGATCACGTTGCGTGGCTCTCAGGCAGCCCCGGCCGGGCCAGCACCGGCCGCAGCAGTCGTGAGCGGTGATGGCCGGGTTCGCCTTCTTGCCGCACCCCCTGTGACGACGCACCTAGGAGCCGCCTGCGTGGTTGGTCCAATGGCGGTGTCCGAAGGGGGTGCGGCTGTCGCGTCCGGTGACGGCACCCCAAGTACCGGCAGCTCCTGCACGTCGGGCGGGCCGTCACCTCCCGCGCCCTGCACACCGCCCGCAGGACAGGCACCTCTCGCCGTGCCAGGGGCCCGCGCCTCCTGCGGGGTGCGGGCCCCTGGAAGGAGACGGGCCGGCTACCACGCCCGTCGCTGCGGGTGCGGTCAGGACTGGCTCACCGCGGTGAGCCACAGCTCCACGTCGGTGAGGAGGAGCCGTCCCGGGCGCTGGGCCGCGGTGTCCGGGACGACGGCCCGTACCACTGGCCGGTCGCCGCTGTCCACGCTCACTTCCGTGCCGTCGAAGTCCGGCGTCTCGGCGCGAACGGTCGACCGCAGCTTGGCCCCGAGACGGTCGGCGGTCGCCTTGTTCTTGGTGACGAAGCACATGATCTCGGTGTTCTCGGCGGCGGATGAGGCCTGCTGGCCTACGGCGGACAGCCGTACCGGCTCGGCGGGGGTGAAAGGACCGAAGTCGGCGCGGTACACGTCGCCCAGGCAGTCGGCGGCGCTCCAGTAGTCCTTGTGGTCAGCCAGTGATGTGCCCTCCCGGGGCTGCACGGCCGCCATGGGCTCGGGTCCCAGGGACGAGTAGGAGATCTCGTCCTGCGCAATTTCAAACGACGTTTCCTTGGTGCCGGAGCGCGCCCAGACCCGTGTGCCGTTCACTTCTCGCTGCCGGTAGCCATTCTCCTTGAGCGCTGCGGTGATGGCCTCCGCGTCGAATGTTCCCTCCCAGTGACCCGCTTGCGCGGTATCGACCGAGACGTCGATCTGAGTGGCCTTCAGGTGCCGGCCCCAGGGGGCGGCGTCGTACCGGCTCAGCAGACTTCCTCCCGGCCGCGCGATGTGGCGGTACCGCTTCGGGTCGTCCTTGCTCAGCTTCCGTGCCTTGGCGGCATCAAGATAGATCACCGAGTCGTTGCCGTTGGCCTCGGCCAGGGCAGACAGTCCTTTGAGCAGTTCCGAGTCCTCGCTGTCACGGCTGGGAACTGACGAGCACCCTGTGCTTGTGGTCAGGACGGCGACGGTGATGACGGCCAGGGCACCTCTCCATGCTGCTGTGTGCATGGCAGGGCAGCCTATCCGCGTCGTCGTCGAGGAAGTCAAAGGGATCCCCCGTAACTCCGGAGACCGCTTGCCGACGCGGCAGGAGCGGCCCGATGAACTCCTATGCCCTCGGTGAGTTGCGTATGCGTCACAACACAGTCCTGTCGGACCAGCACCCGGCCCCGGGCTTGATCACCAGGAGTCCACGCCCCCGATGACCACGCGGTGGCCGTCCGCGTTACCGGCCGGGTCCACCAGCGAAATCGCGGAACCGGACTGGAGCACCGGGGGCGCGCGGCCGCCGGAAGGGTGGGGTGCTTCCGCACAGTCGCCCGCCGCCGTCCGTGGGTGCGGGGAAAGGTCGCCGACGGCGTCCGGCTGCGGCCGAGGGCGGGAACGACAGACGGTGACGATCAGCAAGGGGGCGCTCCGGCCGGGTCCTCGCTTGCCCGCGGCCTCCGGTATCCGCTCGGCTGTGCGGTGAGGACGTGCCGGCCGACCGGTCGGGGCCGGAGGTAGACCAGGTGCTGGACACCGGTCAGACCGGCCTCGAAGGACAGCAGGCCGACGGCGAAGAAGAGCCGCCAGACAGCCACCGTCTGGTACCCGGCCAGCGCGGTGGCCTGCTCACGGTTCTCCTCCAGGTTGGCCAGCCAGCACCGGACCGTGGGGACGAAGTGCTCCCGGATGTTCTCCGCGTCGAGCAGTTCCAGGCCGGAGCGTTCGGCGAGCAGTGCGCTGCGGCCCACCGTTTCGAGACGGAGATCCGGGTGCGGGTACCGGAGCATGAACGGGCTGGGCATCAGCTTCCGTCCGTTCGGCAGTACACACAGCTCGTGGCTGAGCACGCGGCCGCCCGGCACCACCAGCCGGGCCAGGGCCGCCGCGTGCTCACGGTGACCGGACCGGGACAGGTGGTGGGTCATCTCGATACTGGCCACTGCGTCGAACGGACCGTCCTGGACCGCCCGGTAGTCCTGCAGCCGCACCTGGACCCTGTTGTCCAGACCCGCCTCCTCGATCCGTCGCGAGGCCAGTCGCGCCTGATTCCGGGCGAGGGTGACGCCCACCCCTTCCACGCCGTAGTGCTGCGCCGCGTGCAGGAGCAGGCTGCCCCAGCCACAGCCGAGGTCCAGCAACCGCATCCCCGGCCGCAGGCCGAGCTTGCGGCAGACCAGGTCGAGCTTGGCCCGTTGCGCCTCGGCCAGCCCGTGACCGGCCTGCTCGCCACCGGGCCAATACGCGCAGGAGTAGACCATGGTGGGCCCCAGTACCAACCGGTAGAACTCGTCGCCCACGTCGTAGTGGTGCCGGACCGCGCGGGGCCCGCGGTATCCGCGGACCTCGGCCGAGGGCCTGGCCACGGGAGGTCCGAGAATCCTGCGGTCCAGCCCGGTCCGCAGACTCGCCAGCCCGGCGCCCACCAGGTCCAGCCAGGAGGCTCCCAGCATGGAGCCCAACTGCCGCATGACGCCGACCAGATCGCCCTCGATGTCACAGTCACCGGCCACGAACGCCCGGGCGGCCCCGAGCTGTCCGGGCCGCCAGAGCATCCGGCGTACTGCCCGGGGATGACGCAGCACCAGCGTCGAACCAGTGTCGGATCCGGCCGTGCTGCCGTCCCAGGCGCGAATGCCGAACTCCAGCGGTGCTCCCACCGCGTGCTCCACGAAAGCAGAGACCTGCTGGGCAGCGCCCGAGGTTCCTCTTCCTCCCACGGTCCCTCCGGACGTCACCGACGGGCGGGAACCGGCACCATGTTCAATGGCGCCGACTTCCCCTCATTGAGAGCCGATTGTTGCCGAGCGGCAGTCACTGGCGGTGATCCGTGGGGTGCTTTCACTCGAAGGGGTCACATCAGCCGACCGCTCGAGTGCGTGTTCGCCAAGGCGTCGGCGTGCCGTTGGGACCGCTGTCGCCACCCGCACCGGTGAAAACGCCGGGGAACCCAGGGAACATACGTACCTGTCACCCGCGTGGGCCCGGACCCGCCGGCTGTCAGCCCGTGGCCGCGAGCGGGACGGCCTCACTTCACGCCCACCGGCTCGTCCCGCCCCACCCGGCCGCACCCGGCGAGCCGCGCACGCGGCGATTCACCGGGGCTTCCGGAAACGGCCGGCACCCGGGCGCCAGAACCCACCCGGCGCCGAGAAGTCCCACGACAAGGGCAGCAGAAGAGGCCGCGGGAGGTGCCGCAGCCCCCAGACCGCCAGCTTGTAACGCACGCTGGGCACGCTGATCCTCCTGCCGCGCTCCAGATCGCGCAGTGCCGCGTCCACCACCCGGTCGGTGTCGAGCCACATCCAGCGGGGCAGGCCCGTCAGATCGATGCCGGAGCGTTCGTGCAGCTCGGTGTGGGTGAAGCCGGGCAGAAGCGCCATGACCCGGACACCCGCCCGGCGTACCCGTGCGGACCCGCCCACCGCCTCGGAGAAGGCGAGCACCCACGACTTGCTGGCCGGGTAAGTGGTGGCGAGGCCGCCGGGACCGTACGCGCTGAACGAGGCGACGTTGACGATCCGGCCCGACCTCCGCTCGATCATGGCGGGCAGGACGGCATGGGTGAGTCGCAGCACCGCGCGGACGTTCACCGCCAGCAGTCGTTCCTCATCGGTGGCGTGGGTGTACGGGAACGGCTCCCTCAGCATCATCCCCGCGTTGTTCACCAACAGGTCGACGGACGGTGTCGCGGTCAGGCGGTCCTCTACGGACCGGCAGCCGCCGGCCGTGGACAGGTCCGCGGTGAGGACCTCCACCCGGACACCCGACTCCCGTCGCAAGTCCTCGGCGAGCTCCTCCAGCCGGTGCCGCGTGCGTGCGACGACGACCAGGTCGTGGTGTGCCCGGGCGAGGTGCCGCGCGAAGGCCCGGCCGACACCCGAGGTGGCGCCGGTTACGAGAGCGAGGGACATGACGGCCTCCTGGAAGTCGGGCTCTCGCGGGTTTCGCGACACGAAAGGACGGGCGGACCGACCGTGGGCACGGGAGTGAGGCCGTCGGGTTCCACCCGCCGGGACGGCGCGGCGGGTGGGGGAAGGCGGCGGGCACCGGTGCCGGGGAACCCGCGGCGCCCCGGAACTTTTCGCCCGGCTCGGGGCGCGAATCGCATCCCAGTGGACGAACCATACACACAACTTGACTATATCCTAAAGTAATCGGTTAATTTCAAAGAGTGACTACTGTTCTCCCGTGAGCCGGTCCATGCTGCTCGGCGTGACCACACTGCTCACCGGCGCCACCGGATTCCTGGGCTCGAGGCTCCTGCTCGGTCTGCTCACCACCCGCGGACGGCACGTCACCGTACTTGGCAGGGGAACCGTCTCCGAGCTGCGCTCCCGCGTCCTTGTGATCCTGGAGGACCTCGCGGGAGGCGGGATCGGCGCGCGGGCCCGTTCGCGGCTGCGCTGCGTCGCCGGCGACGTCACCCGGCCGTGGCTCGGCCTGGCGCCCGCCGTCTACGGGCGTCTGGCCCGGGAGGCCGAGGCGGTGTGGCACTGCGCCGGGGACATCGCGCTGACGGGAGAGCGCGAGCGGCTGTTCCGGGCCAATGTGCACGGCACCGAGCGCATCCTGCAGTTCGCCGAATCGACCTCGCCGAGCTGCCGGTTGGTCCACATGAGCACCGTGGCGGTGGCGGGCGGCCGCCGGACAGGCGTGGTCGCCGAAGAGGACCTCACCGACACGTCCGGGTTCGAGACCCACTACGACGAGTCCAAGTACCGGGCGGAGACGTTGGTGCGGGACTGGGCGCGGCGGCTGGACCGGCCGGTCGCCGTCCTGCGTCCCGGCATCGTCGCCTCCGGGCGTGCGCACCGGGAGGGAATGCCGGGCCACCCGCTGCGAGTCCTGGGCGACATGATCGGCACCATCGCCCGCAACGGTGCGCCGGGAATCCCCCCGGCGGTGTCGCTGCGCCGGGGCGGGCCGGGACTGCGGCTGAGGCTGCGCGTGCCGGCAGACGCGGAGTTCAACATCGTCCCGGACGGCTACGCCACGGAGGCGATGCTGCGCATCGGCCATGACGCGGCGGAGGACCTCGGACACGGCGTGCGGACGTTCCACGTCGTACATCCGGGAGAGACGCCGATGCGGCTGATCGTCGAAGCCATCGAGGCCCACCACGTCGGCCTCACCCTCGAATGCGTCGGTGACCTGCCGGACCCCACGCCGGCCGAGAGCTTCGTCGCGGGTCACCTACCGGGATTCCTGAGCTACTGCCACCACAGACGCGCCTACGGCCGCAGGTCCGCCCTCGCCTGGACGGACGGACTTCCCGATCCGGCTCCGATCGACCGGGACTACCTGGCGCGGGCCATGGGCTTCACCGGGGCGGTGCCCCACGCCGGATGACCGAGGACATGTCACCACCTGTCACGTCACTCGCGCATTCCCCCACACGCGACATCCCGGAGGGCCCCGTGTCCAGTTCCGCGCAACCACTGCCTCCGCACGCCGTCGCCGTCATCGGCGCCGCCTGCCGCCTTCCCGGCGGCATCCGGAACCTGGACGATCTCTGGGGGGTGCTGACCGTCGGCCGTGACGTGGTGACCACCGTTCCCGAAGACCGTTTCCACGCCGCGGACTTCACCGACGCAAGGCGTCGGCGCCCCGGCGTGAGCTACACGGCGGCGGGCGGTTTCCTCGACGACATCACGGGCTTCGACACCTCCTTCTTCGCCGGCATCTCCCCGCGCGAGGCGTCACGGATGGACCCCCAGCAGCGGCTGGTCCTGGAGCTGGCGGTCGAAGCGCTCGACGACGCCGGAATCGACCACCGGCACACGGCGGGCTCCGACACCGCGGTGTTCGTGGGCTGCTCCAGCCGTGACTACGGCGAACTGCAGTCCTGTGTCCCGCACACCGGCAACGCGTACACCATCACGGGCATGGCGGTCTCCAACACGGCCAACCGTGTCTCGCACTTCCTGGACTGGCGCGGACAGAGCATCGTCGTGGACACGGCGTGCTCGTCGGCGCTGACAGCCCTGCACCAGGCGTGTGAACACCTGCGCTCCGGACGCTCGCGGACCGCGCTGGCCGGCGGTGTCAACATCCTGATCAACCCACAGGGCTTCGCCGGCTTCTCGGGCGCATCGATGCTCTCCCCCAGCGGACGGTGCCGCGCCTTCTCCGCCGAGGCGGACGGGTTCGTCCGGTCCGAGGGTGGTGGCATCGTCCTGCTGAAACGGCTGGACGACGCGCTCGCCGCCGGCGACCGGATCCACGGCGTGATCGTCGCCGGCGGCACCAACAACGACGGCCGCACGCCCGGACTGGCCCTGCCCAGCGCGGAGGCCCAGGAAGCACTGCTGCGTGAGGTCTACGCCGAAGCCGGGCTGACACCCGACGACTTGGCGTACTTGGAGGCGCACGGGACCGGCACGCCAGTGGGCGATCCCGTCGAGTGCGCGGCCATCGGCCGCGCACTGGGGACCGGCCGCTCCACCGGCGCCCTGCCCATCGGCTCGGTGAAGAGCAACATCGGCCACCTCGAGGCCGCCTCGGGCATGCCCGGGGTGTTCAAGGCGCTTCTCGTCCTGCGTCACGGCCGGATCCCGGCCACTGCGCACGTCGAACCGCTCAACCCGCACATCGACTTCGCGGGCCACAACATCAGGCCCGTGGCCGGCTTCGAGGAACTGCGGACCGGCGGACGGCCGTACGTGGGCGTCAACTCCTTCGGCTTCGGCGGAGCCAACGCCCACATCGTTCTCACCGTGCCTCCCGAACAGGCCGCGGAGCCGGTTCCCACGCCCGCCGGCCGACTACCGGTCGTGGTCTCCGCCCGCACCCCCGAGGCGCTGCGGGCCGCCGCGGAGCAGATGGCACAGCACCTGGAGCTCACCCGCGACGGTGAGTTCTACGACGTGTCCTACACCTCGACCATGCGCCGCACGCGCCACGAGCACCGCGCCGCCGTGCTGGCACACGACCCCGTCGAGGCCGCGGAGGCGTTCCGCGCAGTGGCGGACGGTGCGGTGCCCGGCGTTCCGGCCGCGTCGGGCAAGGTCGCGTTCGTCTTCTCCGGCAACGGCTCCCAGTGGCACGGCATGGGGGTGCAACTCCTGCGGGGCGAGCCGGCCTTCCGGCAGGCCGTGGAGGCCGTCGACGCGGAACTCGCCCCCCGGCTCGGCTGGTCCGTCCTCGAGGAACTCACCGCGGGAAAATCCCGGCTCCACCTGACCGAAGTCGCCCAGCCGCTGCTGTTCGCCGTGCAGGTCGGTCTCGTGCGGCTGCTGGAGGGGAACGGCGTCCGGCCGGACGCCGTCGTGGGTCACAGCGTCGGCGAGATCGCCGCCGCCCACGTCTGCGGAGCCCTCGACCTGGCCGCCGCCTGCCTGGTCGTCTCCGAACGCAGCCGCGCCCAGGCGCCGACCGCGGGACGTGGCCGGATGGCGGCCGTCGGCCTGTCATGGGAGGACGCCCGGAAGGAGATCACCGCCCGGGCGGGCCGCTTGGAGGTGGCCGGAGTCAACACCCCCACCGACGTCACCCTCGCCGGGGATCCGACCGTGCTGGCGGAGCTGGGCCGGGACCTGGATGTCCGTGGCGTCCTGTTCCGCGAACTGGACCTCGACTACGCCTTCCACAGCAGGGCCATGGACGGCATCGAGGAGCCGTTGAAGGCGGCCCTCGCCCGGCTGCGGTCCGGCGCCCCCCGCATCCCCTTCGCCTCCACCGTCACGGGTGGCCTCGTCGAGGGTGAGGAGCTCGACGCGGACCACTGGTGGCGCAATGTGCGCGAACCGGTCCTGTTCGCCGACGCCGTAGGGGCACTCGCCGAAGCCGGCTGCGGCCTGTTCGTCGAGATCGGCCCGCACGCCGTGCTCGCTCCCTACCTGAAGCGGCTGACCACGGCGACGGCGGTGGTACCGGCCTGCCGCCGGGACCAGGCCGGCCCCGAGGCGGTACGCCGGACGGTCGCGCGCCTGCTCGCCGCGGGGGCCGGTGACGTCCCCTTCCCGCGCCCCGGCAGGATCGTCACCCTTCCCTCGTATCCCTGGCAGCGCGAACGCCACTGGAACGGCACGCCCGACGGGTGGGCCCGGGTGCCGCAGGACCCGGGTCTCGTCCATCCACTGCTGGGCCGGCGCGCGGCCGTCGCCGAGCCCGCCTGGCACCAGACCCTGACCAGCCTTCGGCTGCCCTGGCTGGAGGACCACAGGGTCGGCGGGGCCGTGGTCGTGCCCGGCACTGCGTACCTGGAGGCCGCCCTCGCCGCCGGGCGCGCCGCCTTCACGAGTGCGGCCGAGGTCACCGACCTCGACATCGTGCGCGCGCTGGTCATGCCCCGTGACGACGAGACCCATGAGGTGGTGCTGCAGACCTCGCTGTCGGAGGAGGACGGCGTGGTCCGTATCGCCTCACGCGTCGCCATCGCGGCCGCCTGGCGGACGCACGCCCGGGGCAGGGTCCGCCGCCTGGCCTCCCGGCCGCCGGACGCCGTCGACCTCGGCGCCGTACGGGAGCGGCTGGGCCGGACCGGCGCCGCGGTGGACGCGGCGCGCCACTACGAGCAGGCCGCCCGGGCCGGGCTGGAGTACGGCCCGTCCTTCCGCGTGCTGACCCGGCTGTGGGCGGGCGGGGACGAGGTGCTGGCCGAGTACGCCTGGCAGCCCCCGGCGGCCGGCGAAGGCTACGAGGCGCATCCCACCGTGCTCGACGGCGCGCTCCAGGCGGCCTCCCCCCTGCTCGCGGCCCTGCCCGGTGACCGGATGTACGTGCCGACCGCCATCGCGGCCGCGCGGGTGTGGGACCGGCTGCCGGAACGCGGGCTGATTCACGTCCGAGGGGTGTCGCGCGGCCTGCAGGACGCCGTCCTCGATCTCACCGTGGTGGACGAGACCGGCCGGGTCGTGGTGGAGCTGACACGGTGCCGGCTGAGGGGCGTCGCGGCCGGCCGGCCCGGGGAACCGCAGCAGTTGACGCAGGTACTGCGGGCCGCGCCCCGCGCGGGCGACCACCAGGGGGAGCCGGTCCCGTTCCCCCCGCCGGCGGACCTGATCCGCGCGGCCACCCGGCAGGGGACGGAGGAGGCACCGCAGGACGCCCGCGGTTCCGCGGGCTCCGCTTTCGCCCGGCGGGTCAAGACCGCGATCGGCCACTGGGCCGCGCACACCTTCGCCCGTCTGCTCCCCGGCGCGCGGGAATTCACACCGGACGACCTGCGGGCCGCAGGGGTGCGGCCGCAGCACGACCGGTACGTCCGCCTGCTGACCGACATGGCGGAGCGGGCCGGCCTGCTCGAACGGACGGGCACGGGTACGCCGGGCCACGAGCGCCGGCGTTTCACGGGCACGGCCCGGCCACTGGAACTCGTGCGGTCCTGCGCGGCGGACTTTCCCCAGTGGATCTCGGCCATCGCCGTCTACACCCGGTGCGGCACCCACCTGCCGCAGATCCTCAAGGGACAGACCGACCCCCGGGAGGTGCTGTTCGCCGAGGCCGACCGGCATCTCGTCGAAGCGCTCTACAACGACACGCCGGACATGCGGGCCCTCGGCCAGTGCGCCCGGTCCCTGCTGGCCGAGGCGCTCCGGACATGGCCGGCCGACCGTCCGCTGCGCGTGCTGGAGGTGGGCGCGGGCACCGGCGGCACGACCGCGGTGCTGCTCCCGGCACTCCCGCCCCACCTCACCCGGTACGTCTACACGGACGTCTCCGAGGGCTTCTTCCCCCGGGCGCGGGCCCGCTTCGACGGCTACGGCTTCGTCGAGTACCGGACCTTGGACCTGGAGCGCGACCCGGTGCGACAAGGCTTCGAGGAGGGGGGCTTCGATCTCGTCGTGGCAGCGAACGTCCTGCATGCGACCAGCGCCCTGAACGCCACGGCACGCCGTCTGACGACTCTGCTCGCCGACGGCGGTCACCTGCTCGCCCTGGAGAGCCACGACGAGGGACTGCTCGGTCCGTGCTTCGGCCTCCTCGACGGCTACTGGGCCTTCACCGACCACGACCTGCGCGCCACACCCCTGTTGCCGCACACCGGATGGGTCCCGCTTCTCGAGCGCTGCGGCTTCGACGAGGTGGTCCGGACGGGGGACGCCGTCGGCGGGGACGCCTACTCCGTGTTCTGCGCCCGCCGCGGCCGCCGGCCCGCCGGAGCCGTACCGAAGACGGTGGCGCCGCCCTCGGCCCCGGGTCGCTGGGTCGTGGTGACCGAACGCCCGGACGGCGCCCTCGGCCCGGCTCTCGCCTCGCTGCTGTCCTCCTCCGGTGCCGATGCCGACCTCGTGGACGTGTCGGACCTCCCCGACCCGTGGCGGGCCGGGCTGCCACGGGGAAGGGGCCGGCTGGACGGTGTGGTCCTTCACCTCGACGCCCCGGCCGGGGAGGGGGCACGGGCCGCCACGGTGCGCAGGGCCGGGCTGATCCGGGCCATGGCGGACGCCTGCGGCACCGCGAGGCCGGAAGGCGGGAGCGCGCTGTGGCTGGTGACCGGGGAGACCGGGCTGTTCCCGGATCCGGCCGGGGCCGGGAGTCCCGCGGACGCCGCGGTGTGGGGGGTCGGACGTGTGCTCGCCAACGAGCGACCGGGACTGGCGGTCCGCCGGCTGTCACTGGAGCGCTCCGCCGACCCGGCCCAGGACGCCGGTCGGATCGTGCGGGAACTGCTCGACCCCGCCGACGACGACGAGGTGGTCCTCACCTGCCGGGGCCGGTTCGTGCCGCGGTCGGTCGACTGCGTGCCCCCCACGCGGAAGGGGAGCGGCGCCGACCGCCCCTACGCCCTGCGGCTGCGCGACCCGGGGATCGGGCACCGGCTGGCGTGGGTGCCGGCCGAGCCGTCGGTGGCGGCCCGGGGCGAGGTGGTGATCCGGGTGCGGGCCGCGGCGCTCAACTACCGCGATGTGATGCTGACCGCGGGGATGCTTCCCCCCGGCGCCGAACCACCGGTGCCCGGTGGGCCCGCGCTCGGTCTCGAATGCGCCGGGGACGTCGTCGCCGTCGGACCGGGGGTGACGGAACTCGTTCCCGGGGACCGGGTCTTCGCGTTCGGCCACGGCACGCTCGCCTCCCACGTGTGCGTGCGGACCGAGCAGACCGGACTCGTCCCCAACGGCATGACCTACAGCGAGGCCGCGACCCTGCCGGCGGTGTACCTCACCGTGCAGCACAGCCTGGAGGAACTGGCCCGGCTGGCGCCCGGGGAGACGTTGCTGGTGCACGGCGGAGCCGGCGGGGTCGGTCTCGCGGCGCTGCGGTACGCCCGCGACCTGGGTGCCTCGGTGATCGCCACGGCGGGCACTCCGGCCAAACGGGACCTCCTGCGCGCGCTCGGCGCCGACCACGTCCTGAACTCCCGGGACCTGTCCTTCGCCGACCGGGTGAGGGAGGTCACGGAGGACCGGGGCGTCGACGTGGTCCTCAACTCCCTGGCGGGCGAGGCCATCGCACACGGACTGGAGTGCCTGCGGCCCGGCGGGCGTTTCGTCGAACTCGGAAAGCGCGACATCCACGGCAACCGGCCGATGCTGCTGGGCCCGTTCCGCGACAACCTCTCCTACTTCGCCGTCGACATCACCCGGCTCGCCGCCGACGCGCCACGGGCAGTGGCCGCGGCGTTCGCGGAAGTGACGCGGAGGGTGGCCGCGGGGAGGTACCGGCCGCTGCCGCACCAGACCCACCCGGCCGCCGGCGTCGAGGAGGCACTGCGCACGCTGCGGCACTCCCGGCACCTGGGCAAGGTCGTCATCACCTTCGACGCGGCCGAGCCGGTGCCCGTGGAACAGCCCGACGAGCCGTTGCGCCTGGACCCGGACGCCACCTATCTCGTCACCGGCGGCCTCAGCGGCCTCGGGGCGGCCACCGCGCGGTACCTCGCCCACTGCGGCGCGGGTGCCCTGGCACTCGTCGGCCGCCGGGGCGAGTCCTCGCCCGGAGCGTCCGCCCTGCTCGACGAACTCGCCGAGCTGGGAGCGCGGGCCCGGGCGTACGCCGCCGACGTCACCGACGCCGGGGCGATCGAGGCGATCCTCGCCGAGGCCGACGCCGCGGGCCGGCCGGTGCGCGGCGTCGTGCACGGTGCCATGCACCTCGACGACGCGCCTCTGCACGAGATGACGGCCGAACGGTTCGCCGCCGTCCTCGCGGCGAAGGCGCAGGGCGGTGACGTGCTGCACGCGCTCACCCGGAACCGGTCGCTCGGGTTCTTCGTCGTGTACTCCTCCCTCGCCGCCCTCGTGGGCAACCTTCACCAAGCGCCCTACGCGGCCGCCAACCTCCACCTGGAGTCCCTGGTGCGCACGCGCCGGGCGAGGGGACTGCCCGGTCTCGCCCTCGCCTGGGGCGGCATCGGGGACACCGGCTACGTCGTACGCAGCGGGCTCACGGACACCATGCGGCGCTCCGGGCTCGGCCTCCTCCCGCCGGACACGGCCTGCGCGGCGCTCGGCCGTCTCCAGAGCAGGGACGAGGTCTCCGCAGCGGTCGGGTACGTCGACTGGGACCGCATGGGCGGGATGCTGCCGGCGCTGAAGGCACCACGGTTCGCCGATCGGCTGGGGAGGGCGCAGGCCGACTCCGGCCGGACGGCCTCGGCGGACTTCAGGGAGCGGTTCTCGAGGGCGGACGGCGAGGGGGAGCAGAAAGCCGTCATCGGCGACACGCTCACCGCTCTCACCGCCGCCGTTCTCCAGATGCCCCCCGAACGCGTGAACCGCCGCGCCGAACTGGCGGAGCTCGGCCTGGACTCCCTGATGGGAGTGGAGCTCAAGGCCGGGCTGCACCGGGTGTTCGGCTGCGACCTCCCCGTCATGGAGCTGATGGCCGCCGGCAGCGTCGCCGGTCTGACGGACCGCCTGCACCGAGCGTTGAAGGGATGAACCGCATGCCGATGCCCTCGACCGGTCCGACCGCGTCCCGCGCCGCGAACGCGCTGCTCATCGAGGTGGGCCGTCTGGACAGTGTCGTCGTCGCCTACTCCGGCGGCGTCGATTCCGCACTGGTGCTCGCCGCCTCCCTGCGGGCCCTGGGCCCCTCCCGTACGCTGGCGGCGATCGCGGACTCCCCCGCCCTGGCCCGGGACGAGTTCCTGCTCGCCCGGCGCACGGCGGCGGAGCTGGGCGTGGAACTGGTCGTCCTCACGACGGACGAGCTCGCCGTGCCCGGGTACCGGGCCAACACCGGCGACCGCTGCTACTTCTGCAAACGCAGCGTGCTGGCCGCGGTGTCGGACCTGGCGGCGGCCCGCGGTTACGCCCACGTGGCGACCGGCACCCACCGGGACGACCACCGCTCCGGGCACCGGCCGGGTCTGCGCGCCGCACGTGAGCGAGGAGTCGTCGAGCCCCTCGCGTCCGCGGGCCTGGGCAAGGCACAGGTCCGGGCCGTCGCACGGGAGTGGAGGCTCACCGTGGCCGACAAACCGGGCACCCCCTGTCTGGCGTCCAGGATCGCGGTCGGCGTGCCCGTGACCCGGCTGCGGCTGGAACTCGTGGAGCGCGCGGAAACGGCCGTGCGGCTTTTCCTGGCCGAACGGCGCGTACCCGTGCGTGACCTGCGCGTCAGGATCCTGGTCGGTGCCTTCCGCGTGGAACTCGACGCGACCGCCCACCGGTGGCTGGCCGGGCGGCCCGGGCAGGAGGCCGAGTTGCTCGACCGGGTCGGCCGGACGGTCGGGCTCGCGAACGGCACCCTCGGTCCCTACCGGCCGGGTTCCGTGAGCGGGGCCGCGGCACCGGAGGGAGGTCCGCGATGACCTGGAGCACCGGCCTCGAGGACCTGCTGGACTGCGAGACGTACCGTGCCGGGGACTTCGCCCGTCTCGACACCTCACGGCGGCGCCGCACCGGCGTGCCGGAGGTGGTGTTCGCTCCGTCGAAGACACCTGAGCAGACGCTGCAGCTCCTCACCGCTCTGCGAGGACGCGACCCCGGCTCGCCCGCTCTGGCGACCCGGTGTCCGGACGAAGTGCTCGACGCGGCGCCGGCCCACTTCGCGGACACGGCGCACCCCGTGCTGGTCGACCGCGTGGCCCGGACCGTCACCGTCGGTGAACTCCCGCCGTCCCGCGGCACGGTGGCCGTCCTCACGGCGGGTACCGGGGACCTCCCGGTGGCCCGCGAGGCGCTGGCCACCCTCGCCGTGCTCGGGGCGGGAGCCGAGCTCGTCGACGACGTCGGGGTGGCGGGCATCGGGCGGCTGTTCCCCCATGTACCCCGGCTGCGGAACGCCGACTGCATCCTCGTCGTGGCGGGTATGGACGGTGCCCTGCCGAGCGTGGTCGCCGGCCTGCTGAGGGCCCCGGTGGTCGGCGTGCCCACCAGTGTCGGATACGGCGTCGCCGCGGGCGGCCTCGCCGCCGCGGCCACCATGCTCGCCTCCTGCGCCCCCGGCCTGACCGTGGTCAACATCGACAACGGCTTCGGCGCCGCCGCGCACGCCGGCAAGATCGTGGAAGCCGTGCACGGCACACCGCCCGACGGCGGTCGTCCACGCCCCGCCCCCACGGCTGTGGACGGCGACCGGTGAACGGGACGGGTCCTGCCCCGCGCGGCCCCGCGGCCCACCTGGACTGCACCGCGGGCGTGGCGGGTGACATGCTGCTCGGCGCGCTCGTGGACGCGGGTGCCGGCACCGGCACCGTCATCGACGCGGTGCGCTCCCTGAAGGTACCCGGTCTCGACGTCTCGGTCGGCCGCGCCCGGCGCGGCGGGTTCGCCTGCGCGCGGGTGACGGTCACCCGGCCCGCCTCGCCCGACCGCGCCCGGCACCTGACGGACGTCCTGGAACTGCTCGCCGGGGCGGACGGCGTCGCACCCGCCGCCGTCCGCACGGCCCGCCGCACCTTCGAGCTCCTCGCCGCCGCCGAGGCCCGGGCGCACGGGACGACTCCGGACCGGGTCCATTTCCACGAGGTGGGGGCGTACGACGCCCTCGCCGACGTGGTCGGCTGCGCCGCGGCGCTGGATGACCTCGGGCTGCTCGCCGAGCACGCGTCGGTCACCTGCTCCGCGCTGGCCGCGGGCAGTGGGGAGGTCCGCTGCGCCCACGGCACGATGCCCGTACCCGTACCCGCCGTCCTCCACATCGCCGCGCAGGCCGGCCTCGAACTGGCCCGTGGTGACCTGCGGGGTGAGCGCACCACGCCGACGGGGGCGGCGCTCGTCGCCGCCGTGGCCGTTCCGGGCCCGATGCCGTCGATGACCGTGCGCGCCGTGGGCACAGGCGGCGGGCGCCGCGACACCCCGGACCGTCCCAACGTCACCCGGGTCGTCCTGGGCGAAACCACGACGGCCTCCCCCGGGCCGGCCGAGGGCGACGTCGTGGTGCTGGAGAGCACCGTCGACGACCTCGACCCCCGGCACTGGCCGTCGGTGCTGGACGCGCTGCGCGCGGCCGGGGCCTGGGACTGCTGGACCACCGGTGTCGTCGGCCGGCACGGCCGACCGGGCAGAGTCGTCACGGCGCTGTGCTCGCAGGAGGTCAGGCACGCCATCGCCGACGCGTTGCTGCTGCACACCACCACACTCGGGGTGCGGTGGACGACGTGCCGGCGGACGACGCTGCCCCGTCGCAGTGCCACCGTCTCCATCGGACCCGCGGAGCGGCCGGAGCGGGTGCTGGTGAAGACGGCCGAGCGTCCGGACGGCACGGTGACCGCTCAACCCGAACAGTCCGACGTCGAACGGGCCGCCACGTCCCTGGGGTGGCCACTGCGGACGGTGTGCGAGGCCGTCATGGACCGCTGGCGCCGGGATCACCGGACGGCGGACGTCCCCGGACCCGACGCACCGCATGGGTGACGGGTCGAGCGGCAACCACATCCCCCGCGACCTTCCAGGAAGCCGTGCTCCCATGCCCCGTGCCTACCGTGTCCGAGACCTCGCGGGGACCCACGTCCTGCTGACCGGATCCACCGAGCGCGCCGAACTCGCCGTCCTGCACCGCCTCGTGACAGCGCATCCGGACACGTACGTCAGCGTCGTTCCGCCGCCGGACGAGCCCGCCGGGCGCAGCGGTTCCTCGGCGGGGGACGACGGGCTCGCCCTGCTGCTGAGCCGGAAGGCGTTCGGACCGTGGCGGGAGGCGGCCGGAGCCGGACCGGCGATGGCCGAGGCCCGTCGCCATGTGAGCGTGCTCGCGGGATCTCCGGGAGACGTCCCGCTGCCCGCCGGAATCGACGTCGTCGTCCACTGCGCCCCCACCGGCGGGCCGGACCGGCCGCTCGACACCGTGTACGGCGAACAGCTCACGCCGCTCGTCGTCCTGTGCGGGCGAGGGGCACGCCAACGGCTCCGGCCCCACCTGGTGTATGTGTCCCAGGCCGCTTTCTCCGGCACCGAGCGCGGGGTCGTCCGCGAGGCCCGGCTGGAGCACGACCTGGACTGGCGTCGTGAACTCGCCCTGGCACAGGACCTCAGGAGCGACGCCGAGCGTCTCTCGAGGACCCCGGGCAGACTGCGCCGGACCCGGCGTGCCGCCGAACGCGCCCACCGGGGCGCGGGGCCCCTGATCGTGGCGCGGGAGGCGGAGGCGGCGCGCAGGGCCTGGGTGGAGCGGCGGCTGGTGGAGGAGGGGCGGGCCCGTGCGCGTGCCCTCGGTCACTCCGACGCGGAGGCTCTGGCCGCCGTGCTGGCGGAACGCGTCGCCGAGGAGCTGTGGCGGCCGTACCCGCTGACCGTGCTGCGCCCGGCACCGGTGGGCCACGCCCTGCACCACCCCTACCCGGGCTGGTCCGAGGGCAGGACGAGGGCGGTCCCGCCGGCCGCGGTCATCACCCTGGCCGACACGGTGGCCGGCTCCGTCACGACGGTGTTCGACGCGGTGCCCGCGGACCTGGTGGCCGACGCCGTCCTGGCCGCGGCCGCCGCGCGACCCGCCCCGGGCTCACCCCACTACTTCCACCTCGGCACGGCGACGACCCGCCCCCTGACCCTGGGGGAACTGCGCTCCGTGCTGCACATCCCCGTGCTGCGGGCCCCCCTTCCCGCTCCCCGCCGACGCCTGCCGCGGCGACGGCCGGAGTTGCCGGGCGTGTACGACCCGGCCGAGGTCCGTTATGACGACACCGAGTTGGCGGCCCTGAGGAACGCGCTCCCCCTCCCGCGGACGTACCACTTCGATCCGGGCGCGATCGACTGGCGGCGCCACCTGGCGGCCCGGGAGGCCTCGGACGTCGCGGAACGGCTGCGCACACCGCTCACGAGGGCGGCCCCGACCGCGGCGCCCCGTCGCCCGGTGGCGAACGAGCCGGCCGTGGCCGTCTTCGACCTGGACGGCACCGTCGTCGCCTCCGACCTCGTCGAGTCCTACGTGTGGACACGTCTTGCCGGCCTGCCGCACCGTGTCTGGCCGGTCGAGCTCCTGGACCTGATTCTCGACGCGCCCCGCCTCCTGTCCGCCGAACGGGCCGACCGGGCCCGCTTCATCCGTGTCTTCCTGCGCCGGTACGCGGGTACGGACGAAGCCGTCCTGCGGCAGCTGGTGCGCGGCGCCGTCGGCGACGCACTGCTGCACCGGGTCAGGCACGAGGCGGTCCGGCGCATCCGCGCGCACCGGGCGGCGGGGCACCGCACCGTGCTGGTGACCGGCGGCCTCGATCTGCTCGCCGAGCCGCTGCGTCCTCTGTTCGACGACATCGAGGCCTGCCGCATGCGCACCCTCGACGGCGTCATGACCGGGCGGGTGACCGCGCGACCGCCCGTCGGCGAGGCGCGAGCCGACTGGCTGCGACGCTACACGGCCGAGCACGGTCTGGACCCCGCCCGGGCCTATGCCTACGCGGACAGCTACTCGGACCGGGCGCTGCTGGACGCGGTCGGCCACCCGCACGCCGTCGACCCCGACGCGCGCCTCCTCCGGCACGCCGTGCGAAGGCGTTGGCCCGTACTGCACTGGGGCGCCCGCACCGCCACCCGGTGGGAGGCACTGACCGTAGCCGCCGGCCAAGCGGGCGCGCGAAAGGTGCGGACGGAAAACCACCGGTTGTCGGGCGTGGAAGAGGAGACAGCATGAGCACACCAGGGTTCGTACTCGACGTCGACGATCGCACTCCGCCGCTGGTGCTGTTCGAGGGGGAGGGAATCCGTGCCGAGCGCCTGCCGGTGGGCAGCAGGGTGATCTACCCGCCGGCCTCGCTCCCCGGTATCCGCGACCTCGACACGGCCATCCGCGACACGTTGCTGCACCCGCACGGCATCGAACCCCTGCCCGAGCTCCTCCGACCGGGCATGCGGTTGACCGTGGTCTTCGACGACGTGTCCCTGCCGCTGCCGTCGATGCGGCGTCCCGATGTGCGCGGGCGGATCATCGAGCACGTCCTCGAGATCGCCGCCCGGCGGGGAGTGGAGGACATCGAGGTCATCGCGGCGAACGCCTTGCACCGGCGGATGACCGCCGCGGAACTGCGGCACGTCGTGGGCGACCGCGTCTTTCGCGCCTACTTCCCCCACCACCTGCGCAACCATGACGCGGAGGACCGGGACAACCTGCTCCACCTGGGCATGACCGGTGCCGGCGAAGACGTCGAAATCAATCGCAGGGCGGCCGAAAGCGACCTCCTCGTATACGTCAACGTCAACTTGATCGCGCTGAACGGCGGCCCCAAGTCCGTTTCCGTCGGCCTGGCGAGCTACCGCAGTCTGCGCCACCACCACAACACGCACACTCTGCGGCACTCACGCTCCTTCAACGATCCGCCCAACTCCGCGCTGCACCACTCCTTCCACCGCATGCTGGACGTGATCGGCGGTCGGCTGAAGATCTTCACGGTCGAGACCACGGTCAACGGCGACTCCTTCCCGCCGTCCATGGGCTTCCTCACCACCCACGAGTGGGAGTGGAGCCTCGCCGACCGGCTCGGCTTCCTCGGCGTCCGGCACGGCAACCGGGCCCTGCCACCGAGGCTGCGCCGCCGCCTGCTGAACTCCCTCAAGGCGCCGTACGGCGTCACGGGGGTCACGGCGGGCACCCCGAGCGCGGTCCATCCGATCACGTTGGCGAACGTGCACCGCCAGCAGGTCACCCCTGTCCAGGGGCAGTCCGACATCGGGGTGTTCGGGGTGCCCTACGTCGGTCCGTACAACGTGAATTCGATCATGAACCCGGTGCTGGCGATGTGCATGGCCCTGGGCTACCTCTTCAACTTCTACCTCAACAAGCCGATCGTGCGGCAGGGCGGCGTCGGCATCTTCATCCACCCGCTGACGCCCGACTTCCACCCGGTGCACCACCCCAGCTACATCGACTTCTACGAGGAGGTGCTCACGGAGACCACCGATCCCGCACGGATGGAGTCGGTGTTCGAGAAGAGGTTCGCGGAGGACCCCTGGTACATCCACCTCTACCGAACCGGCCACGCCTTCCACGGCGTCCATCCGTTCTACATGTGGTACTGGGGAGCCCACGCGATGCAGCACCTCGGCGACGTCATCTTCGTGGGCGGCGACCCGAAGGCCGCGGCCCGGATGGGGTTCCGAGCTGCGCCGACTCTCTCCGCCGCCCTGGAGATGGCTTCGGACACCGTCGGTACCGCCCCGAGCATCACCTGCCTGCACACCCCGCCCATCACCATGGCGGACGTCCGATGACGGCACCCGACGACACGCGGGCCCCGCCTCTCCCCACCGCCTGGGCCCGCTCGGCACCGGCGCGAGGGCTGCGGACGGCCGTGCACCGAGCCCTTCTCACGCCGTACGTGTGGGCCTGCACCCGGCCGACCGTCGAGGGTGCGGAACACCTCGTCCCGCTCACCGCCCCGGTGGTGTTCGTGGCGAATCACTCCAGCCACCTCGACACGCCGTTGCTCTTCGGAGCCCTGCCGCCGCACATCGCGTCCCGGCTGGTGGTGGGAGCCGCCGCCGACTACTTCTTCGGCTCCCCGCTGACCGGAGCGGCCACAGCGCTTGTCTTCAACGCCTTTCCCGTACAGCGGGGTGCCGCTCCGGGCCGCACGGGGCGAGACGGCCGGGGCCGCGCGGTGCGGGGCGCGGCCCGGCGCCTCCTTGAGGAGGGGTGGCACGTGTTGCTGTTTCCGGAGGGCACCCGTTCCCGGGACGGCCGGCTCGGGGCGTTCGGTACGGGCGCGGCCCGGCTGTGTCTGCAAACCAGCGCGTCGGCGGTGCCCGTCGCGCTGGTGGGCACCCACGCCGTGCTGCCACGGGGAACGCGTGTGCCGGTCCGCGGCGCACCGCCCGTGTCCGTACGGTTCGGCCGGCCGATCCGGGCCGTGCCCGGTGAAGGGCCGCCGGACTTCCGTGACCGGATGAGGGAAAGCGTCCGCACGTTGCAGCGCTCCCCCTGAGCCGCGGAACGCCCAGCGGCAGTGGCCGAGCCGGTTCCATGACGCCGGTGCCGGCAGGGCCGAACGGACCCGCGCGAGGCGAGCCCCGGATCCGCTTGGCGACGGTGCGGATCGATGTCCTCGGGGGCGTTCCAGTCGGTCGGCCGGAACGCCCCCAGCGCCGGCCGGTGAGCTTCCCCCTCAGTGGGCGGACGGGACGGCGGGCGCCGCGCTCGGCTGTCTGCTGCTCGTCCGCCCGCCGCACCCGTGCCCGGTACTCCTCCTGGCGGTCCGGTGAAGATGATCGCGGCGGTGTCGGCGGCGGGCGGTGTCCACCGGCCTCTGCTGTGGGATTACCCGGTCGGTACGAGGGCGGACAGACCGTCGGAGCAGAGCGGGTGTTCACGCCGTCCTGGCGTTGTCCTGCTCCAGTGCCGCGCGCAGCCAGTCGTCCGCAGAGCCCGGGGTCGGTTCCGGATGACCGGCCGGTGGCGTGAGCACCACGGCCGTCAGCTCCCAGTACCGGTCCAGACGCGGCTCGGCCGCGAGCCGCGCGGTCAGCCGGCGGCGGAACTCCGGGGAGTCCCGGCTGCCGTACGCGCTCGCGTACGCCGCGGCGTAGGCGTCCAGTGCCTCACCCGGGTGCGGGTCTCGTGCTCGGCGCAGGTGCGGACCCGTGAGCTCGTACGCCTCGGCGAGTCCCGCGTACAGCACGGCCGCTCCGCGGGCCCCAGCCACTCGGTGCACTTCCGGCTGTGGCTGCCGCCCGCCCGGGCAGGGAGCTGTCGTCATCGCGTGCAACTGGGCGAAGGCGAGTACCTGGGTGGGGTGCGGCTCGTCGGGCGGCTGGGGAACGGCCGCCTCCAGAAACGCCGCTGTCGCCCGGGCAGGCATCCGAGGCGGCAGCCAGGCGCGCCAGAAACGGGCCAGCGGTGCCGTGCTCGGCGGGGTGCTCAGCACACCGAGCAGCCGCAAGCGGTCGGCCCGCTCCGCAGGCGGGCACTCCCCCACCAGCCGCAGCGCCGCCTCCCGCCAGCGCATGGCCCTCAACTCACTGCCCAGCTCGCGCAGGCGGCTTGCGACGGCGTCCTCCAGTACGTGGCCCGCCACGTCTGCGTCGTCGACGACCCGGCGCACCTCGGGCAGCGACAGGCCGAGTGCGCGCAGGGAGCGGATCAGCGTCAACTGCTCCAGTGCCCGGGGGCCGTAGCGGCGATGGCCGCCGCCGCTGCGGGCGGACTCGGGCAACAGCCCCCGGTCGGAATAGAAGCGGACGGTCTTGACGGTGGCACCCGCGCGTTGTGCGAGCTCGCCGATGCTCCATAACGGCTCTTCTGCCGTGGACAGTTGAATCTCCCTCCGGGGGAGTTCCTACGGTACCCGCACGGGCCGGGCGCACGCCCCGGTCCGGCGGACCGTGGCGTACGCGAGCGGCGCGGCGTCCCGCGTACCTGGAGGAGGGATCCATGACGGTGTTCATCATGGTGGCGGGTGTGTTCACCGGCGCCCATGTCTGGCAGGAGACGGCCGCGCGGTTGGGCGTGGCGGGCGGTGAGGTGCACGCGGTGACGCTGACGGGAGTCGATGCGGCCAGGCCCGCCCCGTCGGCCCGGACCAACCTGGAGACGCACGTCGAAGACGTGATCGCGGCGATCGACGCGGTGGACGCCGACCGGGAGATCGTGCTCGTCGGTCACGATTACGGCATCCACCCCGCGGTCGGAGCCGCCGACCGGCGGGCACGGCGCATCGCCCGCATCGTGTATCTGGACTGTGCGATGCCGCGGAACGGTGCTCCGGCGCTGGCCGCCGTTCCGGACCGGGCGCTGCGCACGCGGCTGGCCGAGCTGGATCACTGCAGTGGGCAGGAGGGTGAACTGGCGCCGCCCGCTCGGGACGAGTGGGAGCGCTGGGGCAGTACCGCTGGTGTCTCCGACACGGTACTGGACCGGTTGACCGCCCTCGCCGTGCCGCAGCCGCTGGGCACCCTGTTGCAGCCGCTGCGGCTGACCGGGGCGGTGACCGCGGTCCCGGCCACCGGTGTGCTGTGCACCCGGAACGGCGCCAGTATCGACCGGGTGCAACGGCTCGTCAATTTCGATGATCCTGCGATGGCGTTCCTGGCCGAACCTCGGTTCAGCTTCTTCGAACTGCCCACCGGGCACTGGCCGATGCTGTCCTGCCCCGCCGAGCTGGCGGACGTCCTGCTGCGCGCGACGGCCGGCGAGGGGCACCGTCTGCGACCGGTCGGCGCCGGCGCCCTTCCCGCCCATCTGCGCCCCTTTCCGCTGGACGTTCCCGAGCTGTCCCGAGACCGCAAGGGACATGTCGACCTGTACGTTCCCGACTCCGATGAGCCGCGGCCGGCCGTGGTCTTCGTGCACGGCGGCCCGGTGCCGGCCGGGGCCCGGCCCACTCCCCGCGACTGGCCGACCCTGGTGGGACACGCCCGCCTGGCAGCCGGCGAGGGCATGGTCGGCGCGACTCTCGATCACCGCCTGCACGACATCGCCGACTACGAACGTGCCGCCGCAGACATCACCGCCGCGGTGGAACTGGTGCGGGCCGATCCCCGGGTGGATGCCGACCGGGTCGCCCTGTGGTTCTTCTCCGGCGGGGGCCTGCTCACCGCGGACTGGCTGGCCAAGCCCCCGGCCTGGCTGCGCTGCCTGGCCGCCTCCTACCCCGTCCTGGCGCCGCTGCCCGGCTGGGGGCCGGCCGACAGCCGGTTCCACCCGGTCCGGGCCATCACCCACGCGGGTACGCTGCCCGTCGTCCTCCTGCGCGCCGGGCTGGAGGTACCCGAGATCGCCGCCACCGTCGATGCGTTCGTCACCGCGGCCGACGACAGTGGGGCGCGGCTGGAACTGGTCGACGTCCCCAACGGCCATCACGACTTCGAGACCCTCGACGCGCCCGAAGAGACCGGCCCGGCCCTGCGTCACGCGATGCGCTCGGTGATCACCCACTTGAGGAGATGACACCGGGGCCGCATCCCCTGCCCCTGCTCATCTGATGAAGCCCCATGGTCACGGTCATCCGTTGTCCGGTTCACGGCTCGGGCCGGTTCGGACCCCACTGCGCCGGTGGGGATCGGGCAGAGCGCGACGGCGGAGGCGATCAGCGCCCACGGCACCGACGAGGTGCCGTTCCTCGTACTGGCTGGAAGTGAACGCACGGCCTGCCGCACCTCTCCGGAGTACTCGACGGGGACGATGTCACGCTCAGCGACCCGGCCGAGGATCTCGCGGCCGTCAGCGCCGGCTACGGCCGCGAGGTCTTGGAGCGGGTGCTCGCCCCGGCCGGCCGGCCACACCACGGACTCCTCACCCGCATCGCCGCGATCCGCGCCACATCCGCCCTGCAGCAAGCCCTCTGCGCGATCCGCGACGGCGACGAAGAACTCGCGGACGGCCTGGCCGCGGGCGATGTTGCGCATCACGTCGGCCGCGATGCCCAAAAGCCACGCCCGGGACACTTCCGACTTCCTCGCGCAGCTTGTCGCGCAGACGCCAGGCCTCCAGGAAGGTGAGTGACATGACGTCCTCGGCGAGGGCCCAGTCACCTGTCGTCCTGATCGCATGGGCATAGACGACACGCGCATGCTCGTCGAAGATCTCGGCGAACGCCGTCCGATCGCCAGGCCGGGCCCGTTCGTGCAGTAAGAAGTCCACAGCAACAAGTGTCCGCACAGCTGCACCGGTTCCACTTCTTCTCCGCCGCAGACGGCACCCGGCTGGACCGAGCCCCCTCCCCGCAGCCCGCGCTCGCCCGTGCGAGGGCTCTGCCCGGCCCGAGCCGGTGCGGGTCGTGCTGTCCACCGACCCGGTGCTGGGGCACCCGGGGCAGGAAGTCGTGGCGCGGCTCCGGAAGCGGCAGACCGGGACATCGCCCGGCTGCTCGCGGTGGCCTGGTGGGACTGGTCCGCGGAACACATCACGGACCTATGTGCGGACCGTCGTGTCGGGCAGCATCGCCGACCTGGAAGCCGCCGGCGCGGACACCCGGTGGCCTAGGGACCCTTCCTACTCGGTCCGAGGCTGCGCCCTCGTGCGCGCGCCCTGTCTCCTGTGAGCCGCACAGGGGCCGGCACACCCGCGTGTCGTGCCCGTTTCGCCAGCGATGCGAAGGCCTCCCCCGCTCGGCACGGCTGTGCGTCGGCCCACGGGCCGAGTCGGTGCACACGCTCAGGACCAAGTGCTTGACCGGCACACCGGCCGCGGCCCGGCGCCGGGCACCCGGACGCGGTGCCGCCTACGCGCCGTCGGCGGCGTCCTCCCGGCGGATGTCGGCGAACTCCCACCAGGCGAGCGGCAGCCAGTCACCGTCGACGAAGCCGTCGACGGATCCGCCGGTCCCGTTGATGGCCACGCGGGTCCCTTCCGGATACGTGATGCCGGACAGGCCGGAGACCGGGACGAGCAGGGTGCCGAGACGTCGTGACAAGGTTCTGAACCCTTTCGGTTACACAAGGGGGCATTGTCCCCCTCGTGCAAATCCTCTCATCATGCCCCAGTCTGAAGTATGAGGCAGAGCACACCGGACCGGTCGAGCCACGGGCCGGGACCCTTCCCCCTCGCGCCGGCCCCTGCCCAGCACTGCCGCTACCGAGAGCAAGCAGGCAAACACACGAGTGGAGGTGCCCGAGGATGAAGGCCGTCGTGTACAAGGGACCGTTCGAAGTAGCGATCGAACAAGTGGAGGATCCCCGGATCCAGCACCCGAACGACGTGATCGTCCGCGTCACGTCGACCGCCATCTGCGGCTCGGACCTGCACATGTACGAGGGTCGCACCGCCGCCGAGCCGGGCATCGTCTTCGGCCACGAGAACCTCGGCGTCATCGAGGAGACCGGCGACGGCGTGACCTCGCTCAGCAGGGGCGACCGGGTCGTCATGCCCTTCAACGTGGCCTGCGGGTTCTGCAAGAACTGCACGGCCGGGCTCACGGGCTACTGCGTGACGGTGAACCCGGGCTTCGCGGGAGGCGCCTACGGTTACGTTGCGATGGGACCCTTCCTGGGCGGGCAGGCCGAGTACGTGCGCGTGCCGTACGCCGACTTCAACTGCCTGAAACTCCCGGAGGGCGACGAGAACGAGACCGACTACGTCCTGCTGGCCGACATCTTCCCGACCGGCTACCACGGCAACGAGCTGGCCGACGTACGTCCGGGTGAGAGCGTCGCCGTCTACGGCGGCGGCCCCGTCGGCCTGATGGCGGCCTACTCGGCGATGCTGCGCGGCGCGAGCAAGGTGTTCGTGGTCGACCGGGTGGCGGAGCGGCTGCAGAAGGCGGAGGAGATCGGTGCCGTGCCGATCGACTTCACCGAGGGCAGCGCCGTGGATCAGATCAAGCAGCGAACCGGAGGGGAAGGGACGGACAAGGGCATCGACGCGGTCGGCTACCAGGCACAGGCACAGGCACAGGCGCACGGCGAGAACCGCGAGGAGCCGGCGACCGTGCTGAATCAGCTCGTCGAGACGGTACGGCCGACGGGTGCTCTCGGCGTGCCGGGGCTGTACGTGCCACGCGACCCCGGCGGACCCGACGACCAGGCGAAGCAGGGGATGCTGCTCGTCGCCATCGGGCGCATGTTCGAAAAAGGACTGCGCGTGGGCACCGGGCAGTGCAACGTCAAGCGCTACAACCGTCAGCTGCGGGACATGATCATCGAGGGACGTGCGAGGCCCAGCTTCGTGGTGTCTCACGAACTGCCCCTCGGCGAGGCGCCGACGGCGTACGAGAAGTTCGACAAGCGGATCGAGGGTTACACCAAGGTGGTGCTGCACCCGCAGGCCTGAGGCATCGCGCGTCAGCCCTCACCGTGTGCCCGCACCCGTCGGGTGCGGGCACGCGGACGCCTCGGGTCATGGGACCGTGACCCGGCCGGGGGTGTGGTCCACCACCGTCTTCCAGCCTGCGCAGGCCTCCGCACGGCGGTCGTCGGATGTGGACGCCCGGTGACTGCCCGGCCAGATACCTCCGCATGTCGGCCAAAGACACGGCAGTGTCCTGCGGCGGGTGACGGGCGGCACTAGCGTGACGCCCTCCACCGCAGGAGAAGCACACCGGTCGCGCAGGGGGAATCGGTATGGAATCGCGCACAGTCGGCGTCTTACCCAGAGCGTTCACCGTCCTGATGGCCACGCTGGCCGTCGTCCTCGGACTGACCGCGCAGGCCGGCACAGCGCAGGCCGGCACAGCCCGAACCGATGGCGCGTCAGGCCTGACCGGTCTGACGTTCACCTCGGTCAGCAATGGCCGGAACCTGGACGTGCAGAACGGCAACACTGGGGACGGCGTCTTCCTCGTCACCAATTCCGCACCGGGCTACCATCAGGAGTGGAGCGTCAATCAGCAGACCGACGGGTCGTTCACCCTCGTCAACGACGACACCGGTAAGTGCATGGCGACCGGCTTCCCGCTCACGCAGCAGTCCTGTTCCGGGGCAGCGAGCCAACGGTGGTACTTCCAACCCGTCGACGGCACCGACGACACGTTCATGATCCGTAACGCCGGTGACAACAAGTGCCTTGACGTCTTCCTGGCCGCCCAGAACAACGACGCGTGGACCCAGACCCACAACTGCAACGGCACGAAGGCGCAGCGCTGGGCCATTCCCTCTTCGGCCACCGGCGACGCCTTCCAGGCCGCCGTGGACCACGCGTCCAGGCGCTGCCAGAAGGACGCGGCGACGTGCTCGTGGACCAAGGGCTTCCAGGCACCTGCCGAGCCGCTGCCCGTACAGTGCGTCTCCCCCGTCTGGTACAACGGCACCGGCGCGCCGGTGCCGTGGACGTTCTCGCTGACCACCTCCAGTGGCTGGTCGAGCGAGATGAGCGTCTCCTTCGAGTCGGGGCTGACCGTGGGGCAGCCGAGCCCCGTGCAGACGAAGGTCGCCATCACCACCTCCGGCAAGATCACTTACAGCCTGAGCCAGACACTCGGTAACAGCCTGACGATCACCGTGCCGTCGCACCACTACGGATGGGTGGCGCTGTCCGAGCTGGCGACGAAGGTGACCGGCGAGTGGACCTTCGACGCGAACGGTTACCCCTGGAAGACACAGGACACCGTCACCGTGCCTCTGACCAGCAATGACGAAGGTCAGGCCAGCATCTATCTGGCGAAGACGGACCCGCGGTTCACGACCTGCGGCAACTGACTGCCGGGGCCCGCACGATCGTGCGGGTCCCGGCAGTTCGCCCCCTGCGGGCCGGCCTCCGGCCCGCAGGGGGCGTGCGGTCCCGAGAACCGGGCTCCGGAGAGGGGGACCGCAAGACGTTCGGCTCTGTTCCGTAGCCGGTGGTGACTTGAGCGTTCGTCACTGGAGAAGGACGCGGTGGCGGAGGAGGCCGAAGCCCGCGCGGCCGTGCATCTGGCGCATGATCTTCTTCGCGCGGGGTGTTGACGCCTTCGGTACGACCGTTGTGGCAGGGCGGGGGCAGGCCGGCCTTGTCGGCCGGCCCACCGCAACCTGACCCCAGCCCCGGATCGCGAGCCCGCATGCCTCGACGCACCATCAGACCGTCACACATCCGGCACCATGACAACACCCGTCGGGTGCTTCCCGTCCGGATCGCCGCTCGCCTTCGGGAACAGCCACCGGCAGGCGTTCCCGAACCGTTCCCGGACCCGGGCGCGCTGCTCGCGGACCGCGTCCACCACGGCTCGCGAGGCGGGGACGACCCGAGAGCTCTTGTCCTTGCTCCTGCAGCGGATCAGGGCCCAGCGGCCGGACGGCGTCTTCTCCAGGTGGTCGGTCCTGAGGACCGGCGCCTCGCCATGGGGATCTCCTTCTCGATGAACGGTCGAGGGCGTTCGGCGGCGGGCGGGTGAGCCGCACGTTCCCCTGTGAAGCGGAGGGGTACGGGAGCGCGCGGGTCAGGGGCGGACGACGGGGGCCGCGATCGGGGCCGGTTCGGTTCCGTCGGCTGTCGCTGTCCGCCGGCGGTCGGCCTGCAGCGCGGCGGAGCGGGGCAGCGAGGCCGCCAGGAGGGGTCCGCGCAGGGCCGGCGCGCGCAGGGCGAGGGTCACCAGTGCGTAGCCGGCGAGTCCGCCGAGCGTGTTGGCGAGGAGATCGTTGACGTCCACGGAACGGCCGTTGTTCAGGACGATGTACGACAGCAGCTGGGTGGCTTCCAGGGACAGGCTGGCCGCCGCCGTCATGAGGGCCGCCCGCGACGGTGAGGTGGCGTACCGGGACACCAGGGGCAGCAGGAAGCCGGCCGGCGCCATCATGAGGACATTGGGGACCATGGTGATGTCCGCGGTGAGCAGCGGGATGAAGTTGACCTGGCCGATCCAAGGGGCCTGGTTGGCGTACTCCCCCCACGTCACGTTCAGCGGGAAGACCGTCAGGGACAGCACAGCGGCGACGTAGACGGCGGCGGCCAACTGCAGCAGGGCGCGGCGTCCGTTCCACGCACCGCGCCACACCCGGACGACGGTGCCCGCCGCGAACAGGACGAGCAGGGGGCCGAGAACGGGCGTGGATTCCACCTGGAAGCGGATGTCCATGAGGAGTGGTCCTTCGGTCGGAGTGAGCGGCGCTGACGTCCCTCACCCTCCTTCCGGGACCGGGTCCGGCGGATCTCCCGAATGGTCCATTCCCCGGCGGACGGCTACGACTTTCGGCAGAGAGGCCCGGTCGGCGAGCACGGCTAGGGTGCTCACCATGCTCAGATCACCGCGTGCCGCGGCCGTCGGCCGGTTCGTCGGCAGCGCCCTGCTGCTCTGCGTCCTCGGCGTGACCCTGCTGATCGACTTGGGCGCCGGCACCCTCGAACATCAGGGCACCGGGGTCCTGCTGTTGCTGTCGACGGCCGCGGCGGCCGCCGGTGCCTTCCCGGCCGTGGGGATCAGGCTGCCCCCCGCGCCGCTGGCGTGGGCGGCGTGCGGCGTGGCCGTGGTGTCGCTGGCCTGCTCGGCCGGACTGGGCGTGGTGGCGGGCGGCGAATCGGCGCTGGAGCAGGCCTCCGACGCGTACACCCTGTTCGAGCCGGCCGCCCTGATGGTGCTGCTGCACGTGACGGCGCGGCGGGGTTCCCCGGTCGGCACGGCCGTCGCCCTGCCGCTGCTCATGACCGCTCTCGTCCTGCGTCCGCTGGTGATCGAGGTGGACGAGGCCAGCAGCATCGTCGCGCTCATCCTGACGCTGGTGGCCGGTGGCGCCCTGGCCTCCGGCCTCACCGGCCGCCTGGTCGCAGTCTCCCGTCGGCAGCGCGAGGAGCAGATCAGACTGGAACAGCGCCTCGGTTTCGCCCGCGACCTGCACGACTTCGTCGCCCACCACATATCGGGCATCGTGGTCCAGGCACAGGGTGCCCGTGCCGTCGCAGCCAGGAAACCCCAGGCCGTGGGTGATGCCCTCGAGCTGATCGAGAGCACCGGAGCGGAGGCCCTGACCGCCATGCGCAAGATGGTCGGCGCCCTGCGCGACGACACCCTCCCGCACACACGGGCACCGGGCACGGACGCCGTCCGCGCCCTCGTCGCCGACTGCCGGCTGCCCGGGACCCGGGTCGGCTACACCGAGACCGGCCCGGCCGGCGGCCTCCCCGCGAACGCCGCTCACCTCGTGGAGCGCGTGGTCATGGAGGCACTGACGAACATCCGTAAGCACGCCCGCGACTGCACCACGGCGCAGGTGCACCTGGACGTCTCCCGCCGCCGGGTGACCGCGCGGATCACCGACGACGGACACCCCCGCCCGTCGGACGGCGCCGGCTACGGACTGCGGGGGCTGCGCGAGGTCACCGACGCCGCCGGGGGCACGCTGACCGCAGGACCCGGCCCCGGGGCCGGCTGGCACGTTGAACTCGAACTCCCCCTCCCCCTACGGCAGGTACCCCGATGACCATCCGTGTCCTTCTCGTGGACGACCAGCCGATCGTCCGCACCGGCATGGCCATGATCCTGGCGGCCGAGGACGACATCGAGGTCGTCGCCCAGGCCACCGACGGGGTCGCCGCGATCCAGCAGGCCGAGCAGCACCGCCCCGACGTCGTCCTCATGGACATCCGTATGCCGCGGCTGAACGGCATCGAGGCGCTGAGGCACCTGCACCGTCCGGGGGCCCCGCACACCCCGAAGATCGTCATGGTGACGACCTTCGACGACGACGAGTACGTCCACCAGGCCCTGCGCAACGGAGCGTGCGGCTTCCTCCTCAAGGACGCGGGTCCTCGCCTGCTGGCCGAGGCCGTCCGCTCCGCCGCCTCCGGCGAGGCCCTCATCAGCCCCTCCATCACCGTCCGCCTGCTCCGGCAGTTCGCCCACTCCGCCGCCACCGCCCCGGCCCGTCCCTCGCCGCTGTCCCAGCGCGAGACCGAGGTCGCCGCGCTCGTCTCCCGGGGGCACACCAACATGGAGATCGCCGCCGCCATGCACATCAGCGCGGGCACGGTGAAGACCCATCTCACCAACATCCAGGGCAAACTCGGTGTCCGCAACCGGGTCGAGATAGCCGCCTGGGCCTGGGAGTCCGGCCTCGCCCGCTGACCTGGTGAGAACCGGCGACACGAGGAGCGCCGGACCGGTGCGTCCGGTGCCGCCGAAGCCGGAGAGCTCAAGCCCGGATGATCCTCGGGACTCTCCGTTCCGGGTCCCCACCGCTCGTCACACGGCCTCAGCCCGGGAACTTGAGCATCTCCAGGAGGATGCGCTGCAGCTCCGGGGCAGTGGACCGCCGACGCTCACCGCTTCCACGCCCGCGGGGGCGTGAACGGGGACCGCATCGAGCAGCCGGAGAAGCCGGGCCTGGTCTGGCCGCACTTCGACGTCGCCTGGGAGGAGGGCCCGGCCGCCGCACGCGGGTGGGCCGCCAAGAAGGGGCACCTGCCGGCGCTGGAGTCGGTGGTGGGGTGCCGGTGTACGGCAGAGGCCGGGCGCGGGTGTTTCCATATTTGTGCCCGCGAGCCGAGGTTTCAGCGGAGCATGCAGACAGATTCTCTGCCGCAATGAGCAGAACGCGATTCCTCACCGCACACCGGCCGCTGCGGCGTGCTACTGTCGATCTCAGTTGCAGTTGTGGTTCCCGAGACTTCAAGTGCTCTCCGGTCGGCTCATGTACCACCGGAAGCGCTTTTGTATTTCCGGTCATTTTCCGGGCGGGGTGATCATCGCGGCGACACGGTGTCCGCGCTGTGCGGATCCCGCATGCACTGCCCCGAAGGAGATTTGACATGGCTGCTGGTACCGTGAAGTGGTTCAACGCGGAAAAGGGCTTCGGCTTCATCGAGCAGGACGGTGGCGGCGCCGACGTGTTCGCCCACTACTCGAACATCGCCGCTCAGGGCTTCCGTGAGCTGCTCGAAGGCCAGAAGGTGAACTTCGACATCGCGCAGGGTCAGAAGGGCCCGACGGCCGAGAACATCGTTCCCGCCTGACGCTGACGCGCACTGTGTAGCTGGGGCCCGCATCCTTCGGGGTGCGGGCCCCAGCTGCTCGCATTTCCCGCAGCGGTTTCGCCTGCGGACGACGGCCAGGAATCCGTGGGCTCAGCGCACGGACCCTCCTTCAGGGATGCAGACGCATCCCTTCACACAGCCATCTCGCAGTGGACGCTTCGAATGTCGCGTCCACATCGCGCCACTCATTTCAGCGTCTGCGCCTGCGCGAGTTTTCCGTCGGCCGGATTCGTTGCCGCGTTCCACCGGCTCATTCTTGCAATTCTCCGCGCCGCTCATCGCTGCGGGAATTCCTTGGTATGTGCCACATCGAGGAAGGTTCCGCATGAACCGCACGCGTACGAACGACCGCTATGCCCGCACCCGTAACGGCGGTACCGACGCCGGAAGGGGCGGCAGCCGCTTCGGCTCGCCGGCACCGCGCCGTTCCGGCGGGCCGGCCCGTTCCGGCGGTTACGGCCGCCGGCCCGCCGCGGTCCAGGGCGAGTTCGCGCCGCCCAAGACGATCACCCCCGCGCTGCCCGCCGTCGAGGCGTTCGCCGCTCTCGACCGGCTGCCCGGGCAGCTCCTGGCCGAACTCGGCAGGCAGGGTGTGACCGCGCCGTTCCCGATCCAGGGCGCGACGCTGCCGAACTCCCTGGCGGGCCGTGACGTCCTGGGCCGCGGGCGCACCGGTTGTCCCGCCTCGGCGGCCCGCCGCGCACCCGCCCGCCAGCCCACCGCCAACGCGGCGGCATAGGGCCTCCGTGACCAGGAAGCCGGCCCGTCTCTCCGCAGGAGGCACCCTTTGACGCTGGCCCAGATGCGGTTCCGCCCGGCGAGTGCCCACCCTGTGCACGGCACGGTGGCCAACACCATGGATGCGGCCGGACCGCAGATCCGGCAGGACGCGACCGTGGAAGTGACACTGTCCGTGACGGCCGCCGCCCGCAGGGAGCATCTGGTCGTACGCGACGAGGACGGCCGGTGAGCCGGTCCGGGTCCCCCAGGTCCGGCTCACCGGCCGTCCGGGACAGCTCCGGACATGCGGACGCGATGCCCTACGGGCGGCTCGGGTCCGTGCCGGTAGCCGACGAACACGGTAGCGCCCCGGGCGTCCTCGCCCTCTCCCGCTGAACCGCTTCACGGCGGTCGGCCCCGTCTCTTCTCTCCTTCTTCCTGTGAGGCATCATGCGCTGTGTCATCGCCCGCTTCCCGTTCGACCTGACCAGGAGCGGCGTGCTGGAATCGATGAAGGGCGTCAAGCCCGAACCGGTCACCGGCGAGACCGTGATCATCGGACGACGCCACTACCCCGTCAAGCAGGTCGGCCAGGTCATCACTCGCCAGGACCGTCGCGATTTCAGCGCCGGCGAGGTCCTCCGGGCCATGGCCCGGCTCGGCTTCACCTGTCGCACCCTCCCCGAGGCCGCATCCGCGCGCATCGAAAGCCCGTTGCAGCGGGCTTCCGCGATGCTCGGCACTCCCCCAGTCCGTTCGACCGACGCGACAGGCGCGCGCTGACACCGGAGCACAGCAGTGAGGGCCCGACCGGCCTACGCCGGTCGGGCCCTCACTGCTGTGCCGTGCGCTTGGCAATGGCCGGCGATCCCAGGTCTTCGAGAAGGGCTCGTACGTTACTGACTTCGGCTCGTCAGGGTGAGGTGGGGTGCCGAGGGCGAGGCCGGTGCCTGCCGTGAAGCCGTCGCGGGCGCCGGGCCGGTGCTGAAGGCGTTTGAGGCGGTTGCGGACGAGGGCCTCGAGCCGGTCGAGGGGGACGACGGCGAAGGAGGGCCGGTCAGACCGCGCTTGGCACCGCGATCCGCCCGGGCCCCGGGAGACCGGCGCCCGCACGCCCTCCTCCCGCCACAGTCGACGCCGCTGACGGGCCGGCTTCGGGCTCACCCGCAGGCGCCGGGCCGCCTCCGGCGGCTTGGCCTGCCGCTCGAACAACCCGGCCGCCTGCATCCGTACCGCCTTCCGGCGCCGACGTCCCGCAGCGGTCGGCCCGCCCTCATCCGCGTACCTCACACACCACGCAATACAGCCACCGCCCCGGACTCGTCAGGGACTTCAGAAGTTCGCCCCGGCGAGCCGAAGTCAGTATCGCGTGCGTCGGCACGGCAACGCTGTACGGGAAGCCCGGCGGGCGATGGTGGTTCACCCTGTCCGCCGGACGTGCGTGCGGCGGATCCCGGGCGTTCGCGGACCGGCCAAGGGGATACCTCATCGCCGAACACCTCGAATTCTATGTCCGCCGGAGTAGACATTCGGTGCCCATGTGAGTACAGTTTCTCTCGTAGTCAAGATCGAGCAAGGCCCGGCAGACACGAACTGCCGGGCCGTAGTACCCGCATCACGGTCCGGTGGTGGAGTCTCGAAGCCAGGTGTCGCAGGACGGCGACGGGACTGACGGCCGGACCGGGTGGCCCGCGGTGATGAGGGGCCGCCGTGAGCAGGACCGCGAGGTGTCGCGGTTGCAGTACCAGCAGTGCTGTATCGAGCGGTTCCCTCGGTGAAGGCGTCGGGCTGCGGACGCGCGCGCCGGGGAGGTTGTCAGTGGGACCCCGAGCCGGAGCGGAACAGAACGGGCGAGGAGGTTGCTGCCGGAGAGCGGCGCTGTCTCAGGCCGCCGGCAGTTCGCGGTATCAGCAGTACAAGCAGTACGCAGTTCCCGTATTGGCAAGTGATCGAGGCAGAGGGAGGAACGGAGGAGTCGAGCGCCATCAGGATCGCCCGGGCGGTGAACATGGGCCCGGGTACCGCAGGACATCGATAGGCAGGTGGTCTCCGGTCACGCATCCGCGATCCCCGCACCCCCGTCGGCGTATCGGACGGCGTTGCGGAAACAGAAGGCCGACGCAGTACTAGGGTCGGCAGATGGTGTTGCAGTTCCTTCGGGGCCCTGGTGCCGTACGGCACCAGGGCCCCTCCACGCATTCCACAGAGAGGTGAGATGACAGCAGACCAGTCGCTGGGCCGTCTCGACGACGACGACTACCCCGCCTACACCATGGGCCGGGCCGCCGAGTTGCTCGGCACCACTCCCGGCTTCCTGCGCGCCATCGGCGACGCACGACTGATCACACCACTGCGCTCCAAGGGCGGACACCGCCGCTACTCCCGCTACCAGCTGCGCATCGCGGCACGCGCGCGTGAACTCGTCGACCAGGGCACCCCGATCGAGGCCGCGTGCCGGATCATCATCCTCGAGGACCAGCTCGAGGAAGCCCAGCGCATCAACGCCGAGCACCGCCGCGCCGGCGGACCGGCCGCCCCGTCGGCCGCGGCCTGAAGTGAGCGGACCCGCCGGTTTCACGGCCGGCGGGCCGAGACGGGTACTGCTCGTTACCGCGCTCGACGCCGTTGCGACGGAGTGCGCGGCCGTTCGGGGGTGACCGGCACTCACGCAGGGTTCCTGCCCCGCCGGATCCGCCGGGCACGCGTCGGCCGCGGCCTCCCCATGGAGACCGGCCCGGTCCCGGACGCCCTTCTCGCAGCCGGCTTCCACGCCGCGTCGGCCGTGGGTGCGGTGAGTTCAGGCATCGCCCATGACCAGGCCCTCGATGGTGTGCTTCTGGGTGATGGGCCGCAGTACATCGACTATCGGGCAGTCCAGGTGACGCCGGACACGCTCGGGCAGTGTCTCCCAGTAGGCGCGGGTGACGGCCGTGTCGTGCCGCTCGCCGTTGCGGGCCTCGGGGCCGTCGACGCCGAGAACGAGGACGGGACGGGGCCTGGCGGAATGGTTGGCGGTGCCCCGGTGGATGGTCAGCGCCGTGCGCGCGGAGATGTCGCCGCGCTGCGGGTACTTGCGCACGGCGCGCTGCTCATAGCGCGGGTGGTCGGCGCGCGGCGGGAACATGCCGTGATCGAACCGCGGGCCGTCGTCCCACTGGGTGCCGGGGGCGATCTCGAACGGCCCCATGTCCTCCTCCATGTCGACGGCGGTGACGTTGAAGGCCAGGGAGGTCAGCCGGCGCTCTGCGCGGGTTTCCTCCGGCATGGGGAAATCCCGGTGCCAGGGTTGGTCGACGGCCCCTGCCAGGGGGACGTCGAAGCCCAGTTCGACGATCCGGTAGCGGGGGCCCAGCACGGCCGTGCACACCGAGCGGACCCAGGGGTGGTCGACGAGGTCGACGAAACCGCGCAGCTGCTCGGGGTGTATCTCGACGTAGTAGCGGTGGGGACCGCGGCCCACGGCGCCGCCGGGGCGGGCGAGTGCCTCCTCGAACGCCACCTCGATGTCCTCCCGGATCCGGTCGGCCCACTCCGGGGTGAAGGCGCCCTTGCGGGCGGTGATGCCATCGGTGTACAAGGCGTCGACGTCGGCTGTGACGTCCATGCCGAGTCCGTCCGGGCCGGTTCCGGGACAGGCGTGCGGGCTCATTCGCGCCTCCTGGCGAGCAGGTGTGTCCGCGCCATGGTGCATCGTTGACTGCAACGTTGCAATACCCGTCGGAGAGATCATGGTGGCGTCCGGAGCCGCGTGCAACGATGTGCGGGTGAGCAGCCGACTGAAGGATGTGGCCGCCCGTGCCGGTGTCTCGGTGCGGACGGTGTCGAACGTGGTCAACGGTTCCGCCGCGGTCGCCGAGCAGACGCGGCTACGCGTCCAGCAGGCGATCGACGAACTCGGTTACCGGCCCAATCTCGCCGCGCGCAACCTGCGGGCGGGCCGTACCGGCATCATCGGGCTGGCCATCCCCGAACTGCACTCGCCGTACTTCGGTGAACTCGCCGGGCTGCTGGTGGACGAGGCGCAGCGCCGCTCATGGACCGTGATCATCGATCAGACCCGGGGGGACGTCGAGGCGGAGCGCCGTCTGCTGACCCATGGCGGGGGCCGGGTGATGGACGGCCTCCTCATCAGCCCGTGGGCGCTTGATCCCGCGGAACTGGCGGCCGCCGCGAACTCCCTGCCCGTCGTGCTGCTCGGCGAGCGCAGTCCTCAGGGCGTGGCGGACCGGGTCGCTGTTGACAACGTGGCCGCCGCGGACGAGGCGACCACGCATCTGCTGGCGCTGGGACGGCGCCGGATCGCCGCAATCGGCCTCCAGCCGCACCTGTCCAACGGCACCGCTCAGCAGCGCGCGGAGGGCTATCGCCGGGCACTGCGCCGCGCCGGTCTGGCACCGCGGCCCGAGTGGGAGGCGGAGGTCATGTCGCTGCACCGGGAGGACGGCGCCCGCGCCATGACGCACCTGCTCGACGGGGGCGCCGCCCCGGACGCGGTGTTCGCCTTCAGCGACGAACTCGCCCTGGGATCGCTGCACGTGGCGCACTCCCGCGGGGTGCGGGTGCCGGACGATCTGGCGCTGGTCGGGTTCGACGACGTCGAGGACGGCCGCTACAGCCAGCCCTCGCTGACCACCGTCTCCCCCGACAAGCGCCAGATCGCCGAGCGGGCCCTGCAGTGCCTGGCGGACCGCATCTACAGTCCGAGCAACACGGTGCCGCCGTCGAACCTGACGATCCCCCACCGCCTGGTCGTCCGCGGCAGCACCGCTCCGGCCGGCGCCGCGAAGGAGTCGGGGCGCCGGGATCGGCAGGGTGCCTCGAGCGCCCCGTCATAGAGGTTCGCCCCCGGGACGGCCGCCGGTGACGCTGCGGGCGTGGTACCCGCAGCCGGGCCGGTCGCGGAAGTCGTAGGTGCCGCCATCGGTCAGGTGCCGGATCATGAGAGGCCGAGCCCGTCAACGGCCGGCCGGCCACGGCGTGCTCGGCAGGAGGTGCGCGCACGTCGGCCGGACCCACCGGCGGCTCCCCCTCCTCGGCGGCATCCTCGCCGCCGACCCGAAGTGGCCGGCCCGCCGCCGCCACCCTCGCGGCACCGGCCGCCCCGGCCTGCCGCCCGCCGTCCTCGAGACGTTCGCACGACCACGGCCGCTGATCGAAGGCGCCGGAGCGGCCGGTGCCCCGATGGCGGTCCTGCCCGCCGTCTTCCACGCCCTGTGGGTCAGGAGGCCGCGAAGCGCACCGGCCACAGGTTCCGGTCGGCGGACCGCCGGTGTGCCGGGACGGTCAGCCGCCTGCCCTCCGCACGGCGGCCATGTCCCGTCGTCCGGTGTCCGGACGAACCGGACCGGCAGGCGTCCGGGCGCGCGCTGGTAAAGTGTGGGCACGCTTCGACACCGCCAGGGCCCGTACCGAGGGGTACGGGCCCTGGCGCGCTCCAGGCGCCAGACGAGGAAGGTTCCCCATGAACGCGAAGCCGCCGGACCCTGGACTTTCCCGTACCGGCAGGCCCCAGCGGGCGACAGCGCCGCAGGGCGAACCCTCGGCGTTCCAGACGGTGGTCCCGGGCCTGCCGCCTGCCGGGTCCTTCGACGCGCTCGGGCTTCCGCCGGAGCTGATGAGAACGATGATCGGCCTGGGGGTGAAGGAGCCCTTCCCGATTCAGGCGGCGACCCTGCCCAACGCGCTGGCCGGCCGTGATGTCCTGGGCCGCGCGCGGACCGGCTCAGGCAAAACGCTCGCTTTCGGGCTCGCGCTGCTCGTGCGGACGGCAGGCCTGCGAGCGGAGTCCAAGCGGCCGCTCGCACTGGTCCTGGTGCCGACCCGGGAACTCGCGCAGCAGGTGGGCGAGGCGCTGGCGCCGTACGCGCAGGTGCTGGATGTGAGACTGGCGACGGTGGTCGGCGGGTTGTCGATCAACCGGCAGTCGGCGCTGCTGCGGGCCGGCACCGACGTGGTCATCGCGACGCCGGGGCGGCTGGCAGACCTCGTGTCGCGTCGGGACTGTCACCTGGACCGGGTGCGGATCACGGTGCTGGACGAGGCGGACCAGATGTGCGACTTGGGGTTCCTGCCGCAGGTCTCGGAAATCCTGGACGGGGTCCGCCCCGACGGGCAGCGGCTGCTGTTCTCGGCCACGCTCGACCGCGACGTCGACCAGCTGGTGCGGAGGTACCTGCACGACCCGGTGCTCGCCTCGGTCGACCGGGGGGCGGACTCGGTCACCACGATGGAACACCATGTACTGAACATCCACGCCGCCGACAAGTACGCGGTCGCGACCGAGATCGCCGCGCGGGACGGCCGGGTACTCATGTTCCTGGACACCAGGGCCGGTGTGGACCAGTTCACCCGTCACCTGCGGGCCAGCGGTGTACAGGCCGCCGCCCTGCACAGCGGAAAGTCGCAGCCGCAACGCTCGCACACGCTCGCCAGGTTCAAGGACGGTGAGGTCACCGTGCTGGTCGCCACCAACGTCGCGGCACGGGGCATCCACATCGACGCGCTCGACCTCGTCGTCAACGTCGACCCGCCGGCCGACGCCAAGGACTACCTGCACCGCGGCGGACGCACGGCGCGCGCCGGGGAGTCCGGGAACGTGGTGACCCTGGTCACCCCCGACCAGCGGCGCGATGTGAACCGGATGATGTCCGACGCCGGCATCCGGCCGGCTGTCACCCAGGTCCGCTCCGGCGAGGAGAAGCTGACCGCCATCACCGGGGCGAAGCGCCCGCCGGCCGGGGCGAGAAGCAGCGGAGGCAACGCCCCCTTCCGCGGCCTCGGCACCCGTCCGGGCCGCCCCGCGAAGGAGTCCCGGAAAACCGCCGAGGCTCGCAGGACAGCGGAAGCCCGCGCGGCGGCTCGGGTCCGCAAGGGACGCTGACAGGAGGGCACGCGGCGGGACCGGTCCGCTGGGGGCTGAACCGCTCCGGGATCGGTGGAGGCTCCTGATGTGCGCGGTCACCCCGGGAAGGAGCGGGCGCGGCCCGGGAGGAAGCCGCCGCAACAGGCCGCGGAACGCCGGGGCGGGCAACCGGAGGACGACGGGACCGCGCGGGAGAGGGGCCGGCTCGTCGGCGACGGACCGGTGGCCGTACCCCGGTCGGCCGCTGCCGCGGGCCTCATGCGTGAGTCCTGTGTCGCGGGGGATACGGGTCGGTATGCCAGCAGCGAGAAAGCAGCGGCCGGCGGCCGTCCCGGACGGCCCGGCCCTCAAGAAAGCCCTGACCACCCCTCTTCTGTACTTCTTCATCCTGGGGGACGTCCTGGGCGCCGGGGTGTACGTACTGGTCGGCCAGGTCGCCGCCGACGCGGGCGGAGCGGTGTGGGCGCCGCTCGCCGTCGCCCTGCTGCTGGCCATGCTGACCGCGGCCTCCTACGCCGAGCTGGCCACCAAGTACCAGCGGGCCGGCGGGGCCGCCCACTACACCACGAGGGCGTTCGGCCCGTTCGCCGGTTTCCTCGCGGGCTTCTGCATGCTCGCCGCCGGCATCGTCTCGGTCGCCGCCCTGGCCCGCGGCTTCGGCGGCGACTACCTGTCGGCCTTCGTCACCCTGCCCGTCGGTCTGGTCGCCGTGGTGTTCCTCGCCCTGCTGGCCCTGCTGAACGCGCGCGGCATCAAGGAGTCGATGCGCGCGAACGTCGTCGCCACCGTCGTCGAGGTCGGCGGACTGCTGATCATCGTCGCCCTGGGCGCGTGGCTGCTGCTGAGCGGCGACGGCGACCCCGGGCGGCTCACCCGGTTCGGCACCGCGGACGAGGGGGCGGCCGCCGCCGTCCTCAGCGGCTCCGTCCTCGCGTACTACTCCTTCGTCGGATTCGAGACGTCCGTGAACGTCGCCGAGGAGACCCGCGACCCGCGCCGTTCCTACCCCCGCGCCCTGTTCGGCGCCCTGGCCACCGCCGGAGCCGTCTACGTGCTGGTGGGGATCGCCGCCTCGGCGGCCGTGCCGACGGACCGGCTCGCCGCGTCCAGCGGCCCGCTGCTGGAGGTCGTCAGGGAAGCGGGCGGGGTGCCCCCGCTCCTCTTCAGCGCCATCGCGCTCGTCGCCGTCGCCAACGGCGCCCTGCTCACCGGCATCATGGCCTCCCGGCTCGCCTTCGGCATGGCCCGCGACGGCCTGCTGCCCTCGCCCCTGGCCAAGGTGCTGCCGGGCCGTCGCACGCCCTGGGCCGCCATCGCCGCCACCACCGTGCCGGCCATGCTCCTCGCGCTGACCGGTAGCGTCGCCGCCCTGGCGTCCACTCTGGTCCTGCTGCTGCTCGTGGTCTTCCTCATGGTCAACATCGCCGTGCTGGTCCTGCGCCGCGACCCCGGAGCGCAAGCGCACTTCCGGGCCCCGACCGTGCTGCCGGTGCTGGGCGCGGCCTCATGCGTCCTGCTCGCCACGCAGATCGAGGGCCGGGTGTGGCTACGAGGGCTGGTCGTCCTCGCTGTGGGCGCGCTCCTCGGCGCGGTGGCGGCGGCACGGCGTGCCGGGCGCCAGGCCGGCCCGGAACCGGCGGAACACAGCGGCGGGGCCGCTCCGGGAGAACACTGACCGGCGAAGGCCGCTGCGACACGCCGTGATCGCTGCTCCGGGCGAACGCGTACGAGACCCGTCCGGCGACCGGAGGCTGAAGACCGAGCCGAGATCGCGCGAACCACTCGGGTGCGCGACGAACGCACACGGCGCGTCGCCGTCCGGGGCCCGCCGTGCCTCCGCCGGCCACGTTCGGGTGAGGCGCCCGCCCGTGAGCCGGCGTCCGCACAGCTTCGTCGCGGAGGCCGGCGGAGCGTGCCGCCGGACGGCAGCCAGCGGTCAGCCCGCTGCCGTGTCGAACGCGACGAAGCGCAGTTCCGAGGTGTACCTCCGTCCCTCGTCGTCGCGGAGCCAGGTCTGCTCCGGAGTGGGCAGCATCTCCGTGAACGTGACCATGCCCTGCTGATCCCGGCGGCCCAGTCGGCGCAGCGCCTTGGCGAGGATCGTCACGTAGACGGGGCTGTCGAAGTCGACGTAGAACGGCCGGGACTCGGTCGGCGAGACGACGAAGACGTAACGGGGCAGGCCGAGCCGGGCGCGCCAGCGGCGGGCGCGGACGAAGCGGCGGGCCTCGTCCTTGTCGTCGGTGAAGTCGGCTTCGGCCGCGGGCAGTCGCCAGGTCTCCCGGGCCACCACCAGCCGGTCGAGGGTGACGCGCGGAGTGTGGCCGTCCTGCGGCAGGAGCTGGAAGAGATCCATCGACAGGGTGGTCAGGACGTGCGAGAAGACGTCCGTCACCGGGAACCTCGCACCGTCCGGGAGCCGGACGACGAGGTCGCCCTCGTGCTCCTCGACGACGGCGTCGGCGCTGCGCACGGCCCGGGGACGGGTGGGGTCCGCGGTGAAGTCGGTCAGGGCGACCTGGTAGTCCTGGGGCCGTGTCAGCGTGTGCCGGACCCGGGTGGACAGGCGCGCGCGGTGCTCCTTGGGGAGCAGCGGCAGCAGGCGCGGGCCGGGGTGGTCCCGGTCGGTGAGACGGACCAGCTCGCCGACGTCCGGGTGCTGGTGGGTGAAGAGGGAGGCGCCCAGCGTGTTGGCGGCCAGGTGGAGTTCACCGAGAACGAGGGTGAAGTCGCCGCGGGCCACCGCCTCGGTGCCGTCGGCGGCGATCATGATGTCCGGACTGAGGTAGCGGGCAGCCGTCCAGCCGCCGGAACCGGGGAACTCCTCCCGCACCGCCGCCTCGATGTCCGCGGAGCGGACGTCCACGCGGCGGGCGCCCGGGGGGACCGCGAGGATCCGCCGCCAGGTGGCGGCGAACTCCTCCTGGAGTTCGCCGGCGGTGGCGCGCACGGTGCCGTGCAGCACCGGCAGGCACGCGAACCAGAAGGCGGCCAGGTCCACCGGGCCCTCGGAGGCGAGGCGTTCGTACACCGGGCGCATACCGGTCCGCAGCGCGGCGGCGAGCCGTGAGGTGAGCCATCCGGCGCTGTCCATCAGCAGCCGCAGCGGACGCAGCGCCTCCAGCACCTCGGGGCCGAGGCGAGCCGTCGCGGACCGGCGGGAGTCGTGGTACACGAGCGCCCGGCACGGCGCGGTCGACGCGGACTTCTCCCGTACGGCGGCGGTGTCGGTCAGCTCGGTGAAGTCCCGCTCCAGATCGGTCAGCGCGCCGACCAGCGCGTCCACGTCGCGGGCGGCCGCCACCGCCGCGCGCCCCTCCTCCAGCCGGTCCAGCGCGGCGAGCCCGCGCCGGCGCGGTCCGGGCGCGCCGACGGTCTCCAGCCAGGTCCGCAGGTCCCGGTCCGGGTGGGTGCCCGCAGGGACCTCCAGGCGCCACGCCACCCAGCGGCGGGCGACCAGGTCGGTGAGGACGGCGGGCACGTCGTGGTCCGGGAGCGCGGCGGCGATCGCCCGTGCCGGGCGGACACCGTCGCAGAGGGCGAGGACGGCCGCGGTCTCGGCGGGGACCGTCACCGGCCGCCTGCCGGGCACGCGGACCCGGCCGCAGTCCACCGTGACGAAGGGCACCCGGCGGGGGGCGATCCACTCGCGCAGGCCGGGGTCGGCGTCCAGTGTCCTGGCAAGCGCGTCGATGCCCCAGCTCGCCCAGTAGACGGTGGACTCGGCGACCAGTCCGGACCCCGTGTCGAGGGCGGCACCGGGCGTCGCGGCGTCCCAGCGGCCCCAGCCGACGGGGCCGAAGAAGCCGATGGTGTCGTTCTTCACGCAGAACCGCTGCCAGTAGTGGGCGACCAGCTCCTCGCGCTGGCGGGGCATGCTGCTGCGCTTGTCCACACCCGGCGTCCAGCGCAGGAACGGCGCGATGCCGGAGGTGAGCACCGGGCGGTTCTGCCAGGCCACGGCCTCCCGGAAGGACGGCAGGCGGGCGATGTCCTGGAGGGTGTGCGCGCTCTCCACGGCGGCCTCGGCGAAGAGGCGGGCGAAATCCTCCCAGGGGGCGCCGTCTAGGGGGGCGTCCGCGTCGAACTTGTCGGCGGCCTCGGCCAGTCCGGGCGGGGCCAGGCGCAGCACGCCGTCGGCGGGGAAGCCGGGGCCGCGCAGCGCGAACTGCTCCCACAGGCGCCAGCGGCCGAGGGACGGTGGGAGGTCTTCGGTCATGGCAGGGCTCTCCTTGCGGGCGCGGGGGACGGACGGGCGGAGGGGCACGGGCCCGCCGGGTGGGCGGCGAGCGGGGTGGGGGCGGGCGGGGTGGGGGCGGGCGGGGTGGGGGCGGGCGGAGACCTCGTACGGGCGGACGGGGTGGCTGTCCGGCGGTGGGTGTGGAGGGGCGGCGGCCCGCACCGGGCCGCCGTCCTCGTGGGGGCGGGGCGCACGGTGGGTGCGCGGTGGTGGCCGCGGGGTCAGGCGCGGCCGTAGTCGGTGTCGACGACCTCGGCCAGGTCCCGCGGTGTGGGATAGGCGAAGACCAGGGAGACCGGCACCTCCGCGCCGAGGAACTCCTCGAGGCGGCCGGTGATCTGGAAGGCGGTGAGCGAGTCGCCGCCCGCCTCGTAGAAGTCGGTGTCCTCGGTCGCGTCGGACAGGCCGAGCACCTCGCGGAAGATGTCGACGAGCAGGTCGGCGGTGCGGGTGGCGGTCGCGGCGTTCTCGGTCATGATGCGTGCTCCTCGGTGGTGGTTGCCACGGTCGTTCCCGTGGGGTCGCAGGTTCCTGCCTGGTGCAGGGTGTGCAGGCGGGCGGGGGTGTTGCCGCCGGAGACGACGGCCACCGCCCGTTCGCGGCGGCCGGCCCGCAGGGCTCCGGCCAGTGCGACGGCTCCGCTGGGTTCGGCCTCGACGCCGAGGCGGTGCAGCAGGGCGGCGGCGGCGAGGATCTCGGCGTCGCCGACGGCGATCAGGTCGTCGGCGCGGTCACGGATGATCGGGTAGGGAACACGTCCCGGCCGCTGGCCGCGCAGGCCGTCGGCGACGGTGGTGCAGGGCGGCAGCTGGACCGGGCGCCCGGCGGCCAGGGAGCGGGCGTAGCGGGGTGCGCGGGCCGGTTCGACGCCGACGACCCGGACCGGGTGGCCCGCGGCGGCGAGGCAGACGCCGGCGAGGAGTCCGCCGCCGCCGGTCGGGACGTACACCGTCTCGGTGTCGGGGGCGTCGGCGAGGAGTTCGGTGCCGACCGTGCCCTGCCCGGCGACCACCAGGCGGTGGTCCGAGGAGGGGACGAGGGTGGCGCCGGTCTCCTGCGCGAGCGCGCCGGCCCGCTCCTCCCGCTCGGCCACTCCCCCGCCCACTCGGACGGTCTCGGCGCCCAGCGCGCGGATGGCGGCGGTTTTGGCGGGGTCCGCGCCCGCCGCGAGGACGACGGTCAGGCGGATGCCGAGGGAGCGGGCGAGCCGGGCGAGGGCGATGCCGTGGTTGCCGGACGAGCCGGTGACGACCCGCTCGGCCCCGAGCGCCAGGAGGGCGTTGGCGGCTCCGCGCGTCTTGAACGAGCCGCCGTGCTGGAGGTGTTCGGCCTTCAGCAGCAGCTCCGTGCCGTGCGCCGGCACCGGGCCGCTCAGCAGGGGCGTGCGGCGGACGTGCGGGGCGATGCGGGCGGCGGCCGCGGCGACGTCGGCGGGGCCGGGCAGGGCGGTGGCCGTGACCGGCCGCAGCCCGGTGGCGGTCACGGGGCGCTCCCCGCGACCAGCCGGCGGCGGTCCGCCTTGCCGCCGCGGGTGGTGGGCAGCGCGTCGTGGCGCCGGAAGTGCCGGGGCATCAGGTGCGGCGGCAGCGAGCGGGCCAGGTGGGCGCGCAGTTCCGCGTCCGTGGCGGCCGGGCCGCCGGTGACGTGGGCCACCAGGTACGTGCGTCCCCGGTCGTCGGTGTGCGCGGTGACCACGGCACCGCTGACGCGGGGATGGGCGAGCAGGGCCCCTTCTATCTCGGCGGGGTCCACGCGGTAGCCGCGGATCTTGACCTGCCGGTCGGTGCGCCCGGCGTAGACGAGGCCCTGCGGGCCCCATTGTCCGAGGTCGCCGGTGCGATAGAGGCGGGCGCCCGGCGGACCGCAGGGGTCGGGCACGAAGCGCTCGGCGGTACGGGCCGGGAGCCCGCCGTAGCCCCGGGCGACGCCCGCGCCGCCGATGTACACCTCCCCCACGGTGCCCTCGGGAACGGGTGCGAGGTCGGCGTCGAGCACCCGGACGACCGTGCCGGGGCGGGGCACTCCGACCACGTCCGTGGCCGTGTCGGGCTCGGCGGGGACGCGGTGGCGGGTGGTGGTCATGGTGCACTCGGTCGGGCCGTACTGGTTGACGAGCGTGCCCGGGACCGCCCGGCGTCCGCCGGCGGCGAGGAAGGGGCGCAGGGACTCGCCGCTGGAGGCGACCAGGGTGACGCCGTCCAGCGGGTCGGGCAGATCCGGTTGCCCGGCCAGGTGGGCCAGGAAGGACGGGGTGGTGCTGAGCAGTGCGGTCACCCGGTGTTCGCGTACGGTGCGGGCGAAGTCGGCCGGCCGCAGCAGCCGGGAGCGTTCCACGATCACCAGGCGGGCTCCGGCCAGCAGCGGGGCGAAGGTGTCCCGGATGGAGGCGTCGTAGCCGAGCGGTGCCGTCTGCAGGGCCACGGTGTCCGGGCCGAGCCCGAAGGCGCGGGCGGTGTCGCGCAGGTAGGCGTCGAGCGCGTGGTGCTCGACGAGGACGGGGCTGGGTTCGCCGGTGCTGCCGGAGGTGTGGCTGACGTAGGCCAGGGCGCGCGGGTCGACCCGGGCGGGCGGTGCCGCGGGCCTCTCCGGCGGGGTGGCGGGGCCGTCCAGCAGGATCGTGGGCAGGTCCGGGTCCAGGGCGCGGATGTGTGCGGAGGTGGTCAGCAGCAGCCGGGTGCCCGCGCTCTTGACGAAGGCCGCGAGCCGGTCGCGGGGCTGGGCCACGTCCAGGGTGAGGAAGGCGGCTCCGCAGCGCAGGACCGCGGCCATGGCGGCCACCGCGTCGGCGCCGTGCTCGACGGCGACGGCGCACACCGTCTCCGGCCGGACGCCGTGGGCGCGCAGCAGCCGGGTCAGCTCGTCGGTACGGGCGGCGAGGCGGCCGTAGGTGACCTGCCCCGCGGGGGTGTCCAGCGCGACGCGGGCCGGGTGGCGGGCCCCGTGCGCGGCAAGGTCGTCGGCGACGGTGCGCATCACGCCTCCCGGGTGCCGGCGACGGTCAGGTCGACGGCCACGAAACGGAGTTCGGAGGTGTAGCGGTGCCCGTCGGCGTCGGTGAGCCAGGCCTGTTCGGGGGTGGGCAGCATCTCGCTGACCTTCAGGCGGGCCCCGGGGTCCTTGCGGGCGAGCCGCCGGGCCGCCTTGGCGAGGATGGTGACGTACACGGGGCTGTCGAAGTCGACGTAGAACGGGCGGGGTTCGGCCGGGGAGACGACGAACACGAAGCGGGGCAGGTCGTGGCGGCGCTGCCAGTGCCGGGCGCGGACGAACCGGGCGGCCTCGTCCTTGTCGTCGGCGAAGTCGGCTTCGGAGACGGGCAGTCGCCAGGTCTCCCGGGCCACGGTCATGCGGTCGATGGTGATGCGCGGGGTGTGCTCGCCCTCGGGACGGAGGGTGAAGCGGTCCATGACGCGCTGGGTGAGGGTGTTGGCGTAGGCGTCGAGGACGTCGTGGACGGTGCCGTCGGGCAGGACGGCCGTCAGGCGGCCGTCCCGGTCCTCGACGCGGACGTCCGCGCCCGGCACCGAGTTCGGGCGGTACGGGTCGCCGGTCTGGTCGACCAGGGTCACGTAGTGGTCCTCGGGCCGGTCCAGGGAGGGCCGGCTGCGGGTGGACCACTTCAGGGGGAGCTCCTTGGGCAGCGTGGGCAGCAGGCGGGGGCCGGGGAAGTCGCGGGTGGTCTCGGCGACGAGCCGGTCGCGGTCGGGGTGCTGGTGGACGAAGAGGGAGGCGCCCATGGTGTTCAGCGCGCAGTGCATCTCGCCGAGGACGAGGTCGACGTCGCCACGGGCGAGGGCGTCCGCGTCCTCGGCGACGACCAGGACGTCGGGGCTGATGTAGCGGGCGAGGGACCAGCCGTCGCCGGGCTCGTCGAACTCGCGGCGCACGCGGTCGGCCAGCTCGGCCGTGGTCAGGCGGACGCGGCGGGCGCCCGGCGGGAGGTCGAGGATGCGGACCCACTTGGCGCGCAGTTCGGCCTGGGCGGCGTCGATCAGGTCGCCGGCGTCGGGGTGCGGGGAGGGCAGGGTGTGCATCCACAGGGTGGCGAGGTCCACCGGGGTGCCGTCGGCGCTCAGGCGGGCGTGGACGGTGCGCAGCCGGGCGCGGACGGCGTCGGCGAAGCGGTTCGTCATCCATCGGGCGGCCGTCAGGCACAGCTGGAGGGGTTCCAGGTGCTCCAGCAGGGCGGGGCCGGCCGTGGCGGTGGCGGACCGCCGGGAGTCGGAGTACACCAGCCCGCGGCAGGGGGCGGTGCGGGCGCCCTTGGCGCGCTGGGCCTCGCTGTCGGTGAGAGCGGCGAAGTCTGCCTCCAGGGAGCCGATCGCGGCGGTCAGCGCGGCGGCGTCGGTGCCGGCGGCGCGTACGGCGTCCCGGCCGCGCTCCAGCACGGCGAGCCTGTCCAGGGCCCGGTCGCGGGCGGCCTCGTCGGGGACGCGCTCGAGGATCCGGCGCAGGGCCAGGTCGGGGTGGGTGGCGGCGGGCACCTCCAGGCGCCGGGCCACCCAGCGCCGGCGGACCAGTTCCTCCACGGTGTCGGCGACCTCGTCGGGGTCCAGGTCCAGGTCGGCGGCGATGGCGGCCGTGTGCCGGGTGCCGTCGCAGTGCCGGAGCACGGCCTGCTGGAGCTCCCCGACGGGCTGGGCGGGCCGGCCCGGGACGCGTACCGCGCCGTCCTCGCAGCGCACGAAGGACATCCGGCGCGGCGGGATCCACCGCATCAGCTCCTCGTCCTCGGCGAGCACCTTGGCCAGGGCGTCGACGGCCCAGCCGGAGAAGTAGACCTCCTGCGCGGCGAGGAAGCCACGGCCGGCGTCCACGGTGACGGCGTGCGGCGCGGACGGGTCCCAGCGGCCCCAGCCGACGGGGCCGAAGAAGCCGATGGTGTCGTTCTTCACGCAGAACCGCTGCCAGTAGTGGGCGACCAGCTCCTCGCGCTGGCGGGGCATGCTGCTGCGCTTGTCCACACCCGGCGTCCAGCGCAGGAACGGCGCGATGCCGGTGCGCAGCACGGCCGGGTTCTGCCAGGCGAGGGCCGCCTGGAAGCGGGGCCGGCCGGCGATTTCCTGGAGGTGGCGGGCGGTGTCCACGGCTGCCGCCGACAGCTCCCCGGCGAAGGCCTGCCACTCGGGTCCGGACAGATCGGTGCCGGGGCCGAACTTGTCGGCGGCCTCGGCCAGGCCGGGCGGGGCCAGGCGCAGCACGCCGTCGGCGGGGAAGCCGGGGCCGCGCAGCGCGAACTCCTCCCAGAGCCGCCAGCCTCCGCCCGGCAGCAGGACCGGTGCGTGCTCGTCCGACATCACGTGCTCCTTCCGGAAAGGGGGTGCGCGGGGAGGCCCACGGCGCTCGGCCGGGCGGTGGCCGCCGCCGGGACGCCGGGCTCCCCGGCAGGGCAGCACCGTCCCGCGCCGGGGCGGCGCGGCACCAGAGAAGATCCGGCAGCAACGCGCGCCGCGGGCTCGGCGCGTTCGTCCCTGCCCCGGGCGGGCGGACGCCCGGCACGCTGTCGGCGTCGGCCCCGACCTGCGGCCGGCCCCACCACCTGCGGGAGGTTCAGCATGACGCAACCCGACTCCACGACCGGCGCGGGCGCCGACGAGGCCCGTCCGGACACCGACGAGGTGTACCTCGTGGTGCGCAACGACGAGGAGCAGTACTCGATCTGGCGGGCGGACCGCGAGGTGCCCGCCGGCTGGCACCCGGAGGGCACGCGGGGCAGCCGGCAGGAGTGCCTGGACCACATCGACGTGGTCTGGACGGACATGCGCCCGCTCAGCCTGCGCCGCCGGCTGGCCGGGGCGGATGTCTGATCCACGGGCGGGCCGGCTCCTGGCCCCACCCGCGCACGCCCCGGCGCCGGCGCCGTCCGGTCCGCCGTCCGCGGACGTGCTGGACCCGTCCGGGCCGCGGCACCGGGGTGGGGCGTGCGGGACGTCCCGGTCCCGGCGGGGTACGCGGCGGCGGCTGCGGACGCCCTGACGGTGGCGTACGGGCGACCACGGCGGGGACCGGTCCACCGGGCCGGTCCCCGCCGTGGTGTCGCGGCGTCCTCGCGCGGTCCGGCGCCCCCGCGCCGTCCGGGGCCCCGCGCGGCCCTGGGGCGCGATGCCTTCACCAATGACTCACCGACACAAGGGAGTTGGCACGCTACGATCGTCGGCGTGACCGCTCCGGAACCGACCATCGTCGCCACCTCCGGAGGTCATCGCGTCGGCGCACGCACCCGGGTCCTCTTCGACGCCCTGGTCCACCACGCGGTCGATCTCTCCGGTGTGCACGGCAGACGCCCCCGCGTCCTCTACCTGGGTACGGCGGTGGGCGACGCCGAACACGTCACGGCACGGGTGGGCGAGGCCGCCCGGGTGGCGGGCTTCGACCTCACCCCGCTCCACCTCTTCCCGATGCCGAACGTGGACGACGTCGAGGGCACCGTGCTCGGCCACGACGTGGTCTGGGTGATGGGCGGCTCGGTGGTCAACCTGCTCGCCGTGTGGCGGGCGCACCGGCTGGACGAGATCCTGCGGCGCGCCTGGCGCGCCGGTGTGGTGCTCGCCGGGGTGAGCGCGGGTTCCCTCTGCTGGTACCAGGGCGGCACCACGGACTCCTTCGGTCCCGAACTCCGTCCGGTCACCAACGGGCTGGGGCTGCTGCCGTACGGCAACGGGGTGCACTACGACAGCGACGCAGGCCGGCGTCCGCTGACCCACCGGCTGGTCGCCGAGGGCGTCTTCGCGACGGCGCACTGCACCGACGACGGTGTGGGGCTGATCTACCGCGGCACCGAGCTGGTCGAGGCGGTGGCGGAGCAGCGGGACAAGGGCGCCTACGTGGTGTTCCGGGACGGCGACCGGGCCGTGGAGGAGCGGATCGAGCCGCGGCTGCTGCCCGCGCCCCCCGGCTGACGGCCGGTCCGGCGACCGCCGGGAACCGCGGACGGCCGGCCGCGGGGGCGGGAGCGCGCCTGCGGCCCGTGCGGCCCCTCGTCCTCCGCCGCCGTTCGCGCGTCCCCCTCCTCGGGTCCTCGGGTCCTCGGGTCCTCGGGTCCCACCGGGTCACACCAGGCCGTGGCGCACGGCGTGGGCGACGGCGTGGGCCCTGTTGCGGGCCTGCAGCCGGGCCATGATCTCGTAGATGACGTTTTTGACGGTGTGTTCGGAACAGCGCAGCAGCAGGGCGATGTCCGCGTTGCCGTGGCCCTCGGCCATGAGGCGCAGTACCGAGGCCTGACGCGCGGTCAGGGCGGGCCGGCCGCCGCCGGCCGGGTCCCCGGGGCGTGGACCACTGCTCAGCAGGTGGGAGAGGTCCGGGTAGGGGATGCTCGGGTGCGGGTGGGCCGCGCGGCGCACCGCGGCCACCAGGTTCTCCTCGGTGAGGTCGGCGGCCCGCAGGACGACCGCCCCGGCCCGCAGCGCGAGCCGCAGGTCCGTCCGGTCGGCGGTGTCGCACACGAGGACCAGTGGACCGGTGTCCCGCCGGTCGCGCAGGGCCCGGGCGGCGCCGGCGGCGGCGACCACGGTGACCACGGTGACGGTCCCGGGCGGCGCCGGCGGCGGCGCACAGGCCAGCCCGGCGCGGCGGGCCACGCAGCGGACGCGGTCCGCGCCGGGCGAGGGCGTGATGCGCAGGACGAGGGGCGCGGACGTCGTGCCGGCACCGGGCACGGGGGGCGCGGCGGTCAGGGTCGCGGTCACAGCAGGCCCGCCCGGAGCGCGTAGGCGACCGCGTGGGCGCGGTTGCGCAGCCGGAACCGCTGGGTGATGTCGTGGACCACGGTGGTCACGGTGCGCGGCGAGTAGGCGAGCCGCTGGGCGATCTCGGCCGTCTCGTGGCCGTCGGCGAGCAGCCGCAGCACCGAGCGTTCCCGGTCGGACAGCATGCCGTCGGTCCATCCCCCGGTACCGTGCCGGGCGTCGGCCGGGCGGTCCAGGAGCTGTTCGAGCAGACGGGGTGGCAGGGTGCAGTCGTCGCGGGAGGCGGCCAGCACCGCGTGGGCGAGGCGGGGCGCGTCGGCGTCCCGGCGCGGCAGCAGGCCACGGGCACCGGCGGCGAGGGCGTGCAGGGCGTCACCGGAGGCGAGGGCGCCCGCCACCAGGACGACGGCGGGGCTGTGCCGCAGGGCGCGGGTGGCGCGCACCATGTCGAGTTCGGCCGGTCCGGGACGGTCCACGGTGAGGACGGCGACCCGCGCGTCCGCGGGCTCGCACACGGTCAGGTCCGGGCAGGCCAGCAGGGTGGTGCGCGTTCCGGCCTCCAGCACCGGGTCGAGGGCGACCACGCCGACGGTCACGGGTGCTCCCATCTGCTACTCCTAGGAAGTTCGTCCGCCCGGTCGTACGCGCTCCGGGCCGGTTCTGCGGTGGGGACTGCGCATCACCGTGCCGTGGGCGGGGGTGCGTCGGCATCGGTAACCGGCCCCCACCTTTCCGGCCACCGGGACCGCCCCCGTCGGTACCGGCTCCCCCGCGACCACCGCGCCGCCCGTCGCACCGCGGCCGCCGGCGGGCCGGCGCGGCGGCGGTGATCTGCGGGCGGGGGCCCGGGGGCCGGTGCGGGAGCGGGTGGAGCGGCCCCTGGGGGTCCGTACCCCGAGGAGCGGGGGCGCGGGGGGTGCCGACGCACCCGCCGGGGGCGGGCACAAGGGCCGAACACGCAGAACCGCGTTTCCCCGCGGCGTCCCCTCACCCATGCGCACCGAGCCGGTACCCAGGCCGCCGACCTGCGGCTTCCGCGGACCGGTGGCGGGTCGGCGCACCGGGTGCGGCGGGGGCCGCGCAGAATATGGGGGACGCTTACCCATGTGGGGGGCGCAGGGGTCTGCGACCTTCTTTCACGTGACCGAGACCGCCAGCCTCCCGACTCCCCGGAGCGCCGACCTCCCGCCCTCGTGGTGGGCACCGGCGCTGTCCCTCACGGAACGGCTCGCCGCACCCGGCCTTCCCGGGACGCCCGCCGAAGCCGCCGCCGGCCCCGCCCCGTGGGCCGTCGGGGACGCCGGGGGCTTCGCCCTGCGGCTGGCCCACCTCGGTGTGGACCGGGCCACGGCCGCGGCGCTGGCCGCCGAGCCCGCCGAGCGGCTGGCCGCCCGCGCCGTCAAGCCCGGCTGGGCGCGGTATGCCGAAGCCGTCCTGGCCGGCGCCTCCCGGGAGCCGGCGGAGCCGGTCGGCCGGAGGGGCGAGGGGCCCGACGCCTTCGCCCCGGTCGTACGGCCGCTCGTCGCCGCCGCCACCGCGCGGCTGGCCGAACTGCTGCCCGCGGACGCCGAACCGGCCGTGTGGCGGGAGGCGCTCGCGTGCCGCCTGACGCACCAGCTGGTCCGTCAGGCGGCACGGACCCTGGTCCACGAACTCGACACGGCACGGCGCGGCGGACGGCTGGCCGGGGCAGGCCCCCGTGAGCGGTTCGACGCCTTCACCGCCGCCACGGGAACCCGGCAGGGCCTCGGCGCGCTGTTCGCCTCCCGCCCGGTACTGGCCCGGATGCTCGCGCAGACCGCACTGGACGCGACCGCGGCCACCGCCGAGCTGGCGGCCCGTTTCGCGGCCGACCGGGAGGACCTGACCGCCGGGCTCCTCGGCGGACGCGACCCGGGCGAGCTCACCGGCGTGGATCTCGGCCGCGGGGACGCCCACGAGGGGAACCGGTCCGTCGCGGTCCTGCACCTCGCCGGCGAGCGGCTGGTCTACAAGCCGCGTCCGCTCGGCCAGCACGCCCTCCTCGACGACCTGGTGGGCTGGCTCAACGCCAAGGTACCCGGGCTGGACCTGCGCACCCCGCGCAGTCTGCGCCGCGAGGCGTACGGCTGGCTGGAGTTCGTCGAGCACCGCTGGTGCCGGTCGGTGACCGAGACCGACGCCTTCTACCGGCGCCAGGGCGCGCTGCTGGCCCTGCTGTACGCGGTGGACGGCGCCGACATGCACTACGAGAACGTCATCGCCTGCGGCGACCAGCCGGTCCTGGTGGACGCCGAGACGCTGCTGCACACCGGGCTCGCGCAGTCCATGACGGCGGGCGCCGATCCGGCGGCGGACGCGCTGCAGGCATCCGTGCACCGCACCTGTCTGCTGCCGCACCTGCTGATCGGCGAGCACGGGGCGCTGGACGTCTCCGCGCTCGGCCGGTCCACCGACGGCACCTACCCGAGCGAGGGCCTGCGCTGGCGGGACAGCGGTCTGGACACCATGCGGGCCGTGCGCGGACCGCTGCCCAGCCCCGCGGCGCACAACCAGCCGCTGCCCGCCGGCCGTCTCCTGGAGGGCGCCGACCACCGGGCCGCGCTGCTGGAGGGCTTCCGTGCCGCGTACACGGCGCTCGCCGCCGACGGGCACGAACTGCTCCGCGAGGACGGCCCGTTGGTGTCCGGCGCGGACCGTCCCGCCCGGCTCGTCGCCCGCGCCACCCGCCTGTACGCGACACTCCTCGAGGAGTCCGCCCACCCGTCGCTGCTCGGCGACGCGCTCGCCCGGGAGGGGGTCTTCGCGGTGCTGTGGACGGAGTCCGAGCACGACGAGGCGCGCCGTCGGCTGGTCGAGCACGAGACGGCGGCGCTGTGGCGCGGTGACGTCCCGCTGTTCACGCACCGGCCGTCGGGGACCGCGGTGCGGGCCGACGACGGCACGTGGCTGCCCGGCCTGCTGCCGGTCGCGGGCCTGGCCTCGGTCCGGGAGAAGATCGCCCGGATGGACGAGGTCGACTGCCACGACCAGGAGTGGATCATCGCGGCCACGATCGCGGCACGGGGTGCGGGGTCCCCGCTGGACCGGCCCCGGTCCGAACTGGCGGTGGAGCCGGTGCCGGCCGTCGCGCCCGACGCGTCCCGGCTGCTCGCCGCCGCGTGCGGGATCGCCGACGAGATCGCCGCCCGCGCGGTGCGGGACGGGGGCCGGACCAACTGGCTCGGCCTGGAGCGGGTGTCCGGCCCGCACTGGGCGGTGCTGCCGATGGGCGCCGGACTCGCGCAGGGCTACTGCGGGGTGGCGCTGTTCCTGGCGCACACGGACGCGCTGGCCGGGGCGGGCCGGTACGCCGCGCTCGCCCGGGAGGCGGTCCGCCCGCTGCCGGCCCTGCTGAAGGCCCTGGCGGACGATCCCGAGCTGAGCGCGGCGGCCGGGCCGGGCGCGTACGACGGTCTCGGCGGCATCGTGTACGCGGTGCTGCGGCTGTCGGCGCTGCTGGGCCCGGAGCCGGCGGACTGCCTGCCCGACGCGCTCACCGCCCTCGGACACGCCGCGTCCGCCTCACCCGGTCCGGGGTTCGCCGGCGGCACGGCCGGAGCCCTGACCGCCGCCGTCGCCGTGCACGAGGCGACCGGCGACCCGGCGGCGCTGCGGCTGGCGACCGCCCTGGCGGACCGGCTGCTCGGCGCGGTGTCCGGCCCCGGAAGGGCCCCGGCGTCGGGGACCGCCGCCGCGAACGGCCTCCCCGCCGGTTTCGCCGACGGTGCCGCGGGCATCGCGTGGGCCCTGCTGCGGTACGCCGGCCGCCGCCCCCGGGAGGCCGCCGCGCACACGGCCGCCGCCCGGACGCTGCTGGACACCGCGCTGCGGGGCACCGGGGCGGCCCCCTCGGAGGCGTCCTGGTCCCACGGGCTCTCCGGGGCGGCGGCCGTCGCCGCCCACCTGCCCCCCGTACCCGGCCGGCCCGCCGCGGCCCGGCCGGTGGACCCCGACGTGGGCCCCGACCTCAGCCTCGGGCAGGGCACGCTCGGCGTGCTGGAAGCCCTGGCCGTACGCGCCGGACGGGGCGACCCGGCCGCCGCCGGAACGCTCGCCCGGCACGCAGGCCGGGCGCTCGCCCTCGTCGAGGCGCAGAACCACCGCTGCGCCACCCCCGACCACGTTCCCTCCCCCGGACTGCTCGACGGGCTGTCCGGCATCGGGTACGGGCTGCTGCGCCTCGCCCACCCCGGCACCGTCCCGTCCGTCCTGCTCCTGTCCCACCCCGGTCACTGACCGGCACGTCACGTCGAACCGAGGCACTTCCACCTCCACCCCCGTACCCTCGTACGGACATCAGAAGGGGATCACCGATGGACCAGCACCTGAACAGCGCCGCCGACGCCGCCGCGAACGCCGCCGGGGAGCAGGACGCGGCGGGCGGGATCACGCTCACCGGCCGCAACCGTGCCTGCGCCCGCGCCCGCGTCCTGGCCGGGATGGTGCTGACCAGCGGCATCGTCATCACGCTGACCTCGGTGGACACCTCGGTCTCCGTGCCGAACTGACCCCGCGCGGTCCTCACTTCGCGTGATGGCGCGGGCCCGCCGGGCGGGCCCGCGCCGCGGTGCGTCCGGCAGGACCTCCCGTTCCCGCCCCGGTGTACGGCCGCTTCGCGCCGGGGCCGGGCGGGTTCACGGTGCGTGGCCCCGCCGATGCGGACCGCCCCGGATCCCGACATCCTGATTTATCATCTGCGTTCATGCGTTCCCATGCGCCTTCCCTCGTCGGGCGGAACCCCCAACTCAGCCTGCTCGACAACGCCTTGGCCGAGGCGCGACAGGGACGGGGCGGCGTCGTCTTCCTGGTCGGTGAGGCCGGGGTGGGCAAGTCGCGGCTCGCGGCGGAGGCCGTGGGCGGCGCGCTCGGCTCCGGGATGCGGGTGCTGCGCGGCCGCAGCAGCACCACCGGGCCCGCGGTGCCGTTCCGTCCGCTGACCGAGGCGCTGATGCCGCTGTTCCGCGGCGGTGATCCCCTGGACGACGCGGCCCTCGGCCCGTACCGGCCGGTTCTGGGACGGCTGATACCCGAGTGGGACACCGGCGAGCGCGAGAGCAGCTCCATGGTGATCCTGGGCGAGGCGGTGCTGCGGCTGCTGCTGGCCGCAGGACGCGGGCAGGGACAGCTGTTGCTGCTGGAGGACCTGCACGACGCCGACCCCGAGACCCTCGGCGTCCTCGAGTACCTGGTGGACAACCTGGAGTACACGCCGGTCCTGCTGCTGGCCACCGTGCGGACCGATCTCAGCGACGCGCTGGACCTGGCGCAGTCCGCCCGCCGCCGGGGCGTCGCCACCCTCGCCGAACTCCCGCCGCTGACCCGGCCCCAGGTGGAGGAGATGACTGCGGCGCTTCTGGGGGTGGACGGCCCGCGGGAGGTGCCGCCGGCGGTCCCGGACCGCCTGTGGGAGGACAGCGCGGGCAGTCCCTACCTGGTCGAGGAACTGCTGCAGTCCATGATCGGGGCGGGCACCCTGGTGCAGGGCGGCGACGGCTGGCGCACGGTCGGCGATCTGCGGCGCGACGTCCCCTCCACGCTGGCCCGGGGCATCCTGCGCCGCATCGACCGGCTGGGCGCGCAGGGCCTGACGCTGCTGTCGGCCGCCGCGGTGCTGGGCCGCCGCTTCTCGCTCACCGTGCTCCAGCACATGACCGGCGTCGAGGACCGGACCCTGCTGAGCCATCTGCACGCGGGCGTCGCCGCCCGGCTGGTCATTCCCGACGAGCCCGCCCCCGACTGGTACTCCTTCCGCCACTCCCCCACCGTCGAGGCGCTGTTCACGCAGATGACGCCGGGGCAGCGCGCGGAACTGGCACGGCGCGGCGCGCGGGCCGTCGAGGAACTGCACCCGGGTCTCGACGGCGACTGGTGCGCGCTGGCGGCCGGGCTGCACTGCGCGGCCGGGGACCGGGTGGAGGCGGGGCTGCTCTACGCGGACGCCGGCGGGCGGGCCCTGGCGGCGGGCGCCCTGGGTTCGGCGGTGACACTGCTCAGCCGGGCCGAGGAGCTGCTGGCCGAGGCCGGTGATCCGCAGGCCCGGGCCTCGGTGCTGGAGGACCTGCTGCCGGCGCTCGCGGAGGCCGGTGACTTCGCCCGCGCCTTCGACCTTGCCGAGGACCTGCACGCGCTGGGCGGGGCCGGGCTGAACGCCGTACGGCTGGCCACGCTGCACACCCGGCTGGCCAAGGTGGCCCACACGGCGGGCCGGTGGAGCGACGGCAACCGGCAGGTCGCCCGGGCCCGCGAGGTCCTGGCGACGGCCCCGGACGAGGCGACGGCCGCCGCCGTCGACGTCACGGCCGCCTACCTCGCCCTGGACACCCCCGGTCCGGACCGCACCCAGCACGCGGAGAAGCTGGCCCGCTCGGCGGCCGACGCCGCCGAGCGGCACGGCCTGCCGGTCGTCGCCTGCCAGGCGCGGGAGCTGCTGGCCACCGTCGCCCGCGAGCGGGACCCCGAGGAGTCCGCGGACATGCTCCGGCAGGCCCTGGAGACGGCGGAGCGGCACCGGCTGCCCCTGCAGCGCATGTACGCGGCCACCCGCATGAGCGGCAACGCCTGGCTCGCCGAGGGCGACACCTCCGGCCTGCTGGCGGCCCGCGAGGAGGCGCTGCGGCTCGGCTCGGTGAACATCGTGCACACGGTGGACGGCATCCTCGTCCTGGACGCGGTACTGCGCGGTGACCACGAGACCGCGCGGTCGGCCGCGGCGGACTGCCTGGCGGTGGCGCGACGGCTGCGCCTGGCGCCCGTCGTGCGGTACGTCCTGATGGCGCGGGCCGCCCTGGAGGCGCACCGCGCGGACCGGGCGGCGATGGAGGCGGCGCTGGCGGCGTTCACCGAATGGGACGGCGCGGGTTCGCAGGAGGAGCCGCTGAGCCTCGGTCTGGCCCGGGCCTTCTGCGCGCTGCTGGAGGAGGACCGCGACCTGGCGCGCGCCGAACTGCGAGCGGTGCAGGCGCTGGAGGCGGACAACCCCTCCACGTACCACCTCGGCGGCATCCACGGCCTGGTCCTGCTGCTGGACGTGCTCGCCGGTGACGCGGACCGGACCCGGCACGAGGAGATCACCGCCTCCGCGATGGCCCGGATGCGGTGGAACCGCCAGTTCGTCCTGCTCGCCGACGCCGTGCTGCTGGGCCGGGAAGGCGCGGGGCCGCGCGCGGTCGCCGCGGTGGAGTCGGCACTGGCGGCAGCGGAACCGTATCCGCTCGCCCGGCACCTGGGGCTGCGGCTGATCGCGGAGGCGGCGCACCAGGACGGCTGGGGCGATGCGGTGGGCTGGCTGCGGCAGGCCGAGCACTACTTCCACGAGCGGGACGTCGCGGCCGTCACCGGCGCCTGCCGGGCGGCACTGCGCCGCTTCGGCGCCCCGGTGCACCAGCACCGCTCCGGCACCCGCTCGATCCCGCGGGAGCTGCGCGCCCAGGGTGTGACCGTGCGGGAGTTCGACGTGTTCCGGCTGCTCGCGGAGCGGCTCAGCAACAAGGACATCGCCGACCGGCTGTTCATCTCGCCCCGCACGGCGGAGAAGCACATCGCGAGCCTGATCACCAAGACGGGGGCGGCCAACCGCGCGGACCTGTGCGCGCGGTCGGCCGCCTCCCGGGAGTAGGTCCCGGCCGGCGAGGAGCCGTCTACCGCATCTCGCGCACCGCCCTGGACGCCAGCACCGCCAGGCCGGTCGCGGCGAGCACCGCGGCCGCCACCCCGAACAGGGCGGAGACGTCCCTGCCGGCCAGCGCCCCGCACACGATCAGCGACAGCGGGGCGACGGCGTAACCGAGGACCATGTCGACGGAGACGACACGGCCGAGCACGTCCTGCGGGATGTTCCGCTGGATCCAGCTCAGCCCGAACACGCCCTGGAATCCGATGGCGAAGCCCATGGCGAGGACGGTCGCCACGACGACCGGGGTGCTGTGCACCAGGCCGAGGACCGCCATTCCCGCGCCGAGCCAGCCGGCCAGGGCGGCCACCAGCAGGCCGACCCTGGGCCGCCCGCCGAGGGCGCCGCCGGCGAGCGTGCCGAGCACGGCCCCCGCGGCGAGGGAGCCGTTGAGCACGCCGAGCGTGGCCGAGCCGCCGCGCAGCACCTGGTCGGCGAGGGTGACGAAGCCGACCGTGAACGGCCCGGCGTAGCAGAAGTTGACGGCCGTGTCGAGGGCGACGATGGTCCGCAGCCGCGGGTCGCGGGCGGTGTACGTGATGCCCTCGCGGATGCGGGCGACGAGGGACGCCTGCTTCTCGGGCGTGCCGTCCGTGCCGGTGCGGGCCGCCCCGGGGCGGGTGCGGACGCGGGCCACGCACAGGCCGCACAGGGCGAAGCAGACGGCGTCGACGAGGAAGGCGACAGGCGCCTGGGTGAGTGCGATGGCCAGGCCGCCGATGGCCGGGCCGACGACGGCGGCGGTCCGCGCGCCGGCTCCCATCAGCGCGTTGGCCGGGGTGAGCAGTTCGTCGTCGACCACCGAGGGCAGGATGGAGACGCGCGCGGGCTGGAAGAAGGCGTCGACGGTGCCGAAGGCGGCGGCCGCGGCGCACAGCATCCACACCGTCAGGTTCCCGCTCAGCCCGGCCAGTCCGACGGCCGCCATCAGGACGGCTCGTGTCCAGCTGGAGGCGACCATGAGGGCGCGCGGGGACATCGAGTCGCCGAGGCTGCCGCCGACCAGGGTGAACAGGGCACGGGTGACGGCCTGGAAGGCCAGGACGTAGCCGAGGGTGAGGGTGGAGCCGGTCAGGTCGAGGGTGATCCAGGAGAACGCGACGACACTGAAGCCGTCGCCCAGCAGGGACAGCGCCTGCCCCGTCCACAGGAGCCGGAAGGACCGGTGCCGGACGGGGGCCCACAGACGTGGGCCGGCGCCGGCGAGGGTGGTGGCCATGGGGTGCCTTTCGTCGGATGCGGGATCCGGTCAGTAGTGGACGGGCAGGGCGGTGAGGCCGCGGTTGAGCAGGGAGGGCTGCCAGGCCGGCCGGCCGGGGTCGGCGAGGGTCAGGCCGGGGTGGTCGCACACCAGCGTGCGGACGGCGGCCACGGCCACCAGCCGGGCCAGGGCGGCGCCGATGCAGAAGTGGGCGCCGAAGCCGAATCCGAGATGAGTGGCGCCGGAGCGGCGGAGGTCGAACCGGCCGGGGTCGGGGAAGCGGGCCGGGTCTCGGTTGGCGGCGGCGGTGACGAGGAAGATGCGGTCCCCGGCCCGCAGGGTGTGGCCGTCGAGGTCGAGGTCGCGGGCGGCGGTGCGGATGGACATCTTGGACGGGCCGTCCAGGCGCAGGGTCTCCTCCACCGCCCCCTGGGCCAGCTCGGGTTCGGCCCGGACGGCGGCCAGCTGGTCGGGGCGGGTGTGCAGGGCCAGGACGGTGTTGGCGATGAGGTTGCTGGTGGTCTCCCCGCCGGCGAACGCCATCTGGGTGAGCATCCCGACGAACTCCTCCTCGGTGACCGAGTCACCGACCCGGCCCTCCCGGAGCACCTGGCTGATCAGGTCGTCGCCCGGTTCGGCGCGGCGCCGGGCGACGAGGGCGCCGAGGTAGTCGTCGAGGCTCACCAGCGCCTGGAGGGAGGCCCGGTACTCGCTCTCCTCCTGGGCGGTGCCCAGGACGAGGTCGGCGACGCGGGTGTTCCAGTACCAGAAGGAGGGCCCGTCGGTGGGCGGGATGCCGAGCCAGCGGGCGAACACCAGGGCGGGCAGCGGTTTGGCGACGTCGGCCAGGAGGTCGCCGGTGCGGCCGGGCGTCGCCTTGCGGGCGAGGACGGCCCGGGTCGCCTTCTCGGTGAAGGCGCGGTAGCGGGCCACGGCGCGGGCGGCGAACGCCTCCTGGAAGACCTGGCGGAGCCTGCGGTGCTGGGGCGGATCGTTGAAGACCATCCAGCGCGAGAGGATCCCGAAGGCCCGCTCGGCGTCCTCGCGGGCGCCCTGCGGGACGGCGTCCATCAGGGGCCGTACCCGGTCCGCGGAGACCGCGGGGTCGCGCAGGCAGCGCATCACCTGGTCGTACCCGGTGACGAGCCAGGCGTGGTGCAGGGGGCTCCAGTGGACGGGCGCGCGGTCGCGCAGGGCGTCGAGGTGGCCGTAGGGGTCGGCGATCATGTCCGGGGAGAGCAGGTAGCGCTCGGTGAGGACGGGGGCGTGGGTGGTCATCGGCTCTCTCCCGTCCCGGTGAGCCCGGTGGTGGCGCCGGGCCCGGCGGCCCCGGCGGCCTGCGCGGTGCCGGGGTCCTCGATGCCGGTGAGCAGGCCGGCGATGCCGCGCACCCTGGGCTCGGCCATCATCGACATGTGGTCGCCGTCGCTGATGTGCAGCGTGAGCCCGCCGCCGGCCACCTCCCGCCAGCGGGCGACGTAGGTGTCGTAGTCGACGTCCAGGCCGGGCATGGTGCGGCCGCGCGGCAGCCCCGCGGCCTCGCTGCCCACCACCAGGTGCACATGTCCGGGGTAGGGGCGGACCTCGTACGCGGCGAGGGCGGCGAGCAGCGAGTGCCACACCTCGATCGGGGCGCCCTCGACGAGGGCGGCCTCGGACGGGCTCATGCCGGCTCCGAGCAGGGTGGCGGTGAGTTCGGCGGCGGCCCGGTCGCGCCGCGGGGAGGGCGGCAGGTCGCGCAGCCGGTCGCGCATGCGCAGGGCCTCGCGCAGATCCCGGGTGACGCCCAGGAGCCGCGCCCGGGCGGCGGTGTTGGGCAGGTAGGGCTCGATGAGGACCAGCGGGGCGACGGTGTGTCCGGCCCGGTGGAGCTGGGTGGCCATCTCCAGGGCGATGTTGGCGCCCATGGACCAGCCCAGCAGGGCGTGCGGGCCGGTGCCGCCGCGCTCGGTGATCTCGGCGACGTAGTTGGCGGCGATGCCGGTCACGGTGCTCGGATCGGTGCCGCCGAGCAGGCCGCGCGCCTGGAAGGCGTGCACGGGGCGGCCGGGCGGCAGGGCGCGGGCGAGCGGGACGAACCAGGCGGCGCTGCCGCCGGTGGGGTGCACGCACCACAAGGGCTCCCCGGTGCCCTCGCGCAGCCGCACCTCGGAGGTGACGACGGCGGGCAGGCCCTCGCCCGCCGCCCGGACGGCGTGCCGGGCGAGCCGGGCGAGGGTGGGGTGCTCGATCAGGTCGCCGACGGAGACCGGCAGGCCGCGCGCGGCGGCCATGAGGGAGACGCGGACGGTGGACAGGGAGCTGCCGCCGATGCGGAAGAAGTCGTCGTGCACGCCGATCCGGGACAGGCCGAGGACCTCCCGCCAGATCTCGGCGAGGATCTTCTCGGCGGCACCGGACGGGGCGACGTACTCGGTGTCCGTGCGGTCGAGTTCGGCCGGCGGCAGGGGCAGCGCCCGTCTGTCGATCTTGCCGCTGCGGTTGACGGGCATCTCGTCGAGGACGACGAACCGTGCCGGCACCATGTACCCGGGCAGGGAGGCCCGCAGGGCGCCGCGCAGTTCCTCGGGGGCGGGCCGGTGTGCTCCGGAGACGACGAGGTAGGCGACGAGGGCCGGTTCGCCGGGCAGGTCGGTGCGGTGCAGGACCACCGCCTGCCGGACCTCGGGGAGTTGCCTGAGGGCGTGTTCGATCTCCCCGAGCTCGATGCGGAATCCGCGCAGTTTGACCTGGGAGTCGCGGCGGCCCAGCCACTCCACGGAGCCGTCCGGCCGGTGCGTGCCGAGGTCGCCGGTGCGGCACAGGCGGTCGCCGGGGGCCCCGTACGGGTCGGGGACGTAGGTGGCGGCGGTCAGGGCGGGCCGGCCCAGGTAGCCGCGGCCGACGGCGTCGCCGCCGAGGTGGATCTCGCCGGGGACGCCGGCCGGGACCGGCTGGAGGTCGTCGTCCAGGACGTGGACGCGGGTGTTGCGTATCGGGGTGCCGATGGGCGGACGGCCCTGCCCGGGGCTCAGCTCGGCGGCGAGGGACCACACGGACGTCTCGGTGAGGCCGTAGATGTTGTGGAAGCGCCGGCCGCGCGACCACAGGTCGGCGAGTTCGGCCGGGCAGGCCTCGCCGGCGACCTGGAGCACCTTGAGGTCGGGGAAGGCGTCCTCGCCGAGGACGGCGAGGGCGCTGGGGGGCAGCATGGCGGCGGTGACGCGCGTCTCGCGCAGGGTGCGCGCGAGGTCGGGACCGGGGCGCAGGTCGTCCCTGGGGGCGGTGACCAGGCAGCCGCCGTTGGAGAGGGACCAGGTCAGTTCCAGGATCGAGGCGTCGAAGCCGAAGGAGGCGAACTGCAGGACGCGGTCCTCGGGGGTGGGGCCCACCAGGTCGCGCTGGCCCTCGAGCATGTTGGACAGGCCGCGGTGCGGGATGGCGACGCCCTTGGGGACGCCGGTGGAGCCCGAGGTGTAGATGATGTAGGCGAGGGTGTCGGCGTCGGCCTCCGGGCCGCCCGGCACGGGCTCCTGGTGTTCCGCGGGGACGTCGAGGTGGACGACCGGCCCGTCGAAGGGCACCGTGCCGGCCAGGGGCAGCTGGGTCAGCAGCACGCGCATGCCGCTGTCCTGCGCCATGAACGCGAGTCGCTCGGTGGGGTGTTGCGGGTCCAGCGGCAGGAACGCGCCGCCGGAGCGCAGCACGCCGAGGGCGGCGCGCACCAGGTCCGGGCCGCGTTCGGCGCAGATGCCGACCACCGTCTCGGGGCCCACGCCGAGCCGCCGCAGCCGGCGCGCCAACTGCTCGGCCTGCTCGTTCAGTTCGGCGTACGTGAGCCGCTGCCCGAGGTGCTCGACGGCGGTCGCGCCCGGGGTGCGGGCGGCGTGGCCGGCGATGTGCTCGTGCAGGAGCAGCGGGGAGGACGGGACGACGGGGCCGCGGGCCCACTCGTCGAGGGCGGTGGCGCGGGCGGCGCCGGTGAGGGCGGGCCGGGTGACGCGGCCGTCGGGGGCGGCGGTCATGGCCTCCAGCTGGGCGCAGTACACGTCGGCCAGCTGCTCGGCGGTGGCGGGGGCGACGTACTGCGGGTCGGCGTCGAGGGTGAAGGCGTTGACACTGGCGTTGACCAGCAGCGGGAACATGGTGCGGGCGATCTCCAGGGAGTCGTCCCAGGAGTCGTGGGAGAGGCGGTGGAAGTTGACGTAGTTGAAGACGGCGTCGGTCAGGCGCGGTTCGGTGGGCCGGAGTTCGGCGATGCGGACCAGGGGGACCCTGCGGTGCGGCAGCATGCCCTGCTCGGCCCGGAAGACGTCCCGCAGGTAGGCGAGCCAGGTGCCGCGCGGGCGGGTCACCCCGAACGGCACGGTGTTGAGGAACAGTCCGCGCATCCGGTCGGCGCCGGGCAGTTCGGGACGGCCGTTGGTGACCAGGCCGATGCTGTGGCCGAGGACGTCGTCGCCGCGGCCGGCGAACAGGCTCATGGTGTGGTGGAAGGCGGCGATGAGCACGGTGCGGCGCGGCACGCCGGCTTCCCTGGCGAGCCGGCCGATGCGTTCGGCGAGGTGGGCGTAGGAGCGGCGGACCTCGTGGACCGGCGGGTGGTCCTCGGCGGCGCCGTCGGTGCGGCGGCGGAAGGTGACCGGCCGCAGCTCGGCGAGCCGGTCGCGCCAGTACGCCAGTGACTCCTCGCTCTGCAGCGCGGCGCGTTCCAGGGCGACGTACTCGGCGAACGGCGGCGCGTTCGGCGGCTGCGGGGCGGTGCGGTGGGCGACGGCCTCCCGGTGCAGGGCGAGCAGGTCGGCGACGAGGGAGGTCAGGCTCCAGCCGTCCAGGACGACGTGGCAGTCGGTGAGGACGAGCCGCAGGTCGTGGTCGGTGATGTGGTGCAGGTGGATGCGGACCAGGGGGGCGGCGGCCAGGTCGAAGCGGCGGTCGAACTCCTCGTCGACGAAGCGGCGCAGCCGCGCCCGCTGCTCCTCGCGCGGCAGGCCGCGCAGGTCGGTGTAGCCGACGGGGAGGTGGGCGGTGCGGTGGACGAGCTGGAGGGGCTCGCGGTAGGAGACGAGGTCGACGGAGGTGCGCAGGATGGGGTGGCCGGCGACCACGGCGTCCACGGCGGCCTGGAAGGCGTCGAGGTCGAAGCCCTCCGGGACGGTGATCTTCAGGTCGGTGACGTTGTGGTAGGCGCCGCGCCGGGGGTCGGCGAGCATCTCGTGCAGCATGCCCGCCTGGAGCATGGTGAGCGGGTAGGCGTCGGCGAGGTGGTCCGGCAGCCGGCCGGCGTCGGCGGGGTCCAGCTGGGAGAACGGGGCGACGGGCTCCGGGGTGTCGACCGCGTCGGTGACGAGCGCGGCCAGGTCGGCCAGGGTGCGGGCGCGGAAGACGTCGGCGACGCTGAAGGCGAGCCCGGCGAGGCGGCCGAGGCCGACCAGGCGCAGGGCGAGGATGGAGTCGCCGCCGAGGTCGAAGAAGTTGTCGGTGCGGCCGACGTGTTCGGTGCCGAGGACCTGGCTCCACACCCCGGCCAGGGTCCGCTCGCGCGGACCCTCGGGCGGCACGTGGGTGCGGTGTCCGGCGGCTCCGGCGTGCACGGCGGTCAGCGCGGCGCGGTCCACCTTGCCGTTGGCGGTCAGCGGCAGCCGCTCGTGGCGGACGAACAGGGCCGGGACCATGTAGTCGGGCAGGCTCAGCCGCAGTCCCTCGCGCAGGGCGGGCGGGTCGAGCGGGCGGGCCTCGGGCGTGACGACGTGCGCGACCAGCCGGGCCGTGCCACCGTCGGCGCGGGCCACCACGGCGACGTCCCGGACACCGGGCAGGGCGCGCAGCGCGGTCTCGATCTCGCCGGGCTCGATCCGGTACCCGCGGATCTTCACCTGGTGGTCGGCGCGGCCCACGTAGGCCAGCCGGCCGTCGGGCAGCACGCGCACCAGGTCGCCGGTGCGGTACATGCGGGCGCCGGGGGCGCCGAAGGGGTCCTCCAGGAAGCGTTCGGCGGTCAGTTCGGGCCGGTTGCGGTAGCCGCGGGCGACGCCGCCGCCGGAGACGTACAGCTCGCCGACGGCGCCGGGCGGGACGAGCCGGCCCCAGGGGTCGAGGACGTATCCGTGCTGTCCGGCCAGCGGCCGTCCGATCGGCGAGCGGACCGTGCCGCGGACGTCGTCCCCGGTCACGGTGTGGATCGTGACGTGCACGCAGGTCTCGGTGATGCCGTACATGTTGACCAGGGCGGGACGGCGCCCGGGGGTGGTGAACCAGTCGCGGTAGTCGCGCACGTCGAAGGCGTCGCCGCCGAAGACCACCGTGCGCAGGGCCAGGTCGTCGAAGCCGGCCCCGGCGTCCTCGAGGTGGGCGCGCAGGCCCTTGAAGGCGGCGGGGGTCTGGTTGAGGACGGTGACGCGCTCCTCGCGCAGCACGCGGTGCACGGCCGCCGGGTCGCGCACCTCGTCCGCGCCGAGCACGACGACGCGTCCGCCGCCGGTGAGCGGCGCCCACAGTTCCCACACGGAGAAGTCGAAGGCGGGCGAGTGCATCAGCGTCCACACGTCGGCGGGGCCGAAGTCGAAGTGCCGGTCGGCGGCGGCGAGCAGCCAGGCCAGGTTGGCGTGGGTGACCTCCACGCCCTTGGGCCGGCCGGTGGAGCCGGAGGTGTAGATGACGTAGGCGAGGTCGTCGGGGGCCGGCCGGATGTCGCCGCCTTCGCCGGGGGTGTGCTCCCCGTCGGGGCTGTGCTCCCCGTCGGAGTCGAGCAGCACGAGCCGGGCGGGCAGGGAGTCGACGGCGGTGCGCGTGGCGGTGTCGGTGACGATCCAGTCGATGCCGGCGTCGGTGACGGTGAACTCGCGCCGGGCCCGCGGGTGGGAGGGGTCGAGCGGGAGGTAGGCGGCGCCGGCCCGCCAGATGCCGAGGAGGGCGGCCGCCAGGTCGGGGGTGCGGTCGAGGCAGACGCCGACGAGCGAGCCGCGGGCCACCCCGGCGGCACGCAGCCGCCGCGCCAGCGCGGAGGCGCGGGCGTCGAGCCGGGCGTAGGTCAGGGAGCGGCCGGAGCCGCTGACGGCGACGGCGTGCGGGGTGCGGGCCGCGTGCTCGGCGAACCGGTCGGGCGCGGTCCGCGGGTCGGGGACGACGGCGGCCCCGGTGTTGGCGGGGCCGTCGGCGCCGAGGAGGTGGCCGCGTTCGGCGGGGGTGAGCGGGTCGATGCCGCTGAGCGGGGTGTCGGGGGTGGCGCAGAAGGCCTCGAGCAGGGTGACGGTGTGCCGGGCGAGGGCGGCGACCGTGGCCTCCTCGAAGAGGTCGGGCCGGTAGACGAAGGCCAGCTCGGTGCGGTCCCGACCGTCGCGCAGGTCCAGGGTGAGGTCGAACTTGGCGGTGGTCAGGCCGATCGGGTACGGCGTCCCGGTCGCCCCGCCGAGGGCGAAGCCGGGCGCGGCGGCGCCGGACTGTGTGTAGAGCACCTGCACGAGCGGGTTGCGGGCCAGGTCGCGGTCGGGGCTGAGCGCGTCGACGACCCGCTCGAACGGCACGGACTGGTGCTGGAAGGCTTCCAGGACCCGGTCCCGGGTGCGGGCGAGCAGGGTGGCCGGGGTCGGGGCGTCGGAGAGGTCGCCGCGCAGCACGAGAGTGTTGACGAAGAAGCCGACGAGCTGCTCGGTCTCGACGCGTTCCCGGTTGGCCACGACGGTGCCGACGGCGATGTCGTGCTGCCCGGTGTGGAAGGCGAGCGCGGCCTGGAAGGCGGCCAGCACGGTCATGTAGGAGGTGGTGCCGGCGCGGTGGCCCAGTGCGGCGAGCGCGCCGGTGAGGGCGGGCGGCAGGGTGACGCGGTGGACGGCCCCCCGCCCGGAGGGGGTCTCCGGCCGGGGGTGGTCGGTCGGCAGCTCCAGCGGGGTGAGTCCGGCCAGGCGGGTGCGCCAGTGCTCCAGCGCGGCGGACTGGTCGCTCCCGCGCTGCCAGATCGCGTAGTCGGTGTAGTCGAGCGGGAGTTCGGGCAGCTCCGCAGCGCGGCCCCGCGTTCTGGCGCGGTACAGCTCGGCCAGGTCGCGGACGAGGAGGTCGAGGGACCAGCCGTCGGAGACGATGTGGTGCATGCCCAGGACGAGGACGTGCTCCTCGGCGGCGGCGCGTACGAGGGTGGCGCGGAAGGCGGGTTCGCGGGCGAGGTCGAAGGGGCGCAGGGCGGCCGCGTGCACGGCGGCGGCCAGCCGGCGTTCGCGGTCCCCGGCGTCCTCGCCGCTCACCTCGGTCACGTCCAGGACCGTGCCGCCCGCGGGCAGGACCCGCTGGTGGGGAACGCCCTCGTGCTCGGGGAAGACCACACGCAGCTGCTCGTGCCGGGCGGCCAGGTCGGCGACGGCCGCGGTGAGGGCCGGCACGTCCAGCGGGCCGGTCAGGCGCCAGGCGGCGGGGAGCAGGTAGGTCGGCGCGCCGGGGTCGATCCGGTCCAGGAAGTACAGGCGCTGCTGGGCCGCGGACAGCGGGATCCGCTCCGGGCGCGGCCGGACCCGGGCCGGGCCGGTGTCCCGGGCGGCGGCCCGGCCGCGCAGCCGCTGTTCCAGCAGGCGCCGGGCGGCCGTGGAGAGGGCGCCGCCGGTGGTGACGGGGCCGGGACGCACATCAGGTGTGGTCATGGGGGCGCTCCGATCTCGGTTCTGGAGGAGAGGAAGTGGGGGTGCGGTCGTCGGGCGGTGGTCCGCCGTCCCGACGGCCGCGGTGGCCGCCGGGGCGGCGGGTGCGGACGGCCGGGGTCCGGGTGTCAGAGGTCGGCCGTGAGGGACAGGTCGATCTCGTCGTCGCTCATCTGCGAGATGAGTTCCAGCAGTCGCCGCTCCACCTCGGCGGCGAGCCGCTCGACGGTGGGGTTCTCGAACAGGTCGCGGACCTGGAGCGGGCAGTCGAAGGCGGTCCGCAGGCGGGAGGCGACCGCGACCGCGCGCAGGGAGTGGCCGCCCAGGGCGAAGAAGTCGTCGTGGACGCCGACCTTCGGCAGGTCGAGCACCTCGCACCAGATCTGCGCCACGACCGTCTCGGCCGGGGTACGCGGTGCGACGTCGGCGTGCGGCGCGGACGCCTCGGGCTCGGGCAGGGCGGCGGTGTCCAGCTTGCCCTGCACGGTCAGGGGCAGGGCGTCCAGGAGGACGAACGCGGACGGGACCAGGTAGTGGGGCAGGCGGGCCCGGCAGTGGGTGCGCAGGGACTCCTCGGACAGTCCGCCGCCCGCGGCGTAGCCGACGAGGGCCGTCTCGCCGTTGAGGGTGCGCACCACGACGGCCGCGCCGCGCACCCCGGGGTGCGCGCGCAGCACCGCCTCGGCCTCTCCCGGTTCGACGCGGAAGCCGCGGATCTTGACCTGGTCGTCGTTGCGGCCGAGGAACTCCAGTTCCCCGTCGGACCGTCGGCGTACGACGTCGCCGGTGCGGTAGATGCGGCCGCCGGGCGTGCCGAACGGGTCGGGGACGAACCGCTCGGCGGTGAGGGCGGGCCGTCCGAGGTAGCCGCGGGCCATCTCCGGTCCGCCGAGGACGAGTTCGCCGGGCACGCCGGCCGGTACGGGTTCGTCGAGCGGGTCGATCACGTAGGCGCGGCGGCTGCCCAGGGGCCGTCCGATGGGCACCCGGCCGGCCGGGGCCGAGGCGACGGTGTGCGCGGTGGCGGAGATCACCGTCTCGGTGGGGCCGTAGGTGTTGGCCACGGGCACGCCGGGCAGGTGGGCGAACCAGTGCGCCAGGGGGTCGGCGGGCAGCGCCTCTCCCCCGGTCACCAGCAGCCGCAGGGAGGCCAGCAGGGGGGCCAGCGTGTCCAGGCGGGCCACCAGTTCCGTCCAGTACGAGGGGGTCAGCTCCATGACCGTCACCCGCTCGGCGGCGACGTACTCGGCCAGTTCCTCCGGTGTCCAGATCCCGTCGGGGCGCACCAGTACCGTCGCCCCGGTGCTCAGCGCGGGCAGGATCTGCTCGAGCGAGGCGTCGAAGGAAGTGGAGGCGAAGGTGAGCACCCGGTCCCGCGCGGTCAGCCCGAACGTCTCGCGGGCGGTGGCGACATGGGCGTCCAGGGCGTGGTGCTCGACGCCGACGGCCTTGGGTCGGCCGGTGGAGCCGGAGGTGAAGATGACGTAGGCGAGGTCGTCGCGGCGGGGGGTGTGGCGGGGCCCGGCGGGGTCGGGGAGGACGTCGCCGACGTCGACGCCGGCGGTCCCGAGGGCGGCGGCGCGGTCCCGGGTGTGCGCGTCGCACACCAGGTGCCGTACCCCGGCCTCCTCGCACATGTACCGCAGCCGCTCCTCGGGCAGCCGGGGGTCGAGCGGGACGTAGACGCCGCCCGCCCGCCAGACGGCGAGCATCGCCGCCACGGACCACACGCCGCGGCCGACGCACACGCCCACGGCGTCGCCCGGGACCGTGCCCGCCCGGACCAGGGCCGCGGCCAGCCCGCCGGTGAGGGCGTCCAGGCGGGCGTGGTCGAGGGTCGTGTCCCCGCAGACGACGGCCGGGGCGTGCGGCGGGCCCGCCACCTCGAACGGCGGCGCGGGCCGCGCGTCCCGTCCGGCGCCCGCGACGAGGTGCCGCCGCTCGTCCGCCGAGAGCAGGGCGGCCTCGTCGGCGCGCGCGGCGGGGTCGGCCAGCAGGGCCTCGAGGACGCGGCCGACGTGGTGGGCGAACCGGGTCGCGGTGTCCGGGTCGAACAGGTCGGCGGCGTACTCGACGTTGAGCGCGAAACGGTCCGGCCGGATCACGAAGGTGGCGGTCAGGTCGAACTTGGCCGACCCCCAGGGCAGCGCGAAGTCGGCCGTCTGCAGGCCGGGCAGGCCGATGCCGGCCGCGGAGGACTCCTGGACGTCGACCATGGCCTGGAACAGCGGGTTGCGGGACAGGTCGCGTTCCGGGCGCAGCCGCTCCACGACCTGCTCGAACGGCACTTCCTGGTGGTCGAAGGCGCCGAGGACGGCATCGCGCACCCGGTCCACGAGGGCGCCGAAGGAGGGCCGCCCGGACAGGTCGGTGCGCAGGACGACGGTGTTGACGAAGAAGCCGACCAGCGGCTCCAGTTCGAGCCGTCCGCGTCCGGCGACGGGCGTGCCCACGCAGATGTCGGTCTGTCCGGTCCAGCGGGCCAGCACCGTCTGCGCGGCCGCCAGCAGCACCATGAAGCGGGTCACGCCGCGCTCGCGGGCGAGGGTGTCGACCCGGTCGACGAGTGCGCGGGGCAGGACGGTCTCGACCGCGCCGCCCCGGCCGGTGAAGGCGGGGGGTCTGGGCCGGTCCGTGGGCAGTTCCAGCACGGGTGCGTCCTCGAGGACCCGCTCCCAGTAGGCGAGTTGCGGTTCCAGGGCGCCGCTGTCGGCGCGGTCGCGCTGCCACACGGCGTAGTCGCCGTACTGCACGGGCAGCGGTGCAGGCGAGGCGGGCCCGCCCGCCCGGCGGGCCGCGTAGTGCCGGCCGAGTTCGTCCAGCAGCACGCCCTTGGACCAGCCGTCGGTGACGGCGTGGTGGAAGGCGAGCAGGACGACGTGGTCGTCGTCGGCCAGTTCCCACACGCCGGACCGCAGCAGCGGCGGCCGGCCGAGGTCGAAGCGGCGGGTGGCGTGCGACGCGGCCAGGCTCCGTACGGCCTCCAGGCGGCCCTGCTCGTCCGGGGCCTGCGGTGCCCGCTCCCAGAGCAGGGGCACCGCGGCCGGGTCGCAGACCTGCTGCACGGGGCGGCCGTCGATCTCGACGAGGGCCGTGCGCAGTACCTCGTGCCGCTCGGTCAGGTCGTCCAGGGCCGCCTGCCACGCGGCGCGGTCCAGGCCTCCGCGTACCCGCCAGCAGTACCACAGCAGGTACGACTCGCCGTGGTCGGAGGTGCGGTCCAGGAACCACAGGCGTTCCTGCGCGAAGGACAGCGGCAGCGGCCTGGTGCGGTCGACGGGGACGACCTCGGCGGCGCCGCCGGCGCGGGCGGCCGCCACCCGCGGGGCGAAACCTCGGACGGTGGGGTGCTCGAAGACGGTGCGCAGTTCGATCTCGCGGCCGAGTCGCTGGGCGATCCGGGAGACCGCCATGGTGGCGAGCAGGGAGTGGCCGCCGAGGTCGAAGAAGCCGTCGTCGATGCCGATCCGGTCCAGGCCGAGGACGTCGGCCCACACCTCGGCGACGATCCGCTCGGTCTCGTCGCGGGGCGCGGTGTACGCGGGATCGTCGGGGGCGCGGGTGTGCGCGGGGTCGGGCAGGGCGGAGCGGTCGAGCTTGCCGGACACGCCGACCGGGAGGGCGTCCAGGACGACGAACTCGGACGGCAGGGCGTAGTGCGGCAGGTAGCGGGCGCACCAGGCGCGCAGTTCGGCCCGGCCGGGCGCGGCGGGCGCGTCCGGGGCGGGTACCACGTAGCCGGTGAGGCCGCGTCCGGTGGCCCGGTCGGGGCGGACGGCGGCAGCGGCGACCAGCGGGCAGGCCCGCAGCACCGTCTCCACTTCGCCGAGTTCGATCCGGAAGCCGCGGATCTTGACCTGGTCGTCGCGGCGGCCGAGGAACTCCAGCTCACCGCCGGGCGTCCAGCGCACGAGGTCGCCGGTGCGGTAGAGGCGGCCGCCGGGCGGCCCGTACGGGTCGGGCACGAAGCGCTCGGCGGTCAGCGCGGGGCGCCCGAGGTAGCCGCGGGCCAGCTCCGTGCCGCCGATGAGGAGTTCGCCTGCGACGCCGACCGGGACCGGCTCGCCCTCGGCGTCGACGACGTACACGCGGCGGTCGCCCAGGGGCCGGCCGATGGGCACGGTGTCCCCCGGCGGGTCGTCGACGTCGTGGGTGGTGGCGGTGACCGTGGTCTCGGTGGGCCCGTACGCGTTGCAGACCCGCACTCCGGGGACGGCGGCACGCCAGACGGCGAGGGTGTCGGCCGGGACGGCCTCGCCGCCGAGGACGAGCAGCCGCAGGGAGCCCAGGGCGGCGGCCAGCCGCCGGTCGAGGGAGAGCGTGAGCTCCGACCAGTAGGTGGGCGGCACGTTGACGACGGTCAGGCCGTACCGCTGGACGATCTCGGGCACCTGCGTGGGCAGCCAGGGCTCGTCGGGCCGCATGACGACGGTGGCGCCGGAGGTGAGGGCGGGCAGCACCTGGTCCAGCGAGGCGTCGAAGGCGAAGGAGGCGAAGGCCAGCACCCGGTCCCCGGAGGTGATCCCGAAGCGCTGCCGGGCGGCGGCGACGTGCGAGGCGAGGGCGCCGTGCTCGACGCCGACCGCCTTGGGCCTGCCGGTGGAGCCGGAGGTGAAGATGACGTGGGCCAGTTCACGGGGGTGCGGCCGGTGGCGGGGGGCGTCCGCGGCCGGGGGGAGCGCGGTGACGTCCACCGTGACCGGTGCGAGCGGTGCGGCGGTGCCGGCGGTGGCGGGTTCGGTGACCACGCAGGCCAGCCGGGCCTCCTCGGCCATGTACCGCAGCCGCTCGGCGGGCAGTTCCGGGTCGAGGGGCACGTAGGCGCCCCCCGCCCGCCACACGCCCTCGATGGCGGCGGCCGACCACGGGCCGCGGCGCAGGAGCACGCCGACGGGATCGCCCGCGGTGACCCCGGCGGCGCGCAGCGCGGCGGCCAGTGAGCCGGTCATGGTGTCGAGTCCGGCGTAGCTGACGCTGTCCTCGCCGCAGCGCAGCGCGGTGGCGTCGGGATCGCCGCGGAAGACGACCGGCTCCGCCGGCTCCGCCGGTCGGTCGGGTGCCCGGTGCCAGTCGGGCCGGGGCCGGCCGCGGCCGGCGGGGCCGTCGGGCAGGGCACGCAGCAGGTCCTGCACGGGAGTGTCGGGGTCGGTCAGGACGGCCCGGAGCAGGGCCGTGTAGGAGCCGGCGAAGGCCCGCATGGTGGCGGTGTCGAAGAGCGCGGTGGCGTACTGCAGGACGGCGGCGACGCTGCCGTCGGTCCGCAGGGTCAGGTCGAGGAAGACGTCCAGCGGGGTCTCGGTGAGCGGCGGCTCGACCAGCGTCACCTCCAGGCCGGGCATGCGCACCGGCTGGATCGGCGCGTTGAGCAGGGTGAACGAGGCCTGGGCGAGGGGGTGGCGGGACAGGTCCCGGGAGCCGCCGAGGGCGCCGACGACGAGGTCGAAGGGGGCCTCGGCATGGGCGAGGTCCACCGGCACGCGACCGCGCGCCCGGTCCAGCAGGGCGCCGAAGCCGGGCCTGCCGGCCAGGTCGGCGCGGAGCACCACGGTGTTGACGAGGGGGCCGATGAGCGTGTCGGCGCCGCGCCGCGCCCGGTCGGCGAGCGTGCTGCACACGGCGACGTCGCTGCGGCCCGCCCAGTGTCCGAGGAGCGCCTGGTAGGCGGTGAGCAGAAGGGTGTACCGGGTGACGCGCCGGGAGCGGGCGAGGGCGTCGACCGCGGTGACCAGGTCGGCCGGCAGGTCGAAGCGGACCACGTCGCCGGAGCCGTCCCAGACCCGCGGACGCGGCCGGTCGGTGGGCAGGTCGAGCGGGGTGAGACCGCGCAGCCGTTCGCGCCAGTGGCCGAGGAGCCGCTCCAGCCGTTCACCGCGCAGCCGTTCGGACTGGGCGCGGGCGAGGTCGGCGTGGCGCAGGGCGGGCGGGGCCACCGGCTCGCCCCGGTAGCCGGCGGCGAGTTCGTCCAGCAGGACGCCCCACGACCAGCCGTCCACGGCGATGTGGTGCACCTCGACGAGCAGCAGGTGCTCATCGGGCGCGACGCGGGCGAGCACGGCCCGCACCGGGTGCTGCGCCGACAGGTCGACGGGGCGTCCCAGCCGGCGCGCGAACAGTTCCTCCGGCCCGTCCGCCTCGACCCGCTCCAGTTCGATTCCCGCGGGCGGGTCGACCACCGGGACCGGTTCCCCGCCGACGGCGCGGAACCGGGTGCGCAGCACCTCGTGCCGCGCCACGATCCCGGACAGCGACCGTTCCAGCCGGTCCGCGTCCAGCGGGCCCCGCAGCCGCAGGACCAGCGGAAGCATGGATCCGGTGGAAGAACCGGCCAACTGGTCCAGGAACCACAGGCGGCGCTGCGCGAAGGATGCCGTGTCGGGGACGACGTCGTTCGGAGCCTTGTCGTGGGCCGGTCCTGCTGTCACTGTGAGCCTCCAAGCGGTGTTTTGCAGCAGACTGCCGCCGGTGGCCCGGGGCCCATAGGGAAGAAGACGCAGCACCGCGAGCAGAGCCGGCTGCGGTCGTGGACGCGGGTCCGGAGCGGCCATGACGCGGTTCCTCTTCTCCCGTTGCCGGTGCGGGATCCCGGAGCCGGCCCGGGCGACCGGGACGACGGCATCGCGCTGCTCACCGCCCGCTTCCACGGGATCGCCCCGAGCGATGCGGCGTCCTGGTTCCTCAAGCCGCGGGACGCGGCTCCCGGCCGTCCCGCCGCCTCGCCCGGCGTGCCCTGTGCCCCGTGCCCCGTGCCCCGTGCCCCGTGGCAGCGTTCGCCGTCGCACGACACGCGGCCCCGTGGGAACGAACGGGGCGTCCGCACCGATGGCGGAGCGCGCCCCGGCGTTCGGGTCTGCTCCCGTGCGCCCTTCCCCACCGCCTGCCGCGGGTGTGCCGCTCGGCGGGCGGACCTGCCGACCGTGTCATTGTCACGACGTCGGCGGATCACCGGAAGCGCGCCGGGTGGACGCGCCGCTCGTGAGGAAGGGACCGCGGAAATGGAACGGCACGGGTCTGCGGGGGCGAGGAGCCCGCAAACGGACGAGGACGCCTACCGGGACGCCCTCGGCCGGTTCCTCGCCGGCAGCGACGAGAAGGCCAACACCCACGCCTACCTGCGGGGCATCGTCGAACGGCTGCCCGTCCGACGGGTCTTCCTGGACGTGGGCGCCGGCGACGGCACCACGACGCGGCATCTCGCCCCGTTGTTCCAGCGCACCGTGTGCATCGAGCCCAGCGCACCGATGCGGCGCGCCCTGGCCCGGGCCTGCCCGCGGGCCCGGGTGGTGGCCTCACCGATCCTCGAGGCCCCGGTGGAAGCGCAGGCCGATCTGGCCCTGCTCTCCCACGTGCTGTACTACGTCCCGCGTACGCAGTGGGCAACGACGGTGGCACGCATCATGGACTGGGTGGCGCCGGGCGGGGTGCTGCTCGTCCTGTTGCAGGACCCCGACAACCCCTGCATGCGCATGGTGCGTCACTTCACCGGCTTGCGCTTCGACCTGAGGGAACTCGCCGACGAACTCGACGCGCTTCCACCCGGTCTGGCCCGTGGCGCCGCGCCGAACGTCGTGCCCGCCCGATACCGCAGCCGGGACGTGGACGAGACCGTCGCGGTCGCCTGCTTCCACCTGAGCGTCCCTGGCATCCCCGCCCCGCCCCGGGAAGCGGTCGAGGCGTACGTCCGGCGGCACTTCGGCGACGGCGAGGGCGGGTACACCCTCCGCCACGACCAGCACGCGCTGCGCATCGAACGTCCTGCACCGTGACCACAGCGTTCACACGGCACGGCCGGGGAGCCGGCCGAGAGGCGGGGGCACGCCCCCCACCCCCGCCGAAACGCCCCCCAGCGCGTGGGGCGACAGGCGTCCGGCCTCTGGGATGCAGGGCTGGGGAAGGGCCCGTTCGCCGGTCCGGGGGCCACCGGGTCCGTGCCGGGCGAGGGCTGATCCGAAGCGTCCGGCGTCGGGCGGCCGCAGGACCGGGGCGGAGGCCATCACGCCCCGCTCCGTCGGCGGGAGGGGAACAGAGCCACCGGCCGCCGGTCGCCGGCCGTCGGCCGCCGGGCAGCGGGACCGCGAGCGAGGTGCCGTGCCCCTCGGTGATCAGGTGGTGCTCCGGGCCGGGGCGATGGGGCGGTACCAGTCGGCGCCAGGGGTATTGACAACGATGTCAGACGCATGATCTAGTCCGCTTCCATCCAGCCAGGGCTGCTGATCGCGCTGCAAGAGGAACAGGAGACCGTTTCCATGCACAGACCCCTCCGTCGATGGCGCAACCGCGCATCGACAGTCCTCGCCGCACTGCTCGTCGCCGGCGGTGCCCTGGGTCCGGCGCCGGCCGCCGCCCAGGGCACCGCAGCAGCCACTCCCCCGCTCACCTCCTTGGTCAACCCGTTCATCGGCACACAGAACTTCGGCAACACCTTCCCCGGCGCGAGTGCCCCCTTCGGCATGGTCCAGGTCAGCCCGGACACCGGCGGCCAGGGAGGCTACGACTACCAGCAGGACAAGATCCACGGATTCAGCCAGACCCACCTCTCCGGCGTCGGCTGCTCCGTCATGGGCGAACTGCCGCTCATGCCGACGACCGGAGCGGTGAACAGCGTCGACCCCGATGCCTACCGCTCGGCCTACTCGCACGACGACGAGGACGCCGAACCCGGCTACTACCGCGTCGGGCTGAAGACGTACGACATCGACGCCGAGCTGACCGCCACACCCCGCACGGGATGGCAGCGCTACACCTTCCCCTCGACCGACCGCGCCAACGTCCTGTTCAACACGGGCAAGGCCAACCAGAGGGTGTACAGCTCGGAGGTGCATGTCGTCGGCGACCGGACGGTCGAGGGCCGTGTCGAGGCGGGCAACTTCTGCGCGGGCAAGGACCGGCACACCGTCTACTTCACAGCGACCTTTGACAGGCCGTTCGCCTCGCACGGCACCTGGCGGGGCAGCACCCCCGCTCCCGGTGGACGGGACGCGGCCGGTGAGGGCGGGAACGGTGCCTGGGTGACCTTCGACGCCGGCGCCGACCGTGACGTCGTCGTCAAGGTGGGACTCTCCTACACGGGCGTCGAGGGCGCCCGGAAGAACCTGAAGGCGGAGACGGACGACTCCTACGACTTCGACGCCACCCGCGCGGCGCTGCAGGCGACCTGGGAGCGGCAGCTCGCCGCCGTCACCGTCGACGGCGGGTCCGCCGAGCGGCGACGCGCGTTCTACACGGCCCTCTACCACGCGCAGCTGCACCCGAACATCGCCGGGGACGTCGACGGCCGGTACGCGGGCTTCGACGGCAAGACCCATACCGCGTCCGGGTTCACGCCGTACCAGAACCTGTCGCTGTGGGACACCCACCGGCCGCAGAACCAACTGCTCCAGATGCTGCAGCCGAAGGTCGCCCGCGATGTCGCCCTGTCGGTCGTCGCGATCGGACGGGACGGCGGCTGGCTGCCGCGCTGGTCGCTCGCCAACAGCGAGACCAACATCATGACCGGCGACCCGGTGACTCCCTTCCTCGTCGAGGCGTGGTCCAAGGGCCTGCTCGCGGGCCACGAGAAGGAGGCGTACGCGCTTCTCAGGAAGAACGCCCTCAGCACGCCGCCGGACGACTCCCCCTACAACGGCCGTGCGGGAGTCGCCGAGTACCAGGAACGCGGCTACATCCCCAGCGGGCTGGAACCGGGGAAGGACTGTCCGGACAAGGGCGGCGACAACGACTGCCGTCATCCCGCCTCGGCGACCCTGGAGTACGCGGCGGCGGACGCGTCGCTGGCCCTGATGGCCAAGGGACTGGGACACACCGCGGACGCCCGCATGTTCGCGGCACGCGGCCAGTGGTACCGGAACCTGTGGGACTCCTCCATCCAGCAGTTCCGGCCGCGCACGACCGACGGCACCTGGCTGACGCCCTACGACCCCGTCGAGGCGGGCCACCAGTTCCATGAGGGCGGCGCCTACCAGTACCAGTGGCTGGTGCCCCAGGACCCGGCCGGCCTGGTGTCCCTGATGGGCGGCAAGCGGGAGACCGAGAAGCGGCTCGACGCCTTCTTCGCCTACGACGAACTCCTCGCGGACCCGGCCGGAACCGCTCGCGAGGACTGGATCTCGGCACCGTACGACTACTACGGGAAGCCGACCTACAACCCCAACAACGAGCCCGACCTGCACTCCCCGTACATGTACCTGTGGGCCGGGGCACCCGCCAAGACCGCCACCGTGGTCCGCGCCGCGATGACGCTCTTCACGGACGGGCCCGACGGCATGACCGGCAACGACGACCTGGGCACCATGTCGGCCTGGTACGTCTTCTCCTCCCTGGGCCTGTACCCGACGACGAACGGCGGCGACTTCCTCGCCGTGTCCAGCCCGCAGTTCCCGTCGGCGGTCATTCGCATCGGCGCCTACGGCAACGAGCAGGGCGGCACCCTGACCGTCGAGGCACCGGGTACGAGCGACACCCGGCGCTACGTGAAGCAGGCGGAGTTCGGCGGGAAGGACCTGCGCGCCACCTGGCTGGACTGGGACGCGGTCGCCAAGGGCGGAAGCCTGGCCTTCGAGATGACCGGCAAGCCGTCGGCATGGGGCACGGGCAAGGGGGCGGAGCCGCCGTCCGTGAACCGCGCGGCAGCCGACTCCCGCCGGCACCTCGACGCGTCACTGCGCACCGGCTCCGACGTCCTGCCGACGGCCGACAGCGCACAGAGCGTCCGCCTGAAGCTGGACGTGCTGGGCCAGTCCCCCGGCACGCTGCGGGTGGGCGTGAGCGCGAAGGCTCCCAGCGGCTGGACCGTGAAGACCTCCGAGCCCTTCTCGCTCACCTCGCATCGGCTTCCGGTCCAGCGGACCGCGGCGGTGGACGTGAGCGTGCCGGCCGGAACCGCGCCGGGTTCGTACACCGTGGGGATCACGGCGACCGCGAAGGGGGTGCGGAGCGTGGAACGGACGGCGACCATCGAGGTGCGCGCCGCGGCCCGCTGCGCGGCGGACCCCGGCGAGGAGTGTGCCGTGGACCTCGGCAAGGAGGTGAACCACGACGGCACCGCGACCGTCGCGGCTTCCGGCGAGGGCGACTTCGACGGATCGGGGTGGAGCTACGACGGTGATCTGCTGCCCGCGGCGGGTCCGGTCGTCTGGGACGGCGTGACCTACGACGCTCCCGATCCGTCCGGGACGGCCCCGAACTTCGTCGAGGCCCGCGGTCAGTCGATGCTGCTCCCGGCCGGGTCGTACAGCGCGCTGCGCCTGGTCGCCACGGCCCACCACGGCCCGGTGACGACCATGCTCAGCGTCCGCTACACCGACGGAACCACCGCCGAGGTGCCGGTCACCGTGGGCGACTGGGCGGGAACGGCACCGCAGGGCAGCTCCGTGGCACTGGAGATGCCGCACCGGATCAAGCGTGGACAGGGCGTGGACGGCCCGCCGGTGCGTCTGTTCGGTTCCTCGGCGGACCTCGACGCGTCGAGGACGGTGCGTTCCATCGGCCTGCAGAACGATCCTCGGGTGCAGGTCTACGCGATCACACTCAGGTAGGACTCCGTACGTCCGCCGGCCCCGCCGGCACCGGCCGGAAGGCCGCTCGGTGACAGCGGGGCCCGGCGGTCGCCCCCGGACGGCGATCGATCGGTCACGTCCTGATGAGCACGTCCGGCGGACGACGGGAAGCGCGCCGCGGCGGTGGGGGTGTCCGGCGCGACAGCGACGCCGGGGCCGTCCGGGCTGCCGGCATCGCGCCGGTGGTCCTCGGCGTCACCGCCCCGGAGCGGATCGCGGCGCCGGTGGCACGCAGGGGAGCGCCGAACGTGTTGCAGGACGGTCCGCCCGGAAAGGCGGAGGGGGCCGGGCGTGACGTACCGGGCGGGCGGGTGGCCGCACCGGATGGTCACGGAACGGCTCGCCCCCGGTGCGTGAGGGCGAGGGCGGCGCCGAGGCCGTCGGTGAGGGCGGTGTCGTCGTGGCGGGCGCCGGCCCAGGCGATGTGGCCGTCGGGCCGGACGAGGACGGCGCGGACGCCGGCCCAGTCGGCCGGGGGCAGGTGCGGGGTGCCGGTGTGTACGTGCAGACCGGGCCGGGTGAACCGGCCGAGGCGGCCGTCGGGGGTGAGGTCCAGCAGGAGGTAGCTGTCGGCGCGCAGCAGGGCGAACAGGCTGGTGTCGCCGACGGCGAGGTCGGGGGCGCGGGTCCCGGTCAGCGGGTGCGCGTGGGGGTCGGCGGGCGGGTAGGTGACGGCGAGTGAGCTGACCTGGGCGGCCAGGTGGTCGTTGAGGTCGGGCAGCGTGCCGATCAGCCGGGCGAGCAGACCGCGCAGGCTCAGGCCCTCGGGGGTGAAGGCGGTCATCAGGGCGACCTGGGCGCGGCTGGTCTCGGTGAGGTTGACGCCGACCGGGTGGCGTTCGGCGTGATAGGTGTCCAGCAGGGCCTCGGGGGCCCAGGCGTTGAGGGTGGCGGCCAGCTTCCAGGCGAGGTTGGCAGCGTCCTGGATGCCGACGTTCATGCCGACGCCGCCGGCGGGGAAGTGCTGGTGGGCGGCGTCACCGGCGAGGAAGACGCGGCCCTTGCGGTACTGCGTGGCCAGGCGGGTGGCGTTGCCGTAGCGGGAGAGCCAGATGGGGTCGCGCATGCCGAAGTCGGTGCCGGCCACGGCGGTGACGTTCTCGCGCAGTTCGTCCACGGTGAGGTCGCCGGGCCAGGTGGTGGTGAGGTCGCGGGGGGTGATGCCGACCAGGCGGTGAACGCCGCCGGGCATGGGTACGGCCATGAGGGTGCCCGCCGGGCCGAAACGGCTGTAGCCAGGGGCGGGGGGCTGGTCGAGGATGACGTCGCCGAGCCAGCCGAGCACGGTGGAGGGGGTGCCGGGGCAGTCGATGCCGGCGGCCCGGCGCACGGTGCTGCGGGCGCCGTCGCAGCCGACCAGGTAGGCCGCCTCAAGGGTGCGGGGCCCCTGCGGGCCGGTGATGTGCACGGCGATGCGGTCGGGGGCTTCGGTGAAACCGATGACCTCCTGTCCGCGCAGGATGTCCGCGCCCAGCTCGAGAGCCTGCTGCTCCAGCAGTGCCTCGGTGCGTTCCTGGGGCAGGGCGAGGGTGCAGGGGAAGGGGCTGGGCAGGCGGCGGAAGTCCAGCCGGGACTCCAGTGCGCCGAAGTGGCCGCCGGGCAGCGGTATGCCCTCCCTCACGAAGGGCTCGTGGACACCGCGGGAGGCGAACGTCTCGATGGTGCGCGGGTGCACGGTCAGGGCGCGGGAACGGGTGTCGCGTTCGGTGCGGGTCTCCATGACGGCGACGGTGATGCCGGCGCGGCGCAGTTCGCCGGCCAGCCACAGGCCCACGGGGCCTGCGCCGCCGACGACGACCTGGTGGTTCATGACCTTCCCCTCTCCCTCGAACCTTGGTCAGCGACCAAGAATTGCTCCGCAGTAAACTAGGTCAGTGACCAATGAGCAAGTCGGGGAAGGCGCCGCGGGCCGGCTCACCCGCGCGGCCGTGATCGACGCCGCGCTGCGGGTGCTGGAGGAGCGCGGACTGGAAGGGCTTTCGACCCGGGCGGTGGCGGACTGCCTCGGGGTCCGTATGAACACCGTGCTGTGGCACGTGAAGACCAAGGCCCGGATGCTGGAGCTGATGGCCGACGCCGTCCTCGCCCGCATCCGCTACGACGACCTGCCCGCCGTGCCGCGGGAACGCGCGCGGGAACTGGCCGGCCGCTACCGGCGGGCGCTGCTCGCGCACCGCGACGGTGCCGCCCTGGTCACCGGCACGTACCCGGCCGAGCCTCACACCCTGCGCTTCGCCGACCGTCTCGTCGACGCGTTCCTCCAAGCGGGAGCGGACGAGAAGCGGGCGGCGTGGACGGCGTGGACGGTCACCCACTTCGCTCTCGGCCTGACCCAGGAGGAGCAGGCGGCACCGGCACAGGGCGACGAGCGCCTCGCGCACGCCGTTGCCGCCGACACGTACCCGGCGCTGCAGAAGACCGTGGCGCACCTGCGGCAGGGGTCCTTCGAGGAGCGCTTCGCCTTCGGGCTGGACGCGGTCCTGTCCCGCCTGCCCGAGTGAGAGCGCCTTCGCCGGTACGCCGGGCGTCCGGACGCCACAGCGGGAGCGGGCTCCTTGCCGGAGCGGCGGGCCGGCGCGCCTGGCCGGAACTTCATACGCGTTCATGACAAAGCGTGGACGGCTGCGGAAGAAGTCCCTACTGTGTGCGACGCGACGGTGTACGCCTCTTGTGCCCCCACTCGCACGCCTCCGTATCCGGGACGACGGCGCGTCCCGGCAGCGGTGGATCTCCCGCTTACCGGACCGCGTTCCTCAGTGCCATGAGGAACCGTCAGGAGGTCACGTGTATCCACGGCTGTACTCCCGCCGGCTGGGCAGACGCCTGACCGGAACGCTCATCGCTTCGTTATGGGCCATCGGCCTGTCCGCGTCCCCGGCTCCCGCGGACGACTCGGACGCCGCTGACCTCCCCCCGCAGGAGCCGGGTGTCACCCTGCGCGTCTTCGACGTGCAGACCCCGTTGAGTGGAATCTGCACCCTGAAACCGGGTCAGACACCGAACATCGACAAGCTGATGCCGGTCATCGACTGGACCTCCACCGGCGACTTCGGCCTGGAGAACAACTTCGTCACCCAGGTCGTCGGCAACCTCGACGCCCCTCAGACGGGCGACTACACCTTCCGGCTCACCAGTGACGACGGCTCCCGCCTGTGGATCGACGACAAACTGGTGATCGACCACGACGGTCTGCACGGCGCGGACCCGAAGGACGGCACGGTCCGGCTGCCGGCCGGTCACCACGCGTTGCGCATCGAGCACTTCGAACGCGACGGCGGTCAGCAGATCACGCTGGCCTGGCAGCCCCCGGGCGCCGGCGGCTTCGCCGTCGTACCGAACTCGGTGCTCAGCACGGACGCCGGCGTCGTCCGCGTGACGTCGCCGGGGCGCAAGGAGTGCGAGGGCGGCGCGGACTCGCCGGGCGACGGGCTGCCGCTGACCGGTGTACACCCGAACTACACCCTCACCGGCCTCCGTCCGAGCGGCTTCGAGCCGCAGGTCTCCGCCATGGACTGGCTGCCGGACGGCCGGCTGGCCGTGGCCACCTGGGGCGGCAGCAACACCACCACGGGTGAGGTCTACCTGCTGGGCAACGTCACGGGAAGCACCGGCCCGGACAGGGTGACGGTGAAGAAGGTGGCCTCGGGCCTCAAGGAGCCGATGGGCATCAAGCACGTCGACGGCAAGCTCTACGTCTCGCAGAAACACGAGCTGACGGAGCTGAGCGACACCAACGGCGACGAGGTCACCGACCAGTACCGGAGGGTCGCGACATGGCCCTTCGGCGGCAACTTCCACGAGTTCGCCTTCGGCCTGCTCTACAAGGACGGGTTCTTCTACCTGAACCTGTCCGTGTCCATCAACTACGGTGGCGCGACCACCGATCCGCAGCCGGCGCAGAACCGCGGCACCACCATCAAGGTGAGCAAGGACACCGGAGCGGTCTCCTACGTCGCCGGGGGGCTGCGCACCCCCAACGGCATCGGCTGGGGACCCGCGGGCGACATGTTCGTCACCGACAACCAGGGCGGCTGGCTGCCCTCGTCGAAGCTGGTGCACATCAAGCAGGACAGGTTCTTCAACCACTACACCAACCCGGACGGGCCCTTCGACGCCCTGCCGGTGACCAAGCCGGCGCTGTGGCTGCCGCAGAACGAGATCGCCAACTCTCCCAGTACGCCCCTGTTGCTGACCGAGGGTCCGTTCGCCGGTCAGATGCTCTTCGGCGACGTGACCTACGGCGGCATCCAGCGCGGGTTCCTGGAGAAGGTGGGCGGCGAGTACCAGGGGGCGGTCTTCCGTCTCACCCAGGGTCTGGAGGCCGGCGTCACCCGGATCAGCGTAGGCCCGGACGGCGCCCTGTACGCCGGCGGGCTGGGCGCGGGCGGCAACTGGGGCCAGGAGGGCAAGCTCAGTCACGGCCTGCAGAAGCTGACGCCCAACGGCGGCAACGCCTTCGACATCCGGGCCATGCGCGCCGTACCGGGCGGCTTCGCACTGGAGTACACCAAGCCGTTGTCGACGCAGACGGCGGCCGGGTTGACCGGTCGCTACAAGATCAAGCAGTGGCGTTACGTGCCGACCGCCGACTACGGCGGCCCCAAGGTCGACGAGGAGGCCCTCACCGCACAGTCGGCGACGCTCTCCGACGACCGCAGAACGGTCACCCTGTCCGTCCCCGGCCTGAAGGCCGACAGGGTGGTCCACGTCCGCTCGCCCCGTCCGTTCAGCTCCTCGGACGGCCAATCGCTGTGGAGCACCGAGGCTTGGTACACGCTGAACAAGCTGCCGGGTGCGGCGTCCGGGACGGGCGAGGTGAAGGGGGTGAACAACAAGTGTCTGGACGTGGCCGACTCCCAGACCGCCGACGGCACCCAGGTGCAGATCTGGACGTGCAACAGCACCGACGCCCAGAAGTGGACCCTGGCCGGCGGCGCCATGAAGGTCCTCGGCAAGTGCCTGGACGTCTCCGACGGCGGCACGGCGGACGGCACCAGAGTCCAGCTGTGGACCTGCAACGACTCCGGCGCCCAGAAGTGGACCCCGCAGGCCGACGGCACGATCCGCAACCCGCAGTCCGGCAAGTGCCTCGACGCGTCCGGCGGCACCTGGAACGACGGCACCCCCGTCCATCTGTGGACCTGCCACACCGGACCCAACCAGAAGTGGATCCTGCCGTGACGTCGCGAGCGGCACCCACGGCATGAAGCGGAGCATCCGACGGCGAGGGCCGGGGCACTCCCCCGGCCCTCGCCCCTGTCCGGGCCCCGCCCAGGGCTCGCGCGGGTTCCCCTCCGCCCGCCCCGCGGCCCGTACCGATGGACGGCGCCGGCCTTTGCCCAGTACCGCCTACGGGCAGGCCGGTTCATGCTCCAGCACGGTGAGCGAAGCCCGGCCGGCGACGATGCGGTGCGCTGCGAGCAGCACGTGCCGCTCCTCGCCGCTGCGCACCAGGGTGGCGCGCAGCGCGGGCCCCCGGTCGTTCGGGCCGGTCCTGCCCGCGTCCGACCACCCGGCCGGGTCGTCCCGGCCGGCGGGCCGGGTGGAGTACTGCTCCTCGTCGTCGACCACGATGGGCATCGGCCGGCAGGGGGCTGCAGCGTCAGGTGCGGGCACGGGTCCCGACGGCCGGGGGACCGGCCGCACGAGGGCGAGCGATGGTGAAGACCTGTGGACCGGTGGAGTCATCGCCCGATACCCCGGCTCCACCGGATCTCACCTTCGTGCCATTCGTCGGTGGGTGTGAGCCCGGCGGCGGTGGCGACGGCGGAGGATGCCCGATGGCCGGGGTGGATGTGGGCGATGACGGTCCGCACCCGCTGTCGGCAGAGCCAGTCCACGAGTCCTCGGGCCGCTTCGCCGGCGATGCCCCTTCCCTGCCACGGGGTCCCCACCACCCAGGCGACCTCGGCCACGGCCCCGTGGCCGGAGAAGCCGATCGTCGCCTGGACAGTGCCCGTCAGGCAGGCTTCGCCGCGGAGCCGGATCACCCAGTTCAGCCAGGAGACTGCCGGGTCGGGTGAGCCCGCGGTCAGGCGTCGGTAGCGCGAGCGCAGGGCCTGCGGGGTGTCCGGAGCGCCGCCGGTGAAGGTGTGCAGGGCCGGATCGGACAGCACCGCGGCCATCTCCCCGGCGTGCTCGACGCGAAGCGGCAGCAGGTCCAGCCTCCCGGTGCCGATGGCCTGGGCCGCGAGGGTGCTCACGCCGCGACCGCCTCGGGGCGTTCGAGGAGCCGGTCGCGTTCGAAGCGAACCTGCGTGCGGAGGTGACCGCGGGGATCCCTGCGCGAGGGATCCCGCCGGTCCGCCTCCCGTTCGCGCTCGGAGGCCGCGCGTACCCCGGAGACCGCGCCGTCATCGGCCAGGGCGAGCAGGTTCTCGTGCCGGGCGGCCGCGCAGTGGCGGTCCCGCGCCCGGGGATCGCTCCCGCCGTGACCGCGAGCCTCCAGCAGCAGGCACCGGTCGATGTCATAGACCTGGTGAGACACCGCTCCCCGCGGTAACCGGGCCAGGCCGGACAACGCAGGACCACCACCTGGAGCACGGGGACGCACGGGCCGGTCGGCAGGGACGGCAGCGATCCGGCCGCCCTCGCCGCCGGGACGGTCCGGACAGCCGGGCAGGTCATGCAAGCGGCGCTCCGCCATCCGTCCTCCCCCGATGTCATCCCTCATGGCCTCACCCTGTCACGAAGGCCCCGCGCCTCACAGAGCGGTGACCACCCCGTCCCCGGCAAAGCGCGCACGGCGGCGTACGGGGCCGGGTCCGCCCCCGGGGCGGGCGGAGAGTGTGAGGAGAGCGGAGGAACGGAAAAGGACGGGACCGCGGTGCGGGTCCCGTCCTCCGGGGTGAGATCCGGTCCGGCCGGTGCGCGGGTCAGACCGGGACGGGAGCCTCCTCCCGCGTCTCCGCGGCCAGCCGCCGGTTCAGCTTCTCGCCCTCGATGTCGAGGTCGGGCAGGACCTTGTCGACGGGCCCGGGCAGCCACCAGGCGGCACGGCCGAGCAGCGACATCACCGCCGGGACCAGCACCATGCGGACGACGAAGGCGTCGATGACCACGCCGACGGCGAGGGCGAACCCGATGGACTTGATGATCGGGTCGTCCATCAGGACGAAGCCTGCGAACACGGACGTCATGATGAGCGCGGCGGCCGTGACGACGCGGGCGTTGTGGCCCATGCCGCTGACCATGGCAGCCTGCGGGTCGGCACCGTGGACGAAGTCCTCGCGCATGCGGGAGACGAGGAAGACCTCGTAGTCCATGGCGAGTCCGAACAGGATGCCGATGAGCAGGATCGGCAGGAAGCTCACCAGCGGGCCGGGGGTGTCAACGCCCACCAGGCCGGCGAGGTGGCCCTCCTGGAAGATGGCGACGGTGACGCCGAAGGTCGCGCCCACGGTGAGCAGGAAGCCCAGGGCTGCCTTCAGCGGTACCAGGACCGACCGGAAGACCAGCATGAGCAGCAGGACGGACAGGCCCACCACCAGGAGCAGATACACCGGCAGGGCGTCGCCGAGCTTCTCCGAGACATCGATGCCCAGGGCGGTCGCGCCGGTGAGGGCGATGTCGGCGCCCCCGATGTCCGCGACCCGGTCGCGGATGTCGTGGACGGCGTCCTCGGTGGCGGCGGCGGTCGGGCCGGCCTCGGGGATGATGGCCAGCAGGGCGGTGGTGCCCTGCTCGTTCAGCTGCGGCGGGGCCACGGCCAGGATGCCGTCGGTGGCCTCGATGAGGGCGGTGGCCTTCTCGGCGGCCGCCCCGGTGGACTGTGCGTCCTCACCGTTGACGACGGCGATGAGACGGCCGTTGAAGCCCTCGCCGAAGCCCTCGGACGTCAGGTCGTACGCCTCGCGGGCGGGGGAACCCTCGGCGGCGGTGCCCGCGTCCGGCAGGGCTATGCGCATGTCCTGGGCCGGGAGGGCGAGCGCGCCCAGTCCGAGGATGCCGACGACCAGGAGCGGGACGCGCAGCTTGGTGACGAGCCGGCCCCAGGTGAAGCCGAAGCCCTCGGCGGCGGTGGTGCCGTCCTCGGCGGTGTGCCCGTCCGCGTGGCGCTGCTTGCGCGGCAGGATCTTCCTGCCGGCGAAGGAGAGGAAGGCCGGCAGCAGGGTGAGGGCGACCAGCACGGCGACGGCGACGGTGCCCGCCGCGGCCAGGCCCATCACGCTCAGGAACGGGATGCCGACGACGGAGAGACCGGCCAGGGCGATGACGACGGTGGCACCGGCGAAGACGACGGCGGAGCCGGCGGTACCGGTCGCGCGGCCGGCGGCCTCCTCGGGCTGGAGTCCCCCGGCGAGGTACTGGCGGTAGCGGGAGGTGATGAAGAGCGAGTAGTCGATGCCGACGGCCAGGCCCAGCATCAGCGCCAGGACGGGGGCGGTGGAGGTCAGTTCGATGACACCGGTCAGGGAGAAGAGGCCGGCCATGCCGACCGCGACACCGATCAGCGCGTTCAGCAGGGTCATGCCGGCGGCGACCAGTGAGCCGAAGGTGACGACCAGGACCACCGCGGCGACCAGGACGCCGAGCGCCTCGGTGGAGCCGATCTCCACCTCACCGCCCATCACCTCGCCGCCGTGCTCGAGCCGGAGACCCTCGACGTCGGCGCCGACGGCCTCGTAGGCCGCCTTCTGCTCGTCGGTGACTTCGTCGGCGGCCTCCTCGAACTGCACCTGGATCAGGGCGTAGCGGCCGTCCTGGGAGACGGAGCCGGTCCGGAACGGGTCCATGGCGGCGGTGACGCCGTCGATCCCGGAGGCTTCCTTCACCACGGGTGCCACCGCGGCGGGGTCCAGTTTCTCGCCCTCGGGCGCGGCGACGACGATGGTACCGGTGGCTCCGCCGGCCTGCGGGAACTGCCGGTCGAGGTCGTCCAGCGCCCGCTGGGACTCGGTGCCCGGCATGGAGAACTTGTCGCTGGTCGGGCCCATGAGGGTGGCGGCTCCGACACCCAGCAGGGTCAGCAGGAGCAGCCAGACCGCGGCTATTCGGCCCCTTCTGCGGAAGGAGAACCGCCCGAGCCGGTACAGCAAGGTCGCCATGGAGAAAGGGTCTTTCCGTTAGGGGGTCAACTGGGGGTGTGGTCAAGCGTCCGCAGCGCACTGCGGATCATTTCGGCGCGCAACACCTCGTCCGGCGCCACCTCGTCATCGGCGGCACCGGTGATGAAGACGGCGCCCAGCACCATCCACGCCGCCACCCGGGCCGGTGCCTGCTGCGAGCGGCCGGCCAGCGCGTCCAGGAGCCCGTCCGCCAGCTCCATGACGTTGAGGTCCTGGTGGCAGGACATCTCGGCGACGTCTTCGAAGAGGAGCCGGATCTCGCGGCGGAACCCCAGCGTCAGGTCGACGTATCCGACGACGGTCTCCTCCACCAGCCGGCCGCCCTCCAGTCCGGCCACGCGGTCCAGCAGCGTGGCGAGGGCGTCCCGGGCCGGGGTCAGCAGCTCGGTGAGGATCTTTTCCTTGCCGGCGAAGTGGTAGAGGAGTGACGCCTTCGAGCAGCCCGCGTCGGAGGCGATGTCCTGCAACGAGGTGCCGCGGAAGCCGTGCACGGCGAACAGCCGCAGTGCCGACTCCAGGATCTGACCGCGCAGGGCGGAGGCGGATCGTGCCATGCCTCCACCATAACTGTCCGATCGGTCAGTCCTGACCGATCGGACAGCGAGTTGCTGTGGCCTGCATCACCGCCCTGCCCGGTGCCCGTACGGCACACACGGCCGGTTCCGCCGGCTCGCGCGCGGACGTGCCGCCTTCCGGAGAGCGCGGCGACGGCCACGGGTCCGCGACCACCGGCGGCGCGCGTCCGGAGTCACCTCATGGGCATGAATTCGGGCAGGGTGAGGGCCGAGTGGGCCGGTCGTCCCTCCGTGGAGGGCATGGTGCCGAGATTGCGCAGCATGTCATTGCGCCGTTCCAGCGCCCGGGCGGTGGTGGGGAAGAGTGCGGCGTCGCCCGCGCCGACCTGCTCCTGGTTCACGGTCACGAACTCACGGGTGCCGTGTTCGTAGGCCGCGAAGCCGGCAGCGGCGTCCCGGTCGGCCAGGGAACCGGCGAGCATGTACGCACCGACGAGCGCGAGGCTGGAGCCTTGTCCGGTGAGGAACGAGGGCGCGTACGCGGCGTCGCCCACCAACGCGACCCTGCCGCTGGACCAGCGAGGCATGCGGATCTGGCTGACCACGTCGACGAACAGGTCGTTCGCGTCGCGCATGGCGGCGATCATGCCCGGGACCTCCCAGCCCGCGTCGGCGAAGACCGCCGCGACCAGGTCCCGTTTGGCTTCCGGCTTACGGAACGCGTCGAACGGTGGTTCCGGCCGGGCGAAGTTCAGGAAGGCGTGCACCGTGGCGCTGTCCTCCACGGCGTAGAGAGCCGCGGCCCTGCCCGGGGTGTTCCACATCATGATCTCGTGGGAGAGGCCGAACGTGTTGCGCATGGTGAACCCGGCGAAGCAGTACCCGAGGTACCGGTGGAACTTCTCCTCGGGGCCGAACAGCAACTCCCGGGTACGTGAGTGCAGACCGTCCGCGCCGAACACCATGTCGAACGAACGCCTGCCGCCCCCGCGGAAGGTGACGTCGACCCCGTGGTCGTACTGGTCGAGGGTGTCGATGGAGTCGCCGAACAGGAATTCCACGTCGTCACGGACCGCCGCGTGAAGAGCGTCGGTCAGATCCCCGCGCCGCACCTCGATGTCCCGTCCCGCGACACCGCCGGCGACGGTGTGCGGATCGACCGAGGCCACCTCGCTGCCGTCCTCGTCGAGGAAGGTGATCCGACGCGAGTCGATCTGCGCATCCTGCAGCTGCGGCAGGATCCCCATCCTCCGGACGACCTCGAGTGCGGTGCCGCGCACGTCGACGGGGTAACCACCGCTGCGCGGGGTGTCCGCCTTCTCCACCACCGTGACTGCGTATCCGCAGCGGTTCAGCCAGAACGCGAGGGCGGAACCCGCTGTACCGGCCCCCGACACCAGGACCTTGCGCCTCGGCGTGGTAGGGACATCCGTCAACGGATCGGTGGGACTCATGCCTTGACTCCTTTGCTCATGCTGCGGACGACAAGCAGGGACAGTGCTGTGACGGCGCCCGCAAGGACGAAGCCGGTACCGAAGGCCGATTCGGCCGGGTCCTCCGTCCCGGGGCGGGTGCCGGCGGTGAGGACGGCGCCGCTGACCTGTACGCCTGCGGCGAAGCCGATCACGCGAGTCACCAGGACCAGGCCCGTGGCGGTGCCGGTGTCGCCGTGATCGACGGCGGTGGCGGTCCTGACGACCATCGCCGTGATGCAGACACCACTGGCCAGGGCGATCAGCGCCTTGCCGACGACGAGGTGCCAGACCTCGGTGTGCAGGAACGCCAGGGCGACCAGCGTGGCCGTCATGACGCCGACTCCGGCCGTGACGACTGCACGTGAGCCGAAACGACGCGACGCCGCCCCGCCGAGCGGGCCGCTGATCGCCGCCGCGACGGTGCTGGGCAGCAGGTACCGTCCGATGTCGGTGGAGCCGGCCCCGAAGCCGTACCCGTCGGCGGACACCGCGAACAGCTGCGGAACGAGATAGGTCGCCACCGAGGTACCCGCGCAGACGGCGAACGTGATCACGTAGGAGCTCCACATCGCAGGCTTCGCCAGCAGGCGCAGATCGACCATCGGCGAGGGTGACCGGCGTTCGACGAAGACCCACCCGGTCACGAGGAGGGCCAGGAGCACGACGAGGGCGCCGAGCGCGAGTGGTCGGCCGCCGGCGCTGGGCACCATCGAGAGCCCGGACATGAGCGTCAGCAGAACACCGCTCAGGAGAACCAGGCCGGGCCAGTCGATCCTGGCGTCCGACCGGGCCGGCGGATCGTTCGGCACCAGCCCGTGGACGAACAGGGTCGCCACGACGATCGCCATCGTCGGTATCGCGAACATCCAGTGCCGGGACAGCCCTTCCGCGACGGGCCCGGCCATCAGCGTGCCCAGCATGCCGCCGCCGACGAACAGCCCGCTGACCGCCCCGATGGCCACGTGGGACTGTCCCGTCGGGAGGTGCTTGCGTACCAGGATGAACGACAGCGGCATCGCGCCCACCATCGCGCCCTCGAGTACCTGACCGAGCAACAGCACCGGCAGGTTCGGCGCCAGTGAGGACACCAGACCACCAGCCGAGACCACCGCCATCAGCCGGAGCATGACCCGTTTGCCGCCGTAGCGGTCACCGAGGTTGCCCGCGACGGGCGTGACGAGAGCACCGGTGATGAGCATCGTGATGCTGAGCAGTGCCCCTTGGGCGGGACTCATCGACAATTCGCGTTGCAACAGCGGGAGTGTCGGTGTCACCACCGACTCCAGGGCCCCGGTGGCGGCTGCCAGCACGCCGAGAGCCCCTACGGCGGCCTTCCCGATGCGGACCGGGGGAGCCAGGATCGTGGTCATGGACGTCCTTTCCTTCGTTGCCGGGCGGGTGAGGGTCCGGCCGCGCGCGTAGCGCTGCCGCCTCGCCGGACCGGCGCGGGGACGACGGCCGTTCACGCGGGGCGCGGCGTGCGTGATGCTGTGCGGACCGGACCGAGGCCGTCCGGCGGGCAGGTGAACCCCGGGAAGCCGTGCCCGAGGTGGCCGCGCCGGGCGGAGCGGGTGTACGCGTGCGGCACGGGTCATGACCTCAACTCGCGTGCACTGCTCACCACTTGGCGGAGAACAGGGCACGGGGTCACGCGGGTGACCTCCGGATCCCGGTCTCCCCCACCACCGTGATGGCCACTCCCGGGGCGTGACCTCAAGCCGACCTCCCCACCAAGAAATACACTACACCGTGCAGTGTAGCCAGGTTAGGATACGGCCATGCCGACCACGAAGACCCTGCGCGAAGGATCCACGCAGAAGCGGGCCGCCATCCTTTCCGCTGCCCGGGAACTGTTCCTCGCCGACGGCTTCGACCGGACCAGCGTCGACGCGGTCGCCGCCCGGGCCGGGGTGTCCAAGCGGACGGTCTACGACTACTTCGGCGACAAGCAGACGCTGCTGCAAGCAACCGTCGACGCCGTCGGCCGGTCGCTGATCACCACGATCCGGCGCATCCTCGACGACACCCTCACCGGCCTCACCGAAGCCGCCGACCTCGAGGACGCCCTGGTCACGTTCTCGATGCGCATCTCGACCGACATGCTCGACTCGGCGGAGTACGCGACGCTGCAACGACTGGTCCGGGCGAGATCCGGCCACCTGCCGGAGAACTCCATGGCCGACACCCCCGAGGAGGCGCTCGCCGAGCGGTTCGCCGCCTTCGCCGTCGCGGGACTGCTCGACGTTCCCGACGCCCGGCTCGCGGCCGACCAGTTCATCGCGCTGACCTTCACGGTCGCGCTCACCAGGTTCGGTTCCGCCAATGCCGCGGAGGACACCCGCGTCCGGCCGCTCATCGTCGAGGGGGTACGGACCTTCCTCCGGGCGTACCGGGCCACGTAGGGCTGGGGCGGCGTGAACGGACCCGTGCGCCGCCGGCCCGCGCCGGCCGGCAGCGGTCCGGACACTCCGGGGCCCGGCGAAGCCGGCTTCGACCACGAACCGGTGCACGAACCGCCCCGCACCACGTCCGGCTCACGCGCCGACAACTCACGGGCCGTCTCGTGCGGCTCCTCGCCGTGGAAGGTCCGGGACCACGACGGAGTGGGCCTCAGTTCCGCAGGGCGCCGGTCAGCGGAGCCAGCACCTGCCACCCCGCCGCTCCGTACAGGGCCCGGCCTTCCGGCGTCGCGACCAACACGCCCTCTGTCGCGCCCTGTCCGGCGCCGGCGTCGGCGAGCGCGTGCATCACCAGGCGTCCCAGGCCACGGCGTTGATGAGCCGGGTCGGTCTCGACCTGGTCGACGACCGCGGTGGGGCCTGCGACGGCGATCTGCCCGCGCGCGGCGAAGGCCCCGTCGGTGGTGCGCACCAGGGCACGAGTGACGCCGGCCCGGGTCCAGGTGCGCAACCGGTAGCCGTCGGCCGTCTCGGGTGGGACCTCGGAGCGGGCGGCGTCCAGCGGGACGGACATCAGGAAGCCGGGTCCTCCGGCGAGAGACCATCCAGGCCCGAGCCAGGGCTCGAGCACCTCTGGGGACATGGGCGCCTTCAGCCATACGCCGGGCGCGGTGGCGTCCTCAGTGATCTTGCGGATGACCGCTTCGTCGGCGGTGGTCAGCACGTGGCGTACGACATGCCCGGGCAGGCCGACGTCAACGGTGAATCCCCAGGCGGTAGGGGTGGGGTCGGCCGTGCCGCGCGAAACGGTCCAGCCGCAGACCCACGCTCGCACGGCCTCGGCCGTGTTCATGAAAGGCTGAACACCCCCTGGATACAGGTGATGACCCGGCCGGAGGAGTGGAATCCGGCGCCGGCCCAACACGTCGGTGGAGCCACCGCCCTGCCCAGCACCCGCCAGGGAAGGCAGAACGGTCCGCCGACCCTGTCGGCGGACCGTCACGCAAGGACTGCACGGCCTCGCCGGAGAAACCGGAGGAGCCGGTCGCCTCTGTACTCGCGGCCTGAACTCAGCCGCCGCTCTTGCGCCGGAACGACCGCTGGCTCGACGCCGGGCCGTGCGCGCCACGGATCTTCGACGCGTCGGTGTTCGCAGCGAGGGCCGCGGCCTGCGCCTGCTTGTCCCGCTTGCGCGCCAAGGCCTCCCGGAACTTGCCCTTCAGGTCGTACTGGCCGTCCTCCTCGGGCGCCAGGGCACGGCTCTCGGTGTCAGCCGTCTTCGAACCCTCTTGCGATGAAGACTCTGCAGTCATGGTGACCTCCTGAGGTCGGGCAGTGGAAGCACAGCTTGTCATGCCGGGCACTACGCGCGCCGCCCATATCCGGCGGCGCCCCGAAGCGTGAGCACGGACCGGCCGGCGCTGCGGCCCGGCGGCATCCGGCGTCGGCTGCCGCCGGCGACGCGGCCGCGCGGGCGACGGGGTCGTTCCGCCGGCCACGCCGGGCGACGTGGGCCGGTCGACGACGGCGTCCGGTTCCGGTGCCCGCCGACCCGGTTGTCTCCCTGCGCGTAACATTCCGCACATGCAGTCGAGTATTACACACACGCGTGGCGAGATCGCCGTACGACGAGCCGTCGCCCGGGACGCCAAGCGGCTCACCCGACTCGTGCGCGGCTCGCGCGCCTACGAGGGCCGGTACGCGGCGATGGTCGCGGACTACCGCGTCGGACCCGACTACATCGAAGCCCATCGTGTCTTCGCGGCCGTCGACACCGACGACGCCGCGGGCCGGGTGCTCGGTTTCTACTCGCTGGTCCTCGTACCGCCGGAGCTGGACCTGCTCTTCGTCGAGGACGGGGCGCAGGGCCGCGGCATCGGGAGACTGCTCGTCGGGCACATGAGGTCCGAGGCGCGCGCGGCGGGGCTGGACCGTGTCCGGGTGGTGTCGCACCCTCCGGCCGAGGGCTTCTACCGCAGCGTGGGCGCGCTGTTCACCGGGACCGCCTCCGCGAACCCACCCGCGGTGGCGTGGGACCGGCCCGAGCTGGAGTTCGTGATTGCCTGACCGGGCGGATCCTCCCCACATCTGCTCGGACCAGCGTCCGTCCCAGGGGTCCGGCTTCGCCCGGCATGGCTCGGCGCCGCCCTTCGGGCCACCCGGCGGGTCCGTCCGGGGTGGTGCACGCGCCCGGCCGGCGCCTCCGCCCCGCGACCGTCGCCGCGATCCGCGAGCCCGCGGCCCCGTCCACGCGCTCCGTGGTTGGCGGCTTTCGGCCTGACCGTCCGGGTCGGGGAGATTCACAATGGCAGGAACATGCCACAGGAGGCCGCCGTGAGTCCCTCGCGCTCCGACAGACCCCTTCGAACCGTCGTCCGGGCCGTCGTCGTACTGGCGCTGCTCCTCGGCTGGTCCGCCGCCATCGGACCGGCCGCCCACCCCGCGGAGCGAGCGGGGCGAGCGGCGGCCGTCACGGTGCGCGGGGGCGACACCCTCTACAGCACCGGCACCCGCTGCACCGTGGGCTTCAACGCCCGTTCCGGCTCCGCGCTGTACGCGCTCGTTCCGGGCCGGTGCGCCCAGGGCGCCCGTACCTGGTACGCCGACGCCGCCCTGACCGTCGGCGTCGGCGTCACCGCAGGAGTCGGTTTCCCGGACGGCGACTACGCGAGCGTCCGGTACACCAATACGGCGGTCGCCTACCCGGGCGAGGTGTCGCTGGGGGGCGGCAGCGGTACCCGCGACATCACCCACGCGGCGAATCCCACTGTCGGGCAGTCGGTCTGCCACGTCGGACGGACCACCGGACACCGCTGCGGGACCGTCCAGGCCGTGAACCTCACCATCGACCACGGCGGGGGAACCGTCCACAGAGTGTTCCGGTCCACCATCTGCTCCGAGCCCGGGGACACCGGCGGTCCGGCCTTCTCGGGCGGCACGGCTCTCGGCATCATCGTCGCCGGCAGTGGGAACTGCGGCTCAGGAGGTTTCACCTACTACCAGTTGGTGACGGAGTGGCTGTCGGCGTCCGGCCTGAGCATCTACTGAGACGGCCGGACCGGCCGATCACGCGAAGCTCCCGCCCGGGACGGTCGGGCCGTCCGGTCCGGCCACGACGCGCAGCAGGACCGCCTCGGCCCGATCCGGCGGGAGGGCGGCGATCGGGTCGAGCGCGGAGTACCGGCCATGGCTGGTGCGGGATGTGTCCAGACGTCTCGGATGCCCGTTCCCCGCCCGCGCGGGGGTTACCACTGGAGGGTCCTCACAGACCCGCGTGCTCCAGCAGGAGCGCCAGATCACCCTCCTTCACCCGGGTGACCCCTTGCGGGTGCCGGTTGGACAGGGCGTGCAGCGGGACGGGGTCGCGATGCAGCCGGCGAGTCGCCGCCCGGTCCAGCGTCGCCACGAACCGCCACGGCTGGCGGGGGTTTCCGGCCACCTCGTACGGCTCGTCCTCGATCTCGGCCACCGCGGCGATCTCCCGTACCGGCGCGGCGAAGTAGATCCACAGGCGGTCGCCCGGGGCCATGCGCCGCCACCTGGACAGGCACCACTCCTGGCGGGGCGCGGTCTCGGCGCGTTGCAGCATGCGGTCCTTGCCGGAGGAGCCGCCGTCCGGGCCCGTCTCCGCGGGTTTCACGATGAACAGCCAGTCCACGGATGTTCCTTTCCCTCTCGCGTGTCCTTACCCGGGCCGCCCCGGCGCGGGTCCCCTGTGTGCTGCCCGGTACGGAAGCGGTCATACCGGGCCGGTGCAGACGCCCTCCACCGGGTCCGGGGCGCCGGTGGCCGGGCCCCGGCCGGCAGCGTCCGCGGTGGAGGGAGCATCGGTCCGCGTAGGCCCGCCGTCGCCGGTGGGGACGGAGGAGGGCGGAGCATGGGGATCGCGCCGATCGGCGTCCGGCTCGCCGCACGGACGTCGGAGGACGCGGGTGAGGGGTTCCTGTACTCCTGGCCGGTGCCCGGCGACGAACGGCGCGGCGGGATGCTGTTCACCCCGGCGGAACGCGTTCTCCGGGAGTGCGACGAGACGGGAGCCGTCCCGGCGGACGGCATGGAGATCCGCTTCGGAGTCTCCGGGGAGGAGTGGACGCGCAGACGGGCCCGTTGGGAGGGCGGCCGGGAGTGGCGGGCGATGGTGACGGCGGCCTACGGCGTCCGGAGGGAGTTCCGGACGCACGGGGAGCCACCGCAGCGGGCCCACCGCCCCTTCCGCTGAAAGCCCCTTCGAATCACCCGACACCGACCGCGACCGCCACGAAGGTCGCGACGCCGTGTGGAGCGGCCTCCCGGACCGGTCCCGGGGCAACCGCCGGCATTACGGCGGCGATGCGCTCCCGGCGACAGCCGGCCACGGCCCCCTCCGCTGCTTTCGGCCGGGTCGGCCGTTGCTCCGTCAGGTCTGTTCGGCCTGTGCGCTCGCCGTGCCCCCGGCGCGGTCCGCCGAGCGGCGCGCCCCGGCCTCCCACAGGCACCAGGTCGACCACAGCAGCAGAACGAGGAAGGCGGCGAGCAGGCCGAGAAGCATGACCGTCTGGCGTGCCGACCCCTCGCCCTGGACCATGGCCAGCAACAGGCAGAAGGCCCAGGCGGCCACACCGCCCGCGTACACGGCCCTGAGCTGCCGCAACTGACTCATTTCATTCATCGTCGTCCTCCCGGGCGATTCCGTCACGCACTGCCCTGCCGGTACCCCCGTTACGCGACTTCACCGCGTGCACGGGCGTCCGGCTCCCGGCTCCGGGAACCACCGTTCCAATCGGTGGACACCTCTTGGCGAGGAGTCGGGGCTGCGGTAGAAAAGTGCCATGATTCCCGAGCCCTTGGTGCGACGCCTGGTCATCGACCTGTGCCGACGCGCGGGCTCGTGTTGTTGTTGTTGACGCGGACTTCCTGACGCGCCCCCCGTCCGGTGATGCCACCCGGCCGGGGCCGTTCCCCCTCCCCTGACGCCGGTGGCGCAGGGGGCGAACCCGTCTTCTTCCAGTACCACTACCGCTCGGGGTCGGCTGCCCCTGCCGGTCGACGGCAACTGCCGATGTCCCTGCGTCCCCGGAGGACGCCACATGTCCGCAATTCCTGGTCCGTCCGAACTCGACACCTCGGTGACGCCCGGCGGCGCACGGCCCGAGAACCGCCCGCCGACGGGGAGGGCGTGGGTGCGCGTGCGCCATGCCGCGCTGCCGCTCGGCTCGCTGCTGCTGTTCCTCCTCCTGTGGCAGCTACTGGCTGCGAGCGGGACGTGGAGCGACACACTCGTTCCGCCACCGGCCAAGGTGTGGGACGCGTTCGTCACCGTGTCCACCACCCATGACGGCGTGCGGGGATACAACGGCACCACCCTCGTGGAGCACTTGGGCATCAGCCTGCGCCGCATCGCGATCGGAGCCTGCGCCGGCATCGCGCTCGGGGTGCTGTTCGGCCTGCTCATGGGTACCGTCGGCTGGCTGCGCTCGCTGTTCGAACCCTGGATCACCTTCCTGCGGACGCTGCCGCCACTGGCGTACTTCTCACTGCTCGTCATCTGGCTGGGCATCAACGAGGAGCCGAAGATCACCCTGTTGGCCGTGGCGGCGTTCCCGCCCGTGGCGGTCTCCACCACCACCGCCGTCGCCGCCGTACCCGAGAGCCTGATCGAGGCGGCCCGGGCACTGGGCGGGTCGCGGTGGGACGTCGTCAGGGACGTCGTCGTGCCGTCCGCCCTGCCGGAGACGCTCACCGGGGTGCGGCTCGCCGTCGGTGTGGCCTACTCCTCCCTGGTCGCCGCCGAGTTGGTCAACGGACTGCCCGGCATCGGCGGCATGGTCAAGGACGCCGCCAACTACAACAACACCCCCGTCGTGCTCGTCGGCATCATCGCCATCGGCGTCTCCGGTCTGATCATCGACGGCCTGCTGCTACGGCTGGAACGCGCGGTCGTTCCCTGGCGCGGTCGCGCGTAGAACCCCCACTCCCCTTTGCACAGAAACGGCTCCGCCATGTCCCGAGTACCCCAAGGCCCGTCCCGCCGTCTCCTCCTCGCCGGCGCCCTGGCCGCCGTCTCCGCGGCCGTCACCGGCTGCTCCTCCGACAGCGAGGCCTCCACATCCGGCGGCTCGAAACGGCTGCGCATCGGCTACTTCGCCTTCCCCAGCGGGGACTTGCTCGTGAAGAACAAGAAGCTGCTGGAAAAGGCGCTGCCCGACCACGAGATCACCTGGATCAGATTCGACTCCGGTGCCAGCGTCAACCAGGCCTTCCTGGGCAAGTCCCTCGACATCGCCGCCCTCGGCTCCAGCCCGTTCGCCCGCGGAGTGTCCGGCAGTTCGCCGATCCCGTACAAGGTCGCCTGGATCCTCGACGTCGCCGGGGAGAACGAGGCCCTGGTGGTACGCAAGGACACCGGTGTCCCGGACGTCGCCGGCCTCAAGGGCAGGACGATCGGCACGCCGTTCGCCTCCACCTCGCACTACAGCCTACTGGCCGCGCTGGCGGCGGCCGGGCTCAAGGCGTCCGACGTGAAGCTCGTCGACCTGCAGCCGCAGGCCATCCTCGCCGCCTGGCAGCGCGGCGACATCGACGCCGCCTACGTCTGGCTGCCGACCCTGGACGAGCTGCGCAGGACCGGCACCCAGCTCACCAGCAGCAAGGAGATCGGCGGGGCGGGCAAACCCACCCTCGACCTCGCCGTCGTCTCGGACGACCTGATCGCCAAGGACCCGCAGGCCATCGCCGCCTGGCGCAAGGCGGAGGCCGAAGCCCTGCGCCTGCTCAGGTCCGACCCCGACGGCTCGGTCAAGGCCGTCGCGGCCGAACTCGGCATCAGCGCCGCGGACGCCGGGGCGCAGCTGAAGCAGGGCGTGTTCCTCACCCCGGAGCAGGTGGCCTCGGCCGAATGGCTCGGTACCGACGGCAGCCCGGGCAAGCTCCTCACCTACGTCACCGACACCGGTCGGTTCCTGGCGGACCAGAAGCAGATCGACGCCGCACCGTCCGAGGACGCCGTCCGCAAGGCCTTCTACCTCGAAGGGCTGTCCGATGCCGTCAAGTGAGCTCACCGGCATCCGGCAGGAGGCGGACGCCGAGCGTGCCGGGTCCGTCCGCCTCGACCGCGTCACCCACCGGTACGGCCGGGGAGGCGAGACCTTCACCGCCGTCGGCCCGGTCGACCTGACCGTGCCGGCCGGGGAGTTCCTGGTCCTGGTCGGCGCCTCCGGCTGCGGCAAGAGCACTCTGCTGCGGCTGATCGCCGGGTTCGAACGGCCCACGAAGGGATCGGTGCGGGTGTCCGGGGCCGAGCCACGGCCCGGCGGGGCGGCCGGCGTGGTGTTCCAGACGCCGCGGCTGTTCCCGTGGCGGACCGTGCGCGGCAACATCGACCTGGCCCTGCGGTACGCGGGGGTGCACCGCGCGCGGTGGCCCGGGCGCCGCGCGGAGCTGCTGGCCCGGGTCGGCCTGGAAGGCACCGAGAAGCGGCGCGTCTGGGAGATCTCCGGTGGCCAGCAGCAACGTGTCGCCATCGCCCGGGCGCTCGCCGCCGACAACCCGCTCCTGCTCCTCGACGAGCCGTTCGCGGCACTGGACGCGCTGACCCGGGAACGGCTCCAGGAGGACGTCCGCCGGGTGACCGACCGGACCGGGCGGACCACGGTGTTCGTGACGCACTCGGCGGACGAGGCGGTCTTCCTCGGTTCCCGCATCGTCGTGCTGTCCAGGAGCCCGGGAACCGTCGCCCTGGACCTGCCGATCACCCTGCCCCGCGGCGACATCGACGCCGAAGAGCTGCGCGGTTCCCGGGAGTTCGCCGAACTGCGCGCGCACGTCTCCCACGCCGTCAAGGCCGCCGCAGCGGCCTGACTCCCACCCACGCGAAAGGACACACCATGAGCATCCTCAGCGAGCGGCCCGCCACGGCGACGCTGCCGGTCACCGAACTCGGTCCCCACTTCGGCGCCGAGATCCACGGCATCGACCTCGGCCGCCTCGACGACGACCAGGTCCTCGCCCTGCGCGAGGCACTGGTCAGGTACAAGGTGCTGTTCGTGCGCGGCCAACACGGTCTCGACGACGCCGCGCAGATCGACTTCGGCAGGCGCCTGGGCGAAGTCACCGTGGGGCATCCCGTCCACGACTCCGGAGACGTGGCGCCCGAGGTGTACTCCCTGGACAGTCAGGACAACGGATTCGCCGACGTGTGGCACACCGACGTGACGTTCGTGCGCCGGCCACCGGCGATCTCCGTGCTGCGGGCCGTGGTGCTGCCGCCCAACGGCGGCGACACCAACTGGGCCGACAGCCAGCTCGCCTACGAGTCCCTGTCGCCGGGCCTGCGGGCGTACGTCGACACGCTGACCGCCGTTCACGACGGCACCCGCGAGTTCGGTTACTACCTGGCCCAGCGTCGGCAGGGCCGGGGCAATCTGTGGGAGGGCGAGGTGTTCACCCAGTTGGCGCCGGTGGAGCACCCGGTGGTGCGGGTGCACCCCGAGAGCGGCCGCAAGGGCCTGTTCGTGAACCCCGGTTTCACCTCGCACATCGTGGGCGTCTCGGAGCACGAGAGCCGCGGCATCCTCGACATCCTGTACGCCCACCTCACCAAGCCCGAGCACGTCGTGCGGCACCGGTGGCAGCCGGGTGACGTCGCACTGTGGGACAACCGCAGCACCGCCCACTACGCCAACCGCGACTACGGCGACCAGCACCGTGTCATGCACCGCATCACACTGCGCGGGGACGTCCCCGTCGGCCCCGCCACCGCTGTCCGCTGACCCGCGCGTGGAACCCGGCGGCGGCCTCCTCGCCGCCGGGTTCCACGTTCACCCGGGCTCTTCGTCCGCCGGTGCGCCCCACCGGACGCCGGTCGGTGCGGCGGACACGCGTGCCGGGAACCGGGATGCCGGCCCTGCCGGATCCTCGGGCGGGAGGAAGCACCGCGCGGGGCCGCCGGGCGGGCGTACGCGGGAGGGGAACAGCGTCTGCCCCGTACCGCCTCCGAGGGGCCGGGCCGGGGGACCGCTACCGTGTCGGACGCCGTCGGTGACCGGCACGAAGGTGGGGGCACTCAATCCGGCGGAAGCGGGCAATCGGTAGTGGCACGTTTCTCTCGCACACAAGGAGTACACGTTCCATGGCCGAGACACAGGACGTCGTCGAGCTGATCCTCCAGGACCACCGGCGCATGGAGGACCTCTTCCGCCGGATGCGCAGCGTCGAGGCCGACCGGGCGGCCGCGTTGCAGGAGTTCGCGCACCTGCTGATCGCACACGCGCTGGCCGAGGAGACCGAGGTCTACCCCGCCCTCAAGCGGTACAAGAACATCGACGACGAAGAGGTCGAGCACGGCGAGGAAGAACACGACGAGGGCAACAAGGCCCTTCTGGAGCTGCTCGAGGTCCGGGAGGTCGGGTCCGAGGAGTGGGACTCGAAACTGGAGGCACTCGTGGAGGCCGTCACCCACCACGCCGACGAGGAGGAGCGGACCATCCTCAACGGGGCACGGGAGAACGTGGCGATGCGGCGGCGGGAGGAACTGGGCACTGCGTTCCTGGAGGAGCGCGAGCGCCGGCTGAAGGCCGACTGCGGTTCCGTGGACAACGTGCGCCGGATCGTCGAGTCCTGATCCGCGGTCGGTGCGGAGGGGCACACCGGGACCGCGCCGCCATCGGCGGGCGACCCGGCCGTGCGCTCCCGGCATCGGCCGCCCGTCCCGAAGATCGGCGGCCCCGGGCGATCGTGTTCCTGGGCGCGGACCGGTCAGCGCGTCGAGGCGCATGCCGCAGGACCCACCGGGAGCGGTGGGCCCTGCGGTGGCGCGGTGTGTCCTACGGCCGTGCCCGGCGTCACCGTCGGAGAGAACGGCGAGCAGCCGCAGCGGTCCGCGCCGCCCGCGCCGTGGCGGCGCCGACGGCGCGAACCGGCCGCAGGAGGGGATCGTCCGCACCGCTCCGTGCGTGTCCGTCAGTCTCCGCGGTGCGCGGCGGAGGCGAAGCCCAGCCAGGTGTGGCGATTGCCCCACCAGCACCAGCCGACCTTCGGGGCGTCGCGCCTCTCGCGGCCGTCCCGGCCGGTGCCGTTGCTGATCCAGATCGCGGGGGTACGGGCGTCGTACGTGCCGTTCGGCTTGCGCAGCCGGGAGCCGATGGTCATGAAGCAGCGGTTGCGCTCGAGGACTGCCGGCTGCTGGAGCACCCAGTGGATGCCTTCGGTGAGCAGCAGCGGGGTGCGGTCCTCCTCGGTGAGCGCGGGCAGTGCCTCCTCCGGGCTCCAGTTGGCCATGTGGTCGCCCCGGTCGACGCCGGTGACCAGGTGGAGCGGGCCGGCGGGCAGGTCGATCCCGTGGGGTGTGAAGCGGTCGACGTCGGGCATGTCGGTGACGACGAAGCCGGGCTTGTCGCGATGGCGGAGCAGCGGGGCGAGGACCGAGGCGGGAACGCGGTCGGGGTGGACGGCCAGCAGGGTGCCACCGCTCTCGTCCCGGTGCTGCTCGGCGAAGGCGCGGACTTCCTCGGCCGGTATCCCGGCGCGCGTGTGCAGTCCCAGCTCGATCAGGCGCTCTCCCTGGGCTGGCAGTGGCGGCATCGGCGGGACGGTGACGGGCTGGGTGTCGGGCAACGCGTGCTCCTCGTTGGGGCGGACCGGGCTGGATCCGTGCGGGCCGGGGGCGTACCGGCTGAGGTGGGCCGTCGGCCGGGACACGGGGGCGCGCCCGGGTGACACCGTGACGAGCCGCGATCTCACCGTCCGCACGGCCGCCGGTCTGCTCGGCGCCGTCCACCGCATCCTCTTCCAGCGTATCCAGTACCTCACCCTCGCGGGGCGGACTGACGAGGAGATCGAGGCGATCGTCGCGCCGGAGGCGACCCGCGCCTTCGACCTGCTGGAACCGTCCCTCGGAAGCTTCTGCAACTCCTGACCCGGGAGCCCGCCGAGGACACGGACAGTTCCGCCGACCTCCCCGGGCGCATGGGCGAGGTCGAATTCGACGGGCCCGCGGCGCCGCGTCCCCAGGTCAACGAACGGCGGGCGGTCCGTTCTCCGTGGTGAGCACGTCGCCCGGGCTCAGCCGGCCGCGGACGCCGCCTCCCACGGCCGCGGTCCCACGCCGTCCTGCCAGCGCAGGAGTTCACGGCCCTCCACGCACACGATGCCGCACTGCTCGGCGTACTCGAGCGCGGGAGCGGTGAAGTCGCTGGTGGTGACCATGACGGCGACATCGGCCCCGTGAACGGTGAAACACGTACCGCCGAACCGCTGCATGTCCTGGGAACCCACTCGGTTGCCCTCGCAGTACCGCTTGCACTGGATGACGACCAGGCGCCCGTCCGGCGTCCTCGCCACGACGTCGGCGCCCAGGTCGCCGGCCCCGCCCACGACCTCCACGTCGAGGCAGCCGTCGCGTCGGCACAGTTCGGCTACCGCCTGCTCGAACTCGGCCGGGTCCAGGGCCTCGTAGCCGATCCCGGCGACGTCCGCGGACACCTCGTTCACGGGTCCGGGGAGGGGGGCGGTCCGTGCGTCCACGGGGCCGGCCGCAGGAGCAGGCGGAGCGGCGGAAGGCGGCCGGGCGGTGTCGAGTGCCTCGACCGCCGTCTCCGTGGCCTCGTCCAGGGCTTTCGCGGCGTGGCGGGCGAGCCTCGCCGCCGGTATCCGGCGCCTTCTGCGGAAGGCGGCCACGAGAGCGCCGACGCCCACGAGGACGAGCGCGACGGCCCAGGCGGGGCGCCGTTCGGCGGCGGCCGTCACGGTGCGGACGACCGTGCCCGCCGATGTCAGGATGACGGCGAGAAGGACGAAGTACAGGGCCGTCGAGCGGAGTTCGAAGCGGCGGGAGCGGCGCACGGGACGCGGCGCACGGGCGGGTACGGTCATGGTGATGCTTCCCCTCCTGAGATCGTCAAAGAAGATCCAAGAGGCGTCTGCCCAGGTACGGAGGTTCTATCGAGCCGGTGCCACCGCCCGTGCCGCCGTGCCCGGGCGCCGTCGACGAGTCCCGTGCCACCGCGCCGGCCGCGTCACCGCGCCGAGAACCGCCGTGACCCGGACGGCTCCCGCGTGCGCTTGACCGGCCCTCCGCGACCGCAGGGCCGCTCGCCCCGTGACCGGGTCGGCGGGAGGGCCCGTACCGGCTACCGTCTCGGTCCCGCGACGGCGTAGGCCGCGGTGCCGGCGACCGTGAGGGCCAGGGCCGTCCAGGTGCCCGCCGCCGTGCCGGGCGGCAGCAGCATCCAGGTCGCCACCTGCATCGGCACACTCGTCGGGGGCGGGGCGAAGAACGCGAACGAGAGCCAGGCGAACGGCGGCGTCCACGCGTACGGTCCGCCCGACAGCGCCGCGCCCAGGGCGGCCAGCCCCATCAGGCCCGCGCTGTCCCTGACGACGAACGCGGTGGTGGCCAGGTCCGCGCCCATGGTCTGCACCGCCAGCAGCACCGTGCCGACCACCGCGCCGGCGAGCAGTACGTGCGCCGCTCTGCGGGGCACCCAGCGGATCGCGGCCGTCCGGTCCAGCGCGAGGTCCTGCCCGCCCAGCCCGGTCGAGGCCGCCATGACCCCCGCGGCGAGGACGAGCACGGGCAGCCGCGGATCACCGGGTTCCCCGCCCCCGTCCCGGGCGAGTGCCCCTACCGCCACGGCGCTGATCACCACCGCGGCGAGCGAGGCCGGCACCCGACGCGCACGCGCGTACAGGATCACCCCTCTCACCGGGACGCACCGCCGTTCAGCGCGTCGAACGCGTCGCCCTCGCAGGAGAGCGCGGCGGCGCGCATCGCGTTGATCCGCGCGAGCTGCTCGGCCCGGGGCAGCGCCGTGAGCTCCTTCCACACCGGGCGGCTCTCGGCGTCGACCTCGCGGCGCCAACTCGCCGGCTCCGTGCCGCGAAGCGGCCTGAGGTCCCCGAGGACCCAGCCCACCGCGACGGTCTGCGCGAACGTGTCCCGCCCCACGCTGGTCCAGCCGACGGGGGAACACCCCGGCACCATGCCCTGGGCGACGAGGGCCCGGGTCAGTTCCTCGCCCTGGGCCGCGGCGATGATCTCGTCGTCGAAGTCGAAGAGAACGGTCGTGCGGGACCACTGCGGCACGGCGCCATCGGGCAGTACGGCGGTGTTCTCCCGGACCGAGACCGGTGCCCGGTCGCCCAGGGCGCCGCGCAGCAGGCGCAGCGCCTCCTTGCCGGGACCCGCCACGTCGGCGAGTCGCTCCTGGTGCGTCTTGGCCACGCACACCGGGCCGTCGCACACCGGCTCCGCGGCGGCCTCGTCGACGACGTACATCCGGCGCGGGTCGGAGGGGAGGACGAGCAGGGCGATCACCGCGCCCGCCAGGACGGGCGTCAGGGCGGCCAGCCGGGCGCGCGAGGTCGCGGCGACCAGCAGCGCGAAGCCGGTCGCGGCCATGCCGAGCAGCCAGATCGTCTGCCCGACGTGCACGGGGGCGGAGAGCGTGACGAGCACGTCGCGCACCTCCTGCACGGCCGGTGAGAGCAGGGAGATGCGCTTCGGTTCCGTGCTCGGGACGCCGGCCGCCGTGGTCGTCCTCGTCCGGCCCAACGACATGTGCATGAGGGCCGTGAACACGAAGGCGCCCATGGCCAGCGCGGGCGGGGTGAGCGCCGACGGCAGGGCCCGCCCGGCCCCCATGCCCAGTACGGAACCCGCGACCAGGAAGAACGCCCCCACCAGCGAGACCGGCAGCCAACCGAGATGCGTGTACTCGGTGTTGCCGAGCACCTGGACCGCGCCCACGAGGACGAGGAGCGCGAAGGCCGAGGCCAGCGAGAGCGCCGTCGTGCCCGTCAGCGCGGCCGCGCGGTGCCAGGCGGGCCTCGATGTGCTCGTCAGCAGCTCGGACATCCTCGAGCGGTGGTCGCGCAGGCCCTGCAGCGCCCCGAGCCCCACGGCGAGCGGCCACAGGTAGAACAGCAGGGAGCGGGTCCACAGGGCCATGGACGTCCACTGGCCCGTCCACGTCGCGGTGCCCCTCCACCACGGGCCGGAGATCAGGTACAGGAACCCCAGCGCGGCCGCCAGGAGCGCGGCCCCGGCCCACGGTGCGAGGGAACGCCTCAGCTCGATGCTCAGGACACGGGTGTTCACCAGTTCCCCCTTCCCTGCTCGGGGCCCTGCAGCAGCGCCGAGTAGCCGCGCTCCAGCGGGCTGTCGCCCACGTGCTCGGGGCCGCCCGCCGCGGCCAGCTCGTCCGGGGTGCCCTGGAAGACCAGCCGGCCCTCGGCGAAGAGCACCACGTCGCTGCAGGCGGCGGCGACGTCCTCCACCAGGTGGGTCGAGACGACCACGCAGGTGTCCGTACCCAGTTGCTGCAGCAGTTCGCGGAACCGCAGCCGCTGCGCCGGGTCCAGGCCGACCGTCGGCTCGTCCAGCAGCAGGACCGACGGGTCGTTGACGATGGCCTGGGCGATGCCCGCCCGCCGCACCATGCCGCCGGACAGGGCCTTCATCCGCTCGTCGGCGCGGTCCGCCAGGCCCACCCGCTCCACGGCGCGCTGGACCGCCGCGGGGATGTCCGCCTTGGGCACCTCCTTCAGCCAGGCCATGTACTCGACGAACTCGCGCACCGTGAAGCGCTTGTAGTAGCCGAACTCCTGCGGCAGGTAGCCGATCCGGCGGCGCAGCGCACGGTGCTCGCCCACGCCGCCCACAGCCGTGCCGAGCAGCTCCAGGGTGCCTCCGGCGGGACGCAGTACGGTGGCCAGCGCCCGGATGAGGGTGGTCTTGCCCGCCCCGTTGGGGCCGAGCAGACCGTGCACGCCGGTTCCCAGCGACAGGTCGAGCCCGTCGACGGCCATGCGTTTCCTGCTGGCCCTGACCTTCAGGGCGGTGGCCCGGATCTGCCAGGCGTAGGCCGTCGGTGCGATGTCGGCCGCGCTCATCGCGGGCGTCATAGGAATCCTGCCTGTGGTCATCGATGGGCTCCCGGCGCGGAGTACGCGCCCCTGCGGGCGATCACGGCACCGGTGCCGAGCGCGAGGATCAGTCCCCACACGGGCAGGGCGCCCGTCTGCAGGACGAAGGTCATACGGCTGGCGGCCAGGGACGGCGCCACGACCACGCCGGCCCACACGGCCACCAGGGAAACAGCGGCCCGGGTCACGCCGACGACACCGCCGAGCGCCAGGGCCGCCGAGGTGAGGGCCAGACAGGGCAGCAGCCACTGCGCGGCCGTCACCCCCGTCGCCCATCCGCCCACCAGCAGCACGGGCACGACCACGACGAGCACGGACGTGGTGCGCCGCAGCACCAGGTGCAGTCCGGCCCTCGGCGTGGAGGCCGTCAGCTCGTACGCCGGGTCCAGGCCTCGCGACCACGACGCCGCGACGCCGAGCACGGGCAGGACCGGGGCCAGCAACTGCACCAGCGACACCTCGCCGGATCCGGTGCCGAGCAGGTCCAGCAGCAGCGCGAGCAGTGTCACGCTCACGACCATGGCCAGCCACGGCACCATCGTGGGCGTCAACCACCCCGACAGCCGCGGCGGCCGGCGCCGGCGGCGCGGCATCGGGGCGGTGGCGGTCAGCCGGGGTCCGAGGCCGGACCACACGGTGTCGACCAGTGCCGCCACGCCCGGCGCCTGCGCCGCGACGGCGGCCGACAGCCGGTCACGGCACACCCGGCACGTCTCCAGATGAGCCTCCAGGGCCCACACCTCGTCGGCGGGGATGTCCGTGCCGCCGCGCGCGTAACCGTCGATGATCCTCATCGACGCGTGTTCCCCACTCATGCCAGCGCCTTCCGCATCGCGATCCGGGCCCGGCGGGCACGGGTCTTGACGGTCCCCTCGGGCAGCCCGAGCAGGACCGCGGTCTCCCGGACGGACATCCCGTCGAGCACCATGGCCTGCAACACCTCTCTGAGCTCCGGGGCGAGGCGCCGCAGCGCGTCGCCGACGTCGCCGCCGACGGTCGCCGCGAGCACCTCCTCCTCGGCGGCGGGCGCCATGGTCCGCGAGGCGGCCGCGGGCGGCGGCTCCGCGTGGTGGGCCCGGCGCCGGAACGCGTCGACGAGGCGGCGCGCGGCGATCGTCCACAGCCAGCCGACGGCCGTTCCTCCGGCCGCGGTGCCGGCGAACGCACCCGCCGCGCGCCACACCGCCAGATACGTCTCCTGCATGACCTCGGCGACGATCTGCTCGTCCGCGCAGCGGCGGCGCAGCCGCACCGCCAGCCACGGCGCGGTGCGCCGGTACAGCTCCTCGAACGCGGCCCGGTCACCCCTGGCCACCAGCCGGACGAGGCGCTCCTCGTCCAGCTCGCCCGGTGCCTTCCTGACTGATCTCACGCCTGCTAGACGCCGGGAACGGGCGGCGAGTTTTCCCTTCGGCGTGATCCCCGTCACATACGGGCGCGACCCGGGCGCCGGGCGTGCGGGTGCCCGGCTCGCGTCCCGGCGGCATCGGGGCGGAAGCCGGACCTCGGGGTGCCGTGGGGGCGGCGGCCCGCCGCATCCCGCCATTGACAGGCTTGGTTAATGAGATTAGCTTTTAGCTAACACAATTAGCTGCATCGAGGGGTGTCATGACCGAGTACCTTGACGTCGACGACGGCACGATCGCTTACGAGGTGGCGGGGTCGGGCCCGCTGGTCGTCCTCGCGCACGGCATGGGCGACAGCCGCGCCGCGTACCGCGCGGTGGCCCCGCAGCTGGTGGCCGCGGGCCATCGCGTCGCCGCGGTCGATCTGCGCGGTTGTGGCGAGTCCAGCGTCGACTGGCCGGCCTGGAGCCGCACCGCCATCGCCGGCGACCTGCTCGCCGTGATCCGCCACCTGGGCGGCCCCGCCGTACTCGTCGGCCACTCGGTCTCCGGCGGCGCCGCCACCATCGCCGCGGCGCAGGAGCCCTCGCTGATCACCTCGGTCGTCGAGCTGGCACCGTTCACCCGCAAGCAGTCGATCCGCCTCGGCGACCTGCGCGTGAAGCGGTTCCGGGAGGCCATGCTGCGGCTGCTCGGCGCGGGCGCGCTCGGCAGCCTGCCGCTGTGGCGCTCGTACCTCGACATGGCCTACCCCGGCGTGAAGCCGGCCGACTGGACCGAGCGGCTGGGCCGCATCGACTCCCTGCTGCGCGAGCCGGGCCGGATGAAGGCCATGCGGGGCATGGGCCGCAGCGCCCCGGCCGACGCCGGCGCCCGACTCGCGGACGTCCGCTGCCCGGTCCTGGTCGTGATGGGCACGCTCGACCCCGACTGGGCCGACCCGCACGCCGAGGGTTCGGCGATTGTCGGCGCCCTGCCGTCCGGCCTCGGTCGCCTCGAGCTGATCGAGGGCGCCGGCCACTACCCGCACGACCAGTTCCCCGACCGGGTGGTCGAGCTCGTGCTCGCCTTCCTCCGCTCGGACGCCGCCCGTGCCTAGGGCCGGCCTCGACCCGACGGCCGTGGTCGCGGCCGGCGCCGCCCTCGCCGACGAGGTCGGCCTCGCCAACCTGACGATGGGTCTGCTGGCCGAGCGGCTGGGCGTGCGCACCCCGTCCCTGTACAAGCACGTGGGCGGCCAGGAGGACCTCAACCGGCGCATCGCGGCCCTGGCGTTGGGCGAGACCGCCGACACCGTCGGCGGCGCGGTCCAGGGATACGCGGGCCGCGCCGCCCTGGCGGCCGCGGCCCGCGCCTTCCGCGCCTTCGTCCTGGAGCACCCCGGCCGGTACGCCGCGACGATCGGCCTGGAACCGTCCGGCCCGGACGACCCGCTGGCCGCCGAGGGGAAGCGGGTGCTCGACGCGTTCCGGGCGGTCCTGCGCGGCTACGACGTCGCGGAGCGCGACACGGACCACGCCCTGCGCATGCTCCGCAGCCTCTGCCACGGCTTCGCCACCCTGCAGGCGGCCAACGGCTTCCAGTGGAGCACCGACGTCGACGACAGTTTCGAATGGCTGATCGCCTTCGCCGACCGGGGCCTGCGCACCCTGTGAGAACGCCGTCGCCGTCGGCCGCTTCGGCGTCACCCGCGCCCCGGTGCGCCCGGTCCGCATGGCCGTGCTCATGTACGCCCCACGGGCACCGGCCCGGCGGACACCTGGAAGGCGCCCCCTTCCGCGGTTGTCGTCACGGGAGCCGGACGGGGTGCCGGGCCGTGCGCAGTCGGGTGTCCGCGCCTGGGGGACGTGTCACGCCCTGAGTCCGGACGGTGCCCTGGACCCGAATCCGGAGGGGGCCGGCGAGAAGGCCAGGGCGGCTCGTGTACGGAAGCGGTTCAGGTAGTAGGTCATGCGGGATCCGCGGCCGTCCGTGCTGCCGGCGGCGGTGGCCGTCTCCCAGCACACGGAGACCGCCTGCTCGAACAGCACGCGCGCGGTGGCGGGTTCCTGGTCCTCGGAGGTGACTTCCACGAGCAGGCGACGAGGGCCCCGCGGCCGTTCGCGGGCCGGGACGGGTTCGACGGCGCTGTCCAGCGGGGACCTGTTGGGCAGCGCTGCGGTGGGCACTGGGTCCGATGCGATGCGGGGGTTCGTGCCGGACGCCGCGGCGATGATGATTTCCAGTTGTTCGGCGAAGTCCTTGCCGGGGACCGGGATCTCCAGGTCGGGGTGGCGGTCGTAGCCGATGGCGACGGCCGTGGTGACGAACTCGATGACGGCCCGTGCGGTCGGCGTGTGCCGGCGCGGGGCGGTGTGGCTGAGCCGGCTGAGGACGCGCAGAACCGTGGAGAGGCTGGTGTCGGCACTGGCCATGCGGCAGGCCGGGGCGTCCTGTCCGGATTCCGTCTCGTCCTGCCCGGTGGGGACGTCGGCCTGGGCGTGCCACAGGGCGGCGGCGTGGGTGTCGCCGCGGGCCAGGTGCTGCAGATAGAGGCAGTAGGAGGCGGGGGCGTCGTCGGCGCCGGCTGCGTACTGCCACCAGAAGCGGGCGCCGTCCTCGGCACCGGCGAGCTGCAGGACGCAGCCGAGGATCCAGGCGGCCCGCGGCTGGGGGAGCTGGTCGGTGAGGAAGTCGGCGAGCTGGTCGGAGGCGCAGTGCGCGACGACCGCCTCGCACAGGGCGGCGAGGCTCTGTGCGGCGCCTTCGTCGGCCGGCTCGGGCCCGGCGCCCCGGAGCGGCAGGCCCTCCTCCATGAGTCCGGCGTAGGCCAGGTCGTCGTACGGGACGGTGTCGCAGGGGACATGGGGCCGGTGCAGCAGCCGCGACTGGGCGAGGAGGTCGTCGATGATCGTCATGGCGGGGGGATCACTCCTGGGGGTCGGTGTCGGGGAGGAGCCGGTGCAGAGCCCCTCGGGCGTGGTGGTCCAGGGTGTGGGTGATGGCCGGGGACAGGCCGATGACGCCCGGCACGGCGTCCGGGGCGATGTCGCACAGGTAGCGCAGGATGGTGACGTCCATCTGGTCCGGGGGCAGACGGGTGATGGTGTCGAAGAACTGCGCGAGGACGTCGATCCGGGCCAGGCGCGCGGTGAGGTCGGTGATCCGTGCCTGGCCGGCGGTGGAGAACGCCGCGGACCTCAGGTCGGGGCGGCCGTCGGGCCGCTTGGCGGCGACCGCGTGGACCCGGGAGCGCAGCAACTGCCAGGCGTAGCGCGGGGTGTCGGGGCTGGCGGTCGCCTCGTCCCAGGTGAGCCAGAGGATGTCGAAGGTCTGGGCGACCAGTTGCCGGGCGCGGCGCTCGGTCTGCAGGAAGGCCTGGGCGTAGGCGGTGTAGGGCTGCCACATCGCCTGGGTGAGCCCGAGGTGGGCGACCGGTTGCTCGTCCGGGCCGGGCGGCTTGACGTCACGGATCCGGTTCCTGATCCAGACGTCGTTCTTCTCGGCCTCCACCGCGGCCGCGGTCCACAGCCGGCGCAGCGGGCCGACGGGGATGTCCAGGGCCCGGATGACGTTGTAGGTGATCTGCCAGCCCGGGTAGTAGCCCTTGCCGCGCAGCAGTTCGGAGAGCCTGGTCTTGGAGTAGCCGGAGAGTTCGCCCAGTTCGTCCAGGGTCAGGCCCTTGGCGACGAGGCACTTGCGAACCGGCTCGAGCCAGGTCCGGTGGAGCGATCCGGCCTCGTCGCAGATCGGCTCGGGCGGGCGGCCGCGGCGACCGGAAGGATCTCCGTCGGGCCGGCCCGGGACCGGGGGCGGTTTCCTCATCACGGCTCCTCGCTCGCGGCCGGCGCGGCGGCCGCGGGAGCCGTCGGTGTCGTGCCCGGCCGCGCACCCGAGCCGCCGCCGAACGCGGAGACGATCTGCTGGATGAGAAGCCCGAGCGAGGGCAGTAACGTGGCCACGGCCGCGAGCTGCCCCAGCACGGTCATCACCGTGCTCCATGCGAGAACCGCCGCCAGTACGGCCACGGTCATCACCTGCCTGCTGTTCATCGCACCTTCCCTGAGAGGGAGAAGAAGTCCGGAAGGGCTCCCCCGCGGCGGTGCTGATGCGCTGCGGTGGGGACCTGGACGACAGCATGGTGCGCCGGGCGCACGCCCTCAACGCGATCAGGGACATGCGGAACAATGACGGGCGTCATCCGCCCGGGTCCCTTACTCCATCACGGCCTTCGGTACGGGCAGATCCAGGCGTAATTAACGCTTTTGATGCCGAAAGCTCACTTCTCGTCGTGGTGCCCGCGGGATGGCGCACCATGGACGAGGGACGCCTGCCCCGGCGTCGCACCTTCCGGTCCGGAAGGCCGCGCGGCCCCTTGTGCTGAAGAACGACCGAAGGGGACCGCTCCGCTTCCGTCCAGCAGTCCACGCGCTGGACGGAAGCGGAACCACGGCGCGCGTCGGCGACACCCCTGCGAGACCCCGGCGCCCGACACGGAATGCCGGACTTCACCCTCGGCGGACCGCGCGCCCGACGCGGCGGGCAAGCCGCCGGACCGCGCCGGCCCCTGCGGCCGCATACCGCTGCCGGCGGTCCGCGGGCGCGAGGTCGCAAGCTGCCGGCGCTCGGGACCCGGCACGGCGGGTCGTCGTCCCCGCCCGGCCCCGATCACCCGCGTCAGTAGTCGAGATCCAGGTAGTCGATGTCGTTGATGGCGACTTCCGAGAGCCCCGCGGCGCGGGCTCCACCGTCCTGGAAGTAGACCTCCTTGAACCCTTCGGCGATGATCCCGCGCATCTCCCGGTCGCCCGCGCCCGTGTCACGGGCGTCGAACAGGCGCTGCGCGTACGCCGGGGGAAGGTGCACGGTGAGTCGCCGGAACCGTCCGTCGTCGGTCGTGCCGACCGGCGCGGTGTACCCGAAACGGGCCCTCGTCTCCACGGTGATCCCGCTCGTGGTGGCGGCCCGCTCCCGCCGGCGCCTGCGCACCTGCGGCTGCCACCGGGCCAGCACCGCTTCGTCGATCTTCGCGGCGACGTCGGCGCGGGCGTGCTTGCGCGCGCCGCGCCGGTAGCGGTTCACGGAGTCGGCGGTGACGCCGATCTCCTCGGCGACGGCCTTCGCGCTGCCCATCTTCCTGATCAGGTAACCGACACGCCCCTTCAGGGTCTTGGGCGGTTGCCGGGTGACGGCCTCCCGGTCGGCCCGCTCGATGGCGTCCTCGATCTCCCCCACGGTTCACTCCCCCTCGTCCAGGACGGCGTCGCCGCCCTTGATGTGGCGGGCGGGGTTGAGGCCCTTCTCCATCAGGTCGACCGCCCACAGCATCGGCTGGACGCCCTCCAGCTTCGCCAGGCCCGGCGACGGTCCCAGACGGAAACCGCCGGGCAGCGGCTTGCCGGACGCGGCGTAAGGCAGGAAGTCGAGCGGGCTGTCACCCGGCGAGGGGTAGACGACGCAGTCGGACAGCACGGCGAGCGGGAACAGGCCCGTCATCCGGGACATGTTCAGCAGCTTGCGGTGCATGTTGACCCGCGCCTTGCTGATGACGGCGGCGCGGATGTCGGGGCGCCAGGTCGGCCGTTCCAGGGCCGGCCACCGCTCGCCCTCCTGGTAGGTCCTGCCCTGCGGACGCTCGCGCAGCTTGCCGACGCCGCCCTTGACCGTGGCCTTGACTGCCGAGAGGACGGCCGCCATGCCCGGGTCGGCCTGCGTGCGGCGCTCCATCGCCTCGAGGAACTCGGCATCGGACAGGTCCTTGGTGACGCCGAGATCGGCGAGAGTGTCGACGTAGGCGTTCTTCAGCCGGTCGTGCCACGGGTCCAGGTACGCGCCGGTCTCGCGGCGGAGATACGCCTCGAGCGGAGCGACGTTGCACCCGAGTTCCTGGGCGTAGGCGACGGTGTGCGTCTGGTACCAGGCCGGCCCCGCCGGGCGCTCCCCGGTCGGCGTGAACGGGCTGGGCAGGCGCGGGTCCAGCTCCACGTGGGAGAGATCCACCAGCCAGGATCCGGGCACCTTGGGGTTGAAGGGTGGGTTCACGAAGTGCTCGGGGCCGGACAGCCCCACCGTGAGCCGGGAGGCGGCGGCGAGGAACGCCGTGTTCAGGTCCAGGCCGACCGCGTACGGCAGATGGCACTCCTCATCGGTCAACAGGTCCACCGGCCGCACCCACTGGTACGCCTCCTCGTCGAGGAAGCCGCCCATCCAGCCGCTGTTCACGACCACGGGATGCTCCTGGGTCGCCTCCGGCGGCGCCGGATCCATCGGGTCCGTCCCGAGACTGCCGGGGTTGTGGCCGGAGACCCAGTTGCCGGTCCGGGGGTCCTGCACGGCCCTCGTGGGCGGGCGCAGTGCGGTCATCAGCTCCAGTCCGGAGACGGCCGTGGAGCCGCGCGGTGTGATGACGCGCCGGGCGTAGACGCCGAGGGCGCGGGCGATGCCGGCCGGCTCCATCTCCGTGACGCCCGGCCACGACCGTTCGTCGAGAGCGTCCCAGGACAGGACGGCGAGCTGTACGCACTGCCGCTGACCGCCCTGTGCCGTGCGGTAGATGCGCGCCCACGGGCCGAACCCGCGCCGGGTGAGCCGCCACTTCGCCTTGGCGACCTGCTTCACGACCGGATGGTCCGCGGGCAGGCGCAGGGAGCGGCGCTGCTCGTGGCCCTCCAGCCGTTCCGGCAGACCGAGCTTCACGGCGGCCGCGGCGGTGAGCACGATCAGGGGGTCGGAGTCCTTGCCGTGGCGGTGCAGCTTCGGCGCCCCGAGACCGGACTCGCGCAGCGTCCACTCCACCAGCTCCGGGACCGTGCGAGCGGGGCAGTCCAGGACGATGCCGTCGACGCCGTACGCGGAGCCGTCGCCGTCCAGCACGGCGAGCGGGCCGTGGGGGAAGCGCGAGTCGACGGCGGGCGCGGCGGCCCTCCTCACGGCCGGGGCCGACGACGCCGTCGCCGGGCGGCGGACGGCCGGTACGGAACCCTTCGCCCCGGGCGCGGCGGCCGGGCCGGCGGACGTTTGCGGTACCGGCTCAGGCCGGGGTGCGACGACCGGGGCGGGCTCGGCGACGGAAGCGCCGGGCGACGCGGGGTACTTGGCCGCCCAGCCCTTCAGCAGCCGCTGATAGGCCGACAGGCGCGGCTCCTTCGGCTCGGAGCGGCCGTTCTCCCAGTTCTTCACCGACTGCGTCGACGTCTTCAAGGCGGCCGCCAGACGCGCCTGGGTGATACCGGCGGCCTCGCGCAACCGGGCGCGCTCCGCAGGAGACGGGAGGAGCGGCTCCTCCTCCAGCAGTGCGTCGACGGACGCGAACAGCTCTTCCTCAGTAGCCACGGTCACCTACCTCCACCCCCGCACACTAGCAGCGCATACCCTCTCACTTAGCCTTCCTCTTAACCCTCCCGGGCGTGGTGTCCGGTCTTTGCGACAGGGCGGCGGCGCCGCTGCTTCAGCCGGTGCCGGCATGAGCTGATCCGGCCACGGGCCCGCGCGTGGACTCCTCACCGCACACCGTGCCGGTCCGCGCCCTGACACATGTCAGGGCTCCCCGGGCTCCGGGGGTGGCTACCGTGGCGGCGTCAGCGGTGGACCCTGCGGTGACGGGGCGACGAGGAGAGGCACGACCATGCGCAGACTCGGACGACTGTTGTCGGGGGCCGTGGCCGCCCCGTTACTGGTGTGGTGTGCCGTCGCCCCGGCCGCCGCCGGGGACGGAGGGCGTGCCGCCACGGCCGAGGTGGCGGCGTCCGCCGCACAGGTGCCGCCGGGGGTCACGGCCGGCGTCGCGGTGTTCGACCGGCAGACGGGGACGTACACCGAACAGATCGCGACCGGTGCTCAGTTCAGGTCCGCATCGGTGGTCAAACTGCTGCTGGCCCTGGACTTCCTGTGGAACCGCGGACCCGATCACAGCATCCCGGACGCCGACCGGGCCCGCCTGGAGCCGATGCTGCGCAGCAGCGACGACACGGCGGCCACCCACTACTGGAGGACCTACGGCCGTGCGGCGATCATCGACCGCATGGTCGGCCGGCTGGGCCTCAGCGACACCGTGCCGCCGCCCGCCGGGTACGAGGAGTACTGGGGCTACACCGCGCTCTCGGCCCGGGACACGGTGACGATCTACCGCTACATCCTGGACAAGGCCCCCGCACCCGTCCGTGACTTCGTCATGAGCAATCTGCGTCGGTCCACACGCTGCGCCTCGGACCGCTTCGACCAGCACTTCGGCATCGCCGGGGCGTTCGAGCGGCCCTGGGCGGTGAAGCAGGGCTGGTCGGGTGACTTCCCGGACGGCACCTGCGGCTCGCCGGCACGCGCCGCGAGCGCCACGGCGGACCGGGCCACGGGCGCCGCTCCCGGTGCGCGGGCCGCCGCGGCGGTGGATCTGGTCAGGCCCGCCCTGCACTCCACCGGCACGGTGGGCGCCGGCGACCGTGCCATCGTGGCCGTGCTCACGCTGCATCCGGCGGGCACCTCCTACGGCAAGGCGTACACCGACATCGGGCGGCTGACCCGCTCGCTGAACGTGCCGGGGGCGGAGCGGCCGTCCGGGACGTGGTTCGGGACCTGGAGCGAGTTCGTCAACGTGCGCAGGGACCCCTCCACCGCCGACGTCCCGCTCAGGCAGCTGCCGGCCGGGGTGGAGGTACTGGTGGAGTGCCAGACGCGGGGCCAGGTCGTCTCCGTGCCGCCCTACACCAACGAGTGGTGGGCCTATCTTCCGCAGCACGGCGGCTACATCTCGAACATCTACATCAGCTCACCGGACAACAAGCTGCCGGGCGTACGGGAGTGCGACACCCCGTAGCCGGTGGAACGGGGGACGAGCGGTGGGCGGGGCCCGGCGGGGCCCTTGCCCACCGCTCGCGGCGGGCCGGCCGGGGCCGCCTCAGCGTTCGTACGCCGCGAGGTGGCGCAGCACCTCCCGCACGTGCGGCCGCACCCGTTCCGGGACGCCGCGTTCCTCGATGACGGCGCGGTCGCTGGTGCGGTAGCCCGCGACGACCAGCGCCTGCAGATCCTCCTTCGGCAGCCCCGCCTGCTTGAAGCGCTGGTCCAGCCAGCACACGTACAGGCTCATGGTGGCGATCGCGTCCGGCGCCGACATGTGGTCCTTGTCGCCGTCGCCGTCCCCGTCGACGGCCCAGGCGCGGAACACCGACGGCGTCCACATGGCGATGCCGTACTCGTCGGTGGCGGGGCGGGCGGCGTTCACGTCGAAGCCGCTCTCCACCTTGAGCATGGCGGCGAGCAGGGCCGGCGTGACCTCCTCGTCGGTGCAGCGATGGGCGGCACGGTCGATGACCGGCCGCAGGGCCTCGGGCACGTCGGAGCCGGGGTGTATGTCACCGGCCGCGGCGCTCCGCGCCCCGGTGGCCCCGCCGGGGGCGCCGCCCGAGCCGTCGTCGCCCGTGCCGTCCTTCCCCGCGCGGCCGTCGCCTCCGAGCAGCGCCATACCGGCGACGGCCACGGCGGTCAGACCCAGCAGCGCGACGACGGCCGGCCCCGGGCGCCGGCGGCGACGGTGCGGTCCTCGCGTCAGCTGCTCGACCCGGGCCGCGATCCTCTGCGCGGTGTGCGGCTGCCGCGCGGCGTGGTCGGGGGCCAGGCAGTCGGCGATCAGGCCGCGCCAGCCGTCCTCGAGTCCGGCGTCGAGCCGCAGCGGGGCGGTGCCGCGCGCGTAGGCCTGCGCCGCGAGTGAGCGGGCGCGGGCCGTGGCTCCCGGGAAGGGATGCAGTCCGCCGGTGAGCACCTGGTGGGCGAGGATGCCGAACGCCCAGATGTCGGCGGTCGGCCGGACCACCGATCCGCGGGTGCCGGTGCGCTGGGACCACCACTCGGGGGGCAGGTGGTCGAGGGTGCCCAGCGGGGGCAGGTGGGCGTGGCTGCCGTCGAGCTCCACGGCCAGACCGAAGTCCGCCAGCCACACCGCGCCGCCGGGGCCCAGCAGGACGTTGGCGGGTTTGAGGTCGCCGTGCACCCACCCGGCGCCGTGCATGTGGGCGAGGCCCGCGGCGACGCCGCCGAGGATCCGGGCGGCGTCGGCGACCGCCCGGCCCGACCCGGCGGCGTCCAGCACGTCCTTCACGCTGGCCTCCGCGCGGTCCATGACCAGCGCGATCGCCCCGTCCAGCGCCGGCAGGCCCGGTACCTCGAGCGTGCGCACGGCGCGCGTACGGACGAGGTGGGGGTGGTCCGCCCCGGCGCTGAACCGCACCTCTCGGGCGACGAGTTCACCGAACGCGGCGCGATGCCCGGGTGCGAGGGCTCCGGTCGGCAGCACCTTCACCGCCACGGGCGTGCCGTCGGCGACCGAGCGGGCCTCGTACACGGTGCCCCACCCCCCGGAGCCGATGACCGCGCCGACTTCCCAGCCCTCGATGCGGAACCCTTCCGGCAGCCGGGGCGGCCGCGGCCCGTCCAGGTCCCCGGGTGTCTGCGGTGTCATGGGCGGGCCTCCTGCGGCACGGGACGGCGGTCGCGTCGCGGCAGCAGGGCGAGGTGCTCCTCGCGCACCAGGCCGAACCGCAGGGCCGTGAAAGCCAGTTGGGCCCGCTTGGCCCCGGTGCGGGCGCCGTCGGCCGGTGCCTCGTCACCGTGGGTGAGACGCAGTTTGGCGAACGCGAGGTAGTCGATGTGGTAGTTCACCGCCGAGCGCGTCAGACTCCGGCACGAGGCCAGCGGGCGCAGCCGCTCCGCGATCTCCCCGGCGCCGGGCAGGGCCGGGTCGGAGGGGTCGCGCAGCCGTGGCTCGCACAGGGCGACGAGCACGAGGAAGTACTTCGACGTCGGATCCAGGGCGAAGGGATGCACGGTCTGCTCCCCGGCGCCGTCACCCGGCTGCTCGCCGAGGTAGGCGTGCTGCGGGGCGAACACCTTGAAGGAGGCGCTGCCCGTCAGAGCCGGCAGCACCACTCGGGAGAACTCGAAGGGCACCGGCGCGCCGAGGCGGCCGGGTGCCACGGTGATGTACTCGCCGGCGCCCTCCAGGTTCTCCACCACGTATGACATGCTGCGGCTGAAGTTGGACAACCGCCAGTAGTCCGCGGCGGCTTCCAGCTGTCCGGCACGGCGCGAGATCCCGGGATCCGGCAGGTCGATCGCCGTGGTTCCGCTTCCGGGCACGCCGCGCCCGAAGTCGATGACGTCCCCGGGACCCAGGTGCAGCAATCCGGGTCTTCCGGTTTCACCCGGTACCGGCGCTTCGGTCTCCGGTAATTGGACGATAACGGTTTCCATCTGGCATTCCCCCAAGGTGGTCGCGTGGATTGTAGTGCGGATTCCGCATACCGCCCTCGCGGTTCGGGAGCCCCGCCGTGTCCCTCGCCGGCCACGGAGGCCGGCCCGCGTGACGGCCCTCGACACGGTCGGCCGGCCTCCGCGGCCGGTCGTCCGGAACACGTCATTGGACTCCGGTTGCCGCCGGGAATCATCGGTGTGCCGTGGGCGCGCGGTCGGTTCACGCCACCGGCGGGCCGGCCGGAAAGGGCGCGGCCGGCAGCCCACCGTGCCGTGCGGGCCGCGCCCCCGCGGTCGTACGGGTGAGCGACGGGGTGCCTCCCGTCGGCCTCGGGAACCGGCCGGTCCGGTGACCCGTCCTGGGCAGCGGGGGCAGACGGATGGGAGGCCTGGGTGTCGGGGAAGGCGGTGGTGGCCCGGTGGACGCGGTACCGAGCCGAGCCGGGGGCCGCGGGCGCCGGCACCGGGCGGGACGGACGGTGGCGGCCGGACCGGGGACGGGGGCGGGTGACCGCGGTGCTCGCGGTGCTGACGGCCGGACTCCTGATCGGGCACCGGGCGGTGCCCGACTCCGTGGGCCGTCCGGGCAGCCTGCTGGAAACGTTCCTTCCGTGGCTCGGCCCGGTGGCCGTGGTGCTGCTCGTCCCCGCTCTGCTGCGCCGTTCGGCCGCCGCGCTGGTGGCGTCGCTGCTGCCGGTGGCGGTCTGGACGCACCTGTTCGGCGGGCTGCTCCTGCCCGGGGCCGGGCCCGGTCCGCGCGATCTGGCCGTGGTGCAGCACAACGTCGGCGACGAGAACACCGACCCGGCGGGCACCGCCCGCGCCCTGGCGGACGCCGGGCCCGATCTCATCGCCCTGGAGGAGCTGGTGCCCCCGGCGCGGGCGGTGTACGCGGGGATCCTCGCCCCGCGCTACCCGTACCACGCCGTGCGGGGAACCGTCGGGCTCTGGTCGAAGCACCCGCTGAGCGGTGCCCGGCCGGTGGACATCAAGCCCCCGGACATCACGGAGACCTGGGAGCGCGGACTGCGGACCGTGGTCCACACACCGCACGGCGACATCGCCGCGTACGTCGCACACCTTCCCTCGGTCCGGGTCGGGGCGGGCGGCCTCGCGTCCTCCCGGCGGGACGGGAGTGCCGGTCTGCTGGGCGAGGCCGTCGCCGCCGAGAAGGTGAGGACGGTCCTCCTGCTCGGCGATCTCAACGGCACCGTCGACGACCGCGGGCTGGCCCCGCTGACCTCACGGATGAACACGGCGGAGCGGGGCTTCGCCTTCAGCTTCCCCGCTGCCTTCCCCGTGGCCCGCATCGACCAGGTCATGGCCCGCTCTGCGACCGTCGGCCACATCCGCACCCTGCCCGCCACCGGCAGCGACCACCTGCCGGTGGCCGCTCGGGTCACACTGCGCTGAACGCATGGCGCCGGCCTGCCTGACGGAACCGGCCGGCCGGGCCCGCGGCGCCGCCGACGAGCGGCATGCCGGCTGTGGCCGCGCCGGGCACGGCGAGGTCCTCGTCGGTGGGGGCGTCGGCGACGACGTGCCGCACGGTGGCCCGGCGGGAGCGCTCGTGCCTCAGGACCGCGGCGGGACCGAGTGGAAGGTCCGGTGTCCCGAACCCACCTGGTACACGGCCTCCTGTCCGCTCACCCCGAGCAGCCGCGCTCCCTTCCGCCTCGGCGCGCCCGCCGGCTGCGGGGACGTGCACCTGCGCGGTGCTTCCGGCGGGGACGTCCACGGTCGGCCGGAAGCGGTCCCGCGTGCGTGCCCAGTCGCTGCGGGCCCTGCCGTACGGCGTGCGGCAGGAGCCGGACGCCGACGTCATGCCGCCCTCGACGGCCGGGTCGATCAGCAGCTCGGCGTATCGGCGCAGACGCCAAGCGCCGCCACAGCGGGCGTCAGGGGTTCTCACGGGATGCGCAAGGGACGCACAGAACACTCTGATGTGCGCGACTTGAGCGCACGGGGGCATGCCGCTGTGCGGACGGGCGTGGGCACCGTCCGCACAGCGGCTGTCTCACAGCCGGACAACTCCGGTGGGAATCAGGCGGGTTGAAACGTTCAATCAGAGGGCGGACTGCGCGTACGGCACCAGGCGGACCGGGCCCACGAGTCCGTGGTCCTGGCGGGCGACTCCGCCGAAGACCTCCGGACGGGTCGTCCGGAGGCGGTTCACGAGCGGTGTCGCCACCTCGATCTCGATGGTGTTCTCGCCCCGCCGCAGCAGCGGACCCACGTCGATGACGGGGCACAGACGGTCGGCGGGGCCCGAGTCCCGTCCGTTGACCGTGACGCGGAAGGTGTCGCTGACCTGTCCCAGGTCCAGCACGGCGCCGTGGGAGGAGGTCCAGTCGTCCGGGAGCACCACGGTGGTGCGGTACGTGCCGATGCCGGCCGAGTCCGCCAGTTCCGGTATGCGCGACCAGGGCAGCAGGGTGTCCAGCTCCACGCTGCGGCGCACGGTCTCGGTCCGGGTCGCGTCGGAGCCCGGGAACCAGTCGTCCACGTCGAGGTGCCAGCGGTCCGGCTCGATCGCGGCGGGCACGGACGGCAGGGTGGTGGTGACCGTGCGGCCCTGCGACAGACGGGTCCGGTACGTGCCCGCCGCGCCGGCCCGCACGGTGAGCCCGTCACGGGTGAACAGCACTTCGTCGGCGTCCGAGGAGACGGCGTGCGGACGGTTGCCGTTGCGGTCCCCGAAGAGGCCCGGCCGGCCCAGCGCCACGATGGCGGTCTGGCCGGGCCGCAGCGCGACGCGCAGGGTGATCTCGTCGTCCTGCCGCGTGTACCGCGCGGCTCGTTCGGCCCTGCCCGTCCAGGGGTCGAGCAGGTAGGGCACGAACTCGCGGCCGCGGGTGCAGCGCAGGGTGACGTCGTGGTCGATCGCGGCGACGGGCGGCTTGACGGTCTCGGCGTGCTTGCCGTTGCACAGGTAGTAGAAGTCCGCCTGCTCCGTCACCCGGTGGGCGTTGAGGAGCGTCGAGGCGGTGGAGTAGCGGGCGTCGGGGGTGACGCCGAGGGCCGTGAGCGCGTTCCCGACCGCCGTCTTGTCGGTGACCCGGGTCACGTTGGGCAGGGCGAGCAGGCGGGCCAGGACGTCCCGCAGCCGCCCGGTCTCGCCCGACGCCGGCACGCCCGGCGTGAGCGCCTGGTCGAAGGCGCCGAGGAGCACCGTGGGCAGCCCGGCCTCGGCGAAGCGGAGCAGCTTGCGGGCGTCGGCCAGAGCCAGGGTCGGGGTGGAGCCGTAGAAGAAGTCGCCCTCGACGAACAGGGCCTTGTAGGCCGGGCCGTCCGGCGCGAGCCGGCCGCCGGACACCCTGGCGTTGGGCAGGTCGAGCAACGGGCCGCTGATGAACTGGTGGGTCCACCCGAGCGGGACGCCGGTCGAGGTGAACCAGGACGCGCCGATGCCGGTGGCGGAGTAGCCGGTCTGCCGGAAGACGGCGACGTCCGCGCGGACCGTGCCGGCCTGGAGGACCTGGTGGACGCGGCCGAGGTAGCCGGAGATGTCCTCGGCGTGCCGCCAGGTGGGCTGCCGGGGGCCCCAGGACTCGCTGTAGCCGGCGGTGCCGTTGTACGGGCTGAAGGCGGCGAAGCCCGGCCACTGCGACTCCGGGGCCTTCGCGTAGGAGAAGCCGTGCAGGACGGTCTGGTTGACGCCGGCCGCGTAGGCGCCGCCCATGGTGCGCAGCACGCGGTCCCAGGTGGTGCTGTAGGCGGAGCCGTTGTAGGCGCCCGACTCGCAGGAGAGCACGGTGTGTCCCGCCATGTCCCGGCCGCCGGCCAGGCAGCGGTAGTCGTCGAGGTTCTTGAAGCCGAGGGACTCGCCCTCGGCGATGTCGAGCAGCGCGGCGGAGGCGATGGAGTCGGTCTGCAGGCCGTAGGGCTGGGCGCGCAGCGTCATGCCGAGGCCGTGCGCCCAGTCCCGCAGGGCGCGCACGTGGTGGCGGTTGAACAGGTCGGACACGGTGGCCCAGAAGTCGTGCCGGATCTGCCGGGTCAGCTGGGCGTCGAAGGCGAACACCTGGTTGCTGTCGTCGAGGACGACGGCGGGCAGGTGGGGCAGCAGGGGGCGGCCCGTGCGCTTCTCGAACTCCTCCGGCAGCCGCCGCGTCCAGAGCAGTCCGTCGGTCTCCAGTTCCACGGAGTCCTCGAAGAAGGCGCCGCCCGCGGCTTCGAGCAGGCGCCGCAGGGAGTCGGTCAGGATGTGGCGGTCCCAGAAGTCGGTGACGGCGGTGGTGCCGGCCTCGCTGAGGTGGTCGACGACGTAGGCGGCGGGGGCGGTGTGGGGTCCCGATTCCGGCTGCTGTCCCGAGCCGCGCTGCCAGTACGAGATCAGCACCCAGTCGCCCTCGGCGGGCGCCGTCCACTCCAGGGTGCCGTCGGTGACGGCGCCGGTCAGGTCGCGGACGCTGTCCGGGGCGAGCCCGGTCTCCTTGCGGGTGGAGTTGGCGGTGTCCACCCGGGCCGCCTGGACGGCGAGGAGGCGCTCGCGGGTGACACCGGAGGCGGCCTTGTGCGCGGGCCGGGGCACCGGTCCGCGGTAGGTGGCGCCACCGGTCAGCGGGATCCGGCCGTGGACGAGTTCCTGCGTCGCGGCTTCGTCGTCGGGGGTGACACCGGGGACGGCCGCGGGCCAGCTCGGGCCGAGGGTGATGTCCACGGTGAGGCCGCGCCTGGCCGCCCGGCGCAGGGCCGCCTCCACGCCGTCGCGCCAGGACCTGCCGCCCCAGCCGTGCCGGGCGGTGTCGAGCAGCGACTTGTCCCTGATGCTGTGGTGCACGGCGGCGATCTCGGCCCCGCCGAAGCCCGCGTCGGCGATCTGGTCGATCTCGCGGGCGATCTCGTCGGGGTCCACCAGACCGTCCGGCCACCACCAGCGGAACTTCGGCCGCACCGACCTGCCGGGCGCGGCGAACCAGTCGGCGGTGTGCTCCGCACCGCCGCCGGTGCGGGGAAGGGCGGCGGCGACGGGTGAGGCGGCGCCGAGGGCGGCCGCGGCTCCGACGGTCACGGCCGCGGCGAGGACCGTGCGTCTGGACATACCGCCACGCTGCGAGACGGATTCGTACATGGTTGCACCCCAGAGAAGTGGTTCACGTGCGTTGAATCGTTTCAATCGCCATCAAGTGCGGGAACGCTAAACCGCGCGGCTCGGGCGGGTCAAGGTGCCGAACGGAAGGTGTCGCCGGACGGCTTCACGCCGGCGTCCCCCCGCGCCGTCACGACGACCCGCGATCACCGGGGCCGGAACCGGAACCTCGCCCCGGCACCACACGTCCGGCCGGGGCGAAACGGCCGACGACCGCGCCGACCGCGCACCGGACCGGATCCGGTGCGCCGAAGGCGGAACCGAGGACCGGGCGGGCCGCCGTGCCGTGCCGGGAGAACTCCACCGGCAACCCGCTGAGCTGCGGAAACCCGATCCCCCAGCCGAGGGACAAGGCGACTGTGCCGGCCTGGAGCGGTGCCACCCGCGGCGTCGCCGGGACGAGCGGCACGACGGTCAGCAGGGTGTACAGGGCGTCGCCGCCGTACTCGGCCACCGCCCCCGGCGTCACAGCCCTGAGCCCCGGTCCCGCGCCGACCGTCAGCGACACGGCCGCGGCCGCCGCGAGTCGCGTCCGTACCGGATCGCCGCCGGGACCGGCGCCGGTCCCGGCGCGTGCGGTCACGGGGTCGTTCCGCCGGACGGGCGCGCTTCACCCACCCGGATGCGCGAAAGAGCCGCGTGAGCCCCCGTCACCGCTCGGCGGGGAGGGCGTGGTCGATGTCGTCCCCGGCCCATGAGCGGTACGGGGCACGGCAGGGGCCGGCCGGCGTGGACGTCGTGGTGCTCGCGCCCAGCGCCGAGGCAGGTGGCCGTCGTGCTCGCTCTCCCCGTCGGGACACTTCTCCCCAGGACACTTCCCGATGGGAAGGAGAGGATCTCAGATAGCCGCCCCCCCGGGGGACGGCGTCGTCGGTGTCCGGGGAGAGCCGCGGAGGCCCTCCACAGAGCGCTGTTCCAGGAGATGACGTATGTCCGCAGACACGATGCGCGCGGTGGTGCAGGACGGTTTCGGCGGCCCGGAGGTGCTGCGGGTCCGGCAGGTGCCGCGGCCGGCGCCGCTGCCCACCGAGGTCCTGGTCCGGGTGCACGCCGCCGGCGTCAACCCGGTCGACTGGAAGACCCGGGGCGGCACCGGCATGGCCGGCGTGCTCGGCGAGCCGCCGTTCACCGTCGGCTGGGACGTGTCCGGCGTGGTGGAGGAGGTCGGCTTCGGCGTGACCACGCTGAAGGCCGGCGACGAGGTCTACGGAATGCCGTGGTTCCCGCGCGCCGCGAACGCCTACTCCGAGTATGTGACCGCGCCGGCCCGGCAGTTCGCCCGCAAGCCGGCCACCGTCGACCACGTGCACGCCGCCGCCGTGCCACTGGCGGCGCTGACCGCCTGGCAGATCGTCGTCGACACCGCCCGTGTGCGGGCCGGCCAGCGTGTCCTGGTCACCGCCGCCGCCGGCGGGGTGGGTCACTTCGCCGTCCAGGTCGCCCGGCACCTGGGCGCCCATGTGACCGCCACCGCCGGCGCCGCCCGCCACTCCTGGCTCAAGGAAATCGGCGCGCACGAGACCGTCGACTACACCGCCACCCGCTTCGAGGACGCCACCGCCGACATCGACGTCGTCATCGACCTGGTGGGCGACGCCCACGACCTGACGAGCACCCGCTCGCTGAAGGTGCTGCGCCCCGGCGGTCTGCTGGTCGCGGTCCCGGCCGGGGTCTCCCCCGAACTGGCACGGGCCGCCGGGGCGGCCGGGGTGCGGGCCACCTCCTTCCTGGTCGAGCCGGACGGCACCGCGCTGACGACGATCGCCGGCCTGATCGACGCCGGCGAGGTCGTCGTGGAGGTGGAGAAGACCTTCCCGTTGGAGCGGGCCGGCGCGGCCCACGCCCACGGCGAGGCCGGCCGCACCCGCGGCAAGCTCGTCCTGACGGTCGCCGGCTGACCACCGGGACGCCCCTCCTGAAGCGACATCGCGTTCCACGGGACCGGCCCGGCGGTGCACGGGCCGCCGATCCCGAGGTGCCCGTCACCCGGGTGGCCTCCACCTCCGCCCCTCCGCCGCGGTGAGAGGGCCCACCCGCCTCGCCCGCCCCGGACCACACGTACCGCTCGGCACCGCACCACACCGAAGGGCCGCTCCCGCACCGACGCGCCCTTCCTCCCCACCGATGCCGCTCCCGGCGAGGCGTGGACCGCGGCTTCCCTCCCCGCCGCCGCTCACACGGGGAACGGCCACCTCGCCGACCCGCGGATCGCGCCGCCGGCCGGCCGCCCGCGTCCGGGGCGTGCGATGGCGGTCGGCGGCGGACGCCCGGTCGGCGGGGGCTGCCGGCGCGCCGGCAGCCCCGGAATCTCCGGCGGCAGCCACGCACAGGACCGGCGAACCGCCGGGGAAGCCCTCGCCGCCCCGGGGGCGAGCCGCCCCGCTCACTGACCGCACGGGTGGTATGCCGGGCGGCGGCGGGGCCGGCCGCGCCTGCGGCGGCCGGCACCGGCCGGACCGGGGCGCGGAGCGACCCCGCGGTCCGGGCCGTGTCCGGGCGACAGGCGTTCCGCCAGGTCGCATAGGACAGTAAGGACCATGAACCGTCACCGACGCCCGCCCCGACGGGCACCATGGATCGCGGGCGGCATCGCCCTGCTCGTCCTCGGCGGCATCGGCCTGTGGGCGTTGGTCGCGACGGACGGCGGCACGCCCCGCCCCGAGCCGTCGGCCTCGGCCGACCTGTCCCTGCCGACGCTCAGTCCCCTGCCGCCCTGGACGTCTTCACCGGAGGCGTCGGCCACGGCGCGGCAGCCGTCGCCACGCACCCGGACGCCCGAGCCGGCGACAACCCGTCCGCGTCAGCCGGCGCCGTCGGGCAACCGGCCGACAGGCCACCCCACGGCGGCCGTCCCGTCGGCCGCACCGACCCCGGGAACGGCTCCGGCACGGTCGGCGGCGTCCACCCCCTCGGCGCCACCCCCGCAGCACGTGCCGACGCGGACCCCGCGGACGCGGCCGGAGCCGTCGGCGCCCGTCCCACCGCCACCCTCCGCTCCCGCTTCCCGGCCGATCCCACTCGTTCGGACGCCCGCTCCGGCACCGTCCACGCCGGCACCCTCCACGCCGGCGCCCTTCACCCGGATGCCGACACAGGCGGGCGACGGCATCGAGCCGGTGACGACCGAGTGGTCCACCTCCCCGGCGGCGGTGGCCGCCGCCCGGCGCATGGCCACCGCCGACACGGTCGGTGACCCGGCTTGTGCACTGGCGGCCGTGGGGCGGCCGGACCCCGGACTGGTGCCGCGGTGCGGCCACATCGCCATCGGTCACCACGGCGGCTACTGGTGCCTGATCTGGTAGGAGCGGGGCCGGTCCTCGCCTCGCCGGGGAGCGGCCCCGAAGGCCCGGGGGTCCCCGCCGTCGGTGGCGGGCGGATATCGGCTACCGTGGCCGCCGGAAACGGCGGAGACTCGGCACATGGCAGACATGGGGGCGTTCCGGGAGGCGGTCACCGCGTGGGCGGCCGGAGGTCCCGGCGATCCGGCGCGTGAACTGGCCGCGCGCCTGCCCGTACGGGCTGCGGTCCTGCTCGAGGGACTGAGCGACGCCGCCGCGGTCGGCGCACTGGCCGCGAGCCGCGGCCGGGACCTGGCGGCCGAGGGGGTGTGCGTCCTGCCGATGGGCGGTGCGATGAACGTCGGGCGGTTCGCCCGCCTCCTCGGGCCGTCCGGGCTGGGGCTCCGCCTCACGGGACTGTGCGACGAGGCCGAGCGCGGTTACTACGCCCGCGGCCTGCAGCGGGCCGGTGGGCGGGCGGGGGACTTCTTCGTCTGCGCGGCGGACCTGGAGGACGAGCTCATCCGCGCGCTGGGCGTGACACGGATGGAAGAACTCGTCCGGGCGGAGGGCGACCTGCGCGCCCTGCGGACCTTCCTGCGCCAGCCGGCCCAGCGCGGCCGCACCCCGCAGCAGCAGTTGCGGCGCTTCCTCGGCACGAAGAAGGGCCGCAAGATCCACTACGGTCGGGTCCTCGTCGAAGCCCTCCACCCCCAGCGCGTACCGGCGCCGCTCGACGGTCTGCTCACCGGCCTCCGACCGCCGGGCGGACCGGCTCCGGCGGGAGGAGGCGCACGGAGCGTCTTTCCGGCCGCGTGAACGCTGCGGAGTGGCGCCCGGACCTTCACCGGCGCCGGTTCGCCCGTACGCCGGGGCCGTGGGCAGGTGCCGCCTCCGCCGTCGTCGTACCGCCGGCGGCCGGCGCGGTCACCGCGCGCGCCCCCGTACCCCGGTATGCGGGGTGCGGGGGCGCGTCGGCCGTGCGGCACGGCGCCGGGCGGGAGCCGAGGTCCCCGTCCCGTGCCCGGTCAGGCGCCGGGCAGGACTCCGGTGCGGGCGATCCCGGAGTACCAGCGGGCGCTGGCCTTGGGGATGCGCGTGCCGGTCGGATAGTCCACGTAGACGGTGCCGAAGCGCTTGCTGTAACCGTGTGCCCACTCGAAGTTGTCCAGCAGCGACCACAGGAAGTAGCCGCGCACGTCCGCGCCGTCCGCGATGGCCTGGTGGACGGCGGCCAGGTGACCGCGCAGATAGGCGATCCGGGCGGGGTCGTTGACCTGGCCGGCGGGGTCGGCGTAGTCGTCGAAGGCGGCGCCGTTCTCCGTGATGACCAGCGGCAGCTCGGGGAAGTCCGACGACAGCCGGCACAGCAGCTCGTGCAGGCCGCTGGGGTCGATGGCCCAGCCCATGGCGGTGGTCTCGCCGGGCGGCTGGTGGAAGGCGACCCGGTCGGAGCCCGGCCAGGGGCTGTGGTCGCTCCTGCCGTGTCCGTCGCTGGTGTGCGTCCCGCTGTCGTCGGCCTCCGAGACGAGCGTGGGCGAGTAGTAGTTGACGCCGAGGAAGTCCAGCGGCTGACGGATCCGCTGCAGGTCGCCGTCGTGCACGAAGGACCAGTCGGTCAGCGCCGCGGTGTCCTTGAACAGGTCCTCCGGGTAGGCGCCCCGCAGCATCGGGCCGGTGAAGACCCGGTTGGCGAGCGCGTCGATCCGGCGGACCGCGTCGGCGTCGGCGTCGCTGCCGGTGAGCGGGCGGACGTGGTGGATGTTGAGGGTGACCGAGCACTGGGCGTCGGCGGGGATGCGGTCCCGCAGTGCCTGGACGGCCAGGCCGTGGGCCAGGTTGAGGTGGTGGGCGGCGCGCAGCGCGGCGACCGGGTCGGTGCGGCCGGGCGCGTGCACACCGGAGCCGTAGCCGAGGAAGGCGCTGCACCAGGGCTCGTTCAGGGTGGTCCAGGTCTTCACCCGGTCACCGAGGGCGTCGGCGGCGAGGGCCGCGTACTCGGCGAACCGCTCCGCCGTGGCGCGCTCGGGCCAGCCCCCGGCGTCCTCCAACTCCTGCGGCAGGTCCCAGTGGTAGAGGGTGGCGACGGGCTGGATGCCCTTGTCCAGCAGGTCGTCGACGAGGCGCCGGTAGAAGTCCAGGCCCTTCTGGACCGCGGGGCCGCGGCCGGTGGGCTGGATACGGGGCCAGGCGAGGGAGAAACGGTAGGCGCCCAGGCCGAGTTCGGCCATGAGGGCGACGTCCTCGCGCCAGCGGTGGTAGTGGTCGGTGGCGATGTCACCGGTGTCGCCGTTGCGGACCCGGCCGGGGGTGCGGGCGTAGGTGTCCCAGATCGACGGGGTGCGGCCGTCCTCGGCCGCGGCCCCCTCGATCTGGTAGGAGGCGGTGGCGGAGCCCCAGAGGAAGCCCTTGGGGAAGGTACGGGCGGCGTCCGGGGCGGACGCGGGCTGCTGGGCTGCGGTGACCACGTGGGTCCTTTCTGGGAGGGCTGTTCGCGGGGAACGCGAAGGCCGGAAGGGGGTGCGGGTTCGCGCCGGGCGGGCGCGGCGGGTCAGCCCTTGACGGCGCCCGCCATGATGCCGCTGACGATCTGGCGGCCGAAGACGATGAACATCGCCAGCAGGGGCAGCGTGCCGAGCAGCGCGCCCGCCATGATCAGCGACTGGTCGCGGACATAGCCCGCGCTGAGCTGGGTGAGGGCGACGGGGACCGTCGGGTTGGTCATGTCGAGCACCACGAACGGCCAGAAGAAGTCGTTCCACGCGTGCACGAACGTGATCATGAACAGGACCGCCATGGCGGGCCGCGCGACGGGCAGCACGATGCTCCAGAAGATCCGCAGCGAGTGCGCCCCGTCCACGCGTCCGGCCTCGACGAGTTCGTCCGGCAGCGCCTCGGACAGGTACTGCCGCATGAAGAACACGCCGACCGCGCTCACCAGCGTGGGGAAGATGACGGCGGGCAGCTGCTGCGACCAGCCGAGTTCGGACATCATCATGAACAGCGGTACGACGCCGAGCTGCGGCGGCACCAGCATGGTGCCGATCACCAGCATGAGCAGCGCGTTGCGCCCCTTGAACCGCAGTTTGGCGAAGGCGAACCCGGCCAGGGTCGCGAACATCACCGTGGACAGGGCGATCACCCCGGCCACGATCAGGCTGTTGACCATGGCCTTGCCCATGGCCGCCTCGTCCCAGGCCCGGGCGAGGTTGGTGAACAGGTTCGGGCCGGGCAGGAACGGCGGCGGCGTCTGGCTGACCCGGGTGTTGTCGGTGGAGGCCGCCACCATCGTCCAGTACAGCGGGAAGAGGGACAGCAGCGCCATGATGACGAGCAGGACGTAGGCGAGCGGACCCGCGTGGTGCTGGCGGCCGGCGCGCTGGCGCAGCAGCCGGCGGCCGCCGCGGCCGGCCGGTTTCCCGTCGGGTGCACGGTCCGGCGCGTCCGTCCGGGCCGGGAGGCTGTGGGTGGTCATGACGACTCCAGGTCAGGACGTGCGGGAACGCAGGCGCTTGATCAGGCGCTGCGCGACGAGGACGAGGACGAGCAGCAGGCACATGGCCCAGGCGACGGTCGCCGAGCGGCCCATCTGGTAGTTCTTCCAGCCCTCCTCGTACAGCAACAGGCCCAGCGTCTGGTACTGGTTGTCCGCGCCGCCGGTGACACCGTTGGGGCCCTGGCCGAAGATCAGCGGCTCACCGAACAGCTGGGTGGCGCCGATCGTGGAGAGCACGATGGTGAAGACGATGGTGGAGCGGATCCCGGGGACGGTGACGTGGGTGAACTGCTTCCACCGGGAGGCGCCGTCCAGCGAGGCCGCCTCGTAGCGGTCGGCGGGGATGGCCTGCATGGCGGCCAGGTAGAGCAGGGCGTTGTAGCCGGTCCAGCGCCAGATGACGATGGTGGAGATCGCCACCTGGGCGGGCCACTTGTCGGCCTCCCAGTTCACCGGGTCGATGCCGACCGTGCCGAGCGCCCAGTTGATCATGCCGAAGTCGCGTTCGAAGATCATGGTGAAGACCAGGGCCGCGGCGGCGACCGAGGTGGCGTACGGCACCAGCGAGGCGACGCGGAAGAACAGCGAGGCGCGCATCCGGTAGTTGAGCAGGTGTGCCAGGCCGAGCGCCATCAGCAGCTGCGGCACCGTGGAGATGACGCCGATGGTGATGGTGTTCTGCACGGCGTTCCAGAACCGTGAGTCGCCCCAGAGTTCGACGTAGTTGTCGAACGCCACCCACTCCATGACGTCGAGGGTGGCCAGTTCGACCCGGTGCAGGGAGATCCACGAGGTGTAGATCAGGGGGTAGAAACTGAACGCGGCGAAGACGACGAAGAACGGCGCGACGAACGCGTACGGCGCGCCCTTGATGTCCAGACGGTGCAGCAGTGCCCCGCGCCGGCGCGGGGCACTCGGCTCGCCGCCCGTCCTGCGCGGCGGGCCTGGCGGCTCCTCGCCGGCCAGGGCCTTGGTGGTGGAGGTGGCCACCGGACTTCCTTCCTCAGAGCAGATGGGTGGGCCGGCCCCGGGCCCGTCCGCCGGCAGGCGGCGGGCGGGCCCGGGGCCGCGGGGCGACCGGTCAGCCGACCGCCTTCTCGATGCGCTCGGCGGTGGTCTTCCACGCGTCGTCACGCGGGGTGCCCTGCTGCTCGATCAGGGTCAGGCCCTGGGAGAAGGTGTCCTTGATCGTGCCGTCCTTGCGGCCGAGGACCTGCTTGTCCGGGATCTCCTGGGCGGCGGCGCCGAAGATCTGGCCGATCGGGGCGTTGTTGAAGTACTCGGACTTCGCGTTCTTCACGTCGTCGGCCTCCAGCGCCTCCTGCGAGGACGGGATGTTGCCGATCTCCTTGAAGATGTGGGCCTGCTGCTCCGGCGCGGTCAGCCAGGCGACGAGCTTCTTCGCCTCCTCCTTCACCGGGCTCTTCTCGATCACCCCGAGGAAGGAGCCGCCCCAGTTGGCGCCCTTGGGCGCCCTGGCGACGTCCCACTTGCCCTTGTTCGCCTCACCGGCCTTCTCGCTGATGTGGCTGAGCATCCAGGCCGGGCACACGGCGGTCGCGAACGTGCCGTTGGACAGGCCGGGGTCCCAACCCGGCTGGAACTGGCGGAGCTTGGCGGTGAGGCCGGCTTCGGCGGCGTCGGCGGCGAGGTTCCAGGCCTCCTTGACGGCCGGGTTGCTGTCGTGGATCAGCTCACCCTTGTCGTTGTAGTACTGCTCGGGGTAGCCGTAGACCATGGCGTTGAACAGGCCGCTGGCCGCGTCCATGTACGCCACGTCCCCGCCCTTGAAGTCCTTCTTGAAGGTGCGGCCGACCTCGACGTACTTGCTCCAGTCGCCCTCCCACAGCTTGGCGACCTCTTCGCGGTCGGTGGGCAGGCCCGCCTTCTCGAAGTAGTCCTTGCGGTAGCAGACGGCCATCGGGCCGATGTCGGTGCCCAGGCCCAGCACCTTGCCGTCCTCGGTGCTGATCTGGGACTCCTTCCAGGGCAGGAAGTGGTCGGTGCCCGCCTGGCCGGCGAAGTCCGCGAACCTGTCCGACTGGGTCTCGGTGATCTCCTTGGCCCGGCCGATCTCGATGCCCTGGATGTCCTTCAGGCCGTTGCCGGCGGCGAGCCTGGTCTGCAGCGCGGTGTAGTACGTCTGCTCGTCACCGGCGATCTCGGCCTTGATGTCGACATCGGGGTTCTCCTTCTCGTACTGCTCGAGGAGGCCCGTCTCCTTGAGGCCCATCACGCCGTACAGGCCCATGGTGATGACGACCTTGCCGTCCTTCTTGCCACCACCGGTGACCGAATCGCCACCGCCGCTGCAGCCGACGACGAGCGTCAGCGCGCCGACGGCCGCGGCTGTCGCCACCGCCTTGGTGCGCAACGAACCGAAAGTGCCCATGGATCTCCTCCTAGCGACGACGCTGACACATCGGAGTGGCGAGTTCTGCGATGACTACAGCGGCTCAACAAAGAATGGGAACGTGCCCAATCACGGGTGGGTACGTTCCCACCGGCGCATCGAAGACTCGTTGGCCGGAGGGGATCTGTCAATAACTTGAACCCGAATCGTCGCCCGGCCCGGCTCTCCGGCACAGGATCCACAGGCCCCCGGGTGTGCTCCGGCGGCGGCGGCGTCTGCAACAATGCCGCTGGTCACCCCCGCGGCCGGCACCGCCGCGGTTGCCAGGGAGGGAAGCGCATGGCTGGGAATCGCCGGCCCACGATCAAAACGGTCGCCGCCCGCGCCGGTGTGGGCCGCACCACGGTCTCCCGCGTCGTCAACGGTTCGGATCTGGTCAGCGCCGACGCCCGCTCCAGGGTTCTGGCGGCGATCAAGGAGCTCAACTACGTCCCCAACTCGGTCGCCCGCGGCCTGGTCACCAACCGCACCAACGCCGTGGCCCTGGTGATCCCGGAAGCGGAGAGCCGGCTCGGCTCGGAGCCGTTCTTCGCCGCGCTGATACGGGGGGTCAGCGGCGCCCTCGCCGAGACCCGGACCCAGCTGCAGCTCATGCTCGTGCGCGACCAGGCCGAGCGGGACCAGCTGACCGAGTCGGTGGCGACGCGCCGCGTGGACGGTGTCCTCCTGGTCTCCGTCCACTCCGAGGACCGGCTGCCCGGCATGCTGGAGGAGATGGGCCTGCCCACCGTGCTGGCCGGCCGCCGGGACGCGGGCGAACAGTTGAGCTACGTCAACGCCGACAACGCCGGCGGGGCCGCCGAGGCCGTCCGGCACCTGCTGCGCAGCGGCAGGACGAAGGTTGCCACGATCACCGGCCCGCAGGACATGGACGTCGGCCGAAGCCGGCTCGCCGGGTGGCGCACCGCGCATGACGAGGCGGGACTGCCGGCCGATGAACTCCTGGTCGAGGCGGGCGACTTCACCGAGGAGAGCGGCGGCCGCGCCATGTGTTCGCTTCTTGAACGCGCCCCGGACCTGGACGCCGTCTTCGCCGCCTCCGACCTCATGGCCGTCGGCGCCCTGGCCGAACTGCGCCGCCGGAAGCGGCAGGTGCCCGGCGATGTCGCCGTCGTCGGATTCGAGGACTCCGTCTTCGCACGCCACACCAACCCCCCTCTGACGACGGTGCGTCAGCCGGTGGAGGAACTGGGCCGGACCATGGCCCGGATCCTCACCGACATCACCCGGCACGGCGCGCCCCGGCAGCAACTGACGCTGCCGACCGAGCTGGTGGTGCGCGAGTCGACCTGAGTGGTGTTCTCCTCCTCCGGCTCGGCGGGGAACGGGCCGTCCCGTGGGTGCGGCGCGTTCGCCCACGCACGGGATCCGCTCGCCCGACGAGCCGGGAGGCAGGATGCCGTTGCGTGACCGGGGTGCCGGTCACGCTGTTGTGTCCCGGACGCCGGAGGGACGTGGTCCCGGTGCTTCGTGCCGGGTGGAGTGGGGCACGGTCCACCGCGGCGGAGGACCCGTCAGGGCGGAGGGGCGCGGTGCAGGGTGACGAGCAGGTGCCAGATCCGGTGGGCGATCTCGCCGGGGGTGCCCGGGATGAGACCGTGCAGCCAGTCGGCGAGCACTCCCGTGAAGGTCGCGGCCACGGCTGAGGCGATCAGGTCGGGCTCCGGAGCACCGGCCAGGCTGCGCTCGGTGCGGCTGCGGGCCCGCAGGTCCCGATGGAGCACGCGGCCGAGCGGGCCGCCGCCGCCTGGGCTCAGCAGCGCCCGGTAGAGCCCGGCATGCGGAGCGAGACCGGTCAGGAAGTCGATGAGCGCGGGTGGCGGGGAGGCGGGGTCGGGTGTGCCGCGCCAGGCATGCAGGGCGTCCACCGCCTCACGGACCACGCCGGCGCAGGCGTCGACGGCCAGCGACCCCAGGTCGTCGTAGTGGAGATAGAACGTGGCACGGCCGACCCCCGCCCGTCGCACCAGCGCGGCCACGCTGACCTCCGCCAGCGGACGCCGTGCGCATTCGTCCAGCAGTGCCTGGCGAAGCTTGGCCCGGGTGCGGGCCGCCCGGGGTTCCCCCGGCGGACCCGTCATCGCGCCAGGAGGACCGCGGCGAGCGCGAGCGCACCGGGCAGCGCCTGCGCGATCAGGATGCGCCGGTTCGCGGTGGCGCCTCCGTAGAGTCCGGCGACGAGCACACAGACGAGGAAGAAGACCTGGACCCGGAACCCCGTCGGGTCACCGGCGATCAGGCCCCAGATCAGGCCCGCGGCCAGGAAGCCGTTGTAGAGGCCCTGGTTCGCGGCCAGCGGGGCACTGGCGCGGGCCAGTTCCGCGTCGAAGCCGGAGAGGCTGCGGCCCGGCTTCCTCTCCCACAGGAACATCTCCAGAACCAGGATGTACACGTGCAGGGCGGCCACCAGACCGACCAGAACATTCGCCGCGGTCTCCACCGGTGACCCACTCCTCCACACTTCTTGGACAGGTGTCCAATATACATGGACACCTGTCCAAGAAGCGTCCCGGGCGTCCGCCTCCGTACCCCGGCGACCCGGCGACCCGACGCCTCCGGGTCGCCGGGTCGCCGGGGTACGGAGGCGGCGCGTGCGGTGGTCCGATCTGCGGCGTGCGGAGTCACGCATTATGGTGGGAAACGGACCCCTGCCGGGCCTGTGGCACCGTGCGTGCCGCAGCCACTCGCCGGTTCGGCCGGCATCGTGCGGAGGTTCGCCGTGTCTGTTCACCCTCGCCGTTCTCGCTTCGGCGCCGGCCCTGCCCGTGACGTCCGGCCATGGCTGGACGGGGCCGCCTGTGCCGATGAGGACCCCGAGCTGTTCTTTCCCCTGGTGGAGCGGGAGAGCGATCCGCAGGTCGCCGCGGCCCGTGGGGTGTGCCGTCGTTGCGGGGTGCTGACCGCCTGCCGGTCATGGGCGCTCGAGCAGGGGGAGGACGCCGGCATATGGGGGGCGACGACCGCTGCGCAGCGCCGCGCCATGAGCCGGGGGCCGCGCAGCGGTTCGGACGGACAGGGGGCCGGCCGGCGGCCCCACTGCGGGGACTCGTGAGCGTACGGGCCACCCGGCCGCGCGGCCCGTACGCCGGAACGGAGCCGACCGTACGGCCGGGCCGCCGCCGGCCCGGCCTGCCGCCGGTACCGGCGTCGCCCCGGACTGTCTACGGTGCCGCGCAGCCGATCGTTCCCACCGGGAAGTCGTTGCCCGACGACGTGGCCGTGAAGCCGAACGTCACGCTGCCGTCGGGGGCGATCACCCGGTTGTGATCGACGTTCCTCACGGTCACCGTGCCGTCGGATCCGGTGGACAGGGAGCCGTTCCAGGCGCTGCCGACCCGGGTCCCGGCGCCGGGTTTCCACTGCACGGCCCAGCCGGTGAGCGGTGACGTCCCGTGGTTCATCACCTCGACCGAACCCTGGAAGCCGCCGTCCCAGGAGTTCACCACGTTGTAGACGGCCATGCAGGAACCGGTGTGCGTGGGGGGATCCGTCGGAGTCGGCGTCGGGGTCGGCGTGCCGCCGGAGCCGCGGATGCCGGTCACCTCTCCGTTGCCGCCGTCGAAGACGACGTCGGAGCAGGAGAAGAAGTTCTCCTGGCTGTCCGAACGCACCCACTGCATGAAGATCAGGGCGTCGCCGGAGCGGCCGGAGGGCAGCTTCAGGTCCCAGTGGTAGTGGCCGCCGTTGGTGCCGGGCGAGCCCTGCTGGGGCGGGTTGGTGACGGTCTGGACGAGCTCCAGGTCGCTCCAGCCCAGCCGGGACGTGGGCGACCAGCCGGGCTTGGTGACATAGACCCGGAAGTCACCCGGGTGGGCGGCCCAGTTGCTGTACTTCACCTTGATCGTCGCCCCGGACGTCAGATGCGTGCGGGGCCAGTCGGCGCGGGCCGCGTTGTAGGCGGAGAAGTCGTACGGTGACCGGTCACCGGCGCTGCACAGCGTGCCGTCCGGCACATAGCCGGCGCCTCGCCCGGCGGCCTTGGAGTCGAGGACGGCGAACCAGTTGTACAGTGCCGACGAGCCGCTCCTGTTCAGCGCGTCCTTGCAGGCCGGGTTGGTCGGGTCCAGTCCTCCGGTGCCGGTGACGGCATCCAGCTGGCACAGGTAGGTGCGCGAGCCGGGCATCATCGCCACGCCGTGCGCCTGCGCGTCGTTCTGCCAGAGGAAGCTCAGGCCGAGCCCTCCCAGCAAGGTGGCCAGTACCGCTGCCAGGGAGACGAATCTGCTGCGTAATGCCATGGGATCTCCTGTTCCGATCGTGGGCTCATCAGGGCGGGTACGGGAGGTGGAACCCCCCGCCCGTCCGGGGAAGGGCGTCGACCGGACGGGCGGGGGAGCTTCGGGAACCGGTGCGGTGCGGTGCGGGCGCGCTCGCGGTGCCGTTCGCGGTGGACCCGGACGGGGTGGTGGTGGCGTCCGGCGCGAGGGTTCCGTCGCGGGCGGTGTCGCGGACGGCGGTCCGGTCCCCGGTCACCGGCAGGGGGCCGTTCCAGGGGCCGGTAACGGCCGCCCCTCCCCCGGGCCACTCGACCCGGCCGGCCGGTGAGCGGTTCGGTCCCGGTGTTCTCCACGGTGGCCTCCGGCCGGCGGGAGAACGGCGTGCGGCTCATGCGGACGGGCCTTCCGGGACGGTCCGGCGGTGGGGTCGCCCCGGGGCCCGCCCTGTCGGCGCAGGGAGGAAGAACGGGCCCCGGGGCCGGGGGACACGGCGGGTGCGCTGCCCGCCGGTCGCGTCACGCGGTGGTGCAGGCCGTGCCGTTCAGGCTGAAGCCGCTCGGCTGGGCGAAGCCGCCGCTGTAGGTTCCCTGGAACCCGAAGGTCTGGCTGGCGCCGGACGCGATCTGCGTGTTGCCGTTCAGACCGCTCGCCGTGACCGTTCCCGAGGAGGGAGTGACGGACGCGTTCCAGGCGTTGGTGATGCGCTGCCCCGAGGGCAGGGCGAAGGCGAGCTTCCAGCCGTCGACGGTGGACGGACCGGCGTTCTTCACGGTGACGTTCGCGGTGAAGCCGCCCTGCCAGACATGGGTGGCGTACGACACCGTGCACGCCGCCGGGCCACCGGGGGTGCCCGGGGAGCCGCCGCCGGTGGTGACGGTCGAGGAGAAGGAGTTCACCGCGAGCCCCGCACCGTTCTGCCAGGGCTCGAAGCCGGCCTGGACGCTCGTCAGGTACCAGTCGTTCTGCGCCATGCCGCGCGCGACGGTCTCCCGGACGAAGTCCATGACGTCGAAGCTCCAGCTGCCGATCGCGGACGGTGCGACGAACGACAGCACGTCGTTGGAGCCGTTGCTGCCCGACCACACCTGCCAGGTGCGCCCGCCCACGGTGGCCGTGCCGACCTGGGAGCCGATCGGCTGGATCGGACCGACCTTGTTGAACCAGATCATGATCTCGGTCCGGTTCACGCCGTCGGTCCGGGGCGTCGGGTCCAGCCAGATGTCGTACGAGGCGTTGTAGACGGCGTCGCTGACGTAGCCGTAGGAGATGCTGCTGGGCGCGGCCGAGATGCCGCTGATCCGGGCCGGGAGGTTGGTGCCCGGCGAGCAGTTGGTGTAGTGGCAGCCGTTGAAGACCGAGGGGTACGACTTCGGGGCGCCGTTGGTCGGCACCGAGCCGTCGGCCCGGGTGAGCCGGAAGCCGGTGTCGGTGGCGGTGACGCACTGGGGCTCGCTGATTCCCCAGCGGTTGTTCTGGACGACGTAGCGCCCCTGGATGGTGGTCGTTCCGTACTGTTCGCAGAGCGTGGTGTCGGCCTGCGCGGGCGCCGTCGCGGTCACCAGCGCCGCGACCGCGGCGAGAGCGGTGAGCAGCGTCGCGAAGAGGCCGCGCGGGGTGCGGGTTCGATGCCGTAACCGTCGCATGCGGGGACCTTTCCAAGAGGGTGCGGGGGCGGCCGATCGGGAGCGCTCCCGTCTCCCCATGTGATGGGAGCGCTCCCATAACTCGGTTCCGACGGGACTGTAGGAGCTGCACATGTTCCTGACAACCCTGTACGCACAGAAGTGTCGAACTGATTTCGAAGACGCAGGTCAGTGGGTTGATCCACAACAGTCCCCCGCCTCGGGAGCGCTCCCGAAACATTCGGTCACGGCGGGTGGGGAGAGCACGTGCGGACCGGTCGGCGGGAGGGAGGTTCAGGCGGAGTCGCGCAGTACCAGTTCCGTCCGGAGGATGACGTGCCGCCAGGCGACCGCCGAGTCCTCCATCTCCTCCAGGAGCAACCGCACCATGGTCCGGCCGATCTCCTCCAGCGGCTGACGGACCGTCGTCAGTTGCGGATCGGTGCGCCGGGCGAGCGGGAAGTCGTCGAACCCGATCACCGCGACGTCCTGCGGAACCCTGCGGCCCGCCGCCCGCAGGGCGGCCAGCGCTCCGGCGGCCATGGTGTCCGAGGCGGCGAAGACGGCGTCGACCTCCGGGGCCCGCTCGATGAGTTCGGCCATCGCACGGCGCCCGCTCTCCTCCGAGAAGTCGCCCTCGGCGACCCAGGAGCGCCTGGCCTCGGCTCCCGCCCGCTGCAGAGCCTCGTGGTAACCGCGCAGCCGGCACTGGGCCACGTACATGTCGGGCGGTCCGGTGATGGCCGCGACGGCCCGGCGGCCACGGCTGAGCAGGTGCGCCACCGCGCTGCGGGCTCCGCCGACGTTGTCCGCGTCGACGTAGGTCACGCTCTCGTCGCCGGAGCGCCGTCCCAGCAGGACGGTGGGCAGCCCCACCTCGGCCAGCATGTCGGGCAGCGCGTCCTCGGCGTGCACGGACATCAGCATGACGCCGTCGACCCGGCCGCCGCGCGCGAACTCCACGAGGCGCTGCCGCTCGGCGTCCGTACGGACCAGGGTGAGCAGCAACTGCACCTTGGTCTCGGTCAGCGCGTCGCCGACGGACCGGACGATCTCCGAGAAGAACGGCTCGCCGAACTGCCGCCAGTCCGGCTCGGTCATCACCAGCGCCACGGCGTCCGCGCGCCGGCCCGCCAGCGAACGGGCCGCCAGGTTGGGGACGTACCCGAGTTCGGCGATGGCGCGCTGCACGGCGCGGCGCGTCGAATCCTTCACGCCCGCCGCGTTGTTGATGACGCGGGAGACCGTTCCCCGCCCCACCCCCGCGAGCGCGGCCACCTCCTCCAGCGTCGGTGCGCCGGGACGCTGCCTGCCCATGACCACCCCCCACGAGATCACTAGATCTTACGGCCCGGGCCGGTGACGGGAGGGAGGAAGGCCGCTTCCGGACGGTCGTGACGGTCGTTTTGTCATGGCCCTGGACAGCGCGCCGGGTGTCGTGCTGTGATCCGGACCGATCCTTCCAACGTTGTACAGAGCGAGCAGTGAGCCGGCCATCCCCGTACGGCTGCCGCGTCGTACAGCCGGACGAGGGCCGGGGCGAACCCGGCCCCTCCGCGCGCGGCACGTCTTCGGCCCGGAACAGGAGCTCCCGCATGCCCCTCGACAGACGCACACTCCTCGGTGCCGGCGCCCTGGCCGCCGGCACCGCCGCGCTGGGCGGTCCCCTCGCCCCATCCGCGCGGGCCGCGCCCCGTCGGCCCGCCGGCGCTCCCCTGCCCGATGCCTTCCGCAAGCTGCCCGCCGGCAGCGTCACCGCGCGCGGCTGGCTCGCCGGCCAGTTGCGGCTCCAGCTCGACGGCCTGTGCGGCCGGTACGAGAGCATCTCCCACTTCCTCGACTTCGGCGCCACCGGGTGGGTGCACCCGGAGCGCGGTGGATGGGAGGAGGTCCCGTACTGGCTGCGCGGTTATGTGCCGCTGGCCGTCGCCACCGGCGACCGGACCGCCCTGACCCGCTCGCGCGAGTGGATCGACGCGATACTCGCCACCCAGCGGAGCGACGGCTTCTTCGGACCGCGCGCACTGCGGACGTCACTCGACGGCGGGCCGGACTTCTGGCCCTTCCTGCCCCTGCTGCAGGCGCTGCGCACGCACGAGGAGTTCACGCGTGACGAGCGCATCGTGCCCTTCCTGATCCGGTTCCTCCGGTTCATGAACGCCCAGGGCCCGGGCGCCTTCGGCACCAGCTGGATCTCCTACCGCTGGGGCGACGGACTCGACATCGCGGTATGGCTGCACCGCCGTACCGGGGAAGCGTTCCTGCTCGACCTGGCCGCCAAGATGCACACCCTGGGCGCGGACTGGACGGGTCCCACCCCCACGCGGCACAACGTCAACATCGCCCGGGGCTTCCGCGAACCCGCCCAGTACGCGCAGGTGACGGGCTCCGCGGAGCTGACCCGGGCCACCTACCGCGCCTACGACGGCGTCATGGACGTCTACGGGCGGTTCCCCGGCGGCGGCATGGCGGGGGACGAGAACTACCGGCCCGGTTTCACCGACCCCCGGCAGGGGTTCGAGACCTGCGGCATCGTCGAGTTCATGGCCAGCCACGAACTGCTCACGAGGATCACCGGCGACCCGGTGTGGGCGGACCGCTGCGAGGACCTGGCGTTCAACATGCTGCCCGCCTCCCTCGATCCGCGGGGCAGGTCCGTCCACTACATCACCAGCGCCAACAGCGTCGACCTGGACGACAGGACCAAGACACAGGGCCAGTTCCAGAACGGTTTCGCCATGCAGGCGTTCACCCCCGGCGTCGACCGGTACCGCTGCTGCCCGCACAACTACGGCATGGGCTGGCCGTACTTCACCGAGGAGCTGTGGGCCGGCAGTCCCGACGGCGGTCTGGCCGCCACGATGTACGCGCCGTGCACGGTGCGCGGGCAGGTCGCGGGCGGCACCACGGTGACCGTCACCGAGGACACCGGCTATCCCTTCACCGAGACCGTCACGCTCACCGTCTCCACCCCGCGGCCGGTCCGCTTCCCGCTCCGGCTGCGCGTGCCCGGCTGGTGCCGCGGGCCCGAACTGCGGGTCAACGGCACGCGCGTGACCGCACCGGACGGACCGGCCTGGGCCTCGGCGGACCGCACGTGGCGCGACGGCGACAGGGTGACCCTGCGGCTGCCGCAGCGCACCGAGCTGCACCGCCGGCCGGACCAGCACGACGCCGTCAGCGTCCGGCACGGCCCTTTGACGTACTCGCTGAGAATCGGCGAGAGGTACGACCGCCACGCGGGCGACGTCGCCGTCCCCTCCTACGAGGTGCACCCCACCACCCCCTGGAACTACGGCCTCACCCCGTCACCCCGACCGGCCCTCACCCGCGACTCCGGCCCGGTCCCCGACAACCCCTTCACCCACGAAAGCGCCCCGGTCCGCATCACCGCCGAGGCCCGCCGCATCGAGGAGTGGATCGCGGACGACGAGCACGTCGTCGCGCCCCTGCAGGACAGTCCCGCCCGCAGCGACGCCCCCGTGGAGACCATCACCCTGATCCCCATGGGCGCGGCCCGGCTGCGCGTCACCTCCTTCCCCACCGCGTCGCCCGACGGCCGGCCCTGGACGCCCGAACCGCCGTTCCGCCGGATCGAGAACCGGCACAGCGGCAAGGTCCTGGCGGTCGACGGGATGTCCCTCGAGAACAGCGCACGCGTCGTCCAGTTCGACAGCACCGGTACCGGCGACCACGCCTGGCAGCTCCTGGACCGGGGCGAGGGCCGGTACCTGATCCGCAACGGCAACAGCGGCAAGGTGCTGGGGGTCGACGGCATGTCCACCGCCGACAGCGCGCGCGTCGTGCAGTACGAGGACAACGGCACCGCCGACCACCTCTGGACGCCGGTGGACGACGGGGACGGCTGGTACCGCATCCGGAACAGGCACAGCGGCAAGGTCCTGGGCGTCGACGGCATGTCCACCGCCAACAGCGCGCAGGTCGTCCAGTTCGACGACAACGGCACCGCCGACCACCTGTGGCGCTTCCTGTGATCCGGCGACGGGCGGCCCGGCCGTGGCGGGGTGACCCGCTGCCGTCCGCCTCCGGCTCATTCGAGGTCGAACGCGCTCCGTGCGCGTTCGACCTCGTGCAGGTGCGCCGCGGCCCAGTCCAGGAGCCCCTCGACCGGTCGACGCATGGTCTTGCCCAGGGGGGTGATCCGGTACTCGACGGCGACGGGCCGGGAGCTGAGGAGCACCCGCTCGACGATGCCGTTGCGCTCCAGCCGCCGCAGGGTCGCGGTGAGCGACTTCTGCGTCACCGCCGGAATGGCGCGGCGGAGGTCGTTGAACCGGCGGGGCCGTTCGCACAGCTCGTTGAGGATGCTCAGCGACCACTTGTCCAGCACCTGGTCGAGGAGTTCCCGGTGCGGTGCGGTGATCGTGAACTCGCTGTCGTACTCCTCCGCGGTATCCGGCACGATACTTGGTCTCCTTGAAGTGTCCTTCGCACACCAGGTAGCAATGGTATACCGAAGCAGCCGAAGTGAGGAGACTTCCATGCCGGTCCGTCGTTTCACCCCCGAGGGCATGATGCAGCCCACCCCGTACGCCCATGTCGCCGTCGGCACCGGCACCCGCCACGTGCACGTCAGCGGCCAGATCGCCCGCTCCGCGGACGGCTCCCCGCTCGCCCCGGGCGACCTCGCGGGCCAGGTCGCGCACGCCCTGCGCAACACCGCGACCGGTCTGGCGGGTGCCGGCGCGTCGTTCGACGACGTGCTCCGCCTGACCTTCTACGTCACGCACTGGGCCCCCGAGAAGATCGACGCGTTCATGGCGGGGGTCGAGGAGGTCGCCGGGGAGCTCGGGCTGCCCGTGCCGCTGCCGCCCTCGTCACTGATCGGCGTCGATCACCTCTTCGAGCCCGACGTGCTCGTCGAGGTCGAGGCGACCGCCGTCGTCGGCTGAGCCGCCTCTCGCTACCGGCCCCGGACGCGGACCGCGGCGCGTATCCGGCGCCGCGGCGCGTATCCGGCGCCGCGGCCTAACCCTCACCGGGCCGGATCACGTCGATCGTCCGTGGAAGGCCATGCTCATGCGGTCGGGCCTGACGGTGACCACGGCCCTGAGGGGGCGCGGGCGCACGACCGATGTCTGCCCCCGGGGTGGTCACGGGATGCCGTCACCGGACGCACCCTGCGTGATCAGGCAGACGTCCCCCGCCCCCTTGACCGCGACGCCTCCACTCCGCAGGGTCCTCGCACCTCGCGAGGTAGCTCGGTCGACCGATCGCCGACGCCGCCCCCCCCCGGCGCAGCGGACCGGCGACCGCACGGCGCCGCGGCGGCCCGGGAGCGGCGTCACCGTCCCGCACAGGGCGTCCAGCCCCCACGGGCACCCTCCGGCAGGGGCTCCGGCCAGGCGCCGGACCGGCGACCGGTACGCGCCTTCACCGGCCCCGGGCGTCGGGCCTGGCGCACCCCGATGTCCGGGACAGCGGGAAGGACACGTCGGAGGAGTCCGTCCTCGCTGCTGCCGGACCCCCTGCGGAAGGCGGCCGCCGACCGGCTCGTCGCCCTGATCGAGGCGAAGGACCGGCATCCGTCGACGGGATTCCTCGGCACGCCCCGGCTGCTGCCCGTCCTCACCGACACGAGCCACACCGATGTCGCCCACCGGCTGCTCGGGCAGCGCACCTTCCCCGGCTGGGGCTGCCAGATCGACAACGGTGCCACCACGATGTGGGAAGGCTGGGACTCCGTCCGGCCCGACGGCAGCTTCCGGACCCCGGAGATGAACTCCTTCAACCACTGCGCCTACGGGTCGGTGGGCGAGTGGATGTACACGGACATCGCGGGTATCTCGGCGGCCCGGCCCGGCTACCGCGAGATCGTCATCCGTCCGCGCCCGGGCGGCGGCGTCACCTGCGCCCGTGCCACGTTCACCTCGCCCTGCGGTCCCGTCTCCACACGGTGGCACCTGGCGTCCGGCGGCTTCTCGCTGTCGTGCGCGGTGCCGCCCGACACCACCGCCGAGGTGTGGATCCCCCCGGACACTCCGGGCGCGGTCACCCACACCCGCGCGGTCTTCCTCCGCGAGGAGGACGGCTGCGCCGTCCACCGGGCCGGCTCCGGCAGCCACCGTTTCACCGCGTGCCGCTCAGCCCGCCGGTTCCGCCCGCACCCGGGCACAGAGGTACGGGCGGGCGAGGAGCAGGCCGGTGGTGGTCGTGGCGATGCCGAAGTGGACCGGAGCGAGGTGGACGAAGTCCGTGTAGTGGATCACCCCGTGCACCACGACGGCCGGCAGGAAGCCCGCGGCGGCCGCCGCGGCCAGGGTCCACCACACCCAGGCCTCGCCCCTCCGCCAGCCCCAGGCGCTGAGCAGCAGGATCGCCACGGCGGCGGCCATCAGGGCGCCGCCGAACCCGGCACGGTCGTGGGCGATGAACGGCACCAGCCGGGGGCTGACGGTCTCCAGCGCCTGCGCGCCGGTGCCGAGGAAGGCCAGGTCGGTCGGTACGAAGACGCCCGTCAGACCGATGACGGAGATCACCGCGCCGCCGGCGAACAGCCCCGCGCCGGTGACGACGAGCAGCAGCTGGCCGAGCAGTGCCCTGCGGCGCTCCGCCTCCGGCCCCTCGGGGACCGGGCGCCACCGGGGTGTGCGCGGGGCCCGGCGGACCGCGGCCACGAACATGGGGAACAGCACCACCGCGGTGGCGGTGTGCAGGGGCTCCACGAAACCGGTGGCCAGGAAGTAGAACAGGGTGGGGAAGCCGATCGCCCCCGACAGCAGGTACGCCTCGCGGGCCCAGCTCCGGCCGCGTCTGATGCCGCCCACGGCGAGGCCGGTGTAAAGGGCACCGATCGCCACCATGGTGCCGGCCATGGTGATCCGGTCGTGCTGGAGGAAGTGCACAAGGTGGTGGTTGGCGGCGTGCAGTTCGTGCAGCGTCATGCCGAGGTAGTCGCGGTCGTACCAGAGCAGCACCGGTCCGAGCGTGATCGCCGCGGCGCCGAGTCCGGCGCCCGTCATGCCGAGGCCGACGAGCAGCGCCCACCACCAGGCGGGCCAGCGGCGAGGATCGCGGCCGACGTCGCGGAGCGAGGGGGCGGGCTCGGTGGGGGTGGCCGCCTCGGTGACCCGGGCGAACCAGCCGGGTCCGGCCGTGACGAGGACTTGTGGACGGGCGAGCACGACGCCGCCCGGTTCCCGGAGCGCGGCGGCCGCGGCGGTGACCGACGGATCGGACACACGGACCACGCGCGGGTCGTCGTCGGTGAAACCGTCGACATACGGGGCGAGGGCGGCCGCGGTCTCCGGGTCGCGGGCACGCACGAGCAGCGGGACCGAGCGGCCGGCGGCGGCCTCGCGCACCGTGGGGACGTCGGCCGCCGAGACGGGCGCCACCTCGATCACCCCGGCCCCGAGCGGGGGCATGGCGCGTACCGCTTCGCGGGCGTGCGCGGGCGGGACGGACAGGCCGAGACGTACGGTCACGGGCGTGCCGGCGATCTCTCCGGCGAGATGCCGCGGCGGATGGCGGTGGCCGAACGCGCGGGCGATCAGACGCGCACCGGCGGGACGGGAGCCGATCGACGCGAGCAGGCGCAGCGCGGTCCGCTGCGACCGGCGTTCGCCGAGGAGGGCGGCGGCGGGGCCGCGCAGGGGGACGTACGTCCAGTCCGGCATCAGTCGTTCCCGCCGTCGCCGGTGGTGGCCCGGTCGCCGGGCGGGGTCCAGCCGAGCACCGGTGTCATGGCCCGGAGCGTCAGCCGTGCCGGTGCCAGCCGGGCGGCCGTGTCGCGCAGCAGCGCCGCGGGCGGCCACGACAGCTGGCCGATCACACCGAGCCGGGCGGAGCGCCGTGCGACGGCCTGGGTCCGCGGACGGCGCAGCAGGTCGTACGAGCGGAGCGCGGCGGCCACGTCGGGGGTGCCGTCCAGGCAGTGGGCGAGGACGACCGCGTCCTCCAGCGCCTGGCACGCGCCCTGGCCGAGATTGGGGGTCATCGCATGGGCCGCGTCGCCCAGCAGTGCGACCCGGCCGCAGACGAAGGAGGGCAGGGGCGGCAGGTCGTACAGGTCGTGCCGGAGCACCGCGTCCTCGGGGACCGCGGCCAGCAGGGCGGGGACGGGATCCGGCCAGGAGCCGAACCGGCGCAGGAGTTCGGCGTGTTCGGACGGTTCGGAGGGTGTCCCCGGTGGCAGCGAGGCGGTGGCGAAGCAGTACATCCGCCCGCCCGGCAGCACCGTGCAGCCGAACCGCTCGCCGCGTCCCCAGGTCACCGTGCCCTCGCCGGGCGGCTCGGCGAGAGGGCGGGTGACCATGCGCCAGGCGGTGTAACCGGCGTACCGGGGGCCGGGCGCGTCGGGCCACAGGCGGCGGCGCACGGTGCTGCGCAGCCCGTCGGCGCCGATCACGAGGTCCGGCCGGGACTCGCCCCCGCGATGACCGACGACCGGGTGTCCGCCGTCGTCGCGGACGGCGGACACCTCGCTGCCCGGCAGCAGGCGGTCGCCGGGCAGCGCCTCGGCGAGCGCCCGCAGCAGGTCCGCGCGGTGCAGCACCACCAGGGGGCGGCCGAACCGGCGCTCCACTTCCGCGTTGTCCGTGCGGGACAGCCGGCGGCCCCGGTGGTCGCGTACCGCTCCCGCGCTCTCCACGGCGCCGCGGGAGCGGACGGTGCCGGCGAGACCGAGTACCTCCAGGGCGCGCAGCGCGTTCGGCCACAGGGAGATGCCGGCGCCGATCTCGGTGAATTCCGGGGCCCGCTCCAGGACTTCGACGTGCCAGCCCCGGCGGTGCAGGGCGAGGGCCGCCGCGAGGCCGCCGATCCCGCCGCCGACGACGGTCGCGGCGCGCTGTGGCATGGTTCCTCGCTCTGTGTCCGGGGGGCACCCGTCGGTCGGCCTTCGACGCGGTGCCCGGACGCGAGGCGACGCGGCGGGCACCCGGCCGAGCGGCGCCTCATGGCAACACGCCGACGGGCGCCTGTCAACGTGGGGAGGGCGGCCCGTGGCCGAGGCGCCGTCCGGACGCGTCACCGGAGCACCTCGGCGCCCCGGCCACCGGTGATCGCGCCGCGGAGGGGAGCGCGACCAGCAGCGCGACCAGGACGAGCGGCCCGCTCGCCCCCAGCGGCCCGAGTTCCCCGGCCGGGGTGCCGAGGGCGGCTCCGGCGAGGAGCGGTCCGACGGCGGCCCCGGCGTCGGGTGCCGCGGTCGCGTACGAGCCGGCCGTGGAGGGGGCTCCGGCGGCCTCGTGGAGAACCCGTGTGATCAGGGTGCCGCCCGGCGCGAACGGCCGTCGATCAGGTGCCGCGTTCGATCCGGTCCTCGCTCATCAGGTACTCCTGCAATGCCTGGACGTGCACGCATTACGCAACCCCAAGGTTGCGCATCGGTCCGCCGGGCGCACCCCGGGGGTTGCACTGCGATGGGGCTGATCGAGTGGTGACCGACGGGGCGCGCGCGTACGGTCGAACGGTGGACTCCCCGAAAGGGCGACCCGGTATGACCAGCCGTCCGCACTCAGCCACCGCCCCGCAGGACGCCGCCCGCACGGCCGGCGGCGGTGGAAGCGCGATGGCCCTGCTGGTCATCGCGGCGTGTCAGCTCATGGTGGTGCTGGACATCACCATCGTGAACATCGCGCTGCCGCAGATCCAGCGCTCCCTGGACTTCTCCACCACCAGCCTGTCCTGGGTGGTCAACGCCTACACCCTCACCTTCGGCGGGCTGCTGCTGCTCGGCGGCCGGGCCGGCGACATCCTCGGCAGACGGCGGGTCTTCGTCTTCGGCGTGCTGCTCTTCGTGCTGGCGTCCCTGCTCGGCGGGATCGCCCAGAACTCCGGCCAGCTCCTCGCGGCCCGCGCCCTGCAGGGCATGGGTGGCGCCATCGCGTCCCCGACGTCCCTCGCCCTGATCAGCACGACCTTCCGCGAAGGGCCGGAACGCAACCGCGCGTTCGGCGTCTTCGCCGCCGTGTCGGCGGGCGGCGGCGCGATCGGGCTGCTCGCCGGCGGCATGCTCGTCGAGTGGCTGAACTGGCGGTGGGTGCTCTTCGTCAACATCCCGATCGGCGTCCTCATCGCGCTCGCCGCACCGCGCTGGATCAGGGAGTCGGAACGCCACCCGGGCCGCTTCGACGTCACCGGCGCGCTCACCTCCACGGTGGGCATGGTCCTGCTGGTGTACGGATTCATCAGGGCGGCGCAGGAGGGCTGGCGGGACGCCTTCACGCTGGCCTCGTTCGCCGTGGCCGTCGTCGTCCTCGCGGGGTTCGTCCTGATCGAGCGGGGCTCCCGGCAGCCCATCACCCCGCTGCGCATGTTCGCCGACCGGAACCGTGCGGGCACGTACGGGATCATGCTCTTCCTGGCCGCGGCGATGTTCGGCATGTTCTTCTTCCTGACGCTCTTCGTGCAGAACGTGCTGGACTTCAGCCCTCTCCAGGCCGGGCTCGCCTTCCTCCCGGTCAGCGCGGTCATCGCGATCGGTGCCGGGCTGGCCTCCCGGTTCCTGCCCGTGTACGGGCCCAAGCCGTTCATGGTGGGGGGCGGCATCCTGGCGGCGGCGGGCCTGGCCTGGCTGACCCTGACCGACGTCCACTCCACGTACGCGGGCAGCGTCCTCGGCCCGATGCTGGTCTTCAGTCTCGGCATGGGCATGGAGTTCGTGTCGCTGACCCTGATGGCGTTGTCCGACGTCCCCGTGCCGGAGACCGGAGCGGCCTCCGGGCTCCTCAACGCCACCCAGCAGGTCGGCGGCTCACTGGGTCTGTCCATCCTGGTCACGATGTTCGGCACGGCCAGCGGCAATCAGGCGGAGAAGCAGATCCCGCGCTTCCTGGAGCAGGCGACCCCGCTCGAGCGTGCGCGTCTCCGGCGCAGCGGAGAGCTGCCACCGCCCTGGGCCGACGAGGTGCTCACCGCGGGCGTCTCGGCCGCCTTCGTCATGGCCGCGCTCTTCGCCGTGCTCGCCGCGCTCATCGCCGTGCTGGCCGTCCAGGTCCGCCCCGCCGATCTGGAGCGGCTCCAGGGCGGCACGGGACCCGGACCGGTGTGAGTGCGGAGCCCGCGGGCGACCCGGCAGGACGCGCGTTGGTTACGATCACCACAGCCCGCCGTGTCCGGCCCGGACGGCACGGTGGCGAGAAGGAGTGAGGTAGCCCGATGATCTTCATCACCGCCAAGTTCCGTGTCCGTCCCGAGTACGCCGACCAGTGGCCCGGGATCGCCGCCGAGTTCACCGCGGCGACCCGCGCCGAACCGGGCTGCCTGTGGTTCGACTGGTCCCGCAGTGTCGAGGATCCGACGGAGTACGTCCTGGTCGAGGCCTTCCGCGACGACGAGGCGGGAGCGGCGCACGTGCAGTCCGAGCACTTCAGGACCGCGCAGAGGATCCTGCCGTCCCATCTGGCCGAGACACCCCGGGTCGTGAACGCGACGCTCGCGCAGGACGGCTGGTCGACGCTGGGCGAGATGAGCGTCCCCGAACAGCGGTGACCCGCCCGGCGGGCTCCTTCAGTGGCCGCGCCGGCGCAACCTCAGGTCGGTGACCACGGGGCGGTGGTCCGATGCGTCGCTCGTCACCGTCCGGGCACCGGTGACCGTGATGTCCGGTGAGACGGTGATCAGGTCGATGCGCTTGGCCGGATCGACCGCCGGGTACGTCCCGCCGCCGCCGGGGGCGGCGTCGCGCAGCTCCCGCCACAGCGGAGCCAGCTCGGGAGCCGTCGCCTCGGCGTTGAAGTCGCCGACCAGGACCTTCGGTCCGCGATCGGCGGCCAGCACCTCGAGCATGTCCGCGACCTGGGCCTGCCGGACCGACGGGTCGGCCCGGTAGTCCAGGTGTGTGGTGTAGACGTGGACGTGCGCGCCCCGCACGTCCACCACCACCTCGGCGAAGCCGGGCGCCGGGGCGGGCACCGGATCGGGCGTCTGGGTGGAGAGCCGGGTGATCTCGTGGTTCTCGGCGCCGAGCACGGGGTGGCGGCTCAGCACGGCCACACCGAACTGCCGGCGTTCGCCGTCCGGGGTGGCCGGGTCCAGATCGTAGATGGGTGCGAAGAAGACCCGCATGCGCAGTTCCCGGGCGAGCGCGTGCGCCTCGTCGACGAAGGCGCTGCGCGCACCCCAGTGCACGTCGACCTCCTGAAGCCCGATCACGTCGGCGTCCAGGCCGCGGAGGGCCGCGGCGGTCCGCTCGAGGTCGAAGATCTGGTCCTGGCCGGCCCCGGCGTGGATGTTGTACGTCGCCACCCGCAGCGGGACCGTCGGGCGAGGCGTCCCCGAGGCGCCGGTACCCGCGGCTGTCGCCGGCGTCGCGGCGGTCAGCAGGCCGGCGCCGAGCACGACGGCGACACGGACACCGCGGACAGCACGTCGGAATCTGGGCTTCATGCCTTCTCCAGGTCAGGTGGAAGCGGACCGGCACCAGTGCATTCTGCTCCGGGAGACACCCGCGTACTCGCACTCCCGGGCACAACACGTCGACATGGCGCGGCCGTTCACCGGCCGTGCGCCCCGCGGGGCGCCGGCTTCCCGGTCCGGTGACCGGCAGGGCCGCTCACGCGCCGCGGGGACGACGCCGGTTCCCTCGACCGGGCGGCGAGGAGGTTCCGCGCGGCACGCCCGCGCCCGTCCGGGATCGCCCACCGCGTGCCGGGCGGTTCCACGCGGATCGAGGACATTTCTCAGGAGATCCGGCCTCGCGTCAGATTCTCTCGGCGCCCCGGTCCCCGGCGCCGGCGGCACCGGCCGCCGGGGAGGCGGGCTCCGTGTTGAGTTCCGTGAGCATGGCCCTGGTGAAACCGAGGTAGTAGGTGGCGAGGAAGCCCGCCGCGTACCCGGCGATCAGGCCGGCGGCGTAGACGGCGACCGTCCGTCCCAGGCCGTGGTTGCCGTCGAGGAGGGGGAAGAGCGCCCAGCCCGAGGGGCCGATGGCGGTGGAACCCACGTCCGTTCCCAGCTGGTTGAAGAGGCCGACGAACGCGCCGCCGAACGCGCCGCCCGCGCAGGCCGTGATGAACGGACGCCCCAGGGGGAGGGAGACACCGTAGATGAGGGGTTCCCCGACACCGAGGACGCCGGGCCAGAGGGCGGACCTGACGGTGGTCCGGATCGAGGTGTTGCGGGAGAGCCGGCAGTAGATCGCGATCGCCGCGCCGACCTGCCCCGCGCCCGCCATCGCGAGGATCGGCAGCAGGACGGTGAAGCCCGCCCCCTCGATCAGCGTCGTGTGAATGGGGATCAGGGCCTGGTGCAGGCCCAGCATGACCAGGGGCAGGAAGATGCCTCCGAGGAGGAAGCCGGCACCCGCGCCGCCGTGGGACAGGAGCCAGTCGGCGGCTTCACCGATCAGGGCGGAGACCTCACCGGCGAGGAACATCAGTCCGAAGAGGGTCGTCAGTCCGGCCACGAGCACGGTGATCGTGGGCGTCACCAGGACGTCGACGGCCTCGGGCACCCGGCGACGGCACCACTTCTCCACCCGCACGCCGAGCCATGCGGCACCCAGGGCGCCCAGCACGCCGCCCTGGCCCGGTGAGAGGTCCTGGCCGAACGCCTCGACCTCGGCGACGCCGGCGTAGACGATGACCGACGCGACGGCGCCGCCCAGAATCGGCGTCCCGCCGAACTCCTTCGCCGTGTTGTAGCCGACGAAGACGGCGATCAGCGCCATGAAGCCGGCGGCGACGGCGGCGAGGGCGGGGGTGACCGCGGGAAGCCAGCGCAGGTTGACGAGCAGACCGTTCAGGCCCGCGATGATGCCGCAGCCGATGAGCGCGGGGATCAGCGGCACGAAGATGTCGGCGATCCGGCGCAGGACGAGCTTGAACGGCGTGGCGTTCCTCGTCTTCCGGTCCGCCCTGAGCGCGGCCCCCCGCACCGCGAGCGCCTCGGCCGTCACGGCGTCCGGCCTGCGGCCGGAGGCGGCCGGACCGGGCCTCCCGGCTTGGACCAGGGCTTGGAACTCCGGGGTGACACGGGCCACCGTGCCCGGCCCCAGCACGATCTGGTAGGTGTCGTCCTCGACCACGCCCAGGACGGCCGGCAGCGCCTTGAGCCGCTCCTCCTGCACGAGCGATCCGTCGTGCAGCCCCAGCCTCAGCCGGGTCATGCAGTGGGCCACCGATGTCACGTTCCCCGCGCCCCCGACCAGGGGAAGGATGGCGGCAGCGGTGGCGTGGTGCTTGCTCTCTTGCGTCATGGTGCGGTCAGGCCTTGCTGTGAGGGGGGACCGGTGCGTCAAGCGGCTTGCGGACCCTGTGCGGGTTTCCGTAGATCCTGCCCGTTCCGATCACTCCACTCCCCCGCGGGGAAACCCTCTTTCCCACTCGTCTCCCGCGACCGAGGGAGGTTTTCGGTGCCCGGGTGCGCCCGGTGCCGGACGGCCGCGGGCCCCTCACGACTCCACCCACCCGGACCTGCGCACCGAGGACACCACCGCCGCGTGCGGGGCCGCGGCGGCGCCGCCGGCCGGCAGCCCGCCGGGGACCACCGGCCCCGCCCGCCCCGCCGGAGCACCCGTCCTCACCGTGGCGGATCGGGTGGGCCGAGAACGCCCTCCGCGGCGCCGCGGTGGTGGTGTCCTCCCTGCACAATGGGCCGGTGAACACACGTGAACGGGGTGCGGAGCGCCCGGAACGAGCCCACCCCGCCCCCCACGGCCTGACCGGCGTCGGTCTGGCCGTGCTCGACCCCGCAGGCCGCGTCCTGCTCGGCCTCGGCCACGACGGCCGGTGGGAGCTTCCGGGCGGCAAGGTGGACGCCGGGGAGGACTTCGAGACGGCCGCCGCGCGGGAACTGGCGGAGGAGACGGGACTCTCGGTGCCCGCAACGGCCGTCCGCGTACTGGCCGTCGTCGTCGACGGTCCGCACGGGCTGCCCCGGGTGACGGCCGCGGCCGTCACCGAGCGGGCGGCCGGCACGCCCCGGGTGACCGAACCGGACAAGATCGTGCGCTGGGAGTGGTTCCCGCGCGGGTCGGTGCCGCCCGCGCTGTTCCCTCCGTCCGCCTCGGTCCTGGACTGCCTGTGGCCCGAAGCGGTTCCGCGAGGGGCGGCCGGGGTGCGCACGTACCGGATCGCCGGGGACAGGGCTCGCTCCGGCTGACGGCGTGTGGGCCGGCACCGCGCACACCGCTCGCCCCGGCCGCGTCCGGCCTGGCCGGAGCGGTGTGAGACGCACGCGGCCGACGGTGCACTACTATGCCGCGGTACCGCCCCGCCCGCCGGTTCCGCGCGGGCAGCGTCACCAAGACGTTCACCGCGGTGGTGCTGCTGCAGCTCGCCGCCGAGGGACGGGGCGTCCTCGACTCCCCGGCCAACCAGTACCTGCCCGAGCCGCTGCCCGACGACCGCATCACGGTCCGTCACCTGCTCGGCCACCGCAGCGGACTGTACGACTACACCAACGACATGTTCCACGACACCGTCCCGGGCTTCGAGGCGGTCCGCAACAAGGTCTTCAGCTACCAGGAGCTGATCGACCTGTCCACCGCGCGCCCCCTCAGCAACGCGCCGGGCGCCGCGTACAGCTACTCCAACACCAACTTCGTCGTGCTGGGGCAGCTCATCGAGCACATCACCGGCACCCCTGTCGCCACCCACTACCGGCAGCGCATCTTCGAGCCCCTGTGGCTGCGGAACACCTCCTACGTCCACCCGGGGACCACCCTCTCCGGCTCCTACGCCCGCGGTTACCTCCGCCCGGACGACACCGGCCTGCCGCTGGTCGACTCCACCGAACAGACGCTCTCCTGGGCCCAGTCCGCGGGAGCGGTCGTCTCCAACGCGGCGGACCTCAACCGCTTCTTCTCCGCGCTCCTGTCCGGCAGGCTCCTGCCCGACCGGCAGCTGCGGGAGATGACCACCATGGTCCCGGTCACCGCGGACGGCAAGCAGTCCTACGGACTGGGCCTGCGGAGCAGGCAGCTCTCCTGCGGCACCACCGTCCACGGTCACACCGGCACCGTCCAGGGCTACTACACGTACGCCTTCACCACCAGCGACGGCACCCGCAGCATGACCTCCCTGGCGAACACCTCCAACAACGGGACCGTCAACGCCACCCTCGGCGCCACCCTGGAAGCGTCCTTCTGCGGCTCCGGCGCGGCCGCGAGCCGGCGCACCGCCTCCGTCCCCTCCTTCACCGAGGACATCGCTCCCCGGATCACCCGGAACTGACGCACCCGGCCGCCACCCGACGGCCCGGGCGAGAGCCGTCGACCCCGCCCCGGCCGGAGCCGTCCGGCCGGGGCGGCCGGCCCGGCGGATCCCCGGAGGCCCGGCGGTGATCGCCTCCGGGCGCGATCCGCGCCCACTGCGCCTCAGCGGGCAGACCCGTACCGGCGATCAGCTGATTCGTGTGAAACTGCCCAGAGGTCCCCGCGACACGTCGGGCCCGGGGAATGTACGGAAGCGTCGTTGCGTAAGGTCTGCGGGGTGTGCACGGTCCCGGTTCGCCGGGTGCCGGTCTCCCCCGGCGGGTGGGGAAACAGGCCGTGCTCGCCCCTCCGCACGACCTTCCAGGAGCAGCGCGATGAATCGACGGACCCGCCTGGCGCTCGTGCTGGCGCTGGGCGGACTGCTGTGCGGATGCGGTTCCGCCCCGGACCCGCGCTCCTCCTCGGCCGGGGAGAAGCCGTTCTGGCGGGCCGAGTTCGACGGAGCGGCGGACACCCGTCCGTCCGCGCGGTCCTGGAACACCGAAACCGGGAACCGGGATGCCGAGGGCTGGGGCAACAACGAACTCCAGTACTACACGGACGACGCGGCCAACTCCGCTCTCGACGGCGCGGGCCACCTCCTGATCTCGGCACGGCCGGCCCCCGCCGGATCAGAGCTGCCGTGTCACACAACGGAGTTCTGCACCTGGACGTCGGCCCGTCTGACCACCGAGGGAAAGGTCGCGCTCACCCGCGGACGCGTGGAGGTACGCGCGAAGATACCCACCGGTACGGGACTGCTGCCGGCGATCTGGATGCTGGGCGACAACGGAGTCGAATGGCCCGGCCAGGGTGAGATCGACATCTGCGAGGTGGTCGGCGGAGAACCGCGCACGGTGTACGGCACCGCGCACGGGCCGACCTACTTCAATGAGAACGGAATCGGCGGTTCCGTCACCCTTCCGGCCGACGCCTCGCAGGCGTTCCACACCTACGCCGTCGACAAGCAGCCGCACCGCATCACCTGGTCCGTCGACGGACGGCCGTACTTCACCCTGACTCCGTCGAAGCTGCCCGCCCCACGCGACTGGGTGTTCGAACAGGACATGCACCTGCTGCTCAACGTCGCCGTCGGAGGCGACTGGCCCGGCCCTCCCGGCACTTCGACACCGTCCCCCGCGACGATGACGGTCGACCACGTGCGCTTCTACGGCGAAGGCCACGCGTGACGCACCGGTAACGCCACCGCGTGCGCCCGCTGCCTGGGCGACACGCGTGAGCCGTACGCAACGAGCGGTGCGGCAGATCACCGCCGTCAGCTCGCGCGCCCACCGGTGGGGGACCCGCCGCCGAGGCGCTGCGCCTGTTCCCGCCGGGGTGGGTGGATCCTCATCCGCCGGGTGTCCGCCGCCACCCGTTTCGCCGGTCCGCCGCCGTGTTCACGCACACACCGCCGGACCCGATCGGCGTACCGGGCCGCGCCCTGCCGTGCGGCGGCCCGGACACCTCTGCATGCTCATCACACGGCAGAACCACCCCCTCACCTTCTGACGGAGGCGTCTGTGAAGACAACCCTGCGCCTGGTCCTGACCACCGCTCTGTTCACCGGCGCCCTTTCGGCCACGGCACCCGCCACGGCCGCGCCCACCGTGATAGAACCCCTGCGGTACGTCGCGCTCGGTGATTCCTACGCGGCCGCACCCCTGGTACCGCCGGCCGACCCGAGCGGCCCCGCGTGCCTGCGCTCCCTGGCCGGTTATCCGCGTGTCGCGGCCGAGGCCCTCGGTGCCAAGCTCACCGACGTCAGCTGCTCCGCCGCCACCGTCGACCACCTGAGCACTTCCCAGCACCCGGGGACCTCACCCCAGTACGACGCGCTCACGCCCGGTACCGACATCGTCAGCGTCACCCTCGGCGGCAACGACGCCGGCCTCTTCGGTGAAGCGCTGAAATGCGTCAACATCCTGCCCGAACCTCACGGCACCAGCTGCGCGCTGGAGAACACCGCCGGCGGCACCGACAAGATCCGGGCCCGCATCGACGCCTGGGCACCGGCCTTCGGCACCGTCCTGGACGAGATCGCCCGGCGGGCGCCGCGTGCCGAGGTCTTCGTCGTCGGCTACGGCAACTACTTCCGCCCCGGCGGCTGCTACCCCGTCCAGCCCTTCTGGGATCAGGACGCCGACTACCTCCAAGGCGTGATCAACCACCTCAGCGCCGTGCTGGAGCGGGCGGCCGAAGAGCACGGCGCCACCTTCGTCGACACCTACACCCTGGGGACCGGACACGACACCTGTGCCGCCCCCGCCGACCGCTATGTCGAAGGTCTGGTCCCCACCCGCGCGGCCATGCCCCTGCACCCCAACGCTCCGGGGTCCCGGGCCATCGGCCAGGCCCTCGCCACGGCCGTCCGCGCAACGTCCGCACGGTGACGGGCTCCGTCCCCGCCGTGGAGCTCCACGCGGTCGTGACCGGGCCGGGCACCCGGCCGGGTGCGGACCACGGCACGTGCCCGGGACCGGTGGTGACACCTGGACGGCGAGGAGCGTATCCGGCGCACGATGCGGTCACAGGCGAACGGAAGCGGACCGGCGGGGCGGGAACAGGGCGTCAGTGGGGGCTGATCAGGTCTCCCCGAGGCGGGGGATGCTCCTGACCCGTCGGACGTGGTCCAGGGTGCGCAGCGCGCAGAGCGCCGCGGACAGCGCGGCGTCCGTCGCCCGGTGGGTGGACACGGCCAGCGAGAAGCCGCCCTCCCGGGGCCGCCGGGTCAGCGTCGCCACGGACACGCCGTGCCGGCCGAGGACGGTGGCCACCTCGGCGAGGGCACTCGGCTGATCGGCCGTATCGAGGCTGAGGTGGTACCGACCGACGACATCCGCCATGGGAGACACGGCCGGCCTGTTGTACGCCGCGTCGCCGGGCCCTGTGACGCCTGCCAGCTTGTTGCGGCAGACCGCGACCAAGTCGCCCAGCACGGCACTGGCGGTCGGTGCCCCGCCCGCGCCCGGGCCGTAGAACATCAGCTGTCCTGCCGCGTCGGCCTCCACGAGTACGGCGTTGCACGCGCCGCGCACCGCTGCGAGCGGGTGGTCCGACGGGATCATCGCCGGGTGGACGCGGGCGTTGACGAAGGATCCGTCGGCGCTGCGTTCGCAGACGGCCACGAGCTTGATCACGCAGCCCGCGGCCTTGGCGTCGTCGACGTCGGCTGCGGTGATCGCGGTGATGCCCTCGCGGTGCACCTCGTCGACCCGTACCCGGGTGCCGAAGGCGAAGCCGGCCAGGATGGCGGCCTTCGCGGCGGCGTCGTACCCCTCGACATCGGCGGTGGGGTCGGCCTCGGCGTAGCCGAGGGAAGTCGCCTCCTTCAACGCCTGGGAGTAGTCCGCTCCAAAGGAGTGCATCCTGTCGAGAATGAAGTTGGTGGTGCCGTTGACGATGCCGAGGACACGGCGGACCCGGTCTCCCGCCAGGGATTCGCGCAGCGGCCGCAGCAACGGTACGGCACCGGCCACGGCGGCCTCGTAGTACAGGTCCACGCCGTGCGCGGCGGCGGCGGCGTGCAGCGCGCCGCCTTCCGCGGCGATCAGCGCCTTGTTGGCGCTGACCACGGACGCTCCGTGCGCGAACGCGGTCATGATCAGGTCACGGGCGGGGTCGGTCCCGCCGATGACCTCGATCACGACGTCGATGTCGCCCCGCCGTACCAGCGCGTCCGCGTCGGTCGTGACGAGATGCCCCGGGACGCCGGGGCGTGGTGGACCGGCCCGGCGCACGGCGATCCCGGCCATCTCCACCGGGGCGCCGATGCGGGCGGTGAGGTCGTCCGCGTGCCTCTTCATGTAGCGGGCGACCTCGCTGCCGACCGTTCCGCAGCCCAGCATCGCCACCCTCAGGGTGCGCATGTCCGACTCCTCCGCTCCGAGGCCGTTGTGTGTGCGGCGCCGCCGGGGGGGGGGGGGGGGGCCCCCCCCCCCCCCCCGGGCCCGGGGGGCGGGCCGGGGGGGGGGGGGGGGGCCCCCCGCAACCGACCCGGCCGGAGGGATTTGCACGAGCGCCCCCCCCCCC
>NZ_JBIBRG010000015.1:213291-220396 GCF_043076215.1 Streptomyces sp. NPDC016640
GCGGGGGGGCGGGGCCCCGGGGGGCGCCGGGGGGGGGGGGGGGGGGGGGGGCGGGGGGGGGGGGGGGGCGGCCCCCCCCCCCCCCCCCCGCGGCTCGCGTGGGAACTACGGGGTGATGAGGGCGGCGACCGTCTGCACGGTCGCGTCCTGGAGGATTTCCCTGAGGCGCAACCGGACACCGCTGCGCCGGTGGATGTCGTTGATCAGTCGGCTGGCGAGCAGGGAGTCGCCGCCCAGCTCGAAGAAGCTCTGGTCGACGCCGACCGGGGAGACCCCCAGGATGTCGCCGAACAGCCCGGCCACGAGCAGTTCCTGCGGTGTGGACGGCTCACGGCCGGCTCGCGCCACCGGCGCCTGCGGTCTGGGCAGGGCCTTGCGGTCCAGCTTCTCGTTCGCGGTGAGCGGCAGCTCGTCCAGGACGACGAACGCGGTGGGCACCATGTAGTCGGGCAGCGCCGCCTCGGCCCGCGCACGGAGCCTGTCCACGTCCACGTCCGCGGCGGTGCCGGGCACCGGGACGACGTACGCCACCAGCCGCTGATCGCCGGGTACGTCCTCGCGTACGAGGCAGACGGCCTGGCTCAGCTGCCCGTCCCGCAGCAGCACGGACTCGATCTCCCCGAGTTCGACCCGGAAACCGCGGATCTTCACCTGGTGATCGAGCCGGCCGAAGAACTCGATGACGCCGTCGGCGCGCCAGCGGGCCGCGTCCCCCGAGCGGTACATGCGGGCGCCGGGTCCGCCGAACGGATCGCCGACGAAGCGGTCGGCGGTCAGTTCGGGCTGCCCCAGGTAGCCCTCGGCGAGCTGCACACCGGCGATGTACAGCTCGCCGATCACCCCGGGCGGCAGCATGCGGCGCTGCTCGTCGAGGACGTACAGCTTCGTGTTCCAGACCGGACGCCCGATCAACACCGGTCCCGGCTCCGGGTTCCTCGGGCACAGCATCGACGAGACGTCCACGGCCGCCTCGGTGGGGCCGTACACGTTGAACAGATCGGCCTCCAGCACGGAGGCGAACCAGGCCTGCAGTTCGGCGGGCAGGGCCTCGCCGCCGCACACGACACGGCGCAGGCTGACGCACTTGGCGGCATCGGGTTCCTGGAGGAACACCTTCAGCCCCGAGGGCACGAAGTGGGCGATGGTGATGTTCTCGGCCACGATCGTCTCCACCAGGTAGGCGGGGTCCCGGTGACCGTCGGGATCGGCGACCACGATCGACGCCCCCGCCAGCAGTGGCCAGAAGACCTCGCGCACGGTCACGTCGAACCCGGCGGGAGTCTTCTGCAGAAGCCTGTCGTCCGGCCCCAGGGGAATCTGGTGCTGCATGTGGTGCAGGCGGTTGGTGATCGCGCGGTGGGCGACCACGACACCCTTGGGGCGCCCGGTGGAGCCCGAGGTGTACAGCACATAGGCGGGAGTGTCGGGAGTGAGCGGGGCCCGCCGGTCGGCATCGGTCGGACTGCTCGGGTCGGTGTCCGCCAGGAGGGTTCCCGTGGCCTCCTGGTCGAGCACGATCTGCTCGGCGGTCACCCGGATCGAGTCCGACAGCGCGGCGACGGTCACCGCGTGCGAGGCACCCGCGTCGGACAGCACCTGGTTGATGCGCTGCACCGGGTACCCGGTGTCCACGGGCAGGTAGGCCGCGCCCGTCTTGACGACGGCCAGCGCGGTGACGACGTAGTCGATCGAACGGGGCAGCACCATCGCGACGATGTCCCCGGCGCCCGCACCACGGCCGATCAGCAGCCGGGCGAGCCGGTTGGCGCGCGCGTCCAGCTCCGCGTAGGTCAGCCGCTCGTCGTGGTGGCTGATGGCGAGTCGGTCCGGGTGGGCGGCCACGTTCGCTTCCACCAGCTCCACGAGCGTGAGCTGCGGAACCTCGTGGTCGGTGGCGTTCCACTCGTGCATGATCCGGTGGTACTCCGCCGGGGTGAGCAGGTCCGCCCCGCCCACCTCGGCGGCCGCGCCCGACCCGAACAGCCCGCGGGTGAAGTGGCCGATGCGCTCGGTGTGTTCGGCGAGCTGTTCGGCGGTGAAGCGGTCGGGGTCGCCCTCGGCCTCGGCCCGCAGCATCCCGCTCCGGTACTCGAAGGCGAAGGCCAAGCCGGTCAACGGCGCCGGGGCGTCCGTGCAGAGGACCTGGACACGCGTCGGTGGGACGTCGTCCCCGGACCGGGCCGGCTCGCCTGCGGTGGCCCGCGTCCGGTGTGCCCGTACCTCTCTCACCAGCTCGGAGACGGTTGTCGAAGGGGCGAGAGTCAGCCGTACGGGCACGGAGTCCAGGGCGAGCACGATGTCGCGGGTCGCCGTCATCCGGTGCTGATAGGCCGCCGTGGCGGCGACCGCCAGATCGGTCCAGTCGGGCGAGGTGCCCTTCAGGAGGTCCCCGACGGGGACCTCGCGGGGGGCTAACGCGTCCAGCACGTCCACGGTGTTCCTCTCCGTTCGCGTCTCCTGCATCGCGGTCACGCCCCGTGCTCCTGGAGGAATCGATGCGCGGCGTCGGCCACGTCCTGGTTCCTCAGCAGCTCCTCGGTGCCTATGGGGAAGCTCCGCTCCCACAGGGCGTGCGGGGCACCGGGACTCGACTGCGCCGAGGTCAGCGCGCCGGCCGTGGCCCAGCCCTCTTCCGGGCTCAGCTGCCGGGCGGCGAACAGATAGGACACGTACGAGCGGAAGAACCCTCGCAGATCCTCGCTCGCCTCCTCCTCCAGGCCCAGGCGGTCGAAGACGACGCCCACGGCGGTCTCATAGAGTTTGATCACCTGCGTGGCGACTGCGTGGAAGTCCTCCTGCCCCGCCTCACACAGGGCCCGCACCTCCGCGAGGTGGCCGGACCGTTCCTCATCGGACAGCAGCTTCATGGAGCCGGTCGCCTTCTCGAAGTCCCGGTGGAGGGACAGTCGGTCCACCGGTTCCGGATCGAACAGCAGCAGTGCCGGCCGGGTGCCCTGCACCTCGGCGATCTCGTCGGCCAGCGCCGAGGCGAACACACTGCCCACGCAGTAGCCCATGACGGTGTCCACATGGCCGTACACGTCCTCGGGCAACTTCCGCCACCACCGCAGGTACGTCTCGGCGGACAGCAACTCCCTCTCGGCTTCTTCCGGTTGAACGCTCTGCCAGATTTCCCGGGAGGGCTTCAGCAGCGTGGCGAACTGACGGAAGTCCGCCTCCGACCGTGCCGCCGAGCCGAAGTCGACCGCGAGGACCGTCTTCTTCGGGTCGCCCGCACTGATGCGCCGCCACGAACCCGTGTTCATGAGTGTCCACCTCTTTTCCACGTCGGGAGTCCGCGCCGCACCCGGGTCCGGTCTGCTTCGGGGAAGGCGGATCGGTGCCGGCCGGACCCACTGTCCCCGCGCGGTCGGCCCACGCGAGCGGTGACGGATCCGCCACGTGACGGCCTGGAACACCGCCGGCAACGGCCGGGCGCGCCGAGTGCCGGTCACCGGAACTCCTCGGCCGGCTTCCCGCGCAGGTCTCGGTGCCCGTCCGGCTGCAGCGCCGTCCCCGGGTTCAGCGCCGTCCGAGAGTGCCTCAGCGGCAGCGGGGAAATCCACTCCTGCGGCGGCGCCGGGAAGATATTCGCGGAGATTCCCTAAAAGTGGTCCGGGGGCGGAGCTATCCCGGCCTCCCCGCTGTCCAGGGGAACACCTACATCTTCGTCACGTGTTCCTGTCCGAGCTTGATCGGCCCGCTCTCGCGGTCGCACCCTTGAGGGACGCGCAGGCCCCGCAGCGGGCCGTGCCGTTCCCACCCGCTCGGCGTGCGCCGGGCCCCGTTGTTTCCCGTGGGCTCCAGGCCACGCCCCGTACCACCCGGCAGGCTCTCCCGGCTGGGACATCGCGACGTGCAATGTGAGGGGTTGTGCCATGTCACTCGTCGATGAGTCGTTACACCAGAGCGACGTTCGACCGCTCTCCGGGGCCCAGGAGGGCCTGTGGTACGCCGGGCGGCTCGCGCCTCACAGCGCCGCGTACAACACTGGTGAGGCCGTGGAGATCCACGGTGCCCTCGACACCGACGTCTTCGAAACGGCCCTGCGGCGCACCGTCGGGGAGGCCGACACCTTCGCCCTGCGCTTCACCGACACCGATGACGGCCCCAGGTGCTACTCGGCCGCGAGTGACTGGACACTGCACCGGATCGACGTCAGCGGCGCGGACGACCCGTGGGGCGTCGTCCAGGAGCGCATCCGCACCGAGCTGGCCACCCCGGTGGAAACGGACGAGGGCCCGCTGTTCACCCACACCCTGTTCACCCTCGCTCCCGACCGGTACGTATGGCTGCTGAGGGCCCATCACATCCTGCTCGACGGCTACAGCTACAAGCTCCTCGGGCGACGCCTCGCCGACATCTACAACGCCCTGACCGCAGGTCGGGAACCGGCCCCCTGCGTCTTCGCGCCCGTGAGCCGGCTCCAGAGCGAGGAGGCGGCCTACCTCTCCTCCGAGCGCTGTGCCCGCGACCGGGCCCACTGGACGGATCGGCTGGCCGGACTGCCCGAGCCCGCGCGGCTCACCCGCCGCGCCGCCGCGCCCGCCGCCCGGTTCCTGCGTCGCACCGCGGAGCTGGAGCGCGAAGAAGCCGAGGCCCTGTCCGCCGCCGCTGCCCGGCTCGACGTCACACGCACCGATCTGCTGACCACCGCCGCCGTCGTCTACCTGCACCGAATGACCGGTGCCGGCGATCTCGTACTGGGCATGGCCACGATGAGCCGGTCCGGCAGCGCGGCACTGCGCACTCCGGGCACGGCCTCCGACGTGCTGCCGCTGCGCGTGGCCACGACCCCGGCCATGCCCCTCGCCGGACTGGCGCGGGCGGTGGCCGACGAACTCAAGGCGCTGCGGCGACACCAGCAGTACAGGGGCGAGTTCATCCGTCGTGATCTGAACCTGCTGGGGAAGGGACGCCGGCTGTACGGGCCGGTGCTGAACATCGTGCCGTTCACCGAGACGATCGACTTCGGCGGGCACCCGGCCACTTGGCACCACCTCTCCGGTGGCGCCGTCGACGACCTGCAGATCAGCGTGCGGCCGGGGAGCCGGCCCGGCGGTCTGTGGCTGTCCTTCGACGCCAACCCGGCCCTGTACGAGGAGGACGAACTCACGCTGCACCGGGACCGTTTCCTGACCCTCCTGCGACGGCTCGCGGACGCCGCGCCCACCACCTCCGTGGGAGGCCTGGACCTGCTGCTGCCGGGCGAGCACCCCCGGGAGGTCCCGGTGCGTGATGTGCCCGTCACCGGCACGCTCCCCGACCCGCGCGCCCACGTCACGGCCCCTCCGCCCGAGCACACGGTCCCGGCCGCCCGTGTCCCCGCCGACACACCCGCGCCCGACGCCGCCGCTGCCGCGTCCGGCGCCCGCCCCACCACCGCCGAGCAGGCCCTGGTGTGCCGGTTGTTCGAGGAAATCCTGCAGCTGCCCAGCGACACGGTCGGCACCGACGCCGACTTCTTCGAGCTGGGCGGCGACTCCCTGCTCGCCGCCCGCCTGCTGGCCCGGCTGCGCCAGGACAGCGGCGTCAAGGTCTCCCTCACCGTCCTCTTCGAGGAGCCGACCCCCGCTGTCCTCGCCCAACGGCTGGCCGGCCCGTCCGGCACCGCTCCCGCACGCCCGGCCCTCGGCCGAGTCGACCGCCCGGAGTGCGTGCCGCTGTCCTTCGCCCAGGAACGCATGTGGTTCCTCAACCGGCTCGACGACGCGGCAGCCACGTACAACATCCCGCTGGTGGTGCCGCTCGGCCCCGGCGTGGACACCGAGGCACTCCGCGCAGCGCTCGGGGACCTGGCCGACCGGCACGAGAGCCTGCGGACGGTGTTCGCCGAGCAGGACGGTGTCCTCCGCCAGCACATCCTGCCCCCTGGCGAGCTGCGCCCCCGGTGGCACCGTGTGGACTGCCCGGCCGGCGAGATCGACGCCCATGTCTCGGCGGCCTGTCGGCACCGCTTCGACCTGACCGCGGAAAGCCCCCTCGCCGCCTTCCTGTTCGGAGTCGGACAGGACCGCACCCTGCTGCTCGTCCTGCACCACAGCGCGGCCGACGGCTGGTCGCTGCGTCCCTTCGCCGACGACCTGAGCACCGCCTACGCGGCCCGCCGCGCCGGCCGGGCGCCCGAGTGGGAGCCGCTGGCGGTGCAGTACGCCGACTACGCCCTGTGGCAGCGTGCGCTGCTGGCACCCGAACCGGAGGGTCCGGGCCGGCTGGAGCGGCTGACCGCGCACTGGCGCACGGCGCTCGCCGGTCTGCCCGAGGAGTGCACCCTGCCGGGCGACCGGCCGCGTCCCGCCGCCCCGCGCGGAGGCGGCGCCCACGTCGCCGTCGCCGTGGACGCCGCCCTGCACCGGGAGCTGCTGGGCCTCGCCGACCGGGCGGGCGCCAGCCTGTTCATGGTGCTGCACGCCGCGGTCAGCGCCCTGCTCACCCGCTGCGGCGCCGGCGAGGACATCGTCCTGGGCACCCCCGTCGCGGGCCGCACCGAACCCGCCCTGGACCACCTGGTCGGCTTGTTCACCAACACCGTGGTGCTGCGGGCCGACACCTCGGGTAATCCCCCCTTCGGGGATCTCCTCGCCCGGCTGCGTGCCGGCGATCTGGCCGCCCTGGACCACCAGGACCTGCCCTTCGACCGCCTGGTGGACGTGCTCAACCCGCCCCGCAGGCCCGGCCGGCACCCGCTGTTCCAGGTCATGCTGGCCCTGCAGAACAACGAACCCGCGGTGCTCCGGTTGGGGGAGCACGAGGTGGGATTGCGGCCGACGGCCACCGGCACCGCCAAGTTCGATCTCTTCGTCGACGTCTTCCAACGGCACGGTGCCGAGGGCGCGCCCGACGGCCTCGCGGTGCACGTCGAGTTCGCGACGGATCTCTATGAGGCGGGTACGGCGGAGGCGTTCGCTCGTGCTCTGTGTGATGTGCTGCGTGTGGTGTGTGCCGATCCGGGTGTGCGGGTGGGGGAGCTTCCGGCGCCTGCGGAGCGTGTGGCGGTGGACGCGGTGGACGCGGTGGACGCGGTGGCCGCGGTGGATGTCGTGGAGTTGGAGGGTATGGCGTTGGCTGTGCCCGGTATCCGTGATGCCCGTGTGCTGGCCGGTGC
>NZ_JBIBRG010000016.1:0-210614 GCF_043076215.1 Streptomyces sp. NPDC016640
GTCAGCCCGCCCCCTTGTGGATACCGCATGTCCCGGTGATACCGCACGGGCGACCAGCCGTCAGCCCCTACGACTCCACGAGTTCAACCTCAGTAACTGAACTAACTTGACTGTTTTCGCAGGTCAGTCGAGGTATCTGCTACTGAACTTGATTGAGTGATGTCGGGATGGTTCGCCTGACAGCGGCCTGCTGGCTCCGGTAGCTCTGGGGCGTGAGATACGCGCAGGGTGGTGGGCTGACCGACGCGGAGAGGGCCGCGCGGGAGCGGGTCCGGTTGCAGGCTGTCGTCCGCTTCGAAGGTGGGGAGACGAACCGCGAGGTCGCCGTCGCTTTGCGGGTGAGCGAACGGTCGGTGGAGCGGTGGCGCCGGGCCTGGCGCGAGCGTGGCGAGGCCGGGGTGCTGTCGCAGGGCTCTCCGGGGCGGTCTCGGCTCAGCGAATCGCAGATCGCCAGGCTGGAACGTGAGTTGCAGCCTGGTCCGCTGGTCCACGGCTGGGCGGACCAGCGGTGGACGCTGGCGCGGATCAAGAAGTTGATCGGTCGGCTGTTCCACTTCTCCTACACCGTCGAGGGCACGTTGCGGTTGCTGAAGCGGCACGGGTGGAGCTGGCAGCAGCCGACCAGGCGCGTCATCGAGCGGGACGACGAGGCGGTTGAGGTGTGGAGGAGGGAGACCTGGCCGCGGGTAAGAGCATCGCGGCGGAGCACGGGGCCTGGATCGTCTTTGAGGACGAGGCCGGGCAGTCGATGACTCCGCCGCGTGCCAGGACCTGGGGGCGGATCGGTCACACCCCGGTCGTGCGGGTTCGAGGCCGCGGTTCGGGACGCGTGTCGATGGCGGGCATGGCCTGCTTCAAGCCGGGCCGGCGGTCCCGGCTCATCTATGCGATCCGCGAGTATCGGGGCCGCAAGGACGAGCCGAAGGGCTTCGGCTGGCGGGACTTCCGCGACCTGGTCGTCCGCGCCCGTATCCAGCTCGGGGGCCCGATCGTGCTGGTCTGGGACAACGTCCGCCTCCACCTGACCGCCGGTATGAAGGAGTTCATCGACGCGAATGCCGAGTGGCTGACTGTGTTCCAACTCCCAGCTTACGCCCCTGACCTCAACCCGACCGAAGGCATCTGGGCGCTGGTCAAGCGCGACCTGGGCAACCTGGCCGCCGCGGACCTGGGGGAGATCACCAGAGCCGTGAAACGTCGGCTCAAGGGGATCCAATACCGCCCTGCCCTCGTCGACGGCTGCATCGCTGCCACCGGTCTGAGCCTGGACGGCTGACCGAACCCGGGGACCGGTCCCAGATCACGCATCCCAGTTCGCATAGTCCCCGATCGCCACGTCGTCACAGAAGGTCTCCCAGAACCCGTTGTGCGCGAGAGCGGTCTCGTCGATGCCGGAGATGAGATCGCGCAGCTCTTCCGCCGCCTCCTCGAATCTCTCCTCGTCGTCGTCCGCATGGAACGGGAAGCGTGCGATCACGGCCGCGACGCAGCGGTTGAAGGAGTCGAGGTCGCTGTTTACGTGATGGGCCGTCGCTGACTCGATCTTGGGGACCTGCACCACGTGACCAGTGGCCACGTCGACGGCGATGCGTCCGAACAGGCCACTCGTCGCGATGGCGACCAGCCCCCGCTCACCGAATCCCCCGAAGTACACCGGCTTGCTCAGCGGCCGGTACTCGTATCCGATCAACCCGCCTGGAACGCCGGTCTCCCCGAGATCGACAGCGATCTGGGTGGGCACCTCGACCGGGGCCTCGACGTGGATCAAGACGAACTCGGGCTTCGGCAACTGCGGCAGGGACTGGATCACGAGAGGATCCTCTCCCGATGGACCGCCCGGCAACACCCATAGGATCGCGAGCCAGGCGAATCAGGTCGGGCGGCCAGCCCCGACATCACGCAATCAAGTTCAGCAGCAGCGCTCCGGCGACGACACGACGGACACTGCGCCGTTGACACGGCGAACACGACGAGACCGCGAGGGTATGTACTGACAGGTGTCTGCCTCGGGCAGGCGCCGGCCGCGATGCTCGTGGCATGACCAAAACGAGCGTCCCGATCACCGTCTTCGCCCGTACAACATCCAGCCCCGCGCACACCTACCAGGTCATCGTGCCGATCGACCTCGCCCAGGTGTTCAAGCCGTGGGGACCCTTCCCCGGCGTCGCGGAAGTGCGCGGCCAGACCGGCACCTGGAACCGGCCGGGGATGTCGCGCCAGACCTGGTTCACCGACGGCTCCAAGGCCGACGAGCGGCTTACCGAGATCGCGGAGGGGCACGGGTTCGCCTACGAGCTGAGCGGCTTCACCAACGTGCTGGCCAAGCTGGTCTCCGGGGTGCGCGGCGAGTGGTCGTTCTTGCCCGATGGGACCGGCACGTCGATCCGGTGGACGTACGACTTCCGGCCGCTGCCAGGCCGCCGCTGGATCGTCGCGGGGCCGTTCAAGCCGCTCTGGGCCCGCTACATGCGCGCTGCGCTCACCAGGATGGTGACCGTGGTGCAGGAAACACCCAGTGGCATGATGGAGGAGTGAGCGACCTGAGCTTCGGCGCCTTGCTGCGCGGCTGGCGCGACCGCCTCGACCCGGCCGATGCCGGCTACACCCGGTCAGCCCGCCGCCGCGCCCCTGGCCTGCGCCGCGAGGAACTCGCCGAGCTCGCCGGCCTCTCCGTCGAGTACGTGCTGCGCCTGGAGCAGGGCCGGGCCACCACTCCCTCCGCGCAGGTGGTCTCGGCCGTCGCCCGCGCGCTGCGGCTCACCCCGGCCGAACGCGACCAGCTCTTCCGCGCCGCCGGCCTACTCGCCCCGCGCGACCACACCGTCGGCACGCACGTGCCGCCGAGCATCCACCGCCTCGTCGCCCGCCTCGGTGACCTCCCGATCGGCGTGTTCGCCGCCGACTGGAGCCTGTTGTGGTGGAACGACATGTGGACGGTTCTGCACGGCGACCCGTCCGGCCTGCCGCCCACCGAACGCAACCTCGCCCGTGCACTCTTCGGCACGGGAGAGGGCCGCTGGCACCTGTACCCCCTCTCATCGGCGGCCGGAGAGTACGCGTTCGAGACGGCGATCGTCGCGGACCTGCGCGAAGCGGTCGCCCGCTATCCGGCCGACCCGGAGCTGGCCGCGCTCGTGGACGGGTTGCGCAGGGCCTCGCCGTTCTTCGGTGAACTGTGGGCCGTGGCGGGCATGGAGCAGCTGACCGGGGACCTGAAGACGATCAGCCATCCCGAGCTTGGCGACGTCACCCTGGACTGCGACGTGCTGACCTTGCCAGGAGCCGACCTGCGCATCGTCACCTACACCGCGGCCCCGGGAACCCGCGGCGCCGACCAACTCGATCTCATGCGTGCGTCCCGGCTCAGCGAAGCCCGCTGACCATCGGAGCGCTGAGGAACCCATTCGGCATCTGGCCGTGAAGCTCTCGACGAAGCGCGAGCCCTTCAGCGCCTCGTCGAAGTACACGGTTCCCAACGCGCGGTCGCCCGATCGCTCGCAAAGTCCAGCGGTTGGGTCACCCAAAGACTTGAGGCTGATCCTTTGGAGTGGACACCCTGACAATGGATCTTGATGGTCCAGGGAGGGATGTCCAAGTGGGACGCAGGTCTCCGTACCCGGAGGAGTTCCGGGAAGACGCCGTCGCGCTCTACCGTGCTGCAGCGGGCAAGCGGACGTACGCGGCGGTGGCTGCGGATCTCGGCATCACTGCCGAGTCGTTGCGGACGTGGGTCCGTAAGGATGAGGTTCAGGCTGTGCCCGGACGCCGTGGCGCGGGCGGGAGCGAGGCGGAGGAGCTGGCCCGGCTGCGGGCGGAGAACGCCCGGTTGCTGAAGGCCGAGAAGGAGTGGCACCTGGAGCGCGAGATCCTGCGCCGGGCAGCCGCCTATTTCGCTCGGGAGGTGAGGTGACACCCTGCCGCTGGGACTTCATCTCCGACAACCGTGCCGACTTCGGCGTCAAGCGGATCTGCCGGGTGCTCGGGGCATCGCGCGCCGGCTACTACCGCCACCTGGCCACCGGGCAGGCCCGCGCCGGGCGCCAGGCCGAGGAGAATCCGAGCCGCTCCCCATGCCGTCGCAGCTGGCGTCAGTCCCGTCCTCTCCACGCGAGTAGAGGTGAGCCGATCCGCGGTGACGCGATCTGGCTCAAGGTCGAGTCCTCTCCGCGCGAGCGGAGGTGAGTCGGCGCCCAAGTTCGACGGCGAGTTCGACCCGACGTCCTCTCCGCGTGAGCGGAGGTGAGCCGTCCACCCAGCGTGGCCTGGGTGGACTTGTTGAGTCCTCTCCGCGCGAGCAGAGGTAAGCCGACGGCCACGATCGTCTCGCGGTGTCGGCGTCGGGTGAACCGTGGTTCTGGATCACTTTCCGTGCTGAGACCACGAAGGGTCACCACAACCGCGATCATGAACGGCCTCACGCTGTGAGGAGGACCCGCTTGCGGAGCAGGTCGAAGTTGGCCCGGCCGAACATCTGCCGCTTCAGCATCTTGATCTTGTTGTTGTGGCCCTCGACGGCGCCGGAGCTGTAGGGGAGGCTGAGTCCGGCGACGACCGCGTCGCGGTCCTGGCCGATCCCGTTGACGAAGCCGTGCAGGGCGGGCAGGTCATCGGCCTGAACGCGCTCGATCCACTGGTCGAGGTCCTGACCTTGGCGATTGTTCATCAGCTCGGCGAAGGCCCGCACGTGCCCGGCGGTCCGGTCGAGTTCGGGGCAGCGGGCGAGGATCGTCTTGAGCCGCCGTTCCTGGTCGTCGTCGAGACGGTCGGGGCGGCGGGTGAGCCAGCCGGTCACGCCCCGCACGGACGGGGCTTTGCGGGGCGGATCGTCGTGGGGACGGGATTCGCGGAGCCGCTATATGTACTTCTTCACGACGCTTTCGCCTCCGGGGTAGCCGCGCTCGCGGAGTTCCTCGAACAGGCGGCGGGCGACGGTGCAGCCCTCTGCCCACCGCTGGTGTAGGTAGGGCTTGTAGGGATCAAGGATGCTGGACCGGCCGGTCCAGCGGCCGACCAGAAGCTCGTCCGCGGTGGCCGCGTGGGCGAGGCGGCGGACGGTGTTGCGGGCCAGACCGAGCCGCCGGGCGATGGGCCGCAGCCCGAGCCCTTCGTCCAGGAGGGCGTGGACGGCCGCGTGCTGCTCGCGGACCCTGTCGGACAGGCGGCCGGATTGCCGTGGCTCGCCTGCGGAACGTGATTCCAGGTCTGTGATCTGTTCGGCCGGTGCGGGACGAACCGGGCCCGGCTCCTCCGGCTCGCGCAGCAGGGCACGGTGCTGGATGACCGTCTTCTCGACGGCCTCGACCAGGTTCGTCCAGATGTGCCACCGGTCCGCGACGTGGATAGCGTCCGGGGCGCCAAGCCGCCCGGCCTCGGCGTAGGCGGCGGAGCGGTCGCGGCAGATCACCTTGACACCGGGGTGGTCCGTGAGCCACCAGGCCACCGTCGAGGTTTCCCGGTCGGGCAGCAGATCGACCGGGGGGTGTGTCTCGATGTCCACCAGGATCGTGCCGTAGTGGTGCCCCTTGCGCAGCGCGAACTCGTCCACCCCGAGTACCCGCGGCGTGGGCACACCGGGTTCCGGCAGGCGACGTATCAGCCGCAGGAGCGTCGATCGGATCGCCCGGACCGCGAGCGTGTCCGCCAGGCGGGCGCCGGCCCGGCCCGCCAGCATCACCGCTACCTGTTGCAGTACCGTCTGCAGCCCGGTGCTTCGCCTCCCGTGTCGGAAGGTCAGCCCGTCGACCTGTTCGGCGAACGTCGCCTGTGGGCAGGCCTGTTCGCGGCAACGGAACCGCCGAACCTGTAACTCGACCACCACCGGTCGACCGCCGACCGCGTTGTCCACGAGCCGGCGTACGTACCGGCTGTGCACCCGGGCCGATGCCGTCCCACAGGTGGGGCACACCGCCCGCTCCGCTGATGTGCGAGCCCGTACGACCACCAACTCGCTGTCGAGCACGACGTTTTCGATCACAACACCTTCCACCTTGTGGAACCACAGGTCCTGGAGGAGAACATCATCCACGGTCGTTCATGATCGCGGTTGTGGTGACCCTTCGTGGTCCCGGCACGGAAAGTGATCCAGAACCAGGGTTCGGCCGTCGCCGACAGCCGGACGTGTACGCGCAGCAGTGCGGGCGGGCTGCGGCCTCGAGCGGAGGCTTCGGCCTGGCTGCTGACCGTCGCCCTCGCACCGGGCGACGGGCCCCGCTCCTGGCCTGTGCCGCCTGGGGTCGGCTCAGTGGCAGGGCATGCTCATGTAGAGCGCCTGCTCACCCTTGGAAGGGGTGCCTTCGTAGAGGGTGGTGTCGAGTCCGCAGAAGGCGAAGCCCATGCGCCGGTATGCGTGGATCGCCGGCGCGTTGATGCTGGTGACCTCCAGCCAGAGGTGGCCGGCACCCCGCTCGCGGGCGAACTCCCTCGCGAGTCCCATAAGCGCGCGGCCTACTCCCCTGCCCCGGTGCGGTGGGGCGACTGCGATGTCCTCGATGATCAGCCGACGGTTCCAGCCGGAGTACGAGACGGCGGCGAACCCGGCCAGGTCACCGGCGACGCCGTGGGCGACGAAAGTGCAGGAGTCCACGGCGTCCTCGTCGTCGCCGTCCGGCTCGTCCTCGGGAAACACCTTGGTCAGGGGCGGCTCCACCGGGATCTCCCGCAGCGCGAACCCCTCCTCGGCGACGGTCACCTGGAAGACGGTGTCGGTGGTGAAGGAGTCGTCCAGGGCCCTGATGGCCTCGGTGTCCTCGGCAGCGGCGATGCGGTACCGGTAAACCGTGTCGCCCACAGTGGTCATGGCACGACGCTACGACCGCTCCCACCACGGCAGGACGGGTTTCGGCCGGTCACACCCGCACCTGCCCGATCCAAGGCTCCAGGTCGCCGGACACGGCGTCACCTCTCGCGGCTCCCACGCCCACCCCAGCCGGGCGGACACTTCCTCCATGAAGTACAGGAGGTAGAGAGTGTCGGCCGCGACGATGTGGGCCAGCATCGAGTCCGCCGACAGGTTGCCCCACGTGCCCTTGCCGTCCGGCCGTCGCGCGCGGATCAACACCACCGCATGATCATAAAGAAGTGGCTTCGACTCGGTGGCTCTGGACTCGTAGTGCCAGAACACCGCGACGATCAGCCCGTCCTTGACCCGGGCGCGGCGCTTGCCGCCGCCTTTCCAGCGGATCTCCGCGACCTCATCCCCCAGCCACGCCAGCGTCTTGTCCCGGGCGATCTCCTGGCACAGCTCCAGCACCGAGCGGGTCTCGTCATCTCCCAGAGCCCACGCGATGTGTGCCGTCGGCGGGGGCCGGAACACCAGGTCGAAACCCAGCCAGGGGGTGCGCTCCTTGGCCTTGTCGGTCTTGGGCGAGCGGTTGTGCTCGATGGGCCTGCCCAGCACAGTTCCCCGCCACGCCTGCGCCGGGCTCTTGCCCTGCGCCAGCAGCTCGCGCTCGATCCGGCCGGCGTCCGGGTGCCGGTCTTCCCCCAGGAGCAGTTCGGCCTGCCGCTCGGTCACCACGTCCTCGGCCATCAGGCCGACCGCGGCCAGGCCCCGCCCTTCCAGATCCCGGGCGGGACACCGGCTTCGTCCTGGGCGGCGCGCAGCGGCATACCCGCAGCGCGGTGGCCGTCACCGACCATCACACCGCAGAAGAGATAGCGCACCCCGTGCCCCGGGCGAACCCCCGACATACTGATCACTGGCCCATGGAACCCCAGCGCTGACCTGCGAAAAAGCGCGGTCCCGGGCCCGTCCCGCCGGGCGGGAGGCCATCACTAGATCTTTACCGCATCGCCCGCCGGGCGGACCGTCACAGCAGCCCGCGACGGTAAGCCGCCGACCTGTGCACAGTCCGCCGTATGACTACCGAACTGCTCCACGGAGACCTCTGCCCGCTGTGCGGCCGGCCCCTCACGCTGCGCCCGACCGTCGTCGTCCGCTCGAACGTGCCGTACCCCACCTGGACCGACTACCTGCCCTACTGCACCGCCTGCGCCAATGACCTGCCCGACGTGCAGAGGTGGAACGACCTGATGAACGACCGCTACGGCCTCTGACGCGGACCGTGCGAATGCTGCGCCACGACCACATCAGCACCACCCACTACGAAATCCGCCCCGAGCCGACTCCAACGCCATCCAACGCGCACCCACGCACCACTTCCCCGACCGTTCACCACCGCTGAGCGCACCGCGTCACCGACGCCCTTCAACACGAGCAGCCACGACCGCCCCCGGCCGACCGGCCGGGGGCTTCGTGCGTCCTAGGGGTTCATCGTGCCCACCTACGAGACCTTGCCGCGCTTCGCCGTCGACCTGGACCGCCTCCCCCCGGAGCAGCGTCGCCGATTCCGCCGTACCGTGGCTGCCTTCGTCGAGGACCTACGCACCGGCAGCTTCCGCGCCGGTCTCCGCGTCCAGTGCGTTCAGCAAGCACCGGACGTCTACGAACTGACCTGGTCCATGGGCACCGGCCCCGCAGGACGCGCGACGTGGGAGTACGGGCCCGCGTGCCGCCCCGGCGTGTTGACTGAACTACTTTCGACGTTTTCGCAGGTCAAACGGGTTGTCTGTTAGGTTCTCGGCATGCTTGATCACAGCGGTCCCGGGAGGGATCTGAGGAGCTTCGCCCTGCCCGACTCCGGTCAGCTGCTGGCGACGGGAGACGTCTGGGAGCCGTACCGGTTGGTCGATCAGCATGGTCTGCCGGTCGAGCCGGTCGCCGTGTATTTCAAGGACCTGCTTGCGGCGGACACCCCGGCAACCACGCTGCGGTCGTACGGCAACGACCTGCTGCGGTGGTGGCGGTTCCTTCTCTGCACCAAGCAAAAGGACACGCCGGGGTGATTGGTTCAGGTATTCACGGACCCGTCCGTCTCGCCTTCACACTTCGTGGGACAGAGCGGCGGGACTCATCCGGCCCGCCACTGCGTCGGTTCCGGGCTCCGGTGATCACTGGGCCGCGTGCCGCGCAGCCGCTTGAACGCCACGCTCAGCGCGAAGGCGTTGGCGTAGCCCACCTTCCTTGCGATCGTGCCCACCGTGTCGTCGGTCTCCCGCAGCAGGTCCGCGGCCAAGGTGATCCGCCAGTCCGCGAGGTAGGCCATCGGTGGTTCGCCGACCAGCGCCGTGAACCGCCGGGCGAGCGCTGCCCGCGATACCCCCACCTTGGCCGCCAGGTCCGCCACCGTCCAAGGGCGGGCGGGTGTGTTGTGCAGCAGCCGCAGCGCGGTACCCACGACCGGGTCGTCCAGTGCGCGGCACCAGGCCGGGGCATCGGTGTCTGGGTTGTCGAACCAGCTGCGCAGCGCGGAGACCAGCATCAGGTCCAGTAGCCGGTCCAGCACCAGCTGTTGTCCCGGTCGCTCTCTGGTGACCTCCTCGGCCACCATCTCCACCGATGGGTAGGGGCTGCCCTCGGCCGGTACCACCAGCACGGCGGGCAGGGCCTGCAGCAGTCGTTCGCTGAGCTCTCCCCGGCGCTCGAAAGCCCCGCTGACCAACACGGCAGCCCCCTCGGCTGGCGTTCCGCAGGTCCGGGCGGGCCTAGAGGCGTGCTCTACGCCCTCGGCTCCCGTGCAGTAGTCGGCGCTGGTCACCATCAGCGAGGGTGTGGTCGCGAGGTCGTCGGCCACTGTGTAGGGCGCGTCGCCGCGGATGACGGCGATGTCGCCGACGCCGATGGGCACCGGTTCGTGCTGGTCGGGAACGATCCAGGCCCGGCCGCGCAGCATCGTGGCCAGCGTCAGCGGGGCGCCACTGGCCATCCGCAGGGCCCAGGGCGGTCGCATGATCGTCTGACGGAAGACGGCGCTGCGCGCCCGTACCTCTGCCAACAGCTCCGACACGGCGTCCATGCCCCCAGCGTAGACGCCTAGACATCATGTGGAGCTTGCTAGCCATGGATCGTCTCGGCGCCCGCCGGTTGACTGGGGTCATGTCTGAACATCCAATCCTTGTCACCGGGGCAACGGGTAAGTCTGGCCGCCGCGTTGTCAGCCGACTGCGGGCCAAGGGGCTGCCGGTTCGCGCGGCTGCCCGGAACGGCGAGCACATCTTCGACTGGACCGACAGCGGCACCTGGGATGCGGCTCTGGAGGGCGTGCGGTCCATGTACATCGTGCAGTTGGACGGCACGAAGCTCGTTCGCCCGTTCATCGAGCGGGCGGTGCAGCATGGGGTGCAGCGAATCGTGCTGGCCTCGGGGCGTGGTATCGACAATCCGGATTACGCGAAGGACAGCAGCGGTGTCTTTGAGGGCATCGTCGACAGCGAGGCCGCCGTGCGGGAGAGTGGTCTGGAGTGGACGATCAGCAGGCCGGGCTGGTTCGCGCAGAACTTCAGTGAGGGCTTCTTCGCCGATGGCATCCTCGCCGGTGAGCTGCGGCTGCCCGCCGGCGATGGGGCTGCCAGCTTCGTCGATGCCGAGGACATCGCCGCGGTGGTGGTCGCCGCACTGACCGAGGACCGGCACGCCGGCCAGATCTATGAGTTGTCCGGACCCCGGGCGGTGACGCTGACCGAGGTGGTCGCCACGATCTCCGAGGCTACCGGCCGCGAAATCCGCTACGTGCCGCTCTCCGTCGAGGACTACGTCGCGGAACTCGTTCAGCAGGGATTGCCGCCCGCGGACGCCGAAGCCTTCGCGGACGTCATTGAGCCACTCAGGGAGGGTACGGACGAGTACGTCTCCGACGGCGTGCAGCGTGCCCTTGGTTGCCCGCCGCGGACCTTTGCCGAATTCGCCAAGTCCACTGCTGACGGAGGCGGTTGGCCAGGCTGACCGTCTTACCGAAACTGGCGCGACCGGGCAGAATCTGCAGTCGCCCAAGGTCGTCACTTCCCTGGGCGGCTGCGGCCGTCGCCGCCAGAGCGTCTCGCGCTGGGGCTATTGCGCAGTACATGAACCGTCGCTCGCGGAGCGGCCGAGTAGGCGGCCGTCGAACCAGTCGGTCATCCCCGGCCGTAGGCCGCGTATCCGATCCGATGGGTCACAGGGAGCCGTCGCGCGAGTCAGGCAGCGGCGGCGGGATGCCGGGTATGCCGAGGTCGACCGGCGCCATGCGGGCCAGCCGCCGGCTCTCTTCGCGTTTCTGACGCAGGAAGGTGAGGGTGAGATCGATGCCCTCAATCTCACCGAGCCATCCCTCTTGCTCGGCACGGGCCCGGCGGGCCAGGAGGTCGATCTCGTCGAGGCGAGGCAGCATCTTAGGGTTGATGTTGAGCATGGGACATCGCAAACAAGCGTGTTCATGCCGACAAGGGGTGCCGTAGGGCCGAGCACGCCCGCCCGGCTCAACCTTTCGGTGGTCGAAGTGTTCTTCAAACCCGCGCCACTCGGTGTCAGTGACCGGGCGGTACTCGTCTGCGGGGCGGGCCTGGCGACGCCGGTCGAGAAAGCCCTGATAGTGGCGGACGACGTCTTCGTTGAACACGGCGACGTAGCCGCGAGTTGTCTGCAGATTCAAGTGGCCGAGTAGGGGGATTGCTGCAGGGTTGGGTGACATCTGACCTGGCCGCCGTCAGGCGGGCTGGAAGGATGGAGCAATGCCCAAGCCGTATCCCAAGGAGTTCCGCGAGGACGTCGTGCGTGTCGCGCGCAGCCGCGAGCCTGGCGTGACGCTGGAGCAGGTGGCCGCCGATTTCGGGGTCCACACGGTCTCGCTGACGAAGTGGCTGCGCCGCGCGGGGACCGAGGACAGCACCGCCACCAGGTCCGCGACGGCGCCGGCCGAGTCGGCCGAACTGCGCGAGGCCCGCAAGCGGATCCGGATGCTCGAGCAGGAGAACGAGGTGCTCCGGAAGGCCGCGGCCTGTCTGTCGCAGGCGAACCTGTCGGCAAAATGATGTACCCGCTCGTCCGCGAGCTGGCCGCCGCCGATGCCCCTGCAAGGGTGCCGGTGGCGGTGACGTGCCGGGTATTGGGTCTGGCCCGCCAGCCCTACTACCGGTGGCTGGCCCGTCCGGTCACCGACGCGGAACTGACCGAGGCCCACCGGGCCAACGCCCTGTTCGACGCCCACCGCGACGATCCCGAGTTCGGCCACCGCTTCCTCCTCGACGAAGCAAGGGCCGCCGGTCGGGCGATGGCCGAGCGGAGCGGATGGCGAATCTGCCGCGGCAACGGCTGGTGGAGCGTGTTCGGCAAACGCAAAGGCCGCGGCAAGAACGCCAAGGCGGGCCCGCCGGTCCACGACGACCGGGTCCGGCGCGACTTCACCGCCCCGGTGCCGGACCGGCTGTGGCTGACCGACATCACCGAGCACGCCACCGGCGAGGGCAAGCTCTACCTGTGCGCGGTCAAGGACGTGTACTCGGGCCGGATCGTGGGCTACTCCATCGACTCGAGGATGAAGTCCCGCCTCGCGGTGAGAGCCCTTGAATCCGCGGTCGCCCGCCGCGGCCAGGTCGCCGGATGCATCGTCCACTCCGATCGCGGATCTCAATTCCGTGCACGGAAGTTCGTGGCCGTTCTCGCACGTCGCAGCATGATCGGTTCGATGGGAAGAGTCGGTGCGGCCGACGACAACGCGGCCATGGAGAGCTTCTTCGCGCTGCTGCAGAAGAACGTCCTCGACCGCCGACCCCGGCGGACCCGGAACGAACTGCGGATCGCCATCGTGACCTGGATCGAGCGCACCTACCACCGCAGACGGCGCCAGGTCCGCCTGGGCCGATTGACGCCCGTCGAGTACGAAACCATCATGGCCCCTCACGCAGCACCCGCTGCGTAAACCCCGACTGTCACCCGATCGCGCAGCAGTCCCATGTGCTGGTTCAGTCGTCCGTGACAGCTCTTCTGTGGCGAAGTCGTTCCCGGAGAGAGCCGACCATCGGGAGAGTGTCAGTGTCCACGCGCAACTGCGGCCCTACCTACTGAAGAACCGACGTGCTCCAGTACTCCGCCGGAAGCACCACAGCGATTTCCGCTCATCCGTAGGGGTCGGCTGCGCCAAGCCCGCCACAGCAGTTGCACTTGAGCGCTGTCGGCGAGACCGGCCCCGTCCAAAAGGTGGGCTCCTTGTCCCCCTCGCATCCCGCGAGGGGGACAAGGAGCCCACTCATGGCCGAACAGGTCCAGCCTCGATCAGGCTGGGCGGCTGAGAACGGTCAGTCGGCGTTGCCGATCAGCTTCCAGGACTCGTGGTCGGCGTCGGCCCCGCTGCCGGGGGCATTGCCCTGCGTCCACCACTTGGCCTTCCAGACCTTGCCGTTGTACTTGACCGTGGTCTGCTCGATCGGCTGGCTCGCCGGGGAGTAGACCTTGGTCGCGTCCCAGTTCCCGGCGCTGCATCCACCGGCCGGCGGGGTCGCCGAACCGAGTCCCTTGAGGTTGTCGGTCACCGGCGCGTACGCCGTACCGCCGATCGACAGACTCGTGTTCACCGGACCGGTGATCGGGAGGTAGTAGATGATCGGCAAGTCGAGCGACTTCCCGGCCGGGATGATCTGGCAGTAGTCCAGCGTCGTACTGATCCGGTGGAGCGTCGTACCGGGTGTCAGCTTCCACTGGCCGCCTTGGGCATCGGTTTGCCAGTTGCCGTCCTTGACCAGCCATGACGTCGAGGCCGGGATGTCGAACGACAGCTTCGTGTCCTTGCCACCGCCGAGCGTGCGCCCGGTGTTGTTGGTGATTCGGACGGTCGGCTGCAACGGCCACAGGTTCGCCGTCGAAGTCGGGTAGTTGACCAACTCGACGCTCACGTTGGCCGTCACTGTCGGCGCGGCACCGCTGCTGCCGGTGCGCAGACTGTTGTCGTAGGCGCCGATATTGCCCAGCTTCTCGTTCAGCCGGGTGGTCAGCGTGTACCCCATCCCGCACGGGGTGTCCGGCTGGACGTCGGCCGGGCAGGCGTAGTCGCCGCCGAGTTCCCACATCATCACGCCGCCCGCACCGGTCGACTTGACCAGATCGGTGACCGCGTCGATGCCCTGCTCGTCCTCGGTCGAAAGGAACACCTTCTTCTCGGCGTTCCACAGCCACGACGTCTTGGTGGTGTCGTCCCAGTACCGGGTGTAGTGGCCCGTGCGCCGGTCGGTGACGTCGGTGTGCGGCTTCAGCCCGACGTTGGGGGCGTAGACCGGGGTGATGTTCTTCTCCAGGTTCTTGGCGTGCCACAGCGGGTTCGTCCCGGAGCCGAGCTCGCTGCCGTTGTTGGTCTCGTCGTGCCAGATGTTGTCGATGCCGAAGGCACCGTCACCGCACGGCCGTTTGATGCCCGTACCCGGCTCGCAGCCGTTCGGCTTGGGCGACGTACCCCACAGGCCGTTGGTGCCGCCGGTAACGTTCTGCCAGCCGCGCGTGTAGTAGGGCACACCGATGTTGACGCGCCCGGCCTGCATCGCGCCGCGCATGTACTTCATCGCCCAGTCGGTGTTGAAGTACCCGATCTTCCCGTTCTCCGGGGTGGCGTACTGGTCGGCCAGTTCGGGGTCCTTGCCGTCGTCGAACAGTGCCGCGTTCGGGCCCACGACGTCGTTCCAGGTGCCGTGGTAGTCGTACGCCATTAGGTTGGTGAAGTCCTGGTACTTCAGCGCGGTCTGGTTCGCCATCCCGCGGGCCAGGTAGCCGGAGGCCGACGACGCCGAGGTGAGCAGGTAGTACTTGCCGTCCGCGACGGAAGCCCGGTTCAGCGAGTCCCGCAGCGTCTTCATCAGCGCGGCGTATGTCGTGGGCAGGCCCTTGCGGCGCGGGTTCGACACCGCCCAGTCGGCCGGATTGCCGGTGTCCTCGAGGACCGTGGGGTACTCGAAGTCGATGTCGACACCGTCGAACCCGTAGGTCCGCAGGAAGTCCACGACCGAGCTCGCGAACGTGTCGATCCCGCCCTGGTTGACCGAGCCGTCGGCGTTGGTGGTCATCGTGTAGAAGCCACCGGAACCGGCCCAGCCACCGACGGATATCAGCGTCTTCACTCGCGGGTGCAGGCGCTTGTACTTCGTCAGCAGGTTGAAGTGCCCCTTGTAGGGCAGCGAGGGATCCATCTCGGCGCCGGCCTCGCCGGGCCACTCCTTCTGGGTGGCGTTCGAGTCGACCTTGATCTTGTTGTTCTCCACCGACGCGAACGCGTAGTTGAGGTGGGTCACCTTCGACCAGGGGATGTTCTTCACGAGGTAGTGCGGTGTGCCGTCGGCGCCCGTGCGGCCACCGTTGAAGTAGCCCACGACCCGGCGGCTGCGGCCCTCGCCGAGCCATTCGCGGCCGTCGCTCTGGTAGATCTTGCAGTACGGCGTCGCCACACCCGGAGTGGTCGCCAGACCGTCCGGTCGGCAGTCGCCGGTCGCGGCCGGCCGCGTACCGCCGTCGTCGCCACCGGGGTGCGACTCCATAGGGTCGCCGACACCGCCGTTGACACCGAGATCACCGGCACCGCCGTCGGTGCGGCTGCCGTCGCCGTAGCTCGGCACCAGCCAGCCGTCGATGTCACCGGCACCACTCGCCGCGGCCGCCTTGGCTGCCTTGAGGACGGTCTTTGCCGTCGTAGCCGTAGTCGTAGCCCCGGAGCGGGTCAGGGTGAAGTCCTGGATCCCGTCGCCGTTCAGGTCGGCGAAGGTCCCGGTGGTGCCCTGGAACGGGTCGCCGGCGCGGATCACGCCCAGCGACTTCCAGCCGGAGGTGACGCTCCACGGCGAGCCGGTATTCTCCCAGGCTCGGACGTCACCGGTGGTGAACTCGACCCGGACCGTGTCGGCCTTGCCGTCACCGGTGATGTCGGCGAAGGCGACCTGCGCGGCGGGCGACTCACCCGGAGTGGCGAAGCCCGAGATCTTGCTCCAGCCGCCCGGAGTGGGCATTTCCTTGCCCTTGTTCTGCCAGGCGGTCGGGAAGCTCATCCGGTCCACCGTGATCAGGTCGTCGCGGTGGTCACCGTCGAGGTCGGTGAAGTACATCTGCGGCGGGTAGCCGAGGTTGTTCGCGACGATCGTCGCGGTGCCCCAACTGATGCTGTTGCCGCTGCTGGTGTTGCGCGACATCCGCATCGCGACGATGCCGGTCGGCGAGTCGGCCGGCGGCAGGATCCGGATGTAGTCGTCCTTGCCGTCACCGTCCAGGTCGGCGAAGTAGACCTCATCCGGGTTGTTCCCGCGGTCGGCCGGGCTGATGTCGCCCAGTGAGACCGCTTCCTCGGTCGGGTCGTCGTTGCGCCAGCCGGTGACCTTGCCGTCCGTACCGACCACCGCGTAGTCGGCCTTGCCGTCGCCGTTCAGGTCGGGGAAGGCGATCTTCGAGCCGGTCGCGGCGGCGTCCCGGATCTTGCCGATCGGCTTCCAGACGTACGAGCGGCCGCTGATCATGTGCTGCAGGAGCGCGATCCGAGTGCCTGCGGCGAAGGTGTCCGCGATCTTCTTGTAGCCGGCGTCGGTCGGGTAGATCTCGTTGGTGATGTCCTCCGTGGTCACCGCGCCCATGTCGACCAGCACCAGCCGTGCGCCGCCCTGGATCTTGGCGTAGGCCATCGTGCGGAGCGCACTGTTGTAGGCGTCGATCCGGGCCTGGTACGTCGGGTTCGTCGACGGCGGCAGGGTGCCGAGCAGGACGGTCGTCGTCGGCGAGGTCCGGTGGATCTCGTCCAGGAAGCCCCGCATCTTCCCGGCCGTCGCGGCGCCGTCGGCACCGCCGGTCAGGTCGGCCGTGCCCGCGATCAGGGTCATCATGTTCGGCCGCAGCGTCTTCAGCGCGGGGATCGTCTGGGCCTTGATGTCGTCGATTCCCTTGCCCTCGAACCCCATGTGGTCGGGGTCGCCGCGCTTGCCGTTCTTCTGCTCACCGACGAAATCCGTGCGCCCGAAGATGACACTGAGCGCGCCACCGAACAACGCAGCGACGGTCATGCCCTTCGCCTGGGTGCTCAGTCCGTCCCGGTAGCCGGTCTCGTCGGTGCTGTTCGCACCGACCGTGATCCCGTCACCGACCGGCATCACCCGGAGCTCTTCGACCGGGCTGGCGGCGGGCGATGGAGTGGGCCCGGCCGCGTTAGGTCGGCCGAACTGGACCGGCCGGTGGTCGGAGTCGCCCTCGGAGCGGACATCGACCGCGGTATCGAGATTCAGGTGGGTGGTGACGAAGTAATCCAGCTCATGACCTTCCTGGTGGGTCGCCCTACCCGAGCTGCGGATCTGCATGCCCGGCGGGAAGTTGGCCCGCGCAGAGAGGTCCTCCGGCTCGACGTTGAAGTCGCCACCGATCGTCGCGTGGTAGGTCACACCACGCTGGGTCCCGAGGGCCGCGATCCGGTCGTTGATGGCTCTCAGCATCGGCGCGGAGTCACCGCCACCGCCGGACAGGCCATGGAAGGTGAAGTACCACTCGTTGCCGAACCGCGCCCCGAGCGCGTTCCGGCCGGCGTCGACCGGGTTGCCGACGACTATCAGCTCGTCGGGCCCCTCACTCAGGACGAGCGCGACGTTGACCCGGCCGCCGATCCGGCGCGGGTTGGTCGCGTCGTCGTCGGTCTGCAGGAAGTAGACCTCACGGGTCGGGATGGGATTGCGCCAACTGGAGTCGACGACCCAGGTGTGGTGCAGCACGGTGTGCTGATGCGTGTTGCCCTGGCTGTCGACCGTGGTGAAGGTCTCGCGGGGCTGTTCGGTGCTGCCCGGAGGAGGCTCCGGGCCGGCCTCCTGAACCATCACGATCGGCACCTGCAACGCGAACTGCCTGACCGTGTTGGTCCACTTGCTGCCCGTCGGTGCGCCGTTGTTGGCCCCCTGCATGTTCCAGGAGACCAAGGGCGTGGTCGCCGCAGGAAAATCGGTGGCGGAGGCCGGAACGACAAGTGTCGCTGCCAGCCCGGCCATCATCACCACTACGGCGATTAATCGGCGGAACAAAGAGTTCCTCCCCGTTTCTCACATCCAACGGATCGGGAACAACCGATCGCTGGTCACTAGTTGGCTTCTCAAGGTACGTCTCGATCGTTCCTGATGCTACGTCAACTTATCGTCGAGATCTGGGTGTTGAGTGCCGATGGCCTACCGGAGTCGGAGCAGGCTGAGCCCGGATCCACCGTCTTGATTCAGGAGTGGCCATTCCGGGGGGCTCGTCGGCACCTCCCGTCCGCTCCGGAGCGACCGGCCGCCGCTCAGTGTGGGTGCGCACCGGCAGTGAGCCGACGACCGCGCGTAGCCCGCTGGGCTTTGCGGATGGCGGGCGCTGTCACGTTGGCCTGACCGGGTGGGATGATCTTCTGGTTGGTCGTGCTGGGAGGGGTCGTCCGTGGGCAGCGCACCGCCGTCGTACAAGGGGCACCGGTACCCGGTCGAGGTGATCGCGCACTGCGTGTGGCTGTACTTCCGCTTCCCGCTCGGCTTCCGCGAGGTCGGGGAGCTGATGCTCGAGCGCGGCATGATGGTGACCCACGAGACGATCCGCCGCTGGTGCGCGAAGTTCGGGCAGTCCTACGCCGACGGCCTGCACTGCCGCCAGCCCCGGCCCGGGGACAAGTGGCACCTGGACGAGGTCTTCGTCAGGGTCAACGGCGAGCAGCGGTACCTGTGGCGGGCCGTCGGCCAGGACGGCAACGTGCTCGGCATCTTGGTCCAGAACCGGCGGGACACCGCTGCGGCCAGGCGCTTCTTCCGTAAACTACTCAAGAAGACTTGCTCGGTGCCGCGGGTGGTGGTCACCGACAAGCTCCGTTCCTACGACGCGGCCCACCGCGAGGTCATGCCCTCCGTCGAGCACCGCTCGCACAAGGGTTTGAACAACCGGGCCGAGAACTCCCATCAGCCCACCCGGCAGCGTGAACGCGCCATGAAAGGCTTCCGCAGCGTCGGCGGAACCCAGCAGTTCCTGTCCGCGTTCAACGGCATCTCACCCCACTTCCGACCCCGCCGCCACCTGATGAGCACCCCCGGCTACCGAGCCGAGATGGCCATCCGCTTCGCGATCTGGGATCAGATCACCGGCGCCGCCGGCCAGCCCGCCAAGGCTTGAGCACCGGCCCGAAACCCGGCCCTCCCCACGCCCCGATACGCGGTCAGAGACCCACGCACCCAATAATGTGACAGCGCCCGAGGAACGGCTCCACTCCGCCCTCAACTACGTACCGCCCGCCGAGTACGAACGCGACTGGTGGCGACAACAGGAACCCACCCCGCAGTCCGGCTGAAACAAGATCACCGGACTCTACAGAACTCGGGGCAGCTCACCCGCCGCCGGCACTCCACCCACGGCCACCTCAGCCCCAACGAACACGAACGCCGACACCACACCGCCAGGATCACGCTCGCCGTGTGATCAAAGACCGCGTGTCCACCACCACGAAGGAAGGTCCGGTGGGGGACACGCGTACCGCACACCGGTGCATGGCGAAAGGCTGGGCCAATGATGCACTAATCGCACATTCATAGGTGTGATCGCTCATTGGTGAGTTCCTCCTTCTCTCCGCCTGGTGCGACGCGACGCTGGAAAGGGATGGCGTGAGCAAGGCGCCTTGGGACATAAGTTCTGTGGTTGGGGAGAAGGCATGACACGGCAGTCGGAACGCCCAGGGAACCCGGAACAGCAAGCGGTGCTATTGGTGGCGGGGCTGGCCGATCTGGCGGTGAGCACTCTGTGGTCGGCTCTCGGAACGATGCGCGGGCTGCTGCGTCGTTCTGATACGGCTGAGCTGGCGGCCGAGGCCAAATTGGACCTGATCGTACGCGGGCGCCTGGCACTCGACCGGTACGCAGCCGTACCACCGGCCCATCTGGAAACCCTCGCGCGGCACTCCTTGGCCCGGCAGGCCAGTGATGGTCTCTGAGTACTGGGAGCCGACCGCGTTCAGAGCCCGCATCGACGAGGTGCTGCATCATTTCATCGCCCAGGAAGCCGACCAGCTCGCGGCGATCGATCCCGCTCTGGACCCTGTTGCCCGGCAGGTGGAACAGGCGGTCACGGACGGCAAACGGCTGCGAGCAGCGTTCTGCTACTGGGGCTGGTGTGCGGCCGGCCAGCCGGACAGTGACGCGCTGGTGCGGGCGGCGGCTTCCATGGAGCTGGTGCACGCCGCCGCGATGGTGCACGACGACCTCATTGACGACAGTGCACTGCGACACGGTCGTCCTACCGCGCACGTGGCCCTGCGAGCCGCGTTACGGCGCCGCCCACGGGCGGCGCATGCGGCCCGGTCGCTGGCGATGCTGTTGGGTGATCTGCTGATGTCGCTGGCCGGACAACTGTTCGTCACCAGCGGCCTGCCCGTCGCCTACCTCGGCCGTGCCCGCCCGTTGTGGGCGGCTCTCGCCCGCGAGCTGATCGCCGGCGAGTGCCTGGAGATCCTGCACACCGCAACCACTCCTGACACTTCTACGTCGCTGAAGGTGATCCGGTACAAGACCGCCAAGTACACCGTCGAGCAGCCCCTACTGATCGGTGGTGCTCTGGCCGGCGCCAACCAGCGGCTGCGCGAGGGGTATTCGGCGTACGGGCTGCCGCTGGGTGAGGCATTCCAACTCAGGGACGACCTGCTGGGTCTGTTCGGGGATCCGGAGCGCACCGGTAAGGCCAACCTCGACGATGTGCGCGGCTATCGTCCCACCGCCCTGCTGGCAGAGACATGGCGCATTGCCGGTGACGGAGAGCGCGAGCAGCTGCGCGCCCTGCTGGGCCGACGCGACCTGGACCACAACGGACTGGAAGCCGTGCGCGCCGTGATGCTCCAGCTGAAGGCGCCGGACCGTATCGAGGAAATGATCACCGCTCGGGTCCAAGAAGCCACAGACTGCCTGTACGAGCTGGACATCTCCGGGCACGCCACGGCGGCTCTGACCGCGCTGGCCCAGTCGGCGACGGTCCGCCGCCACTGACGCCCTCGACAGCAGCGCGGCCGTACCGCCCCATGCCCGCGCCGTCACCTCCGCTCGCCCCGCAACATCAAGGAGCCCTGTGATGACCTACACCGAGGCGTCGATGGACGCGCTGCGCCAGGTGGGCGACGAACTCGCCGACGCCACCGTCGCCACGCTGTTCGAGCGCGGCGAAGTCGGAAAATTCAACACCCTCATGCGGTACGTGTCCAGCGCCGGTACTCCCCTGCCCGACGGGCTGCCCGACGTGGCCCGGGAATACCTTCGGGTCACCAGCGCCCCGCCGGCCTGGGTGGAGTGGGGGGTGATGGAAAAGGCCCGCCTGTTCTTCATCGACAACAACGTGCACATCTCCACCGCGCTGTCGTTCGCCTCGATGCCCGCCTGCTACGTCGTCCCGCACGTGGCCAAGCTGCTGTCGGCCACGCACGGACTGAAGTACCCGTCCAAGCGGATGGCGGAGACCGGCCAGTTCACCGTCTACCTCATGCAGCCCGGCGCGTTCGAGGCCGGCAGCCGCTTCATCCCCGCCGCGCAGAAGGTCCGCCTCCTGCACGCCTCCATCCGCCACCACCTCAAGCGCGAGAACCTCTGGGACACCACGTCGCTGGGCGTGCCGATCTGCCAGGAGGACATGATCGGTGGTCAGATGTTCTTCTCCCTCCTCGTGCTGGACTCGCTGCACCGCCTCGGCATCCACATGTCCGCCGAGGGCGCCGAGGCGTACTTCTACGCCTGGCGGGTGGTAGGAGCGATGCTCGGCGTCGACCAGGACGCCGTCCCCAGCACCTTGGAGGAAGCCCGCCAGTTCCTGGACCTGTACATGATCCGGCACATGGGCCCGTCCGAGGAGGGCGCGCACCTGACGCGGCAGTTGATCGACCTGTATGAGGAGGTCGTGCCCGGCACGCTCTTCGACCCAATCGTCTCCGCGCTGATCCGCCACCTGATCGGCGACACCTGCGCCGACTGGCTCCAGGTCCCCCGTACCGCCTGGGACACCGTCGTCAAGGCCGTCCCCCACCTGCTCGGCGTCTTGGAGACCATCGAGGACCGCTCCCCGCTCGGCGCCTGGGCACTGGACCGCCTCGGCCACCTCACCACCATCCTCGAGCTGTCCTCCCTCACCCGAGGACGCGTCATGCACTACGCCATCCCCGAACAGCTCAAGAACGAGTACGGCATCACCGGAACGGTGCCCCGCACACACCGCTGGACCCCGCCCGCACCCACCATCATCTGACAAACAGCTTCAGGCGCGGCGTCGGGTGAAGCCTGCCGGATCGCAGCACCGTCGGGCTCGCTGCCGCGTAGTGCCAGGCATAAGGCAGATCAATGACGCGCATGTGGAAAGGCCGGGTCGGCCGCGGTGGAGGTCGCGGCTGCGGATGACGAGACCGCGTTCGCGGTCCCGAGGTGCTCGCCGAACCCTGGGGAACCGCGCCAGCACACCGTACGACCCGGAAGCCCGGCGGGCCGGGCGTGCGGCTGCACTGCTTCCTGGACATGCGTCAGATCGCGCGTCGGAGCCTAAGGGCCCGCAGAGAATCAAGGTGTTGCTTCCCGCGATGCGGCTCGTTGTTGTGGTATGAGCGTCTCCGACGAGGTTCGTGGCCAACTCTCTGCGAAGTTCGCGGTGTTGTTCCCGCACCTCGACGAACGGCAGCGGCGGCTGATGATGGGGGCCGAAGCCCGGATCCTGGGCCACGGCGGTATCCGGGCGGTCGCGCGGGCAGCCCAGGTCAGCGAGAGGACGGTCCGCAGGGGCGTGGACGAGCTGGAGGCCGGCGAGGAACCTCTGGGCCGGGTGCGCAGGCCCGGTGGTGGCCGCAAGAGGGCCGCGGATCTTGATCCGGGGCTGCGGCCCGCGCTGCTGGCACTGGTGGAACCTGACGAACAGGGCGATCTGATGTCGCCGCTGCGCTGGACGGTGAAGTCGACCAGGATCTTGGCGGCCGAGCTCACCGGTCAGGGCACCGGGTGAGTGCGGACACGGTCGGGGACCTGCTGCGGGAGGAGGGCTTCAGCCTGCAGGCGGGCGTCAAGACCCTCGAGGGCAGGCAGCACCCGGACCGTGACGCCCAGTTCCGCTGCATCAACGAGCAGGCCAGAGGGCACATGGGCTGCTCTACCTGCGCAAACTCGGCACCCGCGACCTCCTGGCCCAGCTCTTCGGAGTCAACACCAGCACCCTCACCAGGGCCGTTCACCAAGTCCAGCCCCTCCTGGCCGAGCACGGCTGCACCATTCCACCCTCGACGGCCAGGTTCCGGACACCCGCTGACATCACCGCGTTCCTCGCCAACAGCAGCCCCACAAAGATCAAACCAGCACGTTGATTCTCTGCGAGCCCTTAGCGATCACTCAGGTCGGAAATATCGATGAGAAGTGACAACACCGGAGGCCGTAACCGATCCAGGCTGTGGGCCTGCGGGCGGTGAAGCGGGCGGTGCCTGTCCGCTCAGCGGCTCCGGCTTCGGCTACACCTGCGAGGCGGCCAGCAACTGCATTGCTTTTTCCTTCAATTGGGGACTGGCGACTGCGGCGTTGCCGGAGTCGAAGGGGGGCTGGGGGTCGTATTCGACGGCGAGTTGGATCGCCTTGGCCGTGTCGTCGTCTGTGATGAGGGAAGCGAGATACAGGGCCATGTCCACTCCCGCCGACACCCCGGCCGCAGTGATGATCTTCCCTGAGCGTACGTAGCGCTGCGGCAGATAGGTCACGTCGAACGTGGACTGGAGGTATTCGGCGGAAGCCCAGTAGGTCGTCGCCCGCCTTCCGTCCAGCAGCCCGGCCGCGGCGAGGACGATGCTGCCGGTGCACACGGAGGTCGTCCATTGGCTGTGCCGGTGGATCTGGCGGATCCAGCGCAGGAGCGCCTCGTTGTTCATCGCCGCGACGGTGCCGCGGTTGCCCGCGCCCGGCACGAGGAGGACGTCGAGACGGTCCACCTCGTCGATGGACTGCTCAGCGACCACGGCCACGTCTGCCGTGTCTGTGCGGACCGCGCCGCGCCGCTCGGCGATCATCGTCACGGTCGCGTCCGGCAGCCGGGACAGCACCTCGGCCGGACCGGTCGGGTCCAGCAGGCTGTAGCCGTCGTACAGCAGGATTCCGATGTTCGGTCCCGCGCCGCCCCGCGGAACGGCGTGCGCCCCGGTCGGGACTGCAGCCGTGGCGGCGAGCGCGGCCGTGGCCACGGTCCCCCGGAGTACGTTTCTGCGTGTTGTCGAATGCCTCATGACCCGGCAGTTTTCTGCCTCGGCGCGACGCGCGCAGCCGGCATGTCCGGCATCCTGCGAATCCTGTCCCCCGTGACCCCGTAGTGGTCCAGGAACGCCTGCCGCAGCGTCTCCGCCGACCCGAAACCGCAGCGACGGGCGACCGCCGCCATGGACAGTCCGCTGGACCGCACCAGACGCGCCGCTGCTTCGGTACGCGCCACGCGTACGGCCTGTGCCGGAGTCGTACCGAGGTGCGCGGTGAACAGGCGTGACAGGTGCCGAGGGCTGACTCCCGCCCGCGCTGCCAGGGTGGCGGGTGTGAGGTCCTCGGCCAGATGACCGGCTATATGGCCCACCAGGTCCCGCACCAGCCGGTTCTCCGGCGGCGGAGCGGCCAGGAACATGGAGATCTGCGCCTGATCGGCTGGCCGGTGCAGGTGCGTGACGAGTTCTCGGGCGACGGCACGAGCCAGCGTCGGCCCGTGGTCGTCCTCGATCAGCGCCAGCGTCAGGTCGAGTGCGCTGGTGACCCCGGCCGAGGTGTAGACGTTGCCGTCGCGTATGTAGAGAGGAGCAACATCCACGGCCACGGCGGGGTGACGCTCGGCAAGTTGTTTCCCCCACCCCCAATGGGTCGTTATCCGCCGGTGGTCCAGCAGTCCGGCGGCGGCGAGCACATAGGCGCCGGTACACACAGAAGCCACCCGTCGACTGAGTCCGGCCAGCCGGCGCACCTGGCCCAGTAGCGGCTCGTCCGACGCCGCGTCCTCACAGCCGATGCCGCCCACCACGAACAGGGTGTCCAACTGCCCCGCGACCGTCTCCAGCCCCTGCCCCGCTCCCATCAGGATCCCCGCCGAGCTACGGGCGACCCGACGGCCCAGGGTCCCCAGCTCGATGGAGTACGGCGGCTCGGCGCCATACCGGTTGGCGATGTCCAACGCGCCACTGGGACAGGCGATGTCGAGAATCTGCGCACCGTCGTAGGCGACGATCAGCACGCGCCGCTTGTTGTCCATGCCCTGATACCAGCACATCCCGCAACGCCACCTACCGGCGCGGCAGCAACAGTCCAAGACCGTCGACGGCTTTCTGGAGGGGGCCAGCGTGGCGCGGCCGGTCACGGAAGTCCCTGTGCCGCTCGAAAAGTCATCGTCGCCGGTCAAGCGATATAGCGGTACTCGCTGATCACGCCGCCGAGGATCCTGGTCCGCAGCACTCGGCGGGCGTTGAGGTCGTGCACTGTGACGTCGGGCCGTTCCTTGGCATCAGGCGGTAGTTGCTGTCGGGCTTGGTGAGGTCGGTGGGTGTTGTAGTGCCGCTGGTAGGCGGCCAGGACCTGGCGGGCGTGGGCCTCGTTCACGATCAGGACGTGGTCGAGCATCTCGCGCCGGATGCTGCCAACGATCCTTTCGCAGTGGGCGTTCATCCGAGGAATCCGCAGGGCACTCAAGATCACCTCCAGCTCCTCGGCCTCGAAGACCGTGTCGAATGCCGCACCGTACTTGCCATCGCGGTCACGCAGCAGGAACCGCAGAGACTCCATGCGCATGCCCAGGTCGGCGGCGAGATTCCGCGCCTGTTGCACGGCCCGCTCCCGGGTGGGCTGGGCGGTGACTCCGGTGATGTGCAGGCGCCTCGTGCCGTGCTCGAGGAACACCAGTGCGTACAGCCTCGTGCCGAGCGCGGTGTCGAGGTGGAAGAAGTCTGCCGCGATGGTCCCCTCGGCTTGGGCGGCCAGGAACTCGCGCCAGGTTGGACCGGCACGACGCGGCGCCGGGCCGGTGCCCGCGGCGTGGAGGATCTCCCAGACCGTCGAGGCGGCGATCCGATGCCCGAGTCGGGTGAGCTCCCCTTGGATCCGTCTGTGCCCCCCACCGCGGGTTCTCCTGGGCCAGCCGCAGAACGAGCGTCTTGATCGCCCCTCGGGTGGGTGGGCGTCCGATGCGTCGGCGTGCGGTGTCATCCCACTTGGCAGCGACGAACCTGCGGTGCCAGGCGAGCAAGGTGCCTGGGGTGACCGGGAAGACCTCGCGCCAACGTCGCCGGGGTATCAGCCCGGAGAGGGCAGCGAACCAGAACCGGTCGGCCGGCTCGTAGCGGACCGGGCCGGCAATCTGCCGGCGCAGGACTGCGTTCTCATGCCGCAGCACGAGCAGCTCGGCGCCCTTCGCGGTGTCACGGCGCAGCAGCACCGACGGGACGGACAACAACCTCCGGGCCACCCTGTACAGCAGAGACACGATCACGCGGACATGATCCCAGGACCGAACTGCATCACTCCCACCTGCGACGATGACTTTTCGAGCGGCACAGGCCAGCAGGTGCACACGAACACCGTCTGGACCCTCTCCTGCACGGTCTCAGGAACTCCGCGGCCGACGCGAGTCCCGGTCCGGCGGCCCGGTTCCCCGGCGGAGTCTCCAGTCGCCGGCAGCACCGCTGTGCCGATCTCGGGCGGAGCGGTGCTGCCGGCGGCCCGCAGGGCGTCCAACAGCGGGACTGGGTGTGCTGGCAGCCTATTCGCAGAGCAGGAGACTGATGGCGCTGTCCCCGATGTCGATGGAGGCGTCCTGCGCCTCCGGGGTCTCCTCCGGCTCCAGGGTCTGCAGGTCGAGCAGGATCATGATGGGTTCCTTTCCTTCTCGCGGGTCATCGCCGGGTGGTGGCCGGCGAGCATGGGGGGCCGGTGGTCCGTGTCCCGGCGGTGTTCCCGGGCGTGCCGCCGAGTGGGGCTGGCCCGGGGAGGAAGGGAAGTGCGGAGCGTCGGCTGCCCAGGGCGGAGTCGAGGGCGAGGAGGACGCCGGCGGTGCCGGTGGCGAGGTCCATCGACAGACGCATCATCTGGTGTCCGGGGAAGGCCAGGTGCCCCCGGTAGGTCATGGCGTACCAGTGCATGCGGTGGACGTGGGCGTCGATGTCGGCCCGGAGGTGTTCGTTGTCGGGTGTCCGGGCCAGGTGGTGCAGGAGTCCGGCTCTGCCCTGGTACAGGCCGGGCTGGGCGTAGTAGGTGCTGCGCGCGGCGGTGAGGATGGCCGAACGTGCCCGGAGGAGGTCGTCGTCCGCACGATGGGCGAGGTAGTCGTCGATGACCATGCCGATGCCGGCGCTGCCGTCGCCGAGATAGGGCAGGGAGCGCCGGCCTTCGCCGACGTGGAGGCCGTGGTCGGTGCTCACGCAGCGGTCCAGGTCGGAGGCGAGCGCGCGGTGGGCGAGGTCGAGCAGGCGTGTGTCACCGGTGTGTTCGTGCAGCCGCAGGAAGGCCAGGGCGGTGCCGGCGAGGCCGCGCATCAGACCGGCGCGCCGATGAGGCGTGGACTCGTACCGGGAGAGGCGGTCGGCGAGGATGTCGGCGCCCTTCAGTGCAAGGCCCTCCAGCGTGCTGTCAGCGGTGCTCCGGGCGAAGTGGCGCAGCACGACGACGATGCCGGGCAGGCCACCGTGCAGGTCGCTGCCGAGCTGCTCCCAGGGTGCGTGGAGGATGCGGTCGATCAGCTCCAGGGCGTGGTCCCGGTGACCGAGGCGGTCCAGCACGTAGGCGACGCCGGACAGGCCGTCGTAGAGGCCGAGGGGTGTCGTCGGCTTCGGCGCCGCCGTGCGCTCCAGCAGCCATCGTTCACCCGCCTCGTGGCGAAGGGCGCCGACTTCGTCGAGGACGTAGAGGACTCCCGCGGCGCCGTGGGCCAGACCCAGCCCTCCGCCGTCACCGAACTGGGCGATGTCCCCGGGGTGGAGGCGGTCGCCGCGCTGGGGGGTGGCACTGGCGTGAAGGGCCCGGATCATCGAGTCACGGCTTCGGGGCCAGTCGGCGGGCGGGACTGTCGTGCCGGGGTCGTGCTGTACGGGCTGGGCGGGAAGGAGTCCTGCCGAGGGGGCCCCGGCGGCGGGCCGGAGGATCTCGGCCACCGCCTCGGCGAGCCACTCCCGCGGGACGGGGAAGACTTCGGTGATCGCCCTGGCCAGGCTGATGGCCTTGGTCCGGTCGATGGTCAGCAGGGAGGTCATGGGCATGAACAGGGCCAGGCGCAGGCAGGCCAGGGCGTAGCGGTCCACGGCGACGCCCCGCCTGTCGGGGGGTGCGGCGAAGGCAGGGCTGGCCATGGTCTGGCGCCCGGAGGTCGCGGCATCGCCCGCGGCTTCGAAGTCGAGGAGCCGTGTGCTTCCGTCGTCGGCGACCATGATGTTGAACAGGTGCAGGTCGTGGAAGACGAGTCCACGGCTGTGCACGGCCCGGACGGCCCGCTCGACCCGCTGGTGGATGTCCATGGCCCATGCCGTGTAGTCGGCCACGTCCGCCGGTGCGGGAGCCGGCCCGTGGAGCGGATAGCGGCGGGCCAGGCACTCGTTGAGGGGCGTGCCGGGCAGGAACTCCATGACCAGGAACCGGTGATCCCCCACGGCCAGCCAGTCCCTGAAGCCGGGCGCGACGCCGAGGCCGTCGAGACGCTGCAGGGCGTTCCTCTCCCGGGCGAGGCGGGTGACGGCATCGGCGCCGTCAGCAGCGAGCCCAGCGTACGGTCGGGCCTCCTTCAGGACGACCTTGTCACCGGTGCGGGTGTCGGTGGCCGTGTAGACACCACCGCCGTTGGAGTAGTGCAGCGCCTGGTCGATCCGGTAGGGCAGGCCGGCGGTGGTGACGGCGTTGCGGGCGGCGCGCGCGGGTTCCAGGAACGCCGGCAGTTCCACCCAGGCGGGCACCCGGAAGGAAGGCGTGCGCCGGTCGGGTACGAGCGTTCCCTCCCGGTTCTCGACGGCCGGTACCCGCACGCCGCGTTCGTCGAGGCAGTACCGGAGCGTGAAGGCACCGTACCGGACATAGAGGGGACCGTCGCCCCACCGCAGGTCGGTGAGGACGTAGGGGCCCGGCTCGCCTTCGAGCAGGCTCCCCAGTTCCGTCAGGACGGTGTGCAACTGCCGTTCGTCGGCCGGGTAGAGCGTGGCGAACTTCCCGCTCCCGTGCCTGGCGGCGTACTTGCTGTTGCGGAGGTGCCAAAGGTGCGGCCGTGGCACGAACTTGAAGGCGACAGCCCGTTCCGTGCAGTACGTCCACACCGTCGAGGCGACCTTCTCGGCGTTGTGCTGGGTCGCCGAAACGTGGAGCTTCCAGCCCTGGAGCGGCTTGCGGCATCCCGCCGCCGCGGGTGGGTGAAAGGCAAGCCAGTCCCCGAAGACCGTGGTCTGCCACCCCTCCGGCAGCGGCCGCTCGGCCGCCGCGTAGGACACAGGCGTCGCAGAAGCCCCGTCCGGGCGGTCGTAGAAGCAGGAGTCGCCCAGGACGAAAGCCTCGTAACCCTTCTCCATCGAAACTCCCTGCGCAGCGCGAACGGCGGTCCGGCCCTGCGGACGCCGGGACACGGCCGTTTCACCTGGGGCGATTCGGGACCGGCGGCCGTCTTCCGGCCCGCCCGCCACGGCAGTCAGCGCCACCGCTGTGCTGCCTGCTGGCAAGCCTGCCCGTCGGCACACGCCACCAGACCCTCCAGTACGACAAATCACCCGCCCGGAGTCCTCTAGTGCGACAACGGCACGGACCGGAACCCGGTGCCGCGGGCGGGTCGTCGAGCGCACGGTCCCCGGCCGTCCGGCCACCGCCCTCCGTCACCCCGCCGCGAGCGCGATCCGCGCGCTCACCCGGCCTCCCCCGGCCTCGGCGCGACCCCGTGCCGCTGCGAGCGCCTCCTCCAACCGGCCACGCGGGACACGGTGGTGGTCTAGCATGCCGATGACGGATAGCTGCTCCTGCGGTGATGCACTTGGGTCAGGTCTTGGCGGCGGCCGTCGGTGATCAACTGTTCCTGCGGGTGATGCCTATTGCATGCGGCGTCGGTCTTCGTCGTCCCATTTGCGGGTGTCACGCGGTTCGACGTACGGCTCGTCCTCGGGCGGGTGACCGCCGGCGATGGCGCGCTGGCGGGAGGTTTCGGCGTCGAACTCCAGGCCGAGCAGGATGGCGATGTTGGTGATCCACAGCCACACCAGGAAGATGATCACTCCGGCGAAGGTGCCGTAGGTCTTGTTGTAGGAGGCGAAGTTCGCCACGTAGAACGCGAACCCTGCCGAGGCGATCATCCAGATGATCAGGGCCAGGAAGCTGCCCGGGGTGACCCACTTGAAGCCGCGGACCTTGGCGTTAGGGCTGGCCCAGTACAGGATCGCGATCATGAGGGTGACCAGGACGATAAGGACCGGCCACTTCGCGATCGACCACACGGTCAGTGCGGTGTCACCCAGTCCGATCACCTCGCCGGCCCGGCTGGCCAGGGGACCGGTGAAGACCACGATCAGCGCGCTGGCCACCGCGAGGATCATCAGCACGACCGTCAGGGCCAGCCGCAGCGGCAGCACCTTCCACACCGGGCGGCCCTCGGGTATGTCGTAGACGGCGTTGGAGGTGCGGATGAACGCCGCGATGTAGCCGGACGCCGACCATACGGCCAGGACCAGGCCAACGATTGCCATGATCGACCCGATGCCGGCATTGCCCTGCAACTGCCGCACCGCGTTACGGATCACATCGCTCGCCGTGCCCGGGGTGAGCTGCTGAACGTTGTCCAGGACCGCGTTGGTGGCCGATCGCCCGGCCAGGCCCAGCAGAGAGACCAGCACGAGAAGGGCGGGGAAGAGGGACAGGATGCCGTAGTAGGTCAGGGCTGCGGCGCGATCGGTCAGCTCGTCGTCCTTGAACTCCTTGAACGCGCCACGCAGCACCGCCCACCACGACTTCTTCGGCATCTTGGTGGGAGCGTCAGGCGCCCTGCGCTCCACCTCCGGATCCGGACCGAACCCCTCCCGCCCGCTGTCGCCGACCGGCGCGTCGGTGCCGCGGCTGCGCTCACCGGGCTCCGGGTCAGGTGCATGGCCCCGGCCATGGCGAGCGTCCTCACGCTTGTGACCTAGTTTCATCAGTTTCGCCATACCGGGACGAGTAACCACAAAAGTGACAGTCATCCAGCGTCTCGTACCTGGCTCGACGCGTACGACGTCACCGCGACGTCGGATGACGGCACGCCGCGAGCGGGGCGCATTCGGTCTCCTCGGTGGAGGGAGGAGTAACTGCAGTGGCTGGTGTGGTCAGCGGGGCAAGTGTCGCAGGTGCTGCAGACAGCACATTGCGCAATAAATAGGAGATATGCCGGTTTCATCCTCTTTGTTGGTGGTGACCCATGCACAAATCAACGAGCAAGGGACGCGAAAAAACATGATCACTCGTGAGCAGATACCGACTGTGCTGGACCACCCTGTCTATGACACAGACGGCAACAAGATCGGAGACGCGCGGCACGTCTTCTTCGATGACGTCACCGGTGAGCCGGAGTGGGTGAGTGTCAGTACCGGCCTATTCGGTACCAGCGAGTCGTTCGTACCCATCCATGACGCCACCGTCGTCGAGGACCACCTCGAGGTGCCTTTCGACAAGAGCCGGGTCAAGGACGCCCCCAACGTCGACGTGGACGCCGGCGGTCACCTGTCCGAGCAGGAGGAGCACCGCCTGTACGAGCACTACGGCATCGACTGGGACACGGCCTGGCAGCAGACTGACCAGACCGACCAGCCAGGCCAGGCCGGGCGGGCTCACAGCAACACCAACGAGACGACCGGCATGCCTCGCGCCGACTACGCCGACACCGGCGTGGGCGGTGATGACGCGATGACGCGCTCAGAGGAACGCATGAACGTCGGCACCGAGCGGCGTGAGGTCGGCCGGGCGCGGCTGCGCAAGCACGTCGTCACCGAAGAGGTGCAGCAGACCGTTCCGGTACGCCGGGAGGAAGTCCGCGTCGAACGCGAACCGATCACGGACGACAACCGGGAGGCCGCCCTGTCCGGACCGGACATCACGGAGGCCGAGCACGAGGTCATCCTGCACGAGGAACGCCCCGTGACCGAGACCGAGACGGTGCCGGTGGAGCGCGTGCGAATGACGACCGAGGAACGCACGGACGAGGAGACGGTGCGCGGCCAGGTCCGCAAGGAGCACATCGACACCGAAGGCGTCGAGGAGCGGCGCGACCGGTAGGGGTGACCTGTCCCGTCTGGACGCGCCGGCCCGCTCGGTTTACTGCACGAGCGGGCCGGCGCTTGGGCGCCCGGCGGCCCCAACTGCCGACCACATGCGGACATGTCAGCCAGGTGGCCGCCGCGACGTACCAAGTCACCGTGCGGGTAACCCGCCCGCCCACCGCTCAACCCCTCTCGCTCGAACCCGGGCGCAATCGGTGTCCTGATCTGGACTGTTCGGGGTACTCGCGTGCGTACCACGCCCACAGGTCACAGGACGGGCCCGTAGGCGTGGACATATGAGGACCGAAGAAGACGGGAGGTGATCATCGTGTCGACCATGCAGCCATCCCCTGCCGGCTCCGACCGCAGGACCACTCACGACGGTGACGAGCCGGTGGGCGAGCTGGTGCAGTGGGCGTCGCAGCAGTTGACGGGGCGCTGTCACGTTGGCTGAGCGGGTGGGATGATCTTCGGGGTGGTCGTGGTGGAGGGGGGGTCGTCCGTGGAGGTCACGTCGCCGTCGTACAAGGGGCACCGGTACCCGGTCGGGGTGATCTCCCACTGCGTGTGGCTGTACTTCCGCTTCCCGTTGTCCTAGTAGTGCTTCGTTACGTTGGGTTATCTTGCGTGGTGGTGGGCGTCTTCTCCGGTATGAGGCTGGGGGAGGTGGAACGGCTCCGGGGTGAGTTATCGGAGTTCGTTGCCGGTGTGTTCGCCTCGGTGCCGCGGCGGGATCAGCGGCGGTGGGGCGAGCGTTATCTGCGGGGCCTGATGCTGGACGGCCGGCGCAAGTCGATCCAGCCGATGGCCGCCCGTCTGCCGGACGGGAACATGCAGGCCCTGCAGCAGTTCGTGAACCAGTCCCCGTGGGATCCACTGCCGGTGCGGCGGCGGATCGCCGAGCAGCTGTGCGAGACGGTCCGGCCCGAGGCGTGGGTCGTCGATGACGTGTCGTTTCCCAAGTGCGGCACCGCGTCGGTGGGGGTGGCCCGGCAGTACTGCGGAGCACTCGGCAAACGGGCGAACTGCCAGGTCGCGGTCAGCGTCCATGCCGCCACCGACACCGCGTCCTGCCCGCTGGACTGGGAGATGTATCTGCCGCGTGAGTGGACGGATGCACCGGAGCGATGCCGCAGGGCCAAAGTGCCGGATCACGTCGTCCACCAGGAGAAGTGGCGTCTGGCGCTCGGCCTGCTCGACACGCTCGGCGAGTGGCAACTGAAGGCGCCGGTCGTGGTCGCCGATGCCGGCTACGGCGTCAGCACGCCCTTCCGGCTAGGTCTCGAGGAGCGAGGGCTGGCCTATGTCCTGGCGTTGACCGGGAAGGAAGTCGCTCACCCGGAGAATGCCGAGCCGCACCAGCCCTCTTACGGCGGGCTCGGACCGCCGACGCTGCCCCGCTACCGCACCCCACCGCGAGCCGTCTCGGTCCTCGCCGCAGAGGCCGGTGCCGGCCGGTTCACCGAGGTGACCTGGCGCCGCGGCAGCAAGGGCGCGATGACCTCACGATTCGCGGTGCTGACGGTCCGGCCCGCGGGCAAGCAGTCCCTGGCCGCAGCCCAGGAGACGGGCGGCGGCCGCAACCGGTGGGACGGTGTCCTGCCCACCCGGACGCTCCTGGTCGAATGGCCGGACGGCCAGGACACCCCGACGGGCTACTGGATATCGAACCTGCCCGCCACCACACCGGTCACCGACCTGGTGCGGTGGGCGAAGATGCGCTGGCGGATCGAGCACGACTACCGCGAGCTCAAGCACGGCCTGGGCCTGGACCACTTCGAAGGCCGCACCTGGCGCGGCTGGCACCACCACGTCACCCTCGTCACCGCCGCCCAGGCCTTCCTCACCCTGCGGCGACTCGACCCAAAAGCACCCACGCCGGCCTGACCCTCTACCAAGTCCTGGACGCACTCCAGGACCTGCTGAGGTGCTGGACCGGCACCTGCACCACCTGCGGCCGTCCCCTCACCACACGCAGAACCAAAGCCAGAACCTAACGAAGCACTACTAGTGAAAAGTCCTGGTCATGCCGCAGATGTCGAAGCTCCAGCTGCACGCGGCCTTCGATGGCGAACGTCACCCGGGACACGGCGAGTGGGGGAATGTGGCGGGCCCGTTCCCGCGTATCAGGCGCGGAAGGCGTCGGCGTGTTCGACGGCCCATTGTGCGAAGGTCCGCGGCGGGCGGCCGACAACTTCCTCGACCGTTGAAGTCACCCTGGCCACCGTCTCAGGCACGGTCGCCCACATGTGCAGCATGAACTCGATGCCCTCCTCGGGCCACCCCTCAGCCCGCCAGTGCCGACGTGCCTGATCATCGGTCAGCTCGGTGAAACGGATCTCACGGCCGGTCGCCGCCGCGATGGCGGACACCTTGTCGGCCGGCATGAGTGCTTCGGGGCCCGACACGATGAGGCTCCTTCCCGCATAGCCGCCCCTTGCCAGCACGGTCGCGGCAACGGCGGCGACGTCCGCCTCGTCGGCCGAAGCAGTCCTGCGGTTCGCGTACGGCTCGCGAACCTCCGCCGTACGCCGGATGACCTCAGCCCATCCCAGTGCGTTCGACATGAGGTCGATCGGCCAGATGAACGTCCATTCCATGCCGCTGTCACGGACGGCTTTGCCCAGCTCTCCTTCACCGGGCGACAGGACCGTCAGCCGCTGCACGCCCGCCTCGGCGGCCATCCCCATGAGCTGCGGCCCCGTCTGCAACGGGGCGTGGTCGTGCCCGGTGGCTCCGAGCAGGTGCACGGCGGAGACTCCATCGAGAGCCGCGGCCATTGTCTGCGGCTTCGTAAGGTCGCCGCCCACCACTTCGACATCGTCGGGCAGGCTGGTCACCTCGGCCGGGGTGCGCGTGAGCGCGCGAACCGTCTGTCCGGCCTGCCGAAGTCGCTCGACCACGTGGCGCCCCAGAGTTCCCGTCGCACCAGTAACCAGAATTGTCACGTCACTCCTTGCCTGCTGCCCGTTGAGGCGGGCACCGCGCTGAGCGGTGGCCGAGCCGCGTTGCCCGGCCGCAGACGAAAGTACGTGGCAGTTAGGTCAGATACTGTCCTCAATCCGACCGAGGCACGGACCGCGCTGCACACCACTGGCTCTAGCCATGCGGGATCGTGCTCGTGGGCATGGCGCCCACCACCCCTCGGCACGGGACGCAGGCACTCCCTCCGCCGGCGACAAGCCCTGGCCTCTGCGCGCAGCCGAAACCCATGGCAACCCACAGCGAACGCTGCTGCGTACAACAGGTTCACGAGACGTGGTCCCGCGGAGGGCGGTGGCGGGCCTGCGGGCGTCAGGTGGTGGTGGGCCAGGTCCGCAGCAGAGCGGCGATCTTCCCCGCGGTGCAGGCGGGGTCAAGGAGCAGTTCCTTCAGGGCGATGGCGTCCTCACGGCCGGGTTTGACGGAGATCCCGGCGGCTTCGAGGTACATGACGCCGGACGCGGCGGCGACGGCCATGTTGGAGCGCTCCAGCCAGCGGCATCGGCCCAGTGTGTGCACCAGGGCGGCGGCTTTTGCGTAAGGGCCGCCGTAGACGGGCTGCTCGAACAGTTCGGCCCGGTGGCGGGAGACCGCCGAGATGGGAACGCCGTAGTCGTCGGGGGCCGGATCGTGCGCCCCGGCGGCCTCGGCGACTTGCAAGATCCAGGGAACGTCGATGTGCAGATCCATCAGGCCGCGCGTGCTCCCCTGGGTGCTTGCTGGGCTTGTTCGGCCTCGTCGAAGACCGCCTGGTGTTCGGCCAGGAAGCGGGCTGCCGCGTCCACCGCTCGGGCGCGCAGGCCGCTGGCATCGTCCTGTACCAGCCTGGCGAGGTAGTCCCCGATGCTCAGTCCCAGATCGGCGGCGCGTTTCTTCGCGAGTTCCGCAACGTCCTCATCCACGCGCGCGCCCAGCTGTGTCTTCGCCATACCGGCATGGTAACAGCTGTTACCGGGATAGGGGGCGGCCGCCGACCGGTGGTCTCCTCCGTCCAGTCCCCGTCGAAGAGGGCGGGTAACCAGGCGTTCATGACCAGCGTCCAGTTGGCCGGCCCGCCGCTCGGGGCGGGCCCCGGTCCTTGCCGTGTCACCGCCGGCCCCGGGTGGTCGCACGAGCGGCGGGAACGCACAGCCTTCACGGTGGCGGAAAGAGCTCCCCTGGCCTGCGCGGTCCGCTCGCAGGTGCGGCGCGTGCGGCGGGCGGGGTGAGCAGATTGCTCTCGAGAGCCGAATCAGAGCACCCCTCCGCCCGAGAGGCAGTGCGGGGTGCGCGGCGGGCGACGGCTGGGCGTGGTGCCGGACGGCGGCCGGCCACTGCGGCTCCGGGCGGTGTGCAGCTCTTGACCGTTTCTCGCCCGCGACCTGCACCCGCGTGTACGGGGCGCGGTTGGCGTACCTTCCGGAAGGGTCGGCGACCGGCTCGCGTCGTGGGCACCGGCACTGCCGGCATCGTCGTCACCGCGCCGGCCGCAACTCCCGTCCCACCACCCGCACACACCGAGAGGACCCGCCATGCCCACCGTCCCCCGGACGAGACCGCCCCGCCCCAGGCTTCCCCGCCGCAGCCTGCGGACGTCTGAGCGCGGGCGAGGCGGCCGTCACCATCGCCGCGATCACCGCGGTGACGGTACTCACCGTCCTCGAGCGGCCGATCCCCGCCGTCCTGACCGCGATCGCCTCGGCTGCCGCCTGGCTGCTGCTCCCCCACCGCGCGCACCAGCTCCTCGCCGCGCTCACCAGGGCCGGCCGGTGAGCTCCCCCCGCTCGAGCACGGTCGAACTGGCGCTCCTGCGGGGCTGGTTGCACGGCATCAAGGGCGCCTTCACCTACGCCACCATCGCCCGCCGCGCCAGCGACCACGGGCAGCCCGTCTCCGAGCGGACCCTGCGCCGGGCCGTGCGCCAGACCCTTGACGGCCGGCTTCCCGCCCTGCGCATGGTCGAAGCCTTCGCGCACGGCGCCGTGCACGCACGGGCCCACGCTGCCGGCGGGAGTCGCGGCGCCGCCCCGCCCGAAGTGCAGCGCGCCGAACAGGCGGGACGCGCCCTGTGGGAGGCCGCCGAGCGCAGCCTCCACTGGCGAGCGCAAACCCGCCCGCACCGGGTGACGTGGGTGCCGGGCCACATCACCACCCCGGCCGGGCTCGCCCGGGCCGTGCGGCGGCTGCACCAGGAAGCCGGCAACCCCTCCCTGCGCGTCCTGGCCGCCGCCCCCGAAGCCGACGGCCGGCTCTCCCGCAGCGCGCTCCAGCTGGCTCTGAAAAGAAACGGCTGCTCAGCGAGCAGCTGCTGACCGCGTTCGCCGCCGCCTGCCACGCGAGCGAACCCACCCGCCAGGCGCTGCTCGCCGCCCGCCGGCGGATCACCAGCACGCCGGAGCCTGCCGTCTTCACGTGCGCTGGCTACCCGTGTGAGACCGCCGAACGCGCCGAGGACCTCCGGGCAGACGAGACCGCCCGGCCCTGGCTCACCCCCGAACCCGAACCCGACTGGTACGACCGACAGTCGCGCGACGAGGAACACACCGCCGACGACCGCATGACCGCATGGGTCGACAGCCTCACCGCCGCCGAGGTCGGACAACTGCAGCAGCAAACCGCCGCCTCCCGTGCCGGACGTGACCTGCGCGCCGAGCTCACCAACCTCCTCGCCCGCACCGAACCCCCGCAGTAAGGCCGGACATCCCATGCCGTCGTACGGTGCCGTACGGCCGCGGCGGCCGGGGAGACCACCCTGCCCGCCGCTCCGCGCGGACCGACGGCGAAGGCCGACGCGGCCCGCCGACAGCGAGAATCCTGCGGACCACCGCCCGACGGTGCGCAGAACAACGGTGCGGCGCACCCCCACGGTCTGCGGCGAGCGGGGCAGCTACCGACCGAGCTGCCGACGGAAGACGTCCCGTCCTCGTGGCCACGGAGCCGCTCGGTCGCTCACCGACGCCGGAACGCGGCCTGTTCCGGGCCCGCCGCACCCTGGACGGCCTCCTCGGCGACCTGCGCATCCGGCGCCTCCTGGGCGTGCTCCAGCTCCACCGCCGCCAGGACCCGCTGCCCGTCCGTACCCCTCCCGCCGGAGACGGCTTCGATCGGGCCTGTGTCCCTGGGGCCCCCGTCGGCCCGGGTTGGCTCATGAGAGAGACTGAGTCGCCCGGTGGCGTGCCCTTGTCCGGCCGATGCTGCTGCCGTTCGTGCGCAGATGGGCCGGCCTGGCCGGCCCATCTGCGCACGAACGGCAGCAGCCGCGGTGTCCTCATCTGGTGTACCGCCGTCCCGGCATGAGGGGATGCTGTCCTTCTCGGGCCACACGGGAGGGGGCTGATGGGGTACACCGCTGTGCATGCGGGCTGGGGCCGACTGGATGCGTCGCTGGACGATCTTGGTTGTGGCCGGTCCTGGGCGGACGTCCGCCGTGTGAAGGGGCTGGAGCTGGCGTGTCCGGAGTGCCGGGGAAGGGTGTTCGCGCACGTCTCCCCCCACCGCGCCAGGCACTTCTACCACCAGGTGCGGCCGCGCGACTGCGAGTTGGCGAACGAGTCGCCGGAGCATCACCTGCTGAAGCCGGAGCCGGCCACCGCCGCCCGGGCGGCGGGCTTCAGATGTGAGCTGGAGGTCGGCAACGAAGCCCGTACCTGGCGTGCCGATGTGCTGGTCTTCGATGAGCAGGACCGGCCGTTCATGGCGCTGGAGGCGCAGTTGTCGCCGATGACGCCGCAGGACGCGCGGACGCGGACGGATCGCTACGCGGCGGACGGCGTGGCGGTGTGCTGGGTGGCGATGGAGAAGCGGCCGTGGGAGCGCGGCGTGCCCTCCCTGCGGGTGGCGCCCCCAGGGACCGCGGGGACGCGTGGACGGTGCGTCATGGCATGGCGCGCTACACCTGGGCAGCGCCACGCACGGTGAGGACGAAGGCGGCGTGGACACACATCAGCTGTTGTCTGGACGAGGCGGTCCGGTGGATTCTTCAGGGACGGGTCCATGCCCATACCGGCCCGGACGGCACGGTGTGGTGGACCGCCCACTCCTACGTCCACCTGGCCATCGCCCGGGCCCGGCTCGAGGCCGATGCCGAAGCCGTCCAACAGGCGGCTGCGGCCGAGCAACGCCGACGGGCCGCACAGCAGCAGGCCGCTGCCACCGAGCGAGCCCGACTGGCCGCCTCCGCGCTCGACTCGGACGTGGTCGGCTGGGCCCGCTACGACGGCACCGGCGCCACCCGCCCCACCACCGGCGACGGCGACGAACCCCCGTACCGCGACGGGGTCGCCGCCCTGCGGGACGGCTGGCGGCTCTTCCAGGCGTCCCAGCTCATCCCCCCGTGCCCGGGGGCGGAGCACGCGACCTCGTTCCTGAAGCGCGAGTTCTTCTTCGAGAAACTCGTCGCCGTGTGAGGGCGGTCGGGCCGCCGGGCCGTGCGGCGGTGGGGCCGCATCACATCCCGTGGACGTCGCGGGGCCGGGCGAGGGCCGCGCCGTGCTCGACGCGACGCCCTCGCCCGGCCGGGCGGATGCGGGAGCGTCCTTCACCCCCGGCACAGGCGGGGGGGTGGAGGACGCGGCCGTCATCGTGGGCCCGGGTGGGCCGATTGTCAGCGGTTCTCGGCCAGGTCCGACTCGGCCGGGAGCACCGGCGTCCCGGTCCGCGCGGAGGACGACGTCACAGCGGCCGGCTTCTTGCCGCAGAACGCCGCCTCGAGCGTGCCGCCAAGCGCCGTGTTGGCGGACCCCTTGTTCGAGGTGTTGGCCATCGCCGAGAGGCTGCGGCGGCCGTCGCGGGTGGCGAAGGCGTAGGTGTAGTAGCCCTGCACGGTGCCGGTGTGGCCGTAGACCTGGGTACCGCAGGACAGGTCGTAGCGGCGCAGGCCAAAGCCGTAGAAGCGGGTGTTGGTGGTGTCGGTCGGCGTGACGGTGGTCATCGCCTCCAGCATCTCCGGCGAGAGCAGCTTGCCCCGCATCAGCGCGATCACGAAGAGGTTCAGGTCGGTCGGGTTGGAGATGACCGCCCCCGCCGACTGCGCCCAGGACACCGTCTGCTCGGTGGAGTCGACCAGCGGGCCGCCCGCCTCGTCGGGGTGCAGGTAACCGCGGACGTGCAGCCCCGTGATCTGGACGTCGGGGTGCACGTACGAGGTGTTGCGCAGGCCCAGCGGCTCGATGATGCGGCGCTGGTACTCGGCGGCGACCGGCTTCCCTGTGAGTTTCTCGATGAGCATGCCCACGACCACGAAGTTCGTGTTGGAGTACTGGTACGACACACCGGGTTCGGTGGTGCGGGGCTCCTTCAGCGAGAGATCCACCAGCTCCTGGTGGCTGAAGACCCGGTTGCGGACCGCCTCGAAGCCGGGGACGGTGTGCTCGAACATCGCGTTCGTGTAGTCCCACAGCCCGCTGCGGTGGGTGAGCAGATGACGCACCGTAATCCGGTCGTCGGGCAACAAGCCCGGCAGGTACCGGTTCACCGGGGCGTCGAGCTCCAGCTTCCCTTCCTGTACCAGCTGGAGCAGGACCACGCTGGAGAAGGTCTTGCTCACACTTCCGATCCGGAAGCGGGCGCGGATGTCCATGGCCGCGCCCGACTCGCGGTCGCGCACGCCCAGGGTCCGGGTCTCGATGCCGTCGGGGCCGATGAACCGGGCCATCGCTCCCGGGGCGCCCTGGGCCATGGCGGCCTTCAGCGCGGCGGACACGCCTTCCATGTCGGGGGCGGGCGTGGTCTCCCGCGCGGCGCCGGGAGCGGCGGGCGCGGCGTGCGCGCCGGTGGCGGGGAGCACACCGGCGGCGAGAGCGGCGATCAGGGTGACGCCGACGGCCAGGCGTCGGCGGTTGTACAACGTCACGTCAGTTCCTCAAATCTGCTGAGCGGTGCGCGGGGCGGCGGGAGCGGGCGACCGCGTCAGCTCGCGCGGCACTGTTCAACCTGCTGCTTCCACACGTCCGGGCTGCCGCTGTTCAGGTACCAGTCGTTGACGAAGCCACTACGGCTGTTGGGGAGTTCAACCAACATCCAGTAGCGGTAGTTGGGGTTGTCGACGGCGCCGTCACCCGTCGTCCAGCAGTCCAGACCGACCTCGTTGCCGTTGTACAGGCGGCTGTACGCCTGCTCGATGGGGCCGTATCCGTAACCCGGGCCGGTCCGTACCTGGAGCCAGGACCCCGGGTTGATGCCGGTGACCGTGGTGCAGGGGATGATGGAACCGGACTTCTCACACGGGTAGGTCGCGGCGTTCGCCGGAGCGGCCGTGACCATCACGGTCGCGGCGGTCGCGAAAACGGTGGCGAAGCCGAGGATCTTGCGGCGTACGGAGTTCATGGGGTCCCCCTCTGTGTCGTGGTCAGATTCTTCAGCACTGCCGGATTCGCTGCTTCCATACGTCCGGGTTACCGGTGTCCAGGTACCAGTCGTTGACGAAGCCCGAGCGGACACCGACGTCGACCCGCATCCAGTAGCGGTAGTTCGGGTTGTCCGCGGCCCCGTCACCCGTGGTCCAGCAGGACAGGCCCACTTCCTGACCGTTGCCCAGGCGGCCGTTCGGCACGTCGGCGTAGCCGTAGCCGGGGCCGGTGCGCATCTGCAGCCAGGAGCCGGGGTCGATGCCGGTGACGTACGCGCAGATCGCGCGGTCGCCCGACACCTGGCAGTCGTGGATGGCGGCCTCGGCCGGAGTCACCAGCCCCAGCGTGGCCGCCAGGGCCGCCGCCGCGGCGAACAGTCCGGTGCCGGCACGGCGTCGAAGTTTCATTCAGTGCCCTGTCCCTGTGACGTGTCGTGCGTGGGGCACGGCGAAATGCGCGGCCGGTCGGCCGCCACCGCCCCCGTGGTCGGAGACAGTCTGTGCAGGGTCAGCGGCGCTGCCCAGCATTTCGAAGGACTTCAAAATGTGTCCCGGTCGCGTCTTTGCCGAGGCCAATGAAACCTTTACCCGGGCTCGTGCGTCAGAGGGGGTGGCAGTACGTCGATGGGGAGTGTTCATGTCCCGGTTCTCCGCATTGCGCCTGGGGCCGCTGGAGACGGTCCCTGTGTCCGTCGTGGCGCAGCCCGGCGTCACCCTGATGTCGCTCGTCGCGGATGTCCTGGGCGGGCGTTCCCAAGGTGTGCACCCCAACTGGCGGCGCGCGCTGCGCTCCGCGGTGCCCGAGGGGGCCGAGGCGGTTCTGCGGCCGCTGTTCGCCCGCGAGTACTCGATGGTCCCCGATTGCCTCACTCCCACGGCACCTTTGTGGGAGACCGACCTGTCGGTCCAGCTCGAACGGCTGGCGGAGGTCCCCTCCGACGTGCTGCTGCGGGAGCTGGAGACGGACTTCGCGGGGACGGTCCCCCGGCAGTGGCAGGGGGTCGTCGACCGGCCGAAGGCCTTCATCCATTCCTACGCGGCCATTCTGGGTGCCGTGTGGGAGGCTTTCGGACCGATCTGGGCGCGGGCCGGCTCGCTGCTGGCCCGGGAGACCGAGCGGGTGGGGGTGGCGACCGTCAGCAACGCCCTGCCGCTGGTCCTGTCCGGCCTCGGACCCAAGATCCGTTTCTCCGGGCAGACGCTGTCCGTGCCGGATCCGCACCCCGAGACGTTCGAGCGGGGTACCCGCCGCGTGGTGCTGGTCCCGATCGTCTCGGGCAACGGGGCCTCGGTCTTCAGTTTCGACCGCTCCGACGCCGTGTGGTTCGGCTATCCCGTGCCCGGCCTGGACACGCTGTGGAAGGCCGAGCGGGCCGCCCCCGCGAAGGACCCGCTCGAGCTCATGGTGGGCTCCCTGCGGGCGCGGATCCTGCGGGAGCTGGCGCGTCCGTGCACCATGGGCTCGCTGGCCTCCGCGCTCAACTGCACGCCGGCGACGGCGACGTACCACTGCGGCCAGTTGGAGGCGGCCGGTCTGCTCACCCGGGAGCGCCGAGGACAGCACGTGGTGGCCCGGCGCACGACGTCGGGTGCGGCGCTGGTCGGCCTGCTGACGGGGTGAGTCGGCGGAGGCGGTGGAGGTGCTGGTCGGCCTGCTGTCGGGGTGAGCCGGCGGAGGTGCTGGTCGGCCGCTGTCGGGGTGAGCCGGTGGTGCGGGGGCCGTCACCCTGACATCCGTCAGGACCGCGGGCACCGCTCCCTTTTCTAAGGTTCAAGTCGTCCTCCAGGCCCTGGTGGTATCTCGGGGCTCCCTCCACAGACAGGAAGCGACGGCTCGCATGCGCCCGTTCCCCTCCACGCTGCCCGCGTTCGCCGACAGGCCGGGCGACGTCGGCCTCGACAGCGTCCGGATCACCCGGGTCCGCCGTGGACTCCCGTTCCGGCCCGGCAATGCGCTCGCCTCTCGGGAGTACGACCTGTGAGGCGCCGTCTGCTCGCGACCACGGTCGCCCTGCTCCTGGTCGGCGGCGCGGTGGGGTCCGCTGCCGCCGACGCCCCGGCCGGGCGCCCCGCACCGGCCGACGCCGCGTCCGTCCAGGTGCCCGCCGGCGTCAGTGCCGGGGTCGCCGTCTTCGACCGGCAGACCGGCACCTTCACCGAGCAGCTGAACCCGAACATGCAGTTCCGGTCGGCCTCCGTGGTCAAACTGCTGATCGCGCTGGACTACCTCTGGAACCGCGGCCCGGACTACCAGATCCCGTCCGGTGACCAGGCCAAGTGGAACTCCATGCTGCGCAGCAGCGACGACGACGCGGCCAGCGAATTCTGGGTGCGCAACGGCGGGGGCTCGATCGTCACCCGGATGGCCCGTGAGCTGTCCCTCTCCAGCAACACGACCCCGCCGCCGGCCAACCAGGACGGCATGTGGGGCTACACAGCCTTGACGGCCGCGGACACGGTGAAGATCTACCGTTACCTGCTGGACACGGCGCCCGCCCGCGTCCGCGAACTGATCATGGGCAATCTGAAGCAGTCCACACGCTGCTCCGCCACCGACCACTTCGACCAGCACTTCGGTATCGCGGGCGCCTTCAACAAGCCGTGGGCCGTGAAACAGGGCTGGTCGGGTTTCGGCGACATCGAGCAAGGTACGTGCCGCCCCGCCACGTCGGCCCTCAACGGCAAGGCAGCGTCCGTCGACCTGACGAAACCGGCGCTGCACACGACCGGGACGGTGGGTTCCGGTGACCGCTCCATCGTGGCCGTGTACACCCTGCACGACGTCGGCACCTCGTACGGCAAGGCGTACACCGACCTGGGCAGGCTGACCCGTTCGCTGAACGTTCCCGGTGGCGTACGACCGGCGGGCACGTGGTTCGGCACCTGGAGCTCCGGTGTCAACGTCCGCCCCGAGCCCAACACCACCCGCGACCCGCTCCTCCAGCTCCCCGCCGGGGTCGAGGTGCTGGTCGGCTGCCAGACGCGAGGGGAGACCGTCTCGGTCCCGCCCTACACCAACGAGTGGTGGGCCTACCTGCCTCAGTACGGGGGCTATGTCAGCAACATCTACATGAGCAGTCCGGACAACCAACTGCCCGGCGTCGCGCAGTGCTGAGCAGTGAGCCCCTTCCAACCTCCCAAGGACGACTGGGTGTTGGACGGGCCTGCGGAATGGCGAAGCTCCTGGTAGACGAGTTGTCGACCAAGATCAACCGTCGTTCCAGGAGCTCCGTGTGCTTGTCTACCCGTCGGCCATCGACCTGTCCACCGCGCAGCTGCGTCACCTGAGCCGGGAGCTGGCGGCACGACGTCGGGAGATAGGCACTCGGTGGCGGCGGCTGACGGTCGGTCGTCAAGCCCTGCTCGCCCTGGCCCACCTGCGGTGCGGCGACACCTACGCACAGCTCGCGGCCGGGTTCGGTATCGGGATCGCCACCGTGTACCGCTACATACGCGAGGCGATCGACGTCCTGGCCGCGCTCGCGCCCATGCTCAACGAGGCAATGGCGACGGCCCGTTCGAAGGCGTACGTGATCCTGGCCGGCACCGTGCTGCCCATCGACCGGATCGCCGCCGACCGGCCCTACTACTCCGGCAAGAAGCGGCACCACGGCATGAATGTGCAGGTGCTGACCGATCCGTTCGGCCGGCTGCTGTGGGCCTCGCCCGCTCTACCCGGCGCGACACACGACCTGACGGCGGCCCGCGAGCACGGCATCATCGACGCCCTCGCCGAAGTCGGCCTCAAGGCTTACGCAGATAAGGCGTATCAGGGCGCGGCCCGCAACGTCCGAGTTCCGTTCAAGGGGCGCCGCCTCAAGCGGTGGCAACGGCGTCACAACACCACCCACGCCAAGATCAGGTGCGTCGGCGAACAGGCAATGGCCACGCTCAAGGGCTGGCGTCTCCTGCGCAAGCTGCGCTGCAGCACCAACCACATCACCGCGATCGTCAAGGCTGTCCTCGCCCTTCATCTCGCTGCCGCGTCAGGATGAAAACACCTCAGTGGGGACGAAGCGTCAGCTACGGGTGGAGCAGCGGCTGCGACGCCAGCACCCACTCCGCAAGGGTGTTCTCGTACGACATGAACGGCAACAACGCCGACTCCTGGTTCTCGATCGTCCTTCATTCGCGCACCATCCCGTCGTCGTTGAGCTGGGACAGGGCGATGACGTGGCAGTCGAGCTGGACGGACAGCTTCTTCAAGCCGCGCGAGACAGCGGCGACGGCCTGCTCGCGGGTTGTGCTGCGGGACTGCTCGATCTCGACCAGCTGCAGGTAGGCCGCCTACGCCCTCCAGGCCGGCCGGCCCGAAGAAGCCCTGGAAATCTTCGAACACGGCAGGGGAGTGCTCCTCGGCCGGCTGCTGCGCACCCGCGACCTCGACCTCGATCGGCTGCGCCGGCAGGCACCCGCCCTGGCCGACGAGTTCCTGCGGCTGCGCGAGGAGGAGACCGGCGGGTCGGCTGGCCCCTCCGTACCGACGGCCACCACCGAACAGGCCGCCGAACGGCGTCGCGCCCACGCCGCCGCATGGCAGCGCCTGCTGGGCCGGATCCGGGCACTGCCGGGGTTCGATGGCTTCCTGCGCCCGCCCCCGGCCGAGGAGATCCTCCGCCAGGCGGGAGACGGACCCGTGGTGCTCCTCAACATCAGCATCCGCTGCGACGCCGTCATCGTGACCGACGGCCCCTGCGCTCCACCACAACCCAGCGGAGGACCTCCTCCGCCTCGTCGAACTCTCCTTCCTGGCGGAGTTGCTCGGCCAGCTCGAACGAGAGCCGTACGACCTCCGGATGGTGCGGGCCGTGTTCGGCCGCGAGATGCCCCAGCTTCATGCGCGTCATCCCCGACGGCGTCAGGGAGAGCGTCATATTCATCACGGGGATGCCGTCCTCGCCCTCGTGATGGGTGATCCGCTACGAGCCCAGGCCCTCCAGCTCGCCCTCGTCGGCCGCCCCGTCCGGTGCCGGTGACGGCCCGGGCACGGGGGCCGAGGAGGGCTGAGTCCATGCGGCCGGGCTCTCCGTCCCGGAGCGCGCGCCCCGTCCGCGCCGACGGAACGGCCACCTGCCCCGACCTGTCCGTATCGGCCATCCCCACTCCTTCGTCAACCGAGGGAGTCGTTCCCCGTCCACCGGCGGTCCACCCCCGCGCGTCCGCCCTCTCACCGCATGTCCAGCTGGCACCTGCCCGGCCACGACGACGCCGACTGGGGGAAGGCCGAACTCCTCCGCGACACCGGCAGCAGGACGTGCCCCGGTACCGGACCCACTTCCGGCTGGACGTCCCGAAGGGCATCGACGCGTCGGTCGGGCTCACCCTCGACGACGACAGGTCCCGCGCCTGGCGCGCCCAGATCTTCGTCAACGGCTGGAACCTCGGCCAGCACGTGAACGACGTGGGCCCGAAGCACCCTCCGTACCTCCGAAAGGAGCGCCCCCGCGGCGGCGACACCCTCGCCCTCGCGGTGCTGTCCGACGGCAGGACCCTGTCCGGTCCGCGGGACGTACGGCTGACACTGCTGGACTGTGCGGCCGGAGGAGCACCGGTGGCGCCGGTGGACTCCCCCGGCCGCTGAGCGCCGCATAGCCTGCCGCCTATGGCCATCAAACTTGAGAACGTCGGCATCGCCGTCCGCGACCTCGAGGCGGCGATCGCCTTCTTCACCGACCTCGGTCTCACGGTCGTCGGCCGTGACACGGTCAGCGGTGAGTGGACCGACACGGCCGTCGACCTCGACGGCAACCACGCCAGGATCGCTATGCTCCAGACGCCGGACGGCCACGGCCGCCTCGAACTCTTCGAGTACATCCACCCCGAGGCGATCGAGAGGGAGCCCACCCGCCCCAACGAGATCGGCATGCACCGCGTCGCCTTCTCCGTCGACAACATCGAGGATGCCCTGGAGACAGCCGCACGGCACGGCTGCCACCCGCTCCGCGGAGTGGCGACGTGCCAGGACCTCTACAAACTCACCTACCTCCGCGGGCCGAGCGGCATCCTGGTGATGCTCGCCGAGGAGCTGAAGAAGAACTGACCCAAATCCGGGCCGATGCCCCTGAAGCGGGACGTCCCCGTCGGGCCGAGTTGGCTCGTGGGAGAGACTGAACCGCCTGGCGACGTGCCCTGTGTCCGGCCGATGCTGCCGCCGCCGGGCACCGCCAGCGGTCGGCCGGACCGGTTCATCTACGCACGAACGGCAGGAGCCGCGCGTCCTCATCCGGCGACCGCTCGGCCATCGGCTGGATCGACTGGCGTCGGCCGTCCAGGATCCGACTCCGCACACAGCACGCACCCCGCCGTCGCTGGTTCCGGCGCGGCAACGAGGCGAACACATCGGCAACGAAGCCCGATGCCTCACCCGGAGCCGTTCCACCTCCCAGCCTCATGCCGGAGAAGATGTTCACCACCAGGCGGGATCACCCGGCGCAGAGAAGCACTACTACCTGGCTGCACGAGCAGGGGATGCCTGGTGGGTGGGGTGACGGTCTGTCACCCCACCCACCGTGACGGGGGTCAGCGTCTGCGGGTCCGGTTACCGCCGATTCCGGCCACGTGCAGCGCCAGGGCGGTCAGCCCCAGCAGCATGACGTTTGTCGAAGAGAACACATCGTTGGTGCTGAGATCTGCCGCGTTGATCAGAAATGACACGAAGAACAGCACCGCCGCGACTATGCCGAGCATGAAACGAGCTCCTCTCACAGGGGGTGAAGTCCGTATGCCCGGCCATCGCCCCGGTAGACGCGATCCTGCGTCCCCAGGGCCGCACTGAGGACGCAGGTGTGGGCCGGACCGGTTCACAAGGAACGGCTGACGGGTGATCAGGCGTGAGCGCGGCGGTGGCCTGCCGTCTTCCGTGATGCGCCGTGATGCGCGGGCCGGCCTGCCGCAGAGGCCTGGAGACGCCGCAGGAACAGACCGGCGGTGACGAGGAGGCCGGTGAAGACGGCGAGGAGGAGGGCGGACACCCACATCTGCCGGCTTCCGGGCAACTGCCAGCTCGTCCAGGCGGTCAACACCGCCCACAGCAGGACGCCCCCCGTGTAGAAGGCGCGGACCCGGTACAGCTGCCGCACGGCCCGCAGGGACATGACGCGATCGGTCTTGGATGCCATGCCGCCCCGTGTACCCCGGTGCATGGCTGTTCAACGGATCGGGTTCGTCCTCTGGCCGCCTTTCACTCCTGCTGCTGAGTGCGTCCTTCGAAGTCGCGTCGTACCGCTGCGCCTTGGTCTTCGATCAGTCCTGCAGCGTCAGGCAGGTCCAGAACCGTGCCGCAGTGTTTGCACATCCTGCCGTCTTCGGCCGGCGTGCCGCACGCCTTGCAGAACCGGTTGCCTTTGTCGTTCTCGGTCTTCTGTGTCATGAACGCTCTCCTGCGGGATGGACAGTGATGAACGGGGAGTACCCATGGCGTCAGGGCTGATCCCCTGCCTCATCTTGGCCACAAACGCATCCGGCCCTACCGGCCGCGGACCAATGGCAAGATCGAACGGTCCCACCGCACCCTGCTCGACGAATGGGCCTGCGCCCGCACTTGCCGCTCCGAGCAGGAACGACGCGACGCCTTCCCCGGACGCGACGCCTTCCCCGGCTGGCTGCACACCTGCGATCACCACCGTCGAAACGGCCGTGCCCCGCGACCGCGAGGGCTCCTTCGAGCCGAGGATCGTCAGGAAGCGGCAGAAGCGCCTGTCCGGCGTCGACGAGATGGTCCTCCCGCTCGCCGCCAAGTTCACCGTCGGCAAGCGGACCGCTGCCTCGTGCGCTCCGTGGACACCTGCTCCGCGAGCGCGGTCCGGGTGTTCGACACGGACGGAAAGATCCTCTGCCGGGAGGGCGGCCCGTGCCGTCCGCCGGCCGCGGGGACGTACACCACGCGTCCTCGACCGGCGCGTGCCCCTTCTCCTACACGGAGAACGGCCTGGACGGCCTCCTCCTGCTGGACCGCGCCTCCGACGCCGGGTGCGTGGTCACCGAGACCGATTCCTGCAAAGGCGAGTTGAACACGGTCGGGCGGGACGACTGCCTGACGCTGGAGGCCCCGCAGGGCTCCAGCGTCACCGCGCTCACCCCGATCGCCGCCACCGGTGCGGACGCCGCGGGCGCTATCGTCTCTTCTTCTCGTACTTGAGGGTTCTCCCCTCGTTCAGGCGCTGCACCAGGTCGAAGGCGGCGACGGTGAGGGGCAGGAGGTCGGAGGTGCGCAGGCCGTCCTTCATCCGGCGCAGCTCGGCGACCAGGGCGACCTCCTTCTGGCCGGCCCTGCCCACCTGGTCGTCCACCGACCCCAGTGCACCGAGGGAGCCGTGGACGTGGTTCCAGTCCGCCTCGTCGACCTCGGTCTTTTCCACCTGGGTCAGGTGCTTGTAGTTCCGCAGCAGGTCCTTGCCGGCCGGCATGCCCGTCAGCCAGCGGTGGCGGGTCAGCGGAATCTGCCGCTGCTCGCGGTGTCCGGCCTCCCCGTGCTCGACGGGCCTGGAGTAGACCCGGGCCTGGTGGTCGGCCGGGTCGAGACCGGCCGCCTTGAGGACGAACACGGCGAACTCGTCCGGGTGGGCGCGGTAGTAGATCCGCATCGGGCGGGGCAGCAGTGTGAAGTTGTGGGCGAAGGAGGTGCGGGACATCAGACCGCCCGCGATCGACTTCGAGTTCGCGTTGTCCCCCAGTTGGGCGCCGTACTCCAGATAGCTGCCGATCAGGGTGGCCAGACCGACCAGCCCGGCCGTGGACTCACCGCCGGTGATCTCCGCGGGGAGACCCTTGGCCTGTTCCTCGGCTGCCTGGCGGATGCCGTCGACCATGCGGATGCTGTCCCGGTGCAGATCCTGCTTGGCCTCCTTGCGCTGCTCGAAAGCGCCGGGGGTGGTGAACGTGGGCCGCTTGTCCGGTACCAGGAGGTACTCCACCAGCCGGGGCAGCTCGTCCAGCTTGAACCCACCGGTCATCTGCGGTGCGTAGACGAGCACGCCGCTCAGCGGGAACACCACGATCCCGGGGGACGCTTTGAAGCCGCCGAGGTTGACCTCTTCGAGCGGGAAGGACTCCTGGTCCTGCCGGGCGTCCAGGGCGGTCGACACCTCGGTTATCTCCCCCATCACCTGGAGGAGTTCGTCCTTCGTGGTGAGTGGTTCGGTCACCCATTCCAGGGCGGAGCCGCCCGTCGGGCTGACGTCCGAGGTGAGATCGTAGCCCTCGCCGCCGCCGACGCTGCGCATTTTGGGGACTTCGCGGCCTCGGATGGGGGTCTCCCGGATCGCGTTCTTCTGGAGCAGCGCGAGTTCCACGGCGGCCATGTGCTTCGCGTACCCGTCGGCAGAATCCCGCCGTGCCCTCTCGAGCCGCGCTCGGCCCTCGGCGGTGGCCCGGTACCCCACCGGGTCGCCCGCCAGGGGGGTGAGCCACGCGTTCTTCAACTCTTCGCCGGACCTGGTCCGTTCGGTCTCGTCCAAGAGATCACCGGTCTGCCGCCGGTCGGACATGGTCAGCAGGAGCTGCGCGCCACAGAGGGCGTCACGCTCCGAGACCTCGTTCTGGTAGTTCTGCTCGTCCTGCGCGTTCAGGTTGCCGTGATCGCGCATACGCCACTGCGACTCGAACTCGAAACCGACGCGGCGCTGGATCGCGGCACGGTGGACGCCGCCGCCCTCGTGCTCCTCGCCGTCGACGGCACAGCGGTGGACGCTCTGACCGCGGGCGACCCGGGCTCCGACGTCGGACGCCTCGCGTTCCCATCTGCCGTCGGGATCGCTGAGGCCGACGGGGGCGTCGTGCTGGGTGGTGTGGTGGATCTCGTGGGCCATCGTCTCGACGTCGCGCAGGACGCTCGCGCTCTGGACGACGATGTTGTCGCCGACGGTGTACGCCTTGGCGTCGATGCTCGCGGTGGCCTGCGCGTCGACCGAGACCCTGATGTGGTCGAGCGTGGTGCCGAAGGCGTTCTCCATGGTCGTGCGCACACCGTCTGGCAACCGGCTGCCACCGCGCCCGGCCGTTCTCGCGGCCTCCCGCACGACGTCGGATCGGCTCGCATCGCCGCCCCCGGAGGCCTGCACGGCGCAGCGGTCGGCGCCTTCCCGGTTCCGCTCGCGCTCGATCATCCGTGCGACGGCCGCGTTCCCGATCGCTCGTTGCAGGGTGGCCGGCGAACCCACCTGAAGCGGCCGGCCGCGCGCCGGGACTCCGAACGGGGACGCGTGGTTTGGCCTGTTCGTGGTCGGGGCCGGTGTTCTGTCGGGACTCGCTGGTGCGCCGCATGGGAGATCCATTCGAACGAGGTCTGTCGCATCGCCTCAGAACGCGACTCTGCCGCAGGAACAGCCGCGGGGGAAGGGCAAAGGGGATGGACGGAGGGCCAATTCGCTCTGCCCGAAGGGTCATCCAGCAGCCGTCCGAAACCCCGCCCAGGGTTCTCGGTAACAGGTTCGCGGGACGCCGTCGAGCGGTACGGGTGCTTACGGGTGCTGGGGAAATGGAGCGGGTGCGGGCGAAGCTGAGGCGGAGGTGCGGCCGGTGCGGTCACGCCCCAGGGTCTTTGAAAGGCCGTTCTCTTTCCGAACCTCGTGTGAGGTCTTCGCTGGTCAGGCATGAAGTAGCTGCTGCCGCGGGAGTCTCGGCCTGTCGCCGGGCGAGATGTCGTGGAGGTGGCGGATGCCGTCGGTGCGGGCGGTTCTGGAAGCGTTCACGCTGCACCTGCTGTCCGACGACCGGGCACGCCCGCTGACCTGGCAGACCTCCCCGGGCCAGCGAGGCGACAGCCCCATGTTCGTGACCGTGCTGGAGAGCTTACGGATCCGGGCGGCACGGATCCGGGCGGCCGCGCAGCCGCCCGGACCGTGTCCGTGGCGACGAGGCGTACTCCAGCCGGGACAACCGCGCCTACCTGCGGCGGCGAGGTATCGAGGCGACCATCGCCCAGCCCGGCGACCGGCGGGCCAACCGCAGGCGCAAGGGCCGGGCCGGAGGGCGTCCACCGGCGTTCGACAAGGCCCAGTACCGCCGCCGCAGTGCCGTCGAACGGTGTGTCGGCAAGTGGAAGCAGCACCGGGCAGTGGCCAGCCGGTACGACAAGCGTGACTACGTCTTCAACGGCACCCTGGCCGTCACAGCGATCGTCATCTGGCTCCGCGACACCGTCCAAGAGCCGTCGGAAACGCCCCGGGCCCCCTGTGTCCCTCATGACGAGAACGGCCCTGGGACTGTACGGCGGGGGCGATCAGTTGGTGACGAGGTGGGCGAGGGGGGTGGGCGGTTCGGGGAGCGATGCGGTTTGGGTGTGCCAGAGGCGGGTGGTGGTTTCGGCGGTCCGGTGTGCCTGTCCGAGGTAGTTCTCCGGCTGGGTGTGAAGGCCGGGCAGGAGTGTGTCGAGGTGGTGTTCGGCCAGGACGGCGCGCAGTGTCTGCGTGAGGTGTGTGCCGGTGGTACGGGTACGGGTTGCTGCTTCGTGGACAAGGTCGTGGGCGCGTTCCCGGCCGACGGGTCCGGCGAGCGTGATCATGTGTGATTCCGCCATGACGAGGCCGCCGTCGCTGTCGAGATTGGTGCGCATGCGGCGGGCGTCGACCCGGAGTCCGCGCAGGAGGGCGATTGTTTCTGTGAGGGCCGTTCCGGCGGATACGGCGAGTTCGGGCAGGACGCGCCATTCGGTGTGCCATTCGCCGGCGGCGCGCTCATGGCCTGCTTCCTGGGCGCGGAGCAGTGCGGAGGTGAGGGCGCCGGCGGTGCCGCTCAGTCCGATGATGCTTTCGGAGGTGATCGGGTTGACTTTCTGCGGCATGGTCGAGGATGCGCCGCGGTGGTCGCTGTAGGGCTCGAAGACTTCGGCGATCTCGGTCCGGGAGAGGTCGACGATGTTGCGGGCCAGGCGCGCGCATGTCGCGGTGAGCAAGGAGCACAGCCAGCCGAACTCGGCGAATCCGTCGCGGGCCACGTGCCAGGGGGTCGCGGTGTCGTGCAGGCCGAGCAGACGGGCCATGTCGCTTCTGACGGCTGCCGCGTGAGGGCCGAGTGCGGCTGCGGTGCCGCCGGCTCCGGACAGGGAGATCATGCCGATGCGCGGTGCGGCCTGGGCCAGGCGCTGCCGGTGGCGGGTGAACTGCGCCAGGAGGGTGGCCAGGGTGGCGCCGAACGTGGTGGGTACGGCCTGTTGGCCGTGGGTGCGGGCCGCCATCACGGTGGAGGCGTGCTCGGTGACACGGTCCGCGAGGACATCGCCGAGTTCGGCGATCCGGCGTTCGAGAGCGGCCAGGGAACGGACCATCTGCAGGGCGAGACCGGTGTCCATGATGTCCTGCGTGGTGGCGCCGTAGTGCACCCGGCCGTCGGGTCCCGGCGGCAGCCGGCGGCTGATCTGCCGGACCAGGCCCAGGATGGGATAGCCGACGGTGCGGGCAGTGCGCCATAGCTCTTCGCGGTCGATGTGGTGCAGCTGTGCCGCGTCGCGGATGGCGGCGGCCTCCGCGTGGGTGAGCACTCCGGCTTCGGCCTGGGCCTGGGCGAGAGCGCGTTCGGCGGCGAGCCAGCTGTTGAGGGTCGCGTCCTCGCAGAAGAGGGCACACTGTTCGGGGTCCGTCGCGAGTCGGCTGGTCAGGGAGAAGGGTTCCGGCAGCGGGGCGTGGGTGTTCATGACCGGTCCTGCGGGGCGGGGGTACCGGCGTCGGCGGGAGTGTCGATGGCGATGTACTTCTGCTCCAGGTATTCCTCGATGCCGGAGTTGCCGCCCTCGCGGCCGGCACCCGAATGCTTGATGCCGCCGAAGGGCGCCCCGGGGTCGGAGACGTAGCCGCGGTTGAGGCCGACCATGCCGCTCTCGATCTGTTCGCTCATCCGCAGTGCCCGGCCGAGATCGCGGGTGTAGAGGTAGGCGACCAGGCCGAACTCGGTGGCGTTGGCCATCGTGAGGGCCTCGTCGTCGCTGGAGAAGGTCCGGATGGCGGCGACGGGGCCGAAGATCTCCTCGCGGCTGATGCGTGCGCCGTCGGGGATGTCGGTGAGCACGGTGGGCGGATAGAAGTAGCCGGGCAGGTCGGGGGTGCTGCCGCCGGTGTGCAGCCGCGCGCCGCCGGCGATGGTCTCCTGCACCAGTTGCGCGACACGGTCGCGCTGGGTGCGGTCGATCAGCGGGCCGAGGTCGGTACCGGGTTCCGTTCCGCTGCCGAGGGTCAGGCCGCGCATCCGGTCCACGAGACGCCCGGTGAATTCCTGCGCGATGTCGGCATGAACGAGAAAGCGGTTCGCCGCGATGCACGCTTCGCCGATGTTGCGCAGCTTCGCGGTCATGGCGCCGTCCACCGCCGCTTGCAGGTCGGCGTCGGCGCACACGATGAACGGGGCATTGCCGCCCAGCTCCATCGATGTGCGCAGTACGTTGGCGGACGCCTGGGCCAGCAGCAGCCGGCCGACCGCGGTGGAGCCGGTGAAGGAGACCTTGCGCAGCCGCGGATCCTTCATCAGTGTCTCGGACACCGCAGCAGCGTCGGTGGTGGGAAGGAGGTTCAAAACACCGGCGGGCAGGCCGGCCTCGATCAGGACCGTGGCCAGTGCGATGGTGGTGAGCGGGGTCTGCGGGGCGGGCTTGAGGACCATCGTGCAGCCGGCGGCCACAGCGGGGGCGATCTTACGGGCCGGCATCGCCAGAGGCGCGTTCCAGGGCGTGATCAGCAGGCACGGTCCGACGGGCTGGCGCATGACCAGAACCCTCGCCGTTGCGTCCTCGCTGACCTTCCAGGTCCCGTCGATGCGGACGGCTTCCTCGGCGAACCAGCGCAAGTATCCGGCCGCGTAATCGACTTCCGCACGGGCCTCGGCGAGGGACTTGCCCATCTCCAGAGTGATGAGCCCCGCGAAGGCCTCACGGCGCTCCAGCAGCAGGTCGTGGGCGCGGCGCAGAACACGGCTGCGCTGTCCCGGCGAGGTTGCGGCCCACTGCGACTGCGCCCCGGCAGCCGCACCGAGGGCGTCGAGTGCGTCCGTGGTGCCGGCATCGGCGACCCGGGCCACCGGTTCGCCCGTCGCGGGGTTCTCCACGGGGAACGTGGCGCCGCCGGCCGCGGGCAGCCACCTTCCGCCGATCAGTAGCCCCTGCGGCAGAGCATCAACGCCATAGGGGCGTGGCGTGCGGTCCGTCATGGTGGTTTCTCACCCGTCGTCGAAGGAGGAAAAGCAGAGGTGTGGCCCGGGCCGCCGCTGCCTGGAGGAATGCGCAGCGACGGCCCAGGGGCGAGAGGTCAGCCCGCTGCCAGCGCGGTGTTGATCGCGTCGGCCATCGGGGTGCTGGAAGCCGGGTTCTGGCCGGTGAAGAGGTTGGCGTCCTGGATGGTGAATGCCTGGTAGGGGTCACCCTGCTCGTGCCGGGCGCCCATCTCGCGCAGACGGCTCGCCAGCAGCCACGGAGCGTTGTCGGCGGTGCCGAACAGGCGCTCCTCCTCGTCGGTGAACGCGGCCATCCGCCGGCCGGAGAAGATCCACTCGCCCTGCTCGTCGACCGCGGACAGCAACGCGGCCGGACCGTGGCAGACCGCGCCGATGATCTTGCCGGCGCGATCGGCCTCGATCAGCAGCCGGCCCAGGTTCGCGTCCCGGAAGAGGTCGACCACGGGGCCGTGCCCGCCCGGCAGAACCACGGCGTCGTAATCGGAGGCCGAGACCTCCTCCAGCTTCAGCAGCGGCCCGAAGTCGCTGAGCGCCTTCTGAGCGTGGGCCACGTGCCGGGCGCAGTCCTCACCGGCGATCGCCGGGTCGGCGCTGTGCTTGTCCAGCGGCTGCAGCACACCCCCGGGGGAGGCGAAGTCGACAGTGTGGCCGGCGCCGACGAATGCCTCGTGCGGCGCAGCGAGCTCCTCCGCCCAGTAGCCCGTGGGGTACTGCGAGCCGTCGGTGCGCTCCCACACGGCGGCTGCGGACATGACGATCAGAATGCGACTCATGACTTTTTCCTCGGCTTCTCGCTGTCAGCCGGTCACCTGCGGGACCGGGGCTGCCGGATCGGCTGGTCCGGCAGCCCCTCCACTGTCACCCGCCCCGGCCGCCCGACGGCGGCCATCATCGGCCCTGACCTGCCTCGGTCCGCCTTGCCTAGGACTGACAGTCCTTGTTGAGGCGGCCGTGACCGCAGCGCATCGGCCACACTGGATCCATGACCGCCTCGAACCGCGAACTCGCCGATTTCCTGCGCCGGGCCCGTGCCCAGTGCGACCCGGCGCGCGCAGGGCTGCCGCCGGACACGCGCGTACGCCGCGTACCCGGTCTGCGACGCGAAGAGGTGGCACGACTGGCCGGAGTCTCCGCCGACTACTACGCCCGCCTCGAACAGGGACGCCACATCACCCCCTCACCGGCAGTGGTCGAAGCGCTGGCCCAGGCACTGGAACTCGACGCCGCCGGCCGTGCCCACCTCAACGACCTCATCGGCACCACCACCGCGGTTCCCCGACGCCGACGTCCGCCAACCGTCCAACGCTTGCGCCCCGGCCTCCACCAGCTGCTGGACTCCATGGGGGACACCCCCGCCCTGGTCCTGGGACGCCGAGCGGACGTCTTGGGCATCAACCGGATAGCCAAGGCGCTGTTCACCGACTTCGACGCCCTGCCGCCAGCTCAACGCAACTACACACGGTGGCTCCTCCTCGACCCGGAAGCCCGCACCCTCTTCGTCGACTGGGACCTCCAGGCCCGCGCAGCCGTGGAAAGCCTCCGCCTCGAGGTCGGCCGTACCCCCGACGACCAAGCCACTCAGGACCTCGTCACCGAGCTGAGGGAAAACAGCGCAGAGTTCGACCGCTGGTGGCAGCAGCACCGCGTCCACCAGCGCACCCACGGATCCAAGCGACTGCTCCACCCGCTCGTCGGTGAGGTCACCGTGCAGTACGAAACCCTCGCCCTCCCCGGAGACACCGAAGCAGCTGTCTTCCTCTACAGCACCGAAGCGGGCTCCCCGTCCCGTCACGCACTCGACCTCCTCACCTCCTGGACGCTCACCCCCGCCGTCCCTCGCAGCGAGTCCTGAACTCCGCGAGCCTCGCTCACCCAGCGTTACGTCACTGGCATCTGAACGGATGCTGCGACCTGCGCCCGCGCGACGGCCCCGAGGCGGCTGACAAGGCGAGGACCCGCAATCTCATCACCGCCCTGGCCGGCCACTCCTGATCCTGTCCGCCGTCGTCCTCGTCCGGCTCCGGCGCGTCCGGGTCGCGCAGCGGGCGCCGGATGCCGGGGGAAGCCGTGAAGCTGTAGCGGCCGAGCAGGTTCAGGCCGCGGTGCCCGAGGGGGAGAGCCCGGCGATGTCCTCGTCCCGGATCTCGTGGCCCTCGGCCTGGAGCTGGGCTACGGCGGCGCCGATGTAGCGCGTCGTCCAGAGCACGATGGCGTTGAGGACCAGGCCGAGCGCGCCGAGCCGGTCCTCCATCCCGTCGCGGTGCGCCTGGTGGATGGTGACGCGCTTGCCGTGGCACACGTCCCTCGGCCATTCAGCTACCCGGCGAGCTTGCGGAACGGATCCTCGAGGCCCTGTTCGCCGTCCCGGGTCTGAACGCCGTTGGCCAGCCCGGCGCCCATGAGCTGTGCTGTGGCGGGACGGAACACGAGCCCGGCCCAGGCGACGTTCTCCCGCGCCAGGCCATCAGAATGATCGTGGAGGACGATGGTGCGCTTGGCTGCCGCGACGACGCCGCCGGGCAACGCGGCGATGTCACCGGCGAGGCGGTCGACGAACTCGTCGAGCTGGTCGGCGGGGACGGCTCGGTTGACCCAGCCGTACCGCTCGGCGGTCTCGGCGTCCGTCAGGTCGGCGCCGAGCACGATCTCCGAGGCACGGTTACGGCCGACGCGCTCGGCGAGGTACTGCGTGGCGCCGCCGCCGGGGACGATGCCCATGAGGGCTTCGATCTGACCGGGCCCGGCCTTGCCGATCGCCGCGAACGCCATGTCCGCGGCCACGACGAACTCGGCTCCGCCGCCGCGCGCCTTGCCTGCGAGCTTGACAATGGTCACCTGAGGCTGTCGGCGTAGCTGCTCCTTGACGGCCTGGAAGACGTTGACGCCGTCCGGCAGGTCGGCCATGAGTCCGGCGAGGGCGTCCGGGGTGGCGGTCATGTCGACGTGGGCGAGGACGAAGTCCGGGTCCGCGCTGTCGAACACGATCACGTGTACGGTGTCGTCGCCGGCCAGCGTGGTGAGCAGGCGCCGCCAACACGTCATACCCGATCCGAAGCCCAGCTCCTGCGGCAGGTACTGCCACCGGATGCCGGTGTGCAGCACGAACAGGATCCCGCACAGCGCCTGCCGGTCCGGCACCCGCGGCCGGCCCGCCACCGGCTTCGGACCCGGCCGCGGCAACAACGGCTCGATGAGCGGCCACAGTTCGTCCGACACGATCCACGGCCGCGACTGCCGTTTCCCCACGTCCCGACCAACGAGGAGACACACCGACGGTCACTTGATCAACAACTTCTGTTAGGGCCTCTTACTTGGATTCGACGCGTCCTATCGGATCGAGCTCGGCCGTCAGTGCCCTGCACACGGCCTGCCATGTGGGGTCACCAGGACGGAGCTGGGTGCGGAGGTAGGCCGCGGTGAGCCGGGCGAGGGCGGCGACTCGTTCGGGATTCTCGTCGGTGGTCTCGGCGGCGTCGTATCCGGCGATCCCGCCGAGGCCGTGCTCCGCGCCGAACAGGGTGAGCAGGGTTTTGGGACCGGGGGCGAGGGTGTAGGGGTCGGCGTGCCAGTCCGGTCCCATGTCCGTGAAGTGCCGGGAGTCGTCCTGGTCGCCGGTGACGACCAGCGTGGGTGTGGTCATGGTGGAGAAGTCGATGGTCCGGAAGACCGGCAGCGCGTCGGCCATCGGTCCGTTGAGGACGTCGCCCCTGCCGGGCGCGGCGAGTAGCACGCCCGCCTTGATCCGGGGTTCGAGGAGGCTCACCCCCCCGCCTTCGTCGGGGTCGGTGACCTGGGCCCCGAGCAGGAGGCTGGAGGTGAAACCGCCGAACGAGTGCCCGGCGACGGCAACCTTGGTGTGGTCGATCCGCCCGGAGAGCATCGGCACGGCCTTCTCGATCATGTCGAGTCGGTCGAGGATGTGTGACATGTCTTCGGAGCGTGAGCGCCAGAAGAAGGGCGCTCCGGGGGCGTCGGCGACCAGGTGGCTCAGTGTTCTGGAGGTGAGGTGGGTCGGCTGGATGACCACGAATCCGTGGGCGGCCCACGAGTTGACGAGCGGCGCGTAGCCGTTGAGCGAGGAGAGGTTGTTGGAGGGGCCTTGGCCGTGGGAGAGGAGGATGACGGCGAGGCCGGTTCCGGTCGCGGGTGCGGAGACGCGTACCTGGAGGTCCACGGGGCGTCCGGGCACGGAGAGGGTGACGGGGCTGAAGGACAGGACCGGGGCGGGCGCGCCCAGGGTGTCGGCGCCGGTGACGGTGGATGTGCTCACGATGTGGGTTCCTTTTCGGTGGCACCTGCTGCCCGCCGGTCTCCTGCGACCGGCAACGGGCAAGGCGAATAGGGGCATTCCGCTTCGGCTAAGCTGAAGCGGAGCGCCGCTCCACTTAGTATCCGGATCAACGTTCCGTTTTGTCAATCGGTGAGGGAGTACGTGATGGCCACCGACAGCGCTGCAGGGCAGCCGCCGTCCCGGGGCAAGCGGGCCGACGCGCAGCGCAACCGGCAGACGGTGCTCACTGCCGCTGCCGAGGCGTTCGTCACCTCAGGCGTCGACGCGCCGATCCGTCAGATCGCGGCCCGGGCGGGTGTCGGGATGGCCACGATCTACCGCCACTTCCCGACCCGGGCGGATCTCGTCACCGCCGTCTACCGCCACCAGATCGAGGCCTGCGCCGAGGCCGGCCCGAACCTGCTGGCCAGCGCCGACTCCCCGCTCGACGCACTGCGCCAGTGGGTCGACCTCTTCGTCGACTTCCTGGTCACCAAGCACGGGCTCGCCGACGCCCTGCAGTCCGACAGCGACCGCTTCGCCGCGCTGCACACCTACTTCCTCGACCGCCTGCTGCCCGTCTGCGCCCAGTTGCTCGACGCTGCGGTCGACGCCGGCGACGCCAAGCCCGGCACGCAGCCGTACGAGCTGATGCGCGGCATCGGCAACCTCTGCATCGGACGCGACGACGACCCCCGCTACGACCCCCGACGCCTGATCGCCCTCCTCCTCCAGGGACTCCAGCGACCCCACGCCCCCTGACACCGACAAGCGGCACGCAACCTGGCCCTCCGCGCACCCGTGCGACCTGAGCGGTCTTCTCCCCACAGCCGGTAGACGCCGGCGGACAGCAGAGCCCCTGGGCCAGCGCCGTCACGACCACCGTCAACTACGCCGACACCAGCCGCACAGCCCATGTCCAGAATCCGGCGTCAAGGCCCGCCAGCCCGCCAGCCCGCCAGCCCGCCACGGCCTGAGCACAGACCCCAACCGCACGCCCGCATGTCCCGACACACCGTCAGGAATCTGCAAGCTCGACGACGTGACAACGCCCCCGCGTGCAGGGGGCGGGCCCGCCGGACCGAGCAGGGCCCATCGGTCCGCTGCACCACCGCGGACGTTCGGAGCCGGCGGGGGCCGACGAAACCACCGCCCGGAGCAAGAAAGCGGAACAGGGCGCACCGCACCCGGTGCACGCTGTGGACGGCCGTACGGAAAGAGGGCTGCCTGTCCGCCTTTTTCCGGAGGATTCCCCTCCCCTTCATGCATCCCGCAGGCCCGTCCGACAACGAATTCCGCACCGAAAGGTATGCGCCAGCGGCGCATCTCGGCCAAAACCGCGCCAGAGACGACGGAAAGCTCATCTCCGGGCCGACGTCAGGCCTATAGTCGGACCGCAAAAAGCGATCGATAAAGACGGGCCAAGGCGGCGCTTGCGCCGCCTTTCCGTCGTGCAATGCATTGCACGACGGACCGCAAGGCTCCGTTTCGCACGGCCCATTCGAAGCACTTTCGGTCTTGCTTTCCCGTACGGAGGAGCTCCCATGTCCGACCTCGCGCGCACCGCCCTGGACCTCCAGGACCTCGACCTGGACCTCAGCGACCTCACCGTCACGGCCATGCGCGACACCGCCGCGCTGCCCGAGGGCGGGGCGTCCTGGGGGTCCTGTTCCTGTCAGGCCTCGTCGTCCTGCGCCCAGCCCGAGTCCCCGCTGCAGACCGGCGTCGTCGACGCCGGCTGATCCGCACCCGCGCCCACGACACACCGGACCGCAACGTCAGAAGGGAGAAACCGATGTCCGACACCAGCGTCACCTCGGACCTCGACCTCGCGGACCTCGACCTCGGGGACCTCACCGTGACCTCGATGCGCGACACCGTCGCGCTTCCCGAGGGCGGCGCCTCCAACGGCGCCAGTTCCTGCTCCTGCAGCTCGTCCTCGTGCGCGCAGCCGCAGATGCCCGTCCCGCTGTAGGTCCCGGTCACACCGGGCCGTCGGCCGCGCGACCCGTGACACGCCACGGGAGCACCTGACCGGCCGGCGTGCGTCGCGGGCCGTCCACCCCCGGTGGCCGGCCCGCGACGGTGCCGCACCACGGAAACCACGGGCACGAAGGGACGGGACAGCCCATGCCGCACACCGCGAGCGCCGACACACCACCCGCGCACAACAGTTACCTCGTCGACTCGGCGCCATACGCCCTGGTACGCGCCACCGTGCTGACCTGCCCCGCGCAGTCTCCGGCCACGGCGGCGTTCCGTGCCGCCCTCGCCCGCCTCACCTCGCTCGAAGTCACGCTGCGCGCGCTCCGCGAGCCGCTCTGCGACGACCTGTACGCCAGCCGGCCCGGCCACGGCGAGCAGTACCACCGTGACGTCGTCCTGCCACTGCGCCGCGCACTGCACAACGGGCGCGAGCCGCGGCCCGCCGTGCTGGACCGCCTGGCCGACCTCCCGCGGCGAGTCCCCCGGCTCGCGTCCTGGCTGGCGCTGCGCGACCGTCGCCGAGCCCTGGTGACCGAGCTGGGCGACGCCGCCGAACCGGCACTCGCGGCCGAGCGGGCGGCCCTCGCCACCCTGTGCCGGGAACCCGCGTTCGCCCGGGCCGTCGCGCTCACCAGCGGCGACCTGCTGCGCGCGGTCGAACGCGCCGGCCGCCGGGCCGACGACCGCAAAGCCCGCAAGGAGGAGCCCACGGTGCTGCGCCACGCCCTGCGGGCCGGCACCAAGACCAGTCCCCTGTCGTGGTTCACGGCCGTCGGCTGGGGCCGGCCGGCCCCACCGCGCGCCGGCCGCCCGCGCGTGCGGTCGTGGGGCGGACAGCCCCTCCTGGACGGCCCTCTGCACGCGTCGGTGAAGGTCAACCGCACCCTGACGACCGCCCTCGCCGAGGCCCTGCTGGCCGACCCGCGCCACGGCGCCGGGCTTCCGCACCGCGTCACCAGCACCGCGCGCGTCTGCGACGGACGCGCGACGTACGCCCGCGACCGGGTCGCCTTCGCCGGTGGCCGCTACCTCGTCACCGACGAGGACGCGGCGGAGGTGGCCTTCAGCGAGCCCTTGCGGCTCCTGGCCCCGTACGCCGCCGCCCCCGCGCCGCTCGACGAGATGGCGGAGCTGCTCGCCTCGGCCCTGCCCGGGGCGCCCGACACGAACCGCGCGGCAGCGCTGGCCTTCCTCGAACGGCTCCGGCAGGCGGGTCTGCTGGTGCCGGCCGACCCGGTCCCGCCGCAGGACCCGGACCCCGCGGGCCGGCTGGCCGCGTGGCTCCGCACGCTCCCCGGCGTCGGCGAGCAGGGCCCCGAGGCGGCCGGCCGCCTCGCGGACCGGCTGGCGGAACTGTCCGGTGAGACCTCGGCGTTCGCCTCCGCGCCCGCGCCGCGGCGCCCGGCCCTCCTCGCCGGGCTCGCCGACGGCTGGACCCGGCTGCTCGCCGACGTCGGACGGCCCATCCCGGCGGGCTCGGCGCCGCTGAACGTCCTCTCCGAGGACGTCGTGGCCCCACGGCCGGCGCCACTCGACGGGTTCCTCGACGGGGCCGACCACGAGGCCCTGGGCGAAGTCACGGCGCTGGCTGAGCTGTTCGACCTCGCACACGTGATGCGGCGAGCCGCCCGCGACCGGTTCGTGGAGCGGTACGGCGCAGGTGGGAACTGCCCGCACCCCTGGGAGTTCGGCGCCGAGGTGGAGGAGGCCTGGGAGCGGGCCGCCCGCGTCACCGCCCCGGGCCGGGACGATCCGGCCGGGTTCCCCACCGGCGTCGGGGCGCTCATGGCCCTGCGCGCCGAACTGACCGACGCCGTGCGCACCGCCGCGGCCGGGTCGCCGGACGGCACGGAGGTCCTGCTGCCGGCCGACGCCGTCAAGGGCCTGGGCGAGCGGCTGCCGCGCTGGGCCGTCGAGCGCCCCCTGAGCTACGCGTACTTCCTCCAGCGGGACCCGGACGGCGGGATGCTCTGCGTGAACCGCGTGTACGGCGGCTGGGGCCGGTTCACCAGCAGGTTCCTCGACGCGCTCGACCCCGACGCGGCCGAGGACGTGGCCGCGCAGCTGCGCCGCGGCCTCGGACCGGGCGCGCGCGCCGCGCAGATGCGACCGGTCGGAGGGTTCAACGCCAATCTGCACCCGCTGCTCGTCCCGGACGACATCGGGCCCGACCGCCGCTGGACCTCGCTGGCCGAGGCAGACGTGGAACTCTTCCACGACGAGGCCGGCGACCAGGTGCGGTTCCGGGTCACGGCCACCGGCGAACCGCTCGACGTGCTCTACCCCGGCTTCCTCGCCCCGCTCATGCTGCCGCAGCGCATCGCGGCGCTGCTGTCCGACCACCCGCACGGCGTGGTGGACTTCCGGTCGCTGCCGCCCCGGCACTCCGTGGACGCCCCGGGGGGCGAGGTGGTCCTCGCCCCCCGGCTGCGCCACCGGCACGTCGTCCTGCACCGCCGCCGGTGGAGCCTGCCGGCCGGCGTGGTGAGAGCCCTGCACGCCGAGCTGACGGCGGCCCGCGGGACCCCGGTGGAGCCCGTGGCGCACTGGCGCGCCCTGCTCGGCCTGCCCGACCAGGTTTTCCTGCACCCCGCGCCCACCGCCTCCACCGGCCGGGTGACCGAGGACTTCCTGGCGCACCTGCGCCGCCCCAAGCCCCAGTTCGTCGACCTGGGCAACCCGCTCCACCTGCGCTGCCTGGCCAAGTGGCTCTCCCGCCACCCCGGCGGTGCGGTCCTCGAGGAGGCGCTGCCCGCGCCGGGCGGATCCGCCGTGCCGACCCGTGCGGTGGAGCTCGTCACGGAGACGTACCGGGCGGGGAGGTCGCGATGACGTCCACCCCGCTTCCGGCGGACGGCGGCGCCGGCGAGGTGCTCGACGTGGTGGCGTACTACCACCAGCCGGTAAAGGCACGGTTGCTGCGGGAGGCGGTGCTGCCGCTCACGGCGGAGTGCCGGGCCCTGGGCCTGGCCGCCCACGTCGAACGGCACTGGCTGCACGGCCCGCACGTGCGGCTGCGTCTCCGGGGCGCCCCGGCACGGCTCGGGCCGGCTGCCGGGCACGCGGCACAGGCACTGCGCGACTGGGTCGACGCCCACCCCTCGCGACACGGCCTCACCGACGCCGAACTGCTGGAGCAGGCCGCCCGCAACGGACGCGCCGAGCTGGTCGCGCCGCCCTACGACCCGATCGTGCCGGACAACACGGTGCGCCTCGAACCGGTCGACCTCACTCCCCTGCGGCGCCTGCTCGGGGAGGACGGCGCGGCGCTCCGCGACGACCTGCTGAGCGGCGGGGTGGAGGCGCTCGGGGCGGGCGCCGGGTTCCTCGGCGAGCACGGCGACGGCGCGCAGGCGCGCGTGCAGCTCGCCGTCACGGCGCTCGCCGCGCACGCGGCCGCCCACCCCGGCGGGCTCGCCGGCGGCCACTGGTCGTACGTGTCCCACCTGGAGGACTTCCTCGTCCACGACGACCCCCACGGCCGGCTGCGGGAGGGCTTCGAACGGCGCTGGGAGAGCGCGGGCGACACGGTGACCGCGCTGGTCGACCGGATCGCCGGGGGCGCGGCACGCGGGTGGGAGCGCGACTGGGCCCACTGGTCGGCCGCCGCCTGGCGGCTGGCGCAGAGCCGCCACGACGCGGGAGCCGACCTGCACGGCGATCCGCTCCAGTACCGGGAGCGCGCGGCGGCGACCGGGGACGCGGGGACGACGGAGCGGTGGAGCCGGGAGCTGCGTACCCGCTACAGCGAGTTCCACCGGCTGCTGCGGCGCTCCGACCCCGGGGGGACGATGTGGAGCCGCCCCGACTACCTGGTCTACCGGGCCTGCACCAACGCCCTGTACCGGCTCCTCGCGATCTGCGACGTCACGCCGCTGGAACGCTACCTCGCCGCCCATCTCGTCATCCGCACGGTGCCCCGCCTGACCGGGTGCGACTGGCGCGCCGAGATGGCGGCGGCCGTCGACGCGAGGGAGCGCGGAGCATGACCACTCCCCCGGCGCCCGGAACCCTTCCGGCGAACGCCCGGGCCGGCGGCGACACCACCGGTGAGGCCGCCGGCGACACGACGGAGCCGGTCCTTCCGCGACTGCGCCCCGATGTGGCCGTCACCCCGCTGCGAGCCGGCCTGCACCTGCGCGGACGGCGAGGCAGCGTCACCCTCGAGGGCAGCACGGCGCTGCCCGCCCTGTGGCGTCTGCTGGAGGAGCCCCTGCGCACGGGCGACGCGACGGAGCTGGACCGCAGGGCCGCGCCCGGCACCCCGGTGCGCAAGGCGCTGGACACCCTCGTCGAGCGTCTGCGGGCCCACGACCTGGTGGTGTCGGCGCCGACCGGACGCGCCGCCGACTGGGTCGCGGCGACGGCGAGGCGGCCCGCCGACACCGCCGCCGCGCTGGCGGCGGCCCGCGTCGAGGTCGCGTCCGGCGCCCCGGGCGGCCCGCTGGCGCAGGCCGTCTCGCGCGCGCTGTCGGACGCCGGGGTGGCCTGGTCGCACGCCGCGGACCTGGCGCTGCCCGAGGACGTGGTCCTGCTGCGCGAGGCCGGGGGCGGCCGGAGGGCCGTGGCCGTCGGGGTCCGGGGCGGCCGGGGATACGTCACGGCCCCCGGAAGCCCGGAGCAGGTCTCCTCGGACGCGGCCGCGCTCGCCGCGCACCGGCCGTCGGAGTCCGCCGAAGCCGGTCCGGCCGCGTTCGTCGCGCTGCTCGGCGGCTCGGCGGCGCAGCGGCTGCTGTGCACGGTCGGCGGGCTGCCGGACCCTGCGAGCGAGGGGGACGACCCGCGACTGGTGCCCGGGCTGCCCGCGGTCCTCGTGGCCGACGCCCGGCCCTTGCGGGCCGACTACCGCAGCTGGCTGGGGCCCGGCCTGATCGACGCCGACCGCCGCGCCCGCCTGGAGCCGGCCCGGGCGCTCGCCGAGGTGCTGGGACGGGTGTCGGCCCTCACCGACGAACGCGTCGGGGTCCTGCCGGGCCCGGCGCCGGGAGCCCTGCGTCAGTCGCCGGTGCCGTTCGCCTCGTGCGAACTGCCGGAGGGCGCCGTGCTGGCCGGCGCGGCGCGCCTGGACCTGGCCCGTCTGGAGGCGTTCTGCCGGGCCGCGGAGCTCCGGCTGGCGGGGTCCGGCGCCGGGCGCGCGTCGGTGGGCGCGGATCCGGCGCACGCCCTGGGCCGCGCCCTGCGCGAGGCCGCAGCGGAAGCCTTCCCGGCCGCGGGCGCGGTACTGCCCGAGGCGCACTGGCGGGAGCATCCGCAGGCCAGCCACTGGTGGACGGCCCTCACGGGACGCCTCGGCACGCCCGCCCGGCTCACGGTACGGCGTTTCGCCGACGAGGAGGCGTACCTGGCCGTCGTGCGCGGCGGGACGGATCCGGCCGCCCACGGGCCCGTCCTCGGCGACGCGGTGGAGGCGACGCCGGGCGACGCGGCGGCGTTCGCCGCCCTGTCGGCCGCCGCCGCGGCCGACTCGGCCGCCCAGGGGCTCGTCGTCGGGCACCTCTACCGGGCGAACGGCGCGGCGGCGGCACTGGCCGCGGCGGACGCCCGGACGGCCCCTTGGGAGGACAGGGGCTGGACCAACGGCTGGCTGGCGGACGTCGCACTCCGGGAGGCCGCCCTGCAGACCGTGCTGCGCCGGCTGACCGGGCTGCGCGTCCGGGAGTCCGGCGACGCCGCCCCTGCGCTCGTCGCGCGACTGCGCGCGTTCGGTTTCTCGGTGCTGTACGGCCGGGGGGAGGGCCGGTGAGTCATGCCGGACGTCCGGTCCTCGGCCCGCTGCCCGTGCCGGTGCTCGACGCCGGGGCCGCGCTCGCCGCGACTGCGGGTCCGGCGGTCGTCCTGCTGCCCCGGTGGACGCTGGAACTCGCCGAACGGCTCAGCCGCCACGCGCTGGCCCACCCCGTGCGCCTCGTCCCGGTGCGGTTCGACGGAGCCCTGGCCGTCGTGGGGCCGGTCCTGCGTCCGGGCGCCGTCGCCTGTCTGTCCTGCGCCGAGTACCAGCGGCTGGCCACGACGGGCGGGCGGGTGCCGTGGCACAGTCCGTCCCTGGCCCTGGCGGGGGCTCCCTCGGCCGCGCTGGGCGGGGCGACCGGCGCACTCGCCCTTGAGCTGCTGGAGGCGGCCGACGGCGAGTCGCCGGGACCACGGCCTGGCGCGGACGCCACCGCCACGGTGCACCTCGTCCATCACGGCCGCGCCACCTGGTCCACCCACCGGGTCCGTCCGGTCGGCGGCTGCGCGGTCTGCCGGCCGCTGCCGGACGACTCGGCCGCCGGCGTCGTACCGGTGCCGTCGGGCCCCCATCCGCTGCCCGACCCCGCGGTGCTCCGTGGCGCCAACCCCCGCACCGGGGTCGCGGAATTACGCGCGGCGCTGCACGACGAGCGGTTCGGTCCGGTGCGCCGGCTGTTCCGCAGCGAGGACTCCGCCTTCTGCCTGACGACGGCGTTCGTCACGGACGGACGGGCGGTGGACGCCGGCGGGCACGGGCGGGCCGGCGACTTCCGCACCAGCGAGCGGGTGGCGCTCTTCGAGAGCGTCGAGCGGTTCGCGGGCATGCGGCCGACCGGCCGGCGGACCCGGCTGCGGGCGTCCTTCGGCGAACTCGGGCCGGACCGGGCCGTGGATCCCGTGCGCCTGGGGCTGCCCGACCCCGCCTACCAGGGCCATCCCGCCTCGCGGACCGTCCCGTACAGCCCCGGTCTGGAACTGGACTGGGTCCACGGCTGGTCCCTCACCCGGCGCCGGGCTGTGGCCGTGCCCGAGCACGTGGCGTACTGGGACGTGCCGGGCGACCGGCCGCGCGTGGTGTACGAGTCCTCCAACGGCTGCGGGCTGGGCAACAGCCTGGAGGAAGCGGTGCTCTACGGGCTGTTCGAAGTCGCGGAGCGAGACGCGTTCCTGATGGCCTGGTACGCCTCCACCCCGCTCCCCCGCGTGGAGCCGCCGCCCGAGGACCTGGAGACGGCCCTGCTGACCGACCGCGCGGAGCTGGCCGGCTACCGCCTCGTGCTCCTCGACGCCACGAACGACTTCGGCGTCCCGGCGGTCGTCGCGGTCTGCCGGTACGAGGGCTCCCACCCCGGGGCCCCGAGGATGCTGCTGGCCGCCGGCGCCCACCACGACCCGCGCGTCGCGATCCGTTCGGCGGTGGCGGAGGTGGTGACCAACGTCCTGGAGTCCGCGCACCGTTCCGGTCCCGGGAACGGACTGCGGGACCCGGCGCGGCTGCTCCCGATGCTCGACGACCCGGAACTCGTGGTAACCCTGGACGACCACGTGGGGGTGAACTCCCTGGCCGAGGCGGCCCCGCGGCTGGCGTTCCTCTTCGCCGACACTCCGACCCGCTCCGTCGCCGAGGCCTGGCCCGGCGCGCCGGAGCCGGTGGCGGACCTCGGCGTGCTGCTCGAGGCGACCGTGCGGCGGCTGACCGGCGAGGGCCTGGAGGTCATCGCCGTCGACCAGACGGAGCCGGGGCTGAGGGACCGGTTCGGCCTGCACTGCGCCAAGGTCGTCGTGCCGGGCTCGCTGCCCATGACGTTCGGCCACGTCAACCACCGCACCAGGGGCCTGCCGCGCCTGCTCCGGACGCCGTACCGGCTGGGCCGCACGGACCGGCCGCTGCGCCCGGACGACCTTGCGATCCACCCCCACCCCTTCCCCTGACCCCGCTCCCTCCCGGCCCCCGGCCCCCGAACGAACGAGGACCTCTATGACGACGACCGGCACCTGGCACGGCTACCACCTCTTCCTGCACTCGAGCACGGAGGACACCGACGCCTTCCTCACCGAGGAGGCGGCCGGGCTGCTGGACGGACTGGTCGCGTCGGGGCAGGCCGCGAAGTGGTTCTTCATCCGGTACGGGGAAGGAGGACCGCACCTGCGGATCCGGGTCGCGGGGCTGAGCCCCTCGGCCGCCGCGGAGCTGCCGTCCACGCTGGCCCGGGCCGCCAAGGCGGTGCCGTCCGTGGGCAGCCCGTGGCCCTCGCGCCACGGTGAGGTCCGCGTGGTGGAGTACGTCCCCGAAACGCGCCGCTACGGCGGGCCGCGGGCGCTGCCCACGGCCGAGGACGTCTTCGTGGTCTCCTCCCGGGTTGCCGTGGCGGCGCTGCGCGCGCTCCGGCGGCAGCCGGCTGGCGGGTCGGGCCGGCTCGTCCTCGCGGCCGACCTGGCCCACGCCACGGCGTACGCCCTGGGCATGGACCGGGCCGCGGCGGCGAAGTGGCTGCGGGGCCACGCGGCGGGTTGGCGCTGGGTCACCGAGGTGCCCCTGCTCCCGGCCGCGGCCGTGCACATGCGGATCAACTCCGTTTACGCGACACAGCGTTCCGCGCTGGGCCGCCGGGCGGCGTCCCTGTGGGAAGGACTGGCGGAAGGCGGGGCCGGGGAACCCTGGCTGGTGGAGTGGGCGGACCGGATCCGCGCGGCGGACGGGACGCTGCGAGCCCAGGCGGAGTCCGCGCCCGCCGACGTGGACACGGTGCTGCGGTGGGTGTGGGCGTCGCAGCTGCACATGCTCCTCAACCGGCTCGGCGTCTCCCCGGACGAGGAACGCGCGGTGTGCCGGCTCGCCGCCCGCACGCTGCTGGACACGGGCGAGCCGGTGTCGTACTTCCCGCAGGGGCACCGCGCGCCCGACTGGCAGTACCTGGAGAGGAGTCAGATCCGGATCGGCCGCAACGAGGACTCCGCCCTGCGCCAGGCTCCCTCCGACGCGGCGGCCCGGACCGACCGCCCCGAGACGCCGCTGCCGGCGGACCCGCTGCCCGAGGTGTCGTTGTCCGCAGCGCTGGCGGCACGGTCGTCCGCGCGCGGTGAGATCGGCGGGCCGCTGGACGCCGGCACGCTCGGCGCGTTGCTGTGGAACGCGCTGGCGGAGAGCAGCCGGACCCGGAGGAGGTTCCCGGACGGCTCGCACCGGATCTACACCCACCGCCCCTACCCGAGCGCGGGCGCCCTCCACACCGCACGGGTGCGGCTGCTCGTCCTCGACGTGGCGGGGATCCCGGCAGCGACGTACGACTGCGTGCCGGAGCGCCGGACGCTGCGCCGGGTGGGTCCGGCGCCCGAGAAGGCCGAAGTCGAGGCGCTGTCGACCTATTTCTCCCGTCCCGAGGAGGACCCGGACCGGATCGGTGTCGACGGCGCGCCGGTCGTCGCCGGACTGTACGTGGAGCTGGGCCTGCTGCGCCAGCGCTACGGCCTGCGGGCGCTGCGCCTCGGGCTGCTGGAGACGGGGCACCTGGCGCAGACGCTGCTGCTGACCGCCGCGGCCCTGGGGCTCGCGGGCACGCCGCTCGGCGGCTTCCACGACGACCTGGCGCACGAACTGCTCGGCCTGGACGACATGGACCAGCCGCTCCAGTACCTGCTGCCGCTCGGGCGCCGCACGGACGGCTGACGGCACGGCCCACGGTGACCGGCGGACGCCGACCCGGCCCCGCCCGCCGTGCCGTGCAGCGACCGGCCCCGCCTGATGGCTACCGCCGCGCGATCGAGGCACACCGCCAGGCCGTACGGCCGTCCGGGGTGGACCCGGCCATCGCGGAGACGGTGCGGCGGCGGACCGCCGCGATGCGGGAGCTGGGCACTGTCACCTTGTTGGGTGCGCGGGTCTCCGGCGGTGCGTCGGGGCGTGGTGGGGGCCGGGCTCCGGGCCGGTGCTCAGGCCTCGGCGGGCCGGCCGGCGGTGCCGGTGATCTGGTCCCGGATGGCGAAGCGGATGGTCATCTCGGCTCGGTAGCCGGGGGCGGTCATCAAGTGGCGGCGGGGCCGGAAGCGGGGTGGGATGCCGCTGAACGCGGCCAGGAACCGCTGGGCTGCGCCGACGCTGCGGAAGCCCTTCATGGCCCGTTCGCACTGCCGGGCGGGCCGGTGGCTGTTCTCGGCCCGGTTGTGCAGGCCCTCGTGCGAGCGGTGCTGGACCGAGGGCATGACCTGGCGGTGGGCGGCGCCGTAGGAGCGCAGCTTGTCGGTGACGATCACCCGGGGCACCGTGCGGGTCTTTGTGAGAAGACGGAGGAAGAAGCGCCGGGCCGCGGCCTTGTCCCGCCGGTTATGCACGAGGATGTCCAACACGTAGCCGTTCTGGTCAACGGCCCGCCACAGGTGGCGTTGCTCACCGTTGATCTTGATGAAGACCTCGTCCAGATGCCACTCGTCGCCCGGCCGGGGCCGTCGGCGGCGCAGGCCGTTCGCGGAGACCTGCCCGAACTCCGCGCACCAGCGCCGGACCGTCTCGTGGGAGACGGGCACGCCGCGCTCGAGCTCCTCCACCTTGTTGCACTCGCTGTCTTCTCGCATACAGGGTGGGGTGGTGAATGGAACAGAGATCGAACTCCCCGTCATGGATGGAGTCCTGTCCGGTGTGGACTTCGGCGGTCACGGTGAGGGCGTGCTGCTTGTCCACGGCAGTGGACATAACGCTGCGGCCTGGATGGATGTGGCGTCGCATCTGGTGAGCGAGTGCCATCCGATTGCCCTTGACCTGCGTGGCCATGGGCAGACCCGTCTTGACTCCACCAGTCCCGAGCAGTACTGGCGAGACATCGGTAGCGTCGTCACCGCGCTGGCCTGGGACCACCCCGTGCTGGTGGGCCATTCCACCGGCGGGTACGCGGTGACGGCCGCCACGGCCAGTGGGCTTGTGGAACCGGCCGCTCTCTGCATCGTGGACGGCGTGGTGCTCGATGACCGTAAGGCGTCACTTGCCGAGCATGGTGACGTGCGGACTACCGAGGCGGCGGACCGTCTACGGGCCATGTTCCGCTACGGCTGGAAAGCCGGCGACGCCCAGATGCATGCCTATGTCGAGCAGTGCGTGCGGGAGGCCGGAGGGGACTGGCTCAACGCGGGAGCACGGCCCGGACTTGTCGAGGAGGTTACGCGGCGCTCCTTCATGCGTCGCGGTCACTGGTGGGTACGGCGGCCGGCCATCGAGGAGGTCGCGACTGTCACCGCCGTGGAGCCCGATGCAGAAGTCTTCCCAGCCGTCGATGTGTACGACCGCCTCACCTGTCCGATGACGATCGTGCTGGCCGAGGATGGTTTTTACTCCTCGCGGCGCGACGAGGTGCGTGCCATCGTCGATGCCGCCCCTGGCCGCCGGCTGATCGACATCAGCTCGAACCACAACGTCCCCATGACCCGGCCTGCTGACCTCGCCGCGATCATTCTCGGCCTGGTCCGAGACCGGGCTGCGGCATCGGTCAGGAACGTCGATTGAGCGTTTTCCAACCTCACGCTGATGCGTGGTGAAGGACGAGGACGGCCTTCACGACGTCGGTGATCCGGTTGGTGCTGCAGCGGAGCTTCCGCAGGAGACGCCACCCCCCGAGGGTGGCCATGGCCCGCTCGCCAAGGCAGTGGATCTTGGCGTGGGTGGTGTTGTGGCGGCGCTTCCATCTCTTGGGTCGGCGGCCCCGAAGCGGTACCCGGACGGGTCCGCCGGCGCCTTGATACGCCTTGTCCGCCCAACACTTGAGCCCTGCTTCGGTGAGGGCTTCGACGATCCCGTGCTGTCGCGTGGCGGTCAGGTCGTGAGTCGAGCCGGGCAGAGCCGGCGAGGCCCGGAGCAACCGTCCGAACGGATCGGTCAGAACCTGCACGTTCATGCCGTGACGCTTGTGTTTCCCGGAATAGTAGGGGGTGTCGGCGGTGATGCGGTCGATCGGCAGCAGGGTTCCGTCCAGGATGACGGACTTCTTCTCCCGGATCGTCCGCGTTGCCCCGGCCAGGGACGGGGCGATGGCGGCCAGGACCCCGACGGCTTCACGTATGGAGCGGTAGACGGTCGCGATGCCGAACCCGGCGGCCGGCTGGGCGTAGGTGTCACCGCACCGCAGGTGGGCCAGGGCGAGCAGGGCCTGTCGCGAGGCGGGAAGGCGCCGCCACCGCGTCCCGGTCTCCTGCCGCCTGGTCTTCAGCCGCCCGGTCAGGAACCGCAGGGTGCGATTGGGCAGATCGATCGAGGATGGGCAGACAAGCACGCGAAGCTCCTGGCAGACACGGGTGATCTTGGTCGAGAGCCCGTCTACCAGGAGCTTCGTCGTTGCGCATGCATGTCCAGCACACGGTCAGCACCGTCAGCCTGGAAAAGGCTCACTGGGAGCCGAACGCCGACTTGGCGGTGCTTGCTCTGCAGAGCTGGGTGCTGCGCAGCGCGGGCCGGACCGTCCTGGTCGACACCGGAGCGGGGAACGGGCGCGAGCGACCGGGCATGGAAACGTTCCACCACGCCCAGAGTGATTTCCTCGGCCTCCTAACGGGAGGTGCTCGTTCCCGCGCACCCGCGCACTTCGGTGGCGCAGGGGCCCTGGAAATACGACGGGACAGTGACGGGTTCGCCCTCGGTCCATGGGCAACAGCCAGCCGGAAGAAGAGTGCGTCCGCCTTCGAGTGAGCCGTGACCCCACCCGCTCACCGCCCCGCCGCCCTCCGAAGCCCTCGACGCCTCGGCGGACGGCGCGACCATCGCCACCTGCGTCAGCCCGGGAACCCACAGGCTGAGCGCACGACCATGAACACCATCCTCAAGACGCTGCGCCGTGGCTCCGGCAAGCTGCCCATCGAGCGGATCCACCCGGTCACGAGCCTGCCACCCGGCGGGCGCGGCCACCGGCAGCGCATTCGCCGCATGGATCCGCGGCCACTGGAAGATCGAGAACCAGCTCCACCACGTCCGCGACCGCACCTTCCGTGAGGACGCCTCGAAGATCCGCCCCCGGCACCTGCCCCGCGTGATGGCCGGCCTGCGCCACCTCGCCATCGGCGTCCACCGCCAGGACGGCCACACCAACATCGCCGCTGCTCTCCGCCACACCGGCGCAGCCATCAGCGACCCCTCACCGCCCTCGGACCGACCTGACGAACCCAGGCACAAGATCACTTTTCAAAGCCCCTGCTCTTACGCCGTCCAGTCCCGTTCCTGCCTCGACCGCGTCCCGTGGCGGAACGGGCGCAGGCGGGTGGTGCATCCCCCGTGAGAGCTACAGGAGCTGTCCATGCACGGGTGATTCGCGGACGTCTGCGGATTCCTAGTGTGGTCGTCAGGTCGCCGCAGAGGTGACCCACCACCGGGGAGGCCACCATGGGTACGACGTCCGCCATACGACACAGCGCAGGCTCCGGCCCGGGCAAGGGCCGCGACGGGGGCGACGGCCGCTTCGGTCGGATCGTGCGGTCTCCGCTCGGCTGGATGCTGGCGGGAATGGTCGGCGTCGGCCTGCTCTCGGGGCTGACGGCGACCGGACCCGGCCCCGTGCCGGTGCTGGGCGCGGTTGCCGCGGTGGCCGTCTACTGCTATGTCATGCGGTGTGGGGCACGACGCTCCGCGCCGGAGATCGCCCGGTCCGGGGCCGCCCGGGAGGTGCTGTTGGGCGGCGGGATCGGCCTGGGCTTCATCCTTGTCTCCGCCCTCCTGATCACGGCGTTCGGAGGCTACTCGTTCACCTGGGCGGGCGACGGCTTCATGTCGGTCGTCTGGACCGCGGTCGTGGTGCAGATCGGCGCTGCGGTCACCGAGGAGTTGTTGTTCCGCGGTCTTGCCCTGCAGGCTCTTGAGCAGCTGTGGGGTAGCCGGGCCGCCGTCGCGATCACCTCGCTGTTCTTCGGTGTCGCCCACCTGGGCGCCCCGGGAGCGAGCGCGTGGAGCGGACTGGCGATCGCTCTGGAGGCGGGCGTCCTGCTCGGAGCCGCGTTCTTGTGGCGGCGTAGCATCTGGTTCGTCGTGGGGCTGCACTTCGCCTGGAACACCACGGAGCAACTGCTCGGCATCCCGGTCTCCGGACACGCCCCCGAGGGCCTGTTCACCGTCGACGTCCATGGCTCCGCCCTTCTGACCGGTGGCAGCTTCGGTCTGGAGGCATCGATCATGCCCGTCCTCATGGGCGTGGCCATCGCCGTTCCGATGCTTGTCCGCGCCCACCGGAACGGTGGCATCAAGACCCGCCGACGCGCGCCCCGTTGAGACAGGCCGGCTGGAGGAAACTGAAGTGATGTCCCGTCAGGCGACCTGGAGCATCCCACTGCTCCGGGCGTCGCTCGACCGGTGGCAGGAGCGGGATGCTCTCCTCAAGGACGGTGTCCTCGCCCTGACGCTCACCACGCTGGCCTTCGTGCCGCCCCTGTCCCAGATCGGTGCGCAGATCGGCGATCTGCCCGAGCGGCCGGCGAACGTGCTGAGCGTCGGGCTGGTCCTGGCCCAGACCGTCCCGCTGGCGGTCCGCCGCAGGTGGCCCGCAGTCTGTCTGGCCGTCATCGCGGGCGTGTTCGCCGTGCACCAGGCGCTGGGCTTCGCGACAACGTTTGCGAGCATGGGGCTGTATCTGGCCCTGTACTCCGCCGGGGCCCACCAGGTCCGCTTCCGCCACGGCCTGGTCGTCGTGGCGAGTGCGGGTTACGCCGTGCTGGCCGTCGTCCTGAACCGTCTCGGCTCACCGAATTCGCTACCGGACTACCTCGCGTTCTCTCTGGTTCTGGCCGCGGCCTGGCTGGTGGGGAGCACGGTGCGCACACGGCGGACGGAAGAGGCGAAGCAGCGGCGGCTGGCCGCCGAGATGGCCACGGCCGCCGAGCGTGCGCGGATCGCGCGCGAGCTGCACGACGTGGTCACCCACCACGTGACGGCCATGGTGGTCCAAGCCGACGCGGCGCAGTTCCTGCTCACGTCCGCGCCGGAACGCGCCAGCGAGGGACTGACGGCCGTCAGCGACACCGGCCGTCGGGCTCTGACGGAACTGCGGTACCTGCTCGGTGTCCTGGAGGCGACCGGCGAGGCGGCGTCCGCGGACCCGGTGGGTGCGGGCCGGGCACCCGCCCTGGGGCGGGTGGGGGACCTGGTCGAGCAGGCCCGCAGGTCGGGTCAGCCGGTCGAGTTCGGCGAGCAGGGTGAGCGGCGGCCGCAGAGCCTGGACGTGGAGCTGGCCGCGTACCGGGTGGTGCAGGAGGCGCTCACCAACGCCTTGAAGTACGCGGGCGGGAAGCCGACACGAGTCCTGCTCCGGTACGGCGACGAGCACATCGAGATCGTGGTGACCACCGACGGACCCGCCGCCGCACCGGTCGCGCGGAAGCCGGGTCCCGCGGGCGGACGGGGGCTGGCCGGGCTGCGTGCACGGGTGCGGATGCTCGATGGTGAACTGGAGGCCGGTCCCCGGTCCGGAGGCGGGTTCGAGGTCCGTGCCACGATTCCGTCCAAGCCCCTTCAGGAGTGACCTCGTGAGCGATAAGCCGCCACCGACCCGTGTGCTCGTCTGCGACGACCAGGCGCTGGTGCGGACCGGCTACGTCACCATCTTCTCCGCGCAGCCCGACATGGAGGTCGTCGGGGAGGCCGAGAACGGCCACGAGGCGGTTCAGACCGCGCGGCGGCTGCGCCCCGACGTGGTCGTGGTGGACATCCGGATGCCCCTGCTCGACGGCATCGAGGCGACGCGGCAGCTGGCCGGTCCCGATACCGAAGGCGCGCCGAAGGTACTGGTCGTCACCACGTTCAACGTCGACGCCTACGTCTACGACGCGTTGCGCGCCGGAGCGAGCGGGTTCCTCCTCAAGGACGCGCCTCCGGCGGAGCTGGTCAACGGTATCCGGACCGTCGCCCGGGGCGAGGCCCTGCTGGCACCCGCCGTCACCCGCCACCTCATCGGCCACTTCGCCCAGCATCTGCGACCGGCCGGCGCCTCCCGGCCGGCCCGACAGGACGTCGTGCGTGCGCTGACCCCCCGCGAGCTGGAAGTGCTCCAACTGATCGCCGAGGGGCTGTCGAATGCGGAGATCGCCGCGTCGATGTTCATCACGCCCGAGACCGTCAAGACCTACGTGTCGCGCATCCTGGCGAAACTCGGCCTGCGAGACCGCGTCCAGGCCGTCGTCCTCGCCTACCGGGTCGGACTGGTGCCCGGCACACTGTGACCGGCATGCGCGTGTGCCCCGTACAGCGCCGCCTGCTATCGGCTTCAGGGCACTGTCGCGTTGGCTGACCGAGTGGGACGATCTTCTGGTTGGCCGTGCTGGGGAGGGGTTCGCTCGCGCCGTCCGCGCCGCCGTCGTACAGGGGGCACCGGTACCCGGTCGAGGTGATCGCGCCCTGCGTGTGGCTGTGCTTCCGTTTCCCGCTCGGCTTCCGCGAGGTCGAGGAGCTGATGCTCGAGCGCGGCGTGATCGTTCCCCACGAGACGATCCGCCGCTGGTGCGCGGAGTCCGGGCAGTCCTACGCCAACGGCCTGTGCCGCAGGCAGCCCCAACCCTGCGACAGGTGGCACCTGGACGAGGTCTTCATCAAGATGGGCGGCGAGCAGAAGTACCCGTGGCGGGCCATCGACGCCGACGGCACCGTGCTGGACATCCTGGTCCGGAGCCGGCGGGACACCGCTGCCGCCGGGCGGTTCCTTCGCCGCCTGCTGAGGAGGACCTGCTCGGCGCCGAGGGTGTTCGTCACCGACGAACTCCGCTCCTGCGGCGCGGCCCACCGCGAGGGCGTGTCCTCCGTCGAGCACCGCTCACACAAGGCTCTGGACAACCGGGCGGGGAACAGTCATCAGCCCACCCGGCAGCGTGAACGCGCGATGAAGGGCTTCCGCAGCGCCGGCGGGGCCCAGCGGTTCCTGTCGGCGTTCAGCGGCACCTCACTCCGCTTCCGGCCCCGCCGCCACCTGATGACCGCCACCGAATACCGCACCGAGATGACCATCCGCTTCGCGATCCGGGACCAGATCACCACCACGTCCCATGACCCTCTACACGGTCACGAGCGCCAGGCGACTCGAGGAACCGCCGGACGGGCCCTGGGCCGGATCCCGCTCGATCATGGTTCCTCGCCCTGCCCGGACGGGCAGCCGACGGCGGAGCCGGGGAACGAATCCAACGGGTGACTCCTTGGAATCATATGGTTGCCAAAAGTAGCAACATCATAAATCCCCCCATATCTTCAAAACCATGAGAAAAAGACGGGCCATACTCATTAGTTGCGCCATCGCGCCCCTCGTCATCGGCACGGGCGTCCTCGCTCCGGCCGTGTCCGCCCACAGCGAGTCCGAGCGACTGGTCCGGCCGGGCCAGTCCGTCCAGGAAGCCATCGACGCGGCCGGCCCCGGAGCCACCATCGTCCTGACGCAGGGCACCTACAGAGGAAGCGTCACGATCACCAAGCAGCTGACCCTCCGGGGCGCGGGCGAGCGGACCGTGATCGCGCCGGGAAAGGACGAGGAAGGACAGAGCGCTTGCGCTGAGGAAGGCAACGGCATCTGCGTCACCGGCACGGACGAGCACCCCGCCACCGGGGTGCGGATCCAGTCGCTGACCGTCGAAGGGTTCAAGAAGAACGGTGTCTCGGCCACGCGCACCGACCGACTGGAGGTCCGCCATGTGACCGCCCGGGACAACGGCCAGTGGGGCATCGCGCAGGATCGCTCCACCCGCGCCTCGTTCCGCCACAACACCGCGAGCGGCAACGGCGACGCCGGGATCTACACGGCCAACGTGTTCGAGGCCGACGCGGAGAGCAGGACCTTCGACACCCGTGGCACGGTGATCAGCGGCAACCGCCTGACGGACAATCGGATCGGCATGACCACCCGTCGGCTCAGGAACCTCACCGTCGAGCACAATGTCGTCACCGGGAACTGCGCGGGCGTCTTCCTCGTGTTGCCACGCACGGTGGGCGACCTGACCGTCCGCAGCAACGCGGTCCACGAGAACAACAAGTACTGCCCTGCCGCCGCGCGCCTGCCCCACCTCCAGGGGGTCGGCATCGTCCTCGTCGGTACGGAGAAAGCGCTGGTGACGCGGAACGTGGTCCACGACAACGTGGGCGACTCGCCGTATTCCGGCGGCATCGTCGTGTTCGGCAGCATGGACGGCGTCTCCAACGAGCGGAACGTCGTCCGCGACAACCTCGTGCTGGGCAACCGCCCGGCGGACCTGGCCACCCGCGACGACAAGGGGAAGGACAACGAGTTCATCAACAACACCTGCGAGACCTCCGAACCGGTCGGCACATGCTGACCGGCCAGGCCGCGGCGGTCCGGGGCAGCCGTCTCCGGAGGGACACACGCGCGATCACAACAGGGGAAGGCACCCTTCCCCTGGCGTACGGCTACGGGCGTGGGTTCGTCCCGTCCTCGTCGGGGTGGGTCAAGGAATCTTCCTCTCCGCTCGTCAAAGAGCCGGAGGGTCGGGGCCGGCAGGTGCTTGGAGGGCCTTCGCCGGCCAATGCGGTCGCTCTCGAGCCGGGCGGGACGCCGGCCGGCTCATGGAGGGGTGGGAGGCCGGGTGCCGGTCGCGCACAAGGATCTTGACGAAGGTGTTCACGCCGGAGCTGGAGGCGGCCGTCGCCACGCACGGGCGGGACGAGCAGCGGTGCCGCCTGCTCCCGGCCCCGCCCGTGCCGGATCCCTCGTCCATACAAGCGGGAGCGGGTTTCGGGGTGCCGGCCGTGGCCGATCGAGCGGCGGGCGGTGGCCGGGACGGAGGAGCTGTTCAACGCCGCGCGTCACCTCCTCCCCGAACGGGCCCGGCTGCATGTGACCGTGGAACGGGCCGGCCCGGACGAGGACGCCCACCGGAGGTCCGTCTGGCCCCTCCGCAAGCTTCCGGGAGGACGAGCCGGCACCTGTGGCGCACCGACGCCACCTCCGCGGAACTGGCGGTGCAGATCGGCCGGCGGCTCGGACTCGACGGAAACCGGCTCTGGCAGCCCGGCCCGGACGGCCGGCTGACCCAGACCGACCTGGTCCGCCTGGCCGCCCTCGCCTGGGCCGTGCCGGCGAGCACCACGGCGCCGGGCACCGCGGCACCGTAGTGCCGCGGCGTCGCGGGCCGGCCCCACCCGACGGCAAGGTGCTGGGGTCGCCGCCCGTGGCAGCGAGGTCTTCGCCCGCGTTCGCGTTCGCGTTCGCGTTCGACCGGAAAGTCCCTGTCAGAACCGATCAACGCCCCGTAAGAATGCCTTCTCGGCCTGACCGGCCGCCCGCAATCAGAAGGAGCCACCACAGATGCGTCGCCTTCGTTCCGTCTGCCTGGCCCTCACCGGCACGGCAGCGATGTTCGCTCTGACCGCCGCGCCCGCCCAGGCCGCCCCCGGTGACGTCTCCACCTCCTGCGCGAGCGTTCTCACACCGGCCGGTCACGTCGACGTCAGCTGGGGCTACAGCAGCAGCTGCGGCACGCAGAGCTTCAGCCCGAACATCAAGCAGATCAAGCAGCTCACCGGTCTGCCGGTCGGCACCGTGGTCAGTGCCTGCGCCTCCACCTACCAGCCCGCCGGCTGGGCCCAGACCAGCTCGTACTACAGCAGCAGCTGCGTCTACTCGTCGGCCCCCAGCTTCAGCCACAACGCCTGGCAGCTGAAGCGCGTCTCCTGACCCGAAGGGGGTGGCGAGGCCCCTCGTCGAGCCGGGTGAGCACGGCGAGAAGGCCGTCGGCCGACGCCTCCGGGCGTTCCTCGCCGCCGGAGGGCCGCCGACGGCCGCGCGCACCGCGTGCATCGCACGAGCCGGGCCGCACCACCGCTCTCGCCCGGACGGCGGGCGCTGCTCGCTGCGACACGGGGCGGGTGCCCGTGGACGGGGTGATCGTTCTCCGCCGGGTGGGGCAGCCGGGAAAAGCTGAACGTCACGTCGGCCCGCGCGTGCTGGAGCGCAGCGGCCTCGTCGAGGGCATCCCCGAACCGCTCCACCGGGCGTGAGCGCCGGCGGCGTGCTGGGCACCGTGCCCATGAGACGGCGAAGCCCTGTGCGCGCGGTGAACCGGGTGCGCACGGCTCCGGCTGGGACAAGAGGCACGCCTGCGTGCCGTACACGGAACAGCAAGCCGGCGGCCTGTACGCCTCCTTCCGTCTCAAGGAGACTCAATGCACCACTCCCTTCAATTCTCCCTGCGCCGCAGGAAGAAGGTGACGACCGCTGCCCTCACCGTCGCCATCGCCTCACTGTCGCTCTCCGGGTCCGGTCCGGCAGCGGCGGCCGGTGCCTCCGGGCAGGGGTCCGTCAGGCATCACGTCGCCCTCGCCGGCTCCTACGCCGCCGGCACGGGCCTGCCCCAGCGGACGGGCGCGGAGTGCAGCGTTCCTCGGGCAGCTACCCGTCATGACTCGCCGAGACGTACAAACCGACCGTGTTCAAGGACGTCACCTGCGGCGGCGCCACCACGCGCTCGCTGTGGACCGAGCAGGGACCGGCCGCACCGCAGGTCGACGCCCTCACCAAGGACACCGACCTGGTGACCGTCACGCTCGGCGGCAACGACCTGGGCTTCTCCGAGGTGCTCACCACCGGCGTGCTGGCCGGACTGGCCGGACTGGCCGCCAAGGAGCGCATTCCCTGCCATGACCAGCTGCTCAACAGCGGCAAGAACCTGGACGCGGACTTCGTCAAACTGAGCACACGCGTGCCCGACATGCTCACCGACATCAAGCGGCGCAGTCCCGAGGCGCGTGTCGTCGTGGTCGGGTACCCGAATCCGTTCCCCGCCGACGGGAGCACCTGCGGTTCCTCCGTGCCCCTGGCCAAGGGGGACGTCGCCTGGCTCAACCAGACCACGAACCGGCTGAACCTCCTGCTGGAAAGGGCGGCCTACACCAAGCAGGCCGAGTTCGTCGACATTTCCTCCCCGTTCCGCGGCAAGGACATGTGCCAGCCCTCCAGCAGGAAACGCAGCGAGTGGAACTGTCCGATGTGAAGGGCATCGCGCAGGTCAGCCCGGTGGATTTCTCCGATGACGGGGCCGCCGCTCGCGTACGGGTCGTTCCGGCCACGGGGCCGCGTGCCGCCGCGACCAGTGATCTGGTCACCCGGCTGCAGGACCCGGCTGGCACCGCCGGCCCGGAACAGTGGCAGCGACCTCGCGGTGACGGGACAGACGGCCGTGGACGTTCCCCCGGGGGGTGCGGGCCAGGGACGGGTACGCACCCCCCGGGGTGGCGGGCACTTCGGCGGGACTAGCCGGCGGGCAGGGCGACGAGGGGGAAGTCGACGTCCGTGCGGGCGACGGAGTTGAAGTAGTTGGTGAAGACGCTCACCTCCAAGGGGCTCGTCGAGCGCCGGCGCGACACCACCGATGCGCGCGCCGCGTCACTGACCCTCACACCGGCCGGCAAGGCGGAGGCCGAGCGCCTCGCCCAACTGCCGACAGAGTTCGCCGAGGCCATGTCCTCGCTCGCGCCGGAGGATCTCGCGGCCATGCTCCGCGGCATGAGCAGCATGATCAGATCACTGCAGGGCCAGCGGGCCATCCCGGTCACCCGGATGTGCTCGACATGCTCCCATTTCAGGCCGCAGGCCCACCCGGGCAGCGACAAACCGCACCACTGCGCGTTCGTCGACAACGCCTTCGACGACGGAGAGCTACGCCTGGAGTGCCCCGACCACCAAGCGCCCTGAACCGGGTCGGGCACGACGCTCCACGAGCGTCCGGCGCACTCTGGTGGCACTTGCGCCGCATCACCCCCGGCCGCCCCGAGGGCGCTCACCACCCCTTCACCAGGAGGGCGCGGCCCTGCTCGAACCGCCGGGCGCTGCTCGCGCGTCATGCGGCCGGCCGACGGCACGGAAGCGTGTGCTGCCGCAGGTCCGGATCCAGGTCGCGGCCGGGGGCGGGATCGCCTGGGACGTCCCGGTGGGCCGCCCCGCCGTCCGAGCGCATCGGCACGCGGCCGGCGCCCTCACCGATCCGCCGCCGCAGCCTGCGCCGCAGGGGGCCGCGGGCTCCTCTGCCGCTTCGGCGGCGTGGGTGGCATCGCGTGTGCCGAGGACGCCCGGGCGCCGTCGGCGACCCGCGGAGCCGCTGCGGCCCGCCGCGCGGGAGCTGGAGCGCAACGGCTTGTCGATGAGTCGCTCGAGCGGGCCCGGAGCCCGGAGCCCGGAGCCGGCTCGGGAGCAGATGCCGGGGGTGCGCTGCGCGCCGTTCTGCGGATGCCGGGACAGACGCGGGACAAGGAACGCGAGCCGGGACGGGCCCGCTGTCGCGTCTTCCCCTTTTCAGCCCGAGGGCCCCCTTCACGCCATTTCCGGGAGAGTGCCGATCGCGGCAGTGTGAGCCACGCCACTATGGCGAGCGAACTCCCGTTCGCATCGGTCAGTTGGTCAACCGGTCAGAAGGAGCACCCGTGACTCAAGCCGTACCCCCCTTACCCGTGGTCGTGGAGAATCCGGTCGTCAAGTTCTCCAGCGCCCCGCAGCGCCCGCCCTTGCGGCATCTGGGCCGGCCCTCCCTCCGCACCTCGGTCTCCGGCGCCCGGCGACGCGCCCGCGGTGAGGCGCCCCGTGTTCTGCTCGTCGTGCCCTCGTACACGCGGGTCGTGGAACCCTCCCCCGAGCGCAGCAGCTTCCGGGCGCTCGGCCTGGACACTTTCGAGGTCATGAAGCGGGCCGGCACCCCGATCGGGCTTCTGCGCATCGCCGCCAACGCCCGCCTCGCCGGTTTCGACGTCCGCATCGTCGACTCGCCCTTCGCCGGCTGGGAGCAGGAACGCCGGCTCGTCGACCTCGGCGGCGGCAGCGGCCTGGTCCGCTACGGCCTCGACGACTCACAACTGCGCGCGATCATCGAGGAGTTCGAGCCTGACATCGTCGGCGTCCAGTGCATCTACACGGTCCAGTGGGGCAACGCACGCGCCCTGGCCGACCTGGTCAAGGGCATCGACCCGGCGATCGTGACGGTCACGGGCGGCGCCCATCCCAGCGGGGACTGGCAGTACGCCGTGCCGGACTCCCCCTTCGACCACGTCGTCATCAACGAGGCCGACCAGACCTTCACCGCGCTGCTGCAGGCACTGACCGAGGAGGGCGGCGACGTCGACGCGGTGCCCGGCGTCGCCTACCGACGGGCCGACCTCGCCGTGGTGCGGACCACCGCCAAGTCGCCGTACATGCGCATCCTGCCGAAGCGGCAGGGGCTGGACCAGCGGCTCGGCATGATGCCGCTGCCCGACTTCGGCATGCTGGACATGCGTCAGTACGAGCAGGCGTACCACTCGTCGGGAAAGCGGGTGCGCGACCACGGCTCCTGGGCGCAGATCTTCTCGACCATCGGCTGCAACGTGGGCTGCGACTTCTGCTACATCCCGATGGTGAACGGCCCTTGGCGGGCGCTCGGCGTCGACTGGTTCGACCTGCACCTCGCCGAGATCACCAAGCAGGGTGTGACCGAGGTGCTCATCGAGGACGACCATCTGCTGCACGACCCGCTGTACGCGATGCGCGTCTTCGAACTGCTGCGCAAGCACGACCTGCCGTGGGTGGAGGAGGGCGGCCTGAGCCTGTTCAACCTCGTCCTGCTGCACTTGGGCGAAGGATTCGCGAACGGCATGGACGACGCGGAGCGGCGCAACCCCAACTTCCGCAACATCCTCTCCGCGATGCGTTCCGGACTGACCTGCCGCGACCTGATCAGGGCGATGGCCGACGGCGGATGCTACAGCGTCTACCTCGCCGTGGAGAGCGCCAACGAGGACAGCCTCGAGCAGTCCGGCAAGCCCCGTCTCAACGCCTTCCAGAAGGCCACCGGCGAGATCGTGGAGATGTTCACGGAGTACGGCATCCAGGTCACCGGCGGTTTCATGCTGGGCTTCGTCAACCCGCCCGAGCGACCCGGCGGCGAACCGTACATCGAGTCACTGGAGCAGATCGAGAAGACCATCGACTACGCGGTCACGCTCATGGGCCACGGGATGGCGTACGCCAACCCCTTCATCGTCACCCCGCTGCCGGGCACCAAGATGTGGGACTTCCAGAAGGACTACGTCGTACGCCACTACGACAACGGCTGGTCGCACGAGAAGGCGACCATGGCGACGGAGAGGTGGAGCGCGGAGGACATCGAGCGCATGCGGCTGGAGCTGCTGGTGCGTGCCAACGGCGCCGACAGGGTGACCGAAATGGTCCGCCGCGGGACCTGGCCCGTGGACGCGTGACGGGTTCGCGACGCGGTCGCGACCGGCTCAACCCCGGCGGCGCGCCGCACGCAGCGCGTCCGCCGAGGCGAGCATGGCGCCGCCGGTGATCAGCACGCAGGCGGCGGCGACGGGCCAGCTCGCGTCGGCCCGTCCCGTCGCGATCAGCAGGGCGGTGGACAGCAGCGGGGCGAAGTACGACAGGGTGCCCAGGAGCCGGATGTCGCCGTGCTTGGTGCCGTGGTCCCAAATGTAGAACGCGCCGCCGACCGGCCCGAGGCCCAGCGCGAGCACCGCGAGCCACTCGCCGCCGTCGGGCCGAACCGTGTCCTCGAAGAACAGATGACAGACGGCCGCGAGCACCGCGGTGGCCAGGCAGAAGAGCGCCACCATGTCCGTCGGAACCTTCGGATAGCGCCGGTTGGCCACCGAGTACGCCGACCACACCACCGCGCAGACGGCGGCTGCCGCGTACCCGAGCAGGTACTCCCCGCGGAACTGGACGCCCTGCCCGCCGGTGACCAGCAGGAAAGTGCCGCCGAGTCCGAGCACCGCGCCTGCCGCGTGCCACCAGCGCAGCCGTTCACCCGGCAGCAGTGCGGAGAACACGACGATCAGCAGCGGCCACAGATAGGCGATGAGGCCGGCGTCGACCGCGGGGGCGTTGCGCAGGGCCACGAAGTAGAAGAAGTGGTAGCCGAACAGGCCGCCGACGCCGAGCGCCCAGGCCCCTCGGGGCACCGCGCGGACGAGCGCTCCTCCGCCGCGCAGCGCCCGCGGCAGTCCGAGGATGCCGCCCATCGCGAACGCCATCGCGGTGAGCTGGAACGGCGGAATCCGCCCGATCAGCGTGGTGAACAGGGCCAGCGACGCCCACAGCAGCACGGCCCCGGCGCCGATCGCGGTGGCCCTGAGCTGGTGCGCCGGATGCGGCGCGGCATCGTGCTCCCCCTCCGGCGCCGCGACGTCGGCTCGCGCGTCCCGAGCGTCCACATGCCCTCCAGCCACAGCCGCCGTATGACGGCCCGTCAACCTACGACCACTCAGGGACATCGTAGGGAGGCGCCTCGCGTGGACCCGCGTTTTCCGGTCAGCGGGCGGGGCCTGCCGGGGAGGAACGGCGTGGTCCGGCCCTCGGTCTTCCCGAGGTCGGGCGGTTGTCGGCCGGGACGGCCACGGGTCATGCACGAGCAGGGCTCCCGGCCTCGGCGTGAGAGCGAGGCGGGCGACCACATGCGCGGTACGCTCCATGAGAAGTCGAATATTCGCGCGGACCGACCCGGACTTCGGACACCAGCGGCGGACCGTCCCGCAGGAGACGATCACACCGGGTGGGAGCATCGACTCCTCCACCTCGCGGAAGCCGAGCGGAAAGCGGAAGTACAGCCACACGCAATGGGTGATCACCCCGGCCCGGTACCGGTGACCCCTCCACGACGGCGACGCGCTCCCCGCGGACGGCCCCTCCCAGCCTGATCAACTTGAAGATCATCCCACCCGGCCAGCCATCGTGACAATGCCCTTCCCCCACATCGGCGGCCTTCTTGTCACCGCAACGGGGATCGCAACGAGCCCTGGACATCGCCCTACGACCGGGCTGGGCGTCCGGCGAGAGCTGTTGGCCAGCGTGTACATGGTCTTGTGCGGGCTGCCCTCGACTGCGATGGTCGGTCGGCGGGCACGGCTTGCCGCGTGATGCCCGACAACGGCCCGGGCACCGAACAACGGAGCATGCAGTGAAGCGATTACGCCCTGTCCCCACATTCGGCGCAGCGATGGTCCTGGCCTTCGCCGGGCTCTTCCTCGCCGGAAGCCCTTCCACCGCAGGAGAGGTGCCCGCCTCCGCCAAACAGCCCACTGCGGAGGGCCACCTGCTGGTGTACCCGAACAAGACCTGGGCGAGCTTCCCCAGTCTGCAGGCGGCCATCCAAGCCGGAGACGCCGCCGGCATCTCCGCCGTGACGTTCTACGACTGGGTCAACTACAACTCCAGCGGCCCTACTCTCACCTACTCCGTCTCCAGGGATTGCACAGCCACCACCGGCGACAAGGACCACGTGTTCGAGAACTTCCCCAACGGGTGGAACGACAGCGTCAGTTCGGTCAGCACCCAACTGGGCAACGGCTCGCACTGTGACGTGTGGTTCTCGGCCGACGTGAAATTCGAGGGCGAGTGCGGAAACCAGTGGTTCGACCTGCACCCGAACCTGACACAGGTGCCCTACGGGTGCGACAACAAAGCGAGTTCCTTCGAGCTGAGCTAGCGCGCTCCAGCCGGACTGAACCGCTCCGGACTCAGTGGAAGGCTTGGCTCTGCCGCGTGAAGGCAGCGACCACGCCGAAGCTCGGCATGCACCCGGACGATGACGACGAGCCGGGGCACCTGCCTGCCGGACGGCCCGGCCTCCTGCCGAGCCCGGACGGCCCTCCGGGTCGAACCGGATCCGCTCCACGTCCGTGAACTCGATCTCCAGGCCCTGGGCGTGGCCGCCGTCGCGGAAGTACATCTTTCCGAGGCCCTCGGCGGCCGGGCGCGCGGCTGCCGCCCGCTCGCGCCTCCGGTCTGTGCGTCGAGGAGGAGGCGTCGCCTGGCCCGGGACCTCGGTGTGAAGCCGTTGATCGCCCGCCGCGGCACCGAGCACGGCTCCGGACCGGGCACCCGACGCTGGGGCGTGGAGCGGTGTTCGCCCCCTGCACTGGTTCCGCCGTCTGCGGATCCGCCAGGAGAGTGGGTCGACGGGTACAACCACCGTCGGCTCCATGGCGGGACAGGGCACGTCCCACCCGCCGAACACGAAGCCACCTCCTACCGGGTAATCACGGAACCCCGGCTCGCAGCCGCCGACTGAGATCTCCGCCGGATCCGGGGCGGTTCGCCGTTCACCGGCGAGGGCTTCGGGTTCGGGCAGTGGAGCAGGACGCGCCGGCGTCCCGGGCCACTGCCGCGTCCCGGGCCCCTCGAAACCGGCCGCTCGACGTCCCACCCGGACGGCCCGGGCAGGGTGCAGCCGTCACGCGGTGGCTCCAGGGGCCGCCCCGTTCATCACTTCGGCCCGCGCCCTTCTCACCGTCTCCGCCGGGTCGGCGCCCCGCTGCAGGCAGGGCAAGGTCAGGTGCCACCAGTCGGTGAGCCGGTGGGTGATGCGCTGAGGGCCCTCCAGGGCCTCGGTGAGGGTGCAGAGGCCGAAGAAGGAACGGACCAGGATGCAGGCGGTGGGCGCGGGTCGAACGCGGTACGCGAGATGGCCGGAAGCCCGGGCCTGGGCGAGGAGACGGGTGGCGGCGGTGGTCCACAGGGCGAAGGGGTCGGGGAGCGGAGCGTCGATGGTGTCGCGTTCTGCCCACAGGCGTGCGCCGGCGCGCGTGAGGGTGTCCTCGGCGAGGGCGCGGGCGGCCTCGTAACTGAGGGTCACAAGGCGTTCCAGGGGCGGTGTGGCAGGGTTCGCGTACCGTGCGGCGAGGCTCGGCCAGGTGGCGAACCGGTCCCGGACGACGGCGAGCGCGAGCCCTTCCTTGCTGGCGTAGTGGAAGTAGACGGAGCCGCTGGTCCGGCCGGACGCCGCGCTCACGTCGTTTACGCTCGTTCCGGCGTAGCCCTGCTCGGCGAAGAGGCGTGCGGCTGCTTCCAGAAGAGATCTGCGGGTCACTCGCGCCCGTTCCTGCAACGTGCTGTCCACCTTCGCTCGGCGTTCTTCGGACGACCGAGAATGTAGTGCGCCCGCGCACGCCGGAGACAATCAGCGACTTCTGTGCGCTGCGACTGCGCATTCTTTCGAACGTGAACACTTACGGGTGTTTCCGAGGTCATTTCCGGTGTGGTTCCTGGCGCGGCACCGACTCCTTCAACAGGAGTGGGCCCTTCTGGGCCGCCTTCCGGATATAACGCAACTCGTCACATCTTGCGGGTGGTTGACGGACCGGAATACCGACGGCAATCCGCTGGCACCCCACTGCGACTTACACCTTCTTTCTCACTTTTGTCCATCACACGAAGTAGTGATTGAACTACTTTGGGTGGCAAAATAACGTAGCGAGTGCAATGTTTCCCGTTCGAGGCGCTTTGTCCGATTAATTTGCCTTCCGTTCGTATGAGAACGCCGGAAGGGGCAGGTGATCCGCACGTCCTGAACGGGAGCGGCATCCCTACTCGTCCGCGGTCCCGCCACGAGCACGACCGCTCACCCCTGCGAGGCCACCATGACCGCTCAGGCACATCTCCTTCTCGGCTGGTCCCCCGAAGCCGTCGTCCTCGACTGCGACGGCACTCTGATGGACACAGAACGTCACTGGCAGGTCAGCCGGAACCAGGTTTTCGGCGCCTTCGGGCTGACACCCCCGCCCGGGTTCGCGGAGCGGGCCAAAGGAGTGCACTACACCGACTGCGGTCGGCTGATGGCCGAGGAGACACACAAACCGGAGTTGGCCGCCGATCTCACGAGGGCGCTGCTGGAGCGCTTCCTCGCGCTCGTCGCCGACGATCCCGCGACGATGCCGGGGGCAGCCGAGTTCGTGCGGCTGCTCTCCGGTCGGCTGCCCCTCGCGGTAGCCAGCAACTGCCCCCTGGAAGTGGTGGAGGAGAGTCTCGGCCGGGCGGGGTTGCGTCAGCACTTCCAGCACATCGTCGTCCCCTCCGGCATGCCGCCGGACGCGGATGGTGAGAACCGGGAGGCGGACCGTTGCGACATCGTGCGCCCCAAACCATGGCCGGACGTGTACGCGACGGCGGTGCGTCTGTGCGGCGTCCGGCCGGAGGCGGCGTTGGCCGTCGAGGACTCCCTGACGGGGGTCGAGTCCGCGCGGCGGGCGGGGCTGCGGGTGGTGGGAGTGGGGCCTCGGCCGATCGAGGAGGAAGCCGCGCGGGCTGACCTGTGGGTGACGACACTGCGGTCGCCCGAACTCCTGGCGTGGATCAGGACGCGGGTGCTGGAGCAGCCCGAGGCACCTGGACGGGACTGAGGCCGGCCGGGACCTGGGCGATCCGGGCACCGATCAGCCGAGGTGCGGGGTCAGGTCCCGCACGACCCCGCCGGCCGAGGCGAAGAGCAGGCCCACACCGACCGCACCTGGATCGGGTATGCCTTCGGTGCGTTCACCGAGGTAACTGGCGCGGCCCATCCGGGCCCGCAGCCGGGCGGTCTCGCGTACCCCCTGCCAGGCGGCTGCGGCAGCGTCGGCCAATGCCTGGGCGGGCGGGGTGGCGCCGGGAGCCGACCGCAAGGCGCCGGCGGCAGGGGCGAGGGCGTCGACGAGGGTCTTGTCACCGGGGGCGGCGCCACCGACACGACGGATGGCGGCGAGCCCGTGGGCGACTCCCTCCGCCAGGGCGGGTGTGGTGGCGCCGGAGGACTCCAGTGCTACGGCCAGCGACTGGAGCAGCAGGCCGAAGAGGGGGCCGCTGGTGCCGCCGATCTCCTCGAGGAAGGCACCGGCGGCGGCTTCCAGGGAGGCACCGTCGTCGGGGGAGGTGAGGGAGTCGAGACGGGCGAGAGCGGCGGTGGCCCCAGCCGTGAGGTTGCCGCCGAAGTCACCGTCCCCGACCCGCTGGTCGAGAACGGTGAGCTGATCCTCGGTGGCGCGTACCGATGCGGCGAATCGCCGCATCCAGGCATCGGCGGACACGGTGTCACGGGCAGTGGTCGTCATGGTGTGATTCCCCATCTCGGTGGCCTGGGCAGTGCCGGGGGGTGAGGTCACCAGCGCAGGGCGGCGGTGTGGACGGGTGCGTCGTAGTGAGGCAGGTCCGAAGGGTCCGCGACGAGCAGGGTGAGCGAGAAGCCGCGCATGTCGAGGGCGGTCGCGTAGTCGCCGACGAGGCAGCGGGAGACGCTGAGGCCTCGGGCATCGAGGACCCGTACGAGTTCGCCGTGGACTGCGTACAGCTCCAGGGGTGTGACGGCGCCGAGACCGTTGACCAGGACGACAAGGGCGCAGCCCGGCTCGGGGGCGAGTGCGGTGAGGAGTTCGCTGGTCATGCGCTCCACGAGGGGGCCGAGAGAGCTTTTCTCAGCGGTGTGCCGGGCGCGTTCCCCGTGGATGCCGACGCCGTACTCGATCTCGTCCGGCCCGAGGTGGAAGGCGGGTTCGCCCAGAACGGGAGAGGTGTGGGCGCCGGAGGCGACGGCGAGAGTGCGGCAGCGGGCGGCGAGGCGGTTGCCGAGCCGCTGGAGGTCGTCGAGGCCGGCGCCGGTGTCGGCCGCGGCGCCGAGGATCTTTTCGATGAGGACGGTGCCGCCGGTCCCTCGGCGTCCGGAGGAAATCTCGTCGGAGTCGGAGGCGAGGTCGTCGTCGACCAGGACGCTGGCACAGCGGACGCCGCGGTGGGCGAGGCGTTCGGCTGCGATGCCGAAGTTGATGCGGTCGCCGGTGTAGTTCTTGACGATGTGCAGGACGCCCGCGGGCCGGGCCGCCGCAAGGGACGCCTCGTAGATCTGGCGGTTGTGCGGGGAGGCGAAGATCCGGCCCGGGCAGGCGGCGTCGAGCATGCCCCGGCCGACGTATCCGGCGTGCATCGGCTCGTGCCCCGCGCCGCCGCCGGAGAGCAAGGCGACCCGCCGGACGGGAGCGGTGTCGCGGGCGAGGAGAAAGCCGTGGTCGGGGTCCAGGGTGAGCAGGTCGGCGTGGGCCAGGGCGAAGCCCTGCAACGCGTCGGACACCAAGGTGTCGCTGTCGTTCTCGAAGTACGAGGCCATCGGGTCCTCCGTCGTCGAGGGCCGCAAGGGGCTCGGCCAGCCGCTTTCCGCCGGAATCGGTTGTTCCATGCTGTGGCCCTCGCCGTCGGGGAGCAACTCACACGGTGAACAGGTGACCTCGGACGCAGCAATGAGGGTCCGGATCAGCGCGTCGACGGAGGTCAGGTGAGCGGTGCCGCCGGCCGACGTCTCGAGGCTGGAGGCGAGATCCTGTCCCCGCGACCAGAGGTCGGGGGCTGAGGTCGCTCGAGGAGGACCGGGCGGAGCTGGTCAGCGTGACGACGGTCCTCCCAGCCCGCTTGGCCCGGCCGGTGAATCGTTCCGGTCGTGGTGTGCTGGGCCGAATGCGCGCACAGGTCGTCTTCGGCCCTGGCGGCAAAGCCGTGGACGTCGTCGACGGCGGGACGACGACACCCTTGGTGCCTCGGAGGGACGACCGGCGTCACCGGTGGGATGCGCGCCCGGGACATGCGGCAGGGGGCGGGGAGTGGCCGCAGCGGTGGCCGGGGCCGTGGTCAGGCCGCGTCAAGCCGGCGGTCGTGCGTGGGGAGCGTGCTGTGTCCTCGCCTGCCACCGGGGATCAGGCGCAGGTGCCGGCGGCGGGCGTGGCGGGGCGGTTGTGCGGTGCGGGTGAGCCATTCCTCGATGCGGCTCGTGGTGTACAGCAGTGCTGTCATGACCAGCAGGAGCAGACACGCGACCAGGACCACCGGTTCCCCTTTCGTGGCAGGCGATCCGTTGACGAGTGCCCCGGTCCGACGCGGCGACGGCATGCGGGGATGAAAGTGCTGTGCCTGTGCCTTCGGACCGCCCTCACAAGGGGGCGCGTCCCGGGGGCGTGCCGCCCGGTTTGCCGAAGAAGGGTGATGCGGGCGTTGTCAACTTGGCTGAGCGCAGGGTGTGTCAGGATATACCGGGCCGGGGCCGGGGCCCACCGAGGCCGTTCTCAGGCCGCGGTGGGCGGGCTGGCGATCGCATTCCAGACGGTGAAGCGGGTGGTCAGCTGATCGCGGCACCGGGCGCTGCTCCTTCGGCAGCATGCGGAGGGACCGTTTCGCAGCCGGCGCGTCGCGCCTGCTCCGGACGAGGATGCCTGGGACGTTGCCGTCCTGGACGGCAGCCCGCCACGGGCACCGGCGCTCGCCGTCGACCTGATGAAGACCTCGTCCCGGCGCCACTCGTCCCCGGCTCCCGGTCGACGGCGCCGCCTCGCGGGCACAGGCCGGACCGGACCTTGCGCACCACCGCCGGATGATCGCGTACGAGACGACCACGCCCGGGCAGGCATCAGCTCCTCGATCTCGCGCGAGCTCAGTGTGAAGCGGTGACGGATCCGGACGCGGCGGGCGGTGATCTTTGACGGCAACCGGTACCCCTTGTACGACGGCGCTACGAGGCCCCTGCCGACAGCCGAGGATTCAGAGGACGGCCCCAGCCGATCGTCCTGTCCGTCAGCCTGACGACGCGACCGGGCCAGCCGCTGCGGCGGCTGGCCCGGTCGGCGCGCCGCTCCCGGTTGGAATGTACAGGACATAAGTGGTGAAAGGCCATGTCTAATATCATAATGGTGAGGTGTCATGAAGAGCAGCCCGCTCAATGAAGAGCGCCTGCATCACCTCGCGGTGACCGGGACCGAAGTGTTGAGCCCCTTTCATGGGCCCTCCCGGACCGGCCCGCCTCCACTTCCGACAGCACACGTGACACCGCTCCTCACAGCACCGGCCTCGGCAGCGCGCGGCAGCACGGCGGCCGCCGGACGCCGGTGAGGTGCAGGCTGGGCCTCCGACCGGAGAACTCGTCGCGTGGCGCATTCGAAAAGCCGCTCATCCGGAAGCCGGGCCCCACGTGTGACCGGGGTCCCCCACGAAGGGAGTTCCGATGACAAACTCGCGCAGCAGGAAGATCGCCACCGCCAGTGTGTGCGTACTGTCCCTCGCCGCGGCCGTCCCCGCCTCCGCCTCCGCCTCCGCCTCCGCGGATGGTGCGGCGCAGGGGAACGGCAACGCGTCCGTGTCCGTCTTCCACGGCGTTCCGGGCCTCACCGTCGACGTGTATGCCGACGGGAACGAACTGCTTCCCGACTTCAGGCCCGGCACCCTGACCGAGCCCCAGTCCCTGGCCCCGGGCACCTACGACATCGAGGTCTTCGCCGACGGCCAAGGCCCCGACGGCGATCCCGCCATCCAGAAGAGCGTCGATGTCCCGGCCGGGGCGAACGCCACGCTCGCCGCCCACCTCGACGCGCAGGGCGACCCCACGCTCACCGCGTTCGTCAACGACACCTCCAAGGTCCCGGCCGGACAGTCACGGCTGACAGTCCGTCACCTGGCGGCGGCACCCGCCGTGGACGTCCGCGCGGGCGGCGAGCCGGTCGTCGAGGGCCTGACCAACCCGGACGAGAAGTCGCTCGAGGTGCCCACCGGCACGGTCAGCGCCGATGTCGTCCTGGCCGGGACCGACACCGTGGCCCTCGGCCCCGCCGATCTCGACCTCGCCGAGGGCGCCAACACGGTCGTCTACGCCTGGGGCAGCGCCGAGGACGAGAACCTCGCGCTGAAGACGCAGACGATCAGTGGCATGGACTCCGCGCCGCGCGGTGTGGACGCAGGCGAGAGCGGCGCCATGGCCGCCGACAACGAGTCCGCCAGGATCTGGCTCGCCTGGGGCGCTGCGGGCGCCGCCGCGGTCGCCGGTCTGCTGGCCGCCCGCCGCCGGTACACCCGGAACGATTGACGGCCATGCGTTCCCCCGCCAGGGGTGGGCGGCCTTCCGCGGCGGTTGTCGGGGCCGCCGCGGTCGTTGCCGCCGTTCTGGCGGCGCTGCTGGCCTGGTCGCTGTGGCCGTCCGGAGCCCCGGTGCCGTCGGACTTCGGCGAACGGCCGAGGGCCCAGGAGCCCACGGCCGAGCCGTCGTTCGGGGTCCACGACAATGGACCGAACGGGGCGGAGAACGCGTCCGGCCCCATACCCGAGCCGACGGTGCTGCGCGTCCCACGGATCTCCCTGGAGGTCCAGGTCCAGGACATCGGCGTCAGGGACGACGGTACGGTGGAGGTTCCCGACAGCGCGGGGCAGGCCGGCTGGTACCGCTACGGCCCCGCGCCGGGTGCCCCCGCCGGATCCGCCGTCCTCATCGGCCATGTGGACGACCGCACTGGTGAGCTGGGCGCTTTCGCCAAGCTGTACGGAGTCCGGAAGGGCGACGACGTCACCGTCGCCCGCGAGGGCGCGCCCCCCGTACGGTACGAGGCGACGGCTCGAGAAGTGGTCGACAAGGACAGGCTCCCCGACGAGGTGTTCCGGCGCCACGGACGGCCGGTCCTGACCCTGGTCACCTGCGCGCCCCCGTACGACCGCCAACGCGGCGGCTACCAGCGGAACCTGCTGGTGTACGCCGTTCCTGCCCGAGATCGCGGCTATTGAACTCGAACTCGTGAGGTCGTAACGGGCCGATCGCGGCCCGCTCGGCGTGGAATCACCGTGGGATGCGGTATCCACAAGGGGGTGGGCTGACCGCCGGACGCGGGGAGGGGCGGCAACGGCCACGGCTGGAGGTGGCTGGGCGGTTCGAGTGCGGTGGGACGAACACGGTGATCGCCAAAGGAGGTTCGCCGGCGTCCCTGGGCAGCACAACCGGGCCGGGTCACGGTGGCCGCCACGTACGCCGGCGGGCTCGAAGGTCTCTTCGTCGGAGGCGGCCGTGCCGGGGCGGATACCGTCGAGGACGGTGGGCGGACAGGGGCAGCCCGGCCGTCCGGGACCCGGCCGCTGGTCTTGGGTGCGGCGCCGGCTGCGATGCCGGACTCGGCCTGGTCGTGCAGGGGGTCACGGAGGCCGGCGCGGGCCAAGGGACCGGCCGCTGGTTCGGGGTCGGCCGGACCGCCGGCCCCCAGTGCCGCCGCGGGGTCGGTGGAAGCCGTCACGAACCCGTCGGCCAAGCGCTTCTTCGACGATGAAGCACTTGGCGTTGACTCAGGGCAGGCCGACGTTGTTGTGGCGGATCCTGACGGCAGCGGCGGCGGCCCGGGCGATGCCGGCGTCGGCGAGGACGACGAACGGGCCGGAGCCGCCGAGTTCGAGGACTTGCTTCCTCAGTCCCGGGGACGACGTTGTGGTGCGGATACGGCCAGCGTTGTGTCCGGCAGGTAGTGACGAGCGAAGAGGGTGGCGACCAGATCCCGCCGGCTGCGGACGCCCGTCTTGTCGAACACCGCCTTCAGGTGGTCCTGCACCGTGTGCGGTGACAGGCCGGCACTGCGGCCGATGTCGGCTGTGGACTGCCCCCGCAGTACCAGGGCCGTGACGTCCCTCTCACGAGGGGTCAGCCCGTACGCCGCGACGATCAGCGCGATGTGCTCGGCGGGACCGGCCCGTTCGACAACGACGGCGGTGCGGGCCGAGGTCTCCGTGGGTTCCTCCAGGCGCCAGGCGTGCAGCCGTACCCGGCCGTGCCTGCGGCTGTGCATCCACGAGGTGTGGGAGGCCGCGGCCCCTGCGGCCCGTACCGCCGCTGCCACCGCGTACACGGCGGGAGGCAATCCGTGGTCATGGGGTGGCACGCCGTCGGTGTGAGCCAGGTCGTCGAACCACATGGCCACGGTGGGCGTCGCATGGACCACCTGGTGGTCGCCGTCCAGCAGCACCAGTCCCGGCGCCGCCCCCGAGGCGCTCTCCTCGGCGAGCCGCGCCAGGTGCAGCCGGCGCAGTGCGTTCCCCAGCGGCTGGACCAGCGACGCCGCCACAGCCAGCTCCGGGGAGCCGAACGGGGGCGCGTCGTCTGCGCGGCCCATGACCAGGGCGCCCCACGTTCCGTGGCGGTCCCGCAGCAGCACACGTAACTCGTCGCGGAAACCCAGGGGCCGCATGATGTCGCGGTACCGGGGACTGAGGTCGAGGTTCCCGCTCGTCTCCCGGCTGAGCAGGCCCACCGGCGTCGGTCTGGCCGCCAGATCCGACAGGTCGTTGGCATCCCCCTCGCGGTACTCGATGTCGAGCATGCGCGGCATCATGGCGGCCGGCAGACCGTCTCGGTAGTCACCGCCGGTGTTCATCAACGTCTGCGGTTCCACGGTCACACAGGCGCATACGTCGAACCGCAGCACGGGCCGTACGACCCGTTTCACCGCCTCGAAGAACTCCTCGACACTCCGCGCGGACTGCGCCGCCCGCGCTGCCGAGTTCCCGATCTCGCCGACCCGTGTTACTCCCCCGTAGCGCCTCATGGTCCGAGGCTAAGCGTGTACAACGGTTCCCGAGCCCGGTTTGCGCAGGTAGCTGTGCCTCCGCTTACCGTGCCCGGGAACCGTCGCTGTCCGAGACGTGTGATCGACGTCTTGATCCGGGTCAGCGGTTGTTGTGCAGGACGAGGTTGAGCTTCGCCCAGTCCTTGCCGCCGTTCTCCCCGTTGCGGAGCGTGATCTCGCTGACCGTCGAGGTCTGTCCCGCGGGGACGTAGCGGTTGAAGTCGTACGCGGCGTCGAGGTCGGTGTTGGTGTCGTTCGTGCCCTCGTAGAACCGCAGGGTCACATGGATCATGACTCCGCCGGTGGCGTCCGTCTCCGCCGACACGTGCTTCTCCACACGGATCTCGCCCCCGCACGTGGTCTCCCACCACACCGACGGCGTGCGGACCTCGTTCACCCAGCCCTCGGAGGCGACGTTGCCGTTGCAGTACGTACCGGCGGTGAGGATGCCCTCGTCGTCGCGGATCGTGTAGGTGCCGGTCAGAGCGATGTTCCGCCACACGGAGGCCGTGATCGCGTTACCCCCCGCGGACGGGGCCGCAACAGCGGCCGGAACTCCCGCCACCGTCAGGCCGGCGGCGGCTGTGGCTGCGGCCAGCATCCCCGTGGCCTTTCTTCGTATGGACATCTCTTTCCCCTCGTTGTCGTCACCGAACGCGCCGAAGGCGGCTCACCGCCGTCGACCGGGTAAAGAGTGCCGCGGCCGGCCGGCGTATCCCATCCCAGACAGCTGGGGGGTCTCACCGTCGGCGTCCCGACCGCTCGGCAGCAGTCCGAGCGGTCCGGCCCGTATCGGACGAAGGGCATCGTGTCGACCCATGGCCGACGGGGGCCGCCGCCGGCGGCCCGTCAGCTCCGGACCCGCCGTCAGCGCCCCCGCCGGCGGGCCAGGACGATGCCGATCACAGCCGGCACCACGGCCACGACGACAAACCACGTGGGCATCACATCGGGTCCCCTGTGGGCGACAGGGGCGGTCACGGGTATCGAACCTCCCTGAGCAGGAGCAGGCTCCGGATGCCCGTGATCAAGATCGAGATGCGCTTTCCCGCGGGCCTTGCCGCCCGCGTGCCCCAACCTGCGTTCACCGCCGTCGGTCACAGGGCGGTGGCGGCGTGGGCCGGCCCCGCGACCATGTCCGGTTGGGGCGACGGCTTCCGAGGACACCGCAACCCGCTGTGCCGGTGACCGGGAATTCGGAGCACCGAAGGTTCGGGCATCAGCCGGCGCCGGTTTCCCCGGCCGGCCGGGGACAGCGCCTTTGCGCGCGAGGCGCCTGGTCATGAGGGTGATGGCGGCCCACACATGCGGGGGCTGGTCGAAGGGTGCCGGGGCCCTGGTGCTGGATCTTCTCCACATTACGTAGCGCGCGGCGTGCCCAGGATCTCGGTCATCACCGAGTGGATCGGGGTGCCGTTCAGCAGATTCCCGAGCTCTTCGACACCGCGTCGTCGTTGCGGTGGGGTGAGCGTGAGGTACTGCTCGATGCGTTCGTTGAATGTCCGCCGGTACTTCGCGTAGAGCTCCCGGTCCTCCCGGATACGGCCGGCCAGCTCGACCAGGGCGGCGGTCCCGGCGAAGTCGTCCTCAGGCAGCGGGTGACACGGAACCACGTCTGTGAACCGGCCCCCGGAGCGGCCGAACAACGTGCCGTCCAGTGCGCGCATGGTGAAGACATGGGCGTAGTGCTGCTCGTGGATCGCCAGGGGCAGCCGCCCCAGGGCGATCGATTCGTGGAGTGCCGTGAGCCCGGGAGCCAACAGGTAGTCCGCAGTGGTCGCCGCCGCCTGGAGCAGTTCACGCTGGCGCAGGAGACGGCAGTCGGCCCGGCCGCCCGCGGCCCGGATGGTCCGTTCCCGGCCCTCACCGAACGGACCGCCGCAGACGAGTACGTGACGGAACCGGGGCCAGTCGCGCAGCAGGTCCGGAATCCACCGGTGGAGCAGGCGTACGTAGTCGTTGTTGACGTCGAAGTCCAGGAGGAAGTTCTTGAACCCGCCGATGTTGATCAACAGGTCGTGTTCCGACTCGGCGGTGCGCACGACGTCCCGCAGGCCTTCGACGTCGACGATCGAGCCGGTCAGATGTATCTCGGGCCCCTCGCCCAGGGCGGCGAACCCGGATGCGCGCTCGGTGACGCCGGGGAAGTTCTGAACGACACTGTGTGTGGCGAGCAGGTGAGCCGCGACGACCCGCTCGTGCGGTGAGATGCCTGACAGGTGCTGGTCGGCGGCCGCGAAGCGGGAACGTGGCATGGCCGTGCACAAGTCGCGGATCTCGGTCAACGGTCGCGTGAGCTGCCAGAAACTGAACAGGCTGTCCACCATGGTCACGGGCCGCCGCGCCACGACGGACCGGAGCACCAACTCGGCGTCCATGACCGAAACCACGTGATCACTGCCTCGCAGCAGGTCGTCGATCAGTGCGGACCTGGCGTTCTCCGACAGCCCGCTGGTGTCATACGTGGCGTCGAAGGCATCGGGGTTGCGCCGGGCGAAGACAGCGGCGACGCCGTCCCCGACGAACACCCGCTCGTGCTCATGGAACGGCCGGGAGACCGCGACGAGTTCGGAGACCGGACCGAAGCCGCAGTTCTGCGCCCCCATCACGATCCGCACCTCACTGCGTCCCGCCGGTGGTTCCCCGCCGAGCGTCCGCCGCCTCGGCCGCGGGGGTGAGCACCTCGACGAGCCGTCCGGCGAAGTCGGCGGGATACCTCGCGTAGCCGACGTGCCCGCCGGGGAACAGTTCCACATCGCGGCCGAGCCGGCCGGCGAGGACGAGCGTCGGGCGGTGCACGAGGTCCCCGCGTGAGGCAAGGCCACCGGCCCACACCACTTTGTCCGCCACGTCCCGCAGTGCGGCGAGGTCGGGTACGAAGCGCGTGAACGGCCGGACGAAGTGGGTCAGGAAGAAGTCGGTGTTGTTGTGCACTTCGGGGAGGGCAGGCGCGGGCCGGCCGCCGTGGAGGGCCTGCAGTTTGGTGAGGGCCGGCGCCATTCCTTCACGGAGATACGTCTCGCAGATGTCGTCGAGAAGTGCCAGGTGCCGCTCGGCGTCCGGAAGGATGCTCAGAACAGGCGGCTCGTGGGCGACGACCAGCCGGACTTTGCCCGGGTGGCGGATGGTGAGTTCCAGCGCGATGAGCCCGCCCGAGCAGCTCCCGAAGACGTACACGGGCTCGTCCGGGTCGGCGAGGTGCCCGATCAGGCGGTACGCGTCGTCGGCGTGCTCCTCGACCCTCTGGTCCACCGGGGGGCCGTCGAGCACGCTGCGTGAGTTCCCGCGCGGATCGTAGGTGACGACGCGGTGACTCCCGGCCAGGACGGCGGCCAAGCGTTTGAACACCGCCGCATCGGAGTTTCCTCCCCCGATGAGGAGCAGGAAAGGCCCTTCACCCCGTACCTCGAAATAGATCTTCGCGCCCGGTACCGCGAGCGTCCCGCTGTTCAAGGGGTTCATCACACTCCAGGGGCTCAACCGGCGTGATGTCACAGCGTCGCACGGAGAACACGGACGGTGCAGGGCGCGCGGGAGCGGGGCTGCCGACTTCGCGGGCGCACTGTGATCGCAGGCGCTTCCCACTGCTCCCGTGCGCCGGTCTCATGGCGAGGCGCGCTGGGCATACCGGTCACATTGGTCCCGTTCCCACCATGTGTCCTCAGGCAAGGAGGCCCGGTTGACGGGCATCGAAGAAGTGCGGAAGATCCTCCGTGACCTGGGAATCGAGGAAGTGCTGCTGCGCCAGGACGCGCAGTTGCGTGCGCACCTCGGACTCGATTCCGTCGACCTCACGCAGATCCAGCTGGACCTGGCCGAGCGCTTCAACACCCGCGTCGATCTCTGGACAGAACACGATCTCACCGTGCGGCAACTCGCCGACGCCATCGGCGACCGCCAGCCCGTCGCGGGGGCCGGCGGAGAATACCGGGACCGCGGCTGGTGGCGTCCGGAGTTCCTGGACGACACCGTGCTGAACGCCCGGGCGCACGCGTCTCACCGCGTGGCAGTGGTCGACGCCGAGCGCACCTTCACCAGGGCCGAGCTCGACGCGGCGGTCTCCGGCTGCGCCGCCCGGCTGGTGCGCACGGGCATCCGGCCCGGCGACACCGTCCTCGTGCAACTGCCCAACCAGGCCCGGATCATCCTTCTCGCACTCGCGTTGATCAGGCTCGGTGCGCGCCCGGCTCTCGCCCTTCCCGCCCTGCGCGAGCACGAACTCGAGGCGGTGATCGCCGCGTTGGCGCCGACCGCGCTGGCCGTACCGGCCCGACATCAGCGCTTCGACCATCTGCGGCTCGCCGAGAAGCTCCGCGAACGGCACCCGTCGGTACGCACCCTGCTCGTCTCGGGTGCCGGCGACCGGGCCATCGGCCACGTGGACATCGACCGTCTCATCGAGGCCGGTGAGACGGCTCCCGCCCATCGGGACCGGCACCCCTCGGACACCGCACTCTTCCTGCTGTCGAGCGGAACCACGGGCGCTCCCAAAGCCATCGCCCGGACCCATGAGGCGCTGGGTCACGTGATCCGCTGCGCGGCAGCGGTCTCGGGACTGACCCCCGAATCCGTGTTCCTCGCCGTCCTGCCGGTGACGCACGGTTTCGCCCTCGCCTCTCCAGGGGTGCTGGGCACGCTCGCCTGCGGCGGAAAGGTCGTCCTCTCCGATCCGAACGATGCGGCCGCCGCCATGGCGCTGATCGAGCGGGAACGCGTCACACACTGCGCGCTCACCCCCGCGCTCGCGCGGCAGTGGCTCCTCACCCGCACCGCTTCCAGCGGTCCTGACCTGTCGAGCCTGCAGGTCCTGCAGGTCGGCGGGGCGCGCCTGGACGAATCCACGGCCGCCCGGCTGAGTCGTTCCTTCGGCTGCCGAATCCAGCAGGTGTACGGCATGAGCGAGGGACTGCTGAACTTCACCCGGCTCGACGATCCGCCCGAGGTGGCGTTCACCACGCAGGGACGCCCCTCCTCGCCCGGTGACGAGATCCTCGTGGTGGACGGCGAGGGCCGGCCCGTCGCCGGCGGTGAGGTGGGCGAACTCCTGGTCAGAGGGCCGGGTGTCATCACGGAGTACCACGGTGGCGCGGCAGCCGCGTCATTCACCCCCGACGGCTTCTACCGCACCGGCGACCTCGTCCGTCGCCACGAGTCCGGGAACCTCGTGGTCGCCGGACGCGTCAAGGACGTGATCAACCGCGGAGGAGAGAAGATCCCGGCGGACGAACTGGAGGCGTTGGTACTGGCGCACCCCGGGGTGCGGGCCGCCGCGGCCGTCGCGATGCCCCATCGTGTACTGGGTGAGGCCGTGTGCCTGTACGTCGTGGGCGGTAACGAGGGGGCACCGTCCCTGCCGGAGCTCCGCCGATATCTGGAGGACAGCGGACTGGCCCGGTTCAAACTGCCCGAACGGCTCGTCGAGGTGCCGGCACTCCCCCTGACCGCGGTCGGCAAGACGGACAAGGTACGGCTGCGCCAGGACATCGTGACCCGGCTGGACACCAAGGGCTAGGGAACAGCAGCGGCATCGCCCGCGCCGTGCTGGCCGCGGCCGCCGCTCCCGATCAGGCAGCCGAGTTCACCCGCGTCCCGTTGCGCTCACTGCTGAAGAAGGCCGGCCGCCAGCGCGGCATCGAGGCAGGAGTCGAACGACTGCGAGACGCCCTGCGCATCCCGCACATGCGCCGGCCCTCACAGGTCGAGCAGGCTGTGGGACGCCAGGCCATCGCCCTGCTCAGACAGCTCGATGCCGCCCGCACCAGCGTCGAGGACCTCACCGCGTTCCCTGCCACGCCCACCCCACAACTCACCGTCGCCGCTTGACAGATCAACTGCATCGCATGTCTCCTTCCACGCCTGCCGCCACCGCCGCACCGACCGGACACCGACCCGCGGGTCCTTGGCGGTCACCGAACTCGCCTCGCCCCGGACGAACCGCTCGGCCGCCTGGAGCCGTACCCCCTCGCGAAACTGCTGCCGTTCGGTGGTCGGCCCGTCCCCTTGTGGATACCGCATGCCCCGGTGGTACCGCACAGGCGACGACCCGTCAGCCCCTACGACACCACGAGTTCAGCCTCAGCAGCTCGCGTACCACCCTCCACCAGGTCCCGTTCCCGCGAGTTGCCGGTGTGTGGCGCCCAGGGACTCGGCGGTGGCGAGCTCGCGGTCGTCGATGTCAGCCGCGACGATCTTCGCGGCACCCGCCAGCCGGGCGCCGGCCAGCGCGACCGGACTGGCCGGTCGGGCCGGGTCAGGGAGTGTCCAAAACTGACACACCCGCTCCTTTCTGCGGAATTCGAAGCCGGGACTCGTTGGTCATCGCAGTGACTGAACGGCGTAGAGGGCCCCGAAGGACGCAGCAAGGACGCCCAGCAGCAGGCGCAGGGCGGTCTCGGGCAGTCGGGGCTGCAGGTACGCCCCAAGGTATCCGCCGATCAGCCCGCCCAGGCCGCAGGCCAGCCCGAGGTGCCAGTCGGGGGCGATGCCCCCGGAGCCGGTCAGGGACAGCAATGCGAAGGTCGCGGCCCCGGCCGCAGAGGTGGCGAAGGTGGAGGCGAGGGCTGCCGGAGCGACCTGGCTCACGGGCATGCCCCGGCCGGCCAGGAGGGGGCCGAGGATGGAACCGCCGCCGATTCCGTAGACCCCGCCGACGATGCCGACGGCCAGGGCCAGGCCGGTGATGGTGCGAGGGGAGGGCTCCGCCGCCGAGGCGGCCGGGGCGGGCCGGAGGGTGCGGGCGATCAGCCACAGACCCAGCGGCATCAGCAATCCGGCGACGAGTAGGCGGAAGACGGTGGAGCCGGTTACGGCAAAGACCCGCACCACCGCTCCGATGACCACGCCGGGCAGGGCGCCGATCACCAGGCGGCGGGTCAGCGGACTGTTCAGCAGGCCCGCTCGGCGGTAGCGCAGCAGGGCACCGGGCCCGGCCACCACGTTGTACAACAGGTTGGTGGGGGTGACCGCCGGACCGGGTACGCCGAACACGCTCAGCTGCACGGGCAGCAGGAACACCGCTCCCGAGACCCCCACGGGCGCGGTCACCACGGCGATCATCAGGCCGACGGCCAGCCCATACAGTTCCACCGAGCCTGCCATTTCAACTCCCGGTCATTCGAACGTCCGCCCAGTATCGCCACCCCGCGCCGACGCCTCGTCAGAGGGTTTGCCGCTACCGAGCGGGAGCGGGGTGACGCGGTGGTGCTGGCAGGAGGCGCAGTTGATCCGCTTCCTGTACGTCAGCCCCTCGACGGTGTCGGCGGCCCGTCGGAAAGGTGCCGTGGACCGGGGCCGGCAAGACCAGGCGAGCCCGCTGGGACGGTCGGGCAGGCCGCGGACGTGGCTGCCGCACAACGTCAGGAACCGGGCCACGACCGGCTCATCGGCGGTGCCACTCCTCTGCGAGGAGTTGGTAGGAGCGCACCCGGTCGGCGTGGTCGTGGGTGAGGGTGGTGATGATCAGCTCGTCGGCGCCGGTGGCCTCCTGCAGTTGTTCGAGCTGGTCGGCGACGCGCTCCGGAGAGCCGACGAACTGGGTGTCGACGCGGTCGGCGACCAGGGCCTGATCCGCTTCGGTCCAGGCGTGGGCGCGGGCCTGGACCGAGGTCGGGAAGGGGATGGCGCCCTCGGCGGTGCGGATGCTGCGGACCCACAGGCCGTAGCCGGTGGCCAGTTCGCGGGCGGTTTCGTCGTGCTCGGCGACGACGACGTCGGCGGAGACGCTGACGTAAGGCTTGTCGAGGTGGCCGGACGGCTGGAACGCGGCGCGGTAGCCCTCGGCCGCCTCCAGTACGGTGGCCGGGCTGACGTGGTAATTGGCCGCGAAGCGCAGGCCGTTGCGGCCCGCGACGTCGGCACTTTGTCCGCCGCTGCTGCCGAGGATCCATACCTGCACCTCGGCGCCCTCGCCGGGGACGGCGTGCGCTTCGATCCCGTCCGGGGAGCGGTAGTCGCCGCGCAGGAGCGCAAGTATGTCGTCGATCTGCTCGCCGTAGTCCTGGGGGCGCGCGCCCGGCTGGTGCAACAGTCGCTGCTGGAGCAGGAAACGCGGCGAACCGATCAGGTGTTCAGGGGAAAACCGTGGTGGGATCTTCAGACCGTTGGGGGCGCGCCCGTCGGCGACGGGGGGCGTGGCCGGCCGGGGTCCTGCCGTCCGTCCGGAGGGACGTCCGCCCGAGCGGCCGAGGCCCAGGTCGAGTCGCCCGGGGTGCAGGGCGTCGATCAGCCCGAACTCCTCGACGGTGGACAGGGCGGTGCGGTGACCGAGCTGTACGGCCCCGGATCCGATCCTGATCGTGGAGGTCGCGGAGGCGGTCAGGGCCAGCACGACGGCGGGAGAGGTCCCGGCCACGCCCGGGTTGAGGTGGTGCTCGGCGAACCAGTAGCGCGTGTAGCCGAGACGCTCGGTCTGCTGGGCGAGGTCGATGGTGTTGCGCAGCGCCTCTGCGGCGGTGGAGCCGGACGAGATCGGGACGAGGTCGAGGACTCCAAGAGGGATGCCGGACATGGTCGGGTGTTGCTCCTCAGCGGTCGGTGGGCGCGGGTGCGGATGCGGACACGGGCCCGGCGATGGCCGGAGCCCAGGGGAACGGCGGGTCGGGGATGTCGCGTCGCAGAACGGGGGCGATGTCGGACTGGAAGAGTTCGAGCGAGGCACGGTGCTGGGCGTGGGTGAGCCCGCCCGCGTCGGCGTGCAGGTGGAGCACGCTGTGCCCGAACTGCTCGTGGTAGCGGTGCACTTTGTCGATCACTTGCTGCGGGCTGCCGATCAGCGCCGAGCTGCGTTCGACGAAGTCCTCCAGGGTGGCGAACACCGGCTCGGCACCCAGGCGTTTCCGGAAGGCGAGATAGCCCTCGAACACCGGCCGGTATGCGGCGACCGCTTCCTGCGAGGTACGGGCCGCGTAGTAGCCGGCCGTCCCCGCGCCGACGACGGCCCGACCCGGGTCGTTGCCGTAGTGCTTCCATCGCTCCCGGTAGTAGCGGATGAGATCGGCGTACGGCTCGATCGGGTGGGTGACGTTGGCCGAGAAGAGCGGATCTCCGTAGCGGGCAGCGAGATCGACCGACTCCTGGCTCGTCGCGCTGCCGTGCCAGACCCGGATGGGCTGCTGGAGCGGCCTCGGCCACACCTCGGCGTCTGCCGGCTCGGGGCGGAAGCGCGGGGAGGCGCTCACCTTGTCCTGCCGCCAGATCCGGCGGAACAGCTCGTAGCTCTCGGCGTTGCGGTCCCACTGGTCCTCGGGTGTGACGTGGAACAGCTCTCGCTGGGCGGTGCCGTTGCCCTTGCCGATGATCAGGTCGAGACGGCCCGCCGACAGGTGGTCCAGGGTCGCGTAGTCCTCGTACGCGCGTACCGGGTCGAGCAGGCTGAGGGTGGTGACGGCGGTGAACAGCCGGATCCGGGAGGTGAGCGCAGCGATGTGGCTCAGCACGACCGGTGGTGAGGAGGAGATGAACGGCCACTCGTGGCGTTCGCCGACGCCGAAGCCGTCGAATCCGAGTTCCTCGGCCAGCAGCGCGTTGTCGATCACCTCGCGGAAGCGCTCGTTGGTGGACTTCTGGACGCCGGTCGCCGGATCCGGGGCGTGCACGATGAGGGTGACGGCCAGGAACTTCACGACGCGGCCCGCCGGGTCTCCGGCTCCGCGCGTGCGTCGGGGTGTGCCAGGCCGAGGTGGTCGCGGAGCGTGGTGCCTGTGTAGTCGTGGCGGAACACACCGCGTTCCTGGAGCAGCGGGACGACGGTGTCGGCGAACTCGTCCAGGCCGCCGGGGGTGATGTGCGGGACCAGGATGAAGCCGTCTGCTGCGTCCGCCTGGACGAAGGCGTTGATGGTCTCGGCGACGGTGGCCGGGGAGCCGACGAACGACTGGCGTCCGGTGGTCTCGATGACCAGCTCGCGGATCGACAGGTTCTCCGCTGCGGCGCGCTCGCGCCATTGTCTGGCGACGGCGAGCGGGTCGCGGAACATCCGGACGCTGGCTCGGCCGCGGGCGATGGTGTTCTCGCCGGGGTCCGGGTCGATGTCGGGGAGCCGGCCGTCCGGGTCGTAGGCGGAGAGGTCCCGGTTCCAGACGTGTTCGAGGTACTTGATCGCGGTCCGGCCGCTGACCTGTTGGCGTCGTATCCCATGCGCCAGCTCCTGCGCCTCGGCGTCGGTGTCGCCGAGTACGAAGGTCGCCGCGGGGAGGATGAGCAGCTGGTCGTGGCTTCGGCCGTGGCGGGTCAGGCGTCCCTTGACGTCGGCGTAGAAGTCCCGGCCCGCCTCCAGGGTGCTGTGCCGGCTGAAGATGGCGTCGGCGCTGGAGGCGGCGAATTCGCGCCCCTCGTCGGAGTCACCGGCCTGGAAGATCACCGGGCGGCCCTGCGGGCTGCGCGGGACGTTGAACCGACCAGCGATGTCGAAGTGCTGTCCTTGGTGGACGAAAGCCCCGGCCTGCGCGTCCTTCAGGAAGATACCGGACTCCTGATCGGCGACGATTTCGTCGCCGTGCCAGGAGTCGAACAGCTCAGTGGCGGTGGACAGGAACTCCTTGGCCCTGGAATAGCGCTGCTCCTGCGGGAGGAAGCCGCCGCGCCGGAAGTTCTCGCCGGTGAAGGCGTCCCAGGAGGTGACGACGTTCCAGGCGGCCCGTCCGCCGGAGAGGTGGTCCAGGCCGGCGAACTGGCGGGCCACCTCGTAGGGCTCGTTGAAGGTGGAGTTGATGGTGCCGGTCAGGCCGAGATGTTCGGTGACGGCGGCGAGCGCGGACAGGACGGTGAAGGTGTCGGGCCGTCCCACCACGTCCAAGTCATGGATTCGGCCGCCCTGTTCGCGCAGCCGCAGCCCTTCGGCGAGGAACAGGAAGTCGAATTTGGCTCGTTCGGCGGTCCGTGCGAAGTGCGCGAACGAGCTGAACTCGATGTGGCTGCCCGCCTGCGGGTCGCTCCACACGGTGGTGTTGTTGACGCCGGGGAAATGGGCCGCGAGATGGATCTGCTTCAGGGGCTTGCCCGTGGTCGCCTTGCTCGTGGTCGCCTTGCTCGGGGCCGGCGTGCCGGTGGTCGGCTTGCTCATGGTCGTAGGACTCCTCCGGCTTCAGGCAGCGGCGTAGCGGTTTGCGGGGCGGGCAAGGCCGAGCAGCCCGCGCAGGGTGTCCGCCTCGTAGCTGTGCCGGAAGGCACCTCGGCGCTGGAGTTCGGGCACCAGGCCCCGTGTGACCTGCTCCAGGTCGTGACCGATCACTCCGGGACGCAGCCGGAAGCCGCTGAGGCCGGCCCGGCGCCACTCCAGCAGGAGATCGGCCAGTTGCCCGGGTGTACCCGTGAACACTTCAGCGTCGCTCGTGTACGTGTGGCCCGCGAGGTCGTCGAGACGGGCCTTGCGGTCCTCCGCCGCCGAGGGGGCGTCGTCCAGGAACACGACCAGGTCAGCGAAGATGTGCAGTGGCTCCTCCGCCCGCCCCGCCTCAGCCTGGGCGGCACGGATTTCGCCGATGACGGCGCGGGCCCGGCCGGTGTCGTGCGGGGTGACGTAACCGATGTCGGCCGAGAGGCCCACCAGCCGATACGACACGCTCTGGTGCGCGAGCGCGCTGACGATGGGCTGTCCCTGCGGCGGCCGAGGGGTGATCGAGGGTCCCTTGACGCTGAAGTGCCTGCCCTCGAAGTTGATGTAGTGCAGCTTGTCGCGGTCGATGAACCGCCCGGTGGCGACATCGCGGATCTCCGCGTCGTCCTCCCAGCTGTCCCACAGGCGGCGCACCACCTCGATGTGGTCGGCGGCCTCCTCGAAGAGCTCGGCGATCAGTTTGCGGCCGTCCGGGGTGCCCCGGTCGTCGGAGCGGAGACGTGGGAAGGTACGACGGCCGAAGTGCGCGGCCTCGTTCTGCCGTGCCGACACCTGGACGCGCAGGCCCGCGCGACCGGCGCTGACGTAGTCCAGGGTGGCGATCGCCTTGGAGATGTGGAACGGCTCGGTGTGGGTGGCGACCACAGTCGGCACCAACCCGATGTGCCGCGTCAGCGGTGCGACCCGGGCGGCGAGGAGTACCGCGTCCAGCCGGCCCCGCACCTGGTCGGTGCGCTCGTCCGGCTCCGTGAGGTGCGAGGACTGCAGTCCGAGAGAGTCCTCGAACGTTACGAAGTCGAGCAGGCCGCGTTCGGCCTCGGCCACGAGGCCGACCCAGTAGCCGGCGGTGAACAGGGCGTTGGGCCGGGCTCCCGGCTCGCGCCAGGCAGCCGGGTGCCAGCCTGTGCCGTCCAGCGCCACAGCAAGGTGAAGAGGGGGAGGTGCGGACACGAGAAGGGGGCCTTCCTGGTCGACCGTATGTGATCACCGGCCCTCATAGGGAGGGCCCAGCGGCGAGGAACAGGTCAGGAACAACAGAGAGCGCCGGCCACCCGTTGCGGGTCAATGCGGGGCCGGGAGTACAGGCGGACGCAGCCACGCGCGGCGCGAACCCCGACAGCTGGGACGAGAACGCGGGAAACAGGGGGCAGCACCGTCACCTCCGCTCCTCCGGCCGCTCGTCCTGCTCCGCACGGGCCCTGCCGTGCTCCGGTAGGGCAGGGCCCATGTCGTCGCAGGTTAGGCGGATCAGGACGGACGAAGGTGGAGGGCGTATTGCGGTTCCATGAAACCGTCCGGACACCGCTGGGCGGGCTGGGCGGCGGCCCCGTCCACGATGTGTACGGACCAGTCCAGGATCTGCACCGCCGCCCCTGCGGCCTCCAGCCCTTGGCAGTGGGCATGGTGGCGGCGGGCGATCCCGTCCAGGTCGAGGTGGGTGCCGAAGGCGGGGTGGGCGGCCAGTCGCCGTGCGTAGGCCCATAGGCGCGGATGGTCGGCGATGTGGTGGACCGCGGCGGCGTCCAGGTGCAGACGGTGCACGGTGTCGAGTTGCACCAGGGTCACCCACAACCGCACGTCGGCGGCGGTCATTTCGTCACCCAGGATGAATTCCTGGTGGGTGAGTCGCCACTCCAGCGAGTTCAGAACGCCGAGCAGGGAACTGAGGGCGGTCCGCCGTGTCGTGGCGTCGGCGCCGGCCTGCCCGGCGTGCTGTGCGGCTTCGTCGATGCGGTACTCGCAAAGGCGTCCGACGGCTTCGATCTCCTCCTCCGCGCCGTGTGGGTAGAGGGCGGGCCAGTCGGAGCCGTCACCACCGAAGTGCCTGGCCAGATCCCTGAGGATGCCCGGCGTGTCCGTGCTGACGATCCGCCCCGTCCAGTCGTCGCTCAGCACCGGTGCGGCGGCCGGTCCGGGATGCCGGTGCGAACTGGCCTCGTACAACGGGTGCAGAGCGGAGTGACCGCCGTCGGGGCCGTCGGGCACGGCCGGCAGCAGTGCCACCGGGAGGATGTCTGCCAGGCCGAGCAGGCCATGGGTGATGGCGATCCGCAGACAGTGGGGACAGGACAGCGAGAGGTGGAGGCGGTAGCGGCGCGCCACGGCGTAATAGCCACTGCTCGCGTCACAGCCGATCCTTCCCCGGAACGACGGCGAAGAGGGGAGGGACGGCACGGTGGGCAGGGGTGCGGCGGGCATGTCTCTCCCTGGGTCCGGGTTCCGACTTCTGGTTCTCAGAGGTGCGGTGGGCGCCGCACGTGGGGTGAGGGGCGCGCGGCGGCGTCGGCGCGTACCCGTACCCGGCGGGGATGCGGTGCCGATGGGCACCGCCGGTGTCAGCGCAGAGGGCTCGCCGCGCTGCAGACACGCAGGAGATCGATGTGACGGCGGGAGGTCAGCAGGAGAGGCGGCCGTCCGGCGCGGTCGGCGGGCGGCTGCAGACGCTCCATAATTTCCTACCAGTTCACTAGGAATCTCTGCTTCGGAGTGTCAGGCGGTCTTCGTGCCACGTCAAGAGGGCCTTACCGTGTATCGCCCGGCGTCTCACATGATGGAAGAGAGTGCTACGCCGCCCGGTCCGTCCCGCAGGAGGGGGCAGGGCGCGCACGGCTCGGCGGCGGCACCGGTCAAGGGAGGGATCGGGGCCCCGTCGCGCGAGGGCACCGAGCCGGACGGGCGGAACCGCCGGAAGGCCCCGGCGCGGGGTGAGCCCGTCGGGGTGCTGCCCGCCGGGGACTGCGAGGAGCGCGGCCCGACCTGGGCTCCCCCGCGTGCCGGCGGTGTCGTCGTCGGCACCCCGGTCGACGAGGCCGCGTACTCTTCGCGATGGTGGTCAACTCCGTCATCCGCAACCGCGCCTTCCAGTGGGATGTCGTCGGCCGGTACTTCACCACCGCCGCCGTGCTCGACGGGCTGCTGCTCACCCTGTGGCTGACCGGCGTGGTGATGGTGCTCGGCTTCCTGCTCGGCATCCCCCTGGCCGTCATGCGGCTTTCTGCCGATCCTGTACTGCGCACGCTGAGTTGGGGTTACGTGTGGATCTTCCGGTCCACTCCGCTGCTGGCACAGCTGCTGTTCTGGTTCAACATCGGCGCTCTCTACCCGACGCTCGGCCTCGGCATCCCCTTCGGGCCCGAGTTCGTCACCGTCAAGACGGTCAACCTGCTCGGCCCCACCCTCACCGCCGTCATCGGCCTGACCCTGCACGAAGCCGCCTACGCCGCCGAGGTGGTGCGCGGCGGCATCCTCTCCGTCGACTCCGGCCAGACGGAAGCCGCCCAGGCTCTCGGCATCGGCAGACGGCGCACCCTGCGCCGGATCGTCATTCCGCAGGCGATGCGCTCCATCGTGCCGACCGCCGGGAACATGCTGATCGGCACCCTGAAGGGCACCAGCATCGTCAGCGTGCTGGCCGTGCACGACCTGCTGTACTCGGTGCAGCTGGTCTACAACCAGACGTACCGGGTCATCCCGCTGCTGATGGTCGCCACCCTCTGGTACATCGCGGTCACGACCGTGCTCAGCGCGGGGCAGTTCTACGTCGAGCGCCACTGCGCGCGTGGCTCCGCCCGCGCGCTGCCGCCCACGCCTCTGGAAAAGCTCAGGGTCCATCTGGCCGCGGTGCGTGCCCGGCTGTACAGGGCGACGGAGCCCGACGCCCGCCCGGCAGTCGACCGTGGCCGGTGAGCCCACCCGCGGTGTTGCTTTCCCTGCATTTCCCATCGATTTACTAGGAAAGCATTGACGACCCGCCCATCGGGTGCGCAGGATGATGCACATGGCCCACACGCAGCAGCGACTCGTTCGTCGTCGGCATGTCGACTTTGGTCACGTCGTCAGCGCCGCCTGCTGTCGCGCGTAGAGGGCACGCCGCTCACACGTTGCGCGTGCCACCCCGCTCCTTCTCTCTCATCCAGGTGATCAGGCAAAGCCACCGCTGCGCCTGATGGCCCGACGCCCTCCTGAAGGACGACCGCCATGACCACGGCACTTCCGGCCCAGGCCACTCCATTGAATTCGCCACTCCCCGACATGCGCCATCTCCGCCTCGTGGGCGACACCGCGCAGTTCGGCGACGAGGGAAACGGTTCCGCTCCCCTCGTCGGCTACCTCGTACTCGTCCCCGAGGGCACCGATCCCGCCCAGCTCTTCGCGAAGGACGTGACACGACCGGAGATCCGGCCGGTCGCCTATACGGACGCACCTCCCGTGCAGCAGACGGGAGACGGCGGCGTGCGCATCGATCCCGCGCGACATGCCGCAGAGCTGGACGGACGTGAACTCGATCTCACCTACCTGGAGTTCGGGCTGCTGGCCCATCTCGTTCTACATCCCCACCAGGTGCATTCGCGCGAGCAGTTGATGGCCGGCATCTGGGGCTACGACCACATCGGCGACGGCCGCACCGTGGATGTCCACATCGCGCGGCTGCGCCGCAAGCTGGGCAGAGTTCACCGGCACCGGATCGTCACCGTGCGGCGCGTGGGCTACAAGTACGTGCCCGACCGGCAAGAGGACCCCGACACCGCACCTTGCCGCCGGCCTTGAGCAGAAAACCGCCATGGGCGTTGCCACTGCGCCGTCCGGACCCGCCTCGGATTCCGACCTGATCGGGCCCGGCCGTGCGCACTGGCTGCGCGAGGCCCGCAAGCGCATCCGGCTGCTGGAGCAGGAGACCGAGGTGCTGCAGAGGGCTGCGGCGTATCCGTCGCAGGCGAACCTGCCGGCAGAATGACGTACCCTCTCCTCCACGAGCTGGCCGCAGCCGCTGCCCCTCACCGGGTGCCGGTGGCGGTGACGTGCCGGGTGCTCGGGCCGGCCCGCCGGCCCTGCTGCCGGTGGCTGGACCGGCCGGTCACCGATACCGAGCTGTCCGAGGCATACCGGGCCAGTGCCCTGGGCGACGCGCACCGTGACGATCCCGGGCTCGGTCACCGCTTCCTTCTCGACGAGGCCCGCGTCGCCGGTGAGCCGACGGCCGAGCGGACCGCCTGGCGGATCTGCCGGGACAACGGCTGATGGAGCGCCTTCGGCAAGCGCAGGGGCCGCGGCAGGAACGCCAGGTCCGGGCCGCCGGTCCACGATGAGCGGGTAACGCCGCACCTTCACCGCCGACGGGCCGAACAGGCTGTGGCTCACGAACATCGCCGAGCACGCCACCCGCGAGGGGAAGCCGTATCTGTGCGCCGTCAAGGACGCCTTCCCGGGCCGCATCATGGGCTGCTCCACCGACGCCCGCACGGAGTCCCGCCTCGCCGTGGCCGCGCTGGAGTCCGCCGTCGCCCGCCGTGGCCGGGTGGCCGGGTGCGTGGTGCATGCGGACCGCGGCTCGCAGTTCCGGTCACGGAAGGCTGCTGCCGTACTCACCCGGCATGGCCTGGCCTGCTCGATGGGCCGCGTCGGGGCGGCGGGTGACAACGCTGCGATGGAGAGCTTCTTCGCGCTGCTGCAGAAGAACGTCCTCGACCGCCGTGTCTGGGCCGCTCGCCAGGAGTCGCGAATCGCGATCGTGACCTGGCTCGAGCGGACCTGCCACCGGCGCCGGCGCCAAAGACGCCTGGACCGATTGCCCCTGTCGAGTACGAGACCATCATGACCCCACCCGCGGCTCTGGCTGCATGAACCCCGTTGTCACCCGATCACGCAGCAGTCCCGACGGTGGATGGGGAAGGGAAGCGGGCCGGCCGGGGATGGTGCCGGACGAGTTGGTCAGGCGTGCGGTCGACGCATGATGGCAGGCAAGGTCGTTGTCCTGATCCGGCGATAGGTCACAAAGCCGTACACAGCCAGTGCCGCCCAGATGACGGTACTGGCCAACGGCCACCACATGTCCCGTCCCCTCTCCCCCTGGATGAGACTGCTGGCCCAACTGGCCAACCAGCTGACCGCGAGGAGAAGCGCCGCCCATCTGGCCCACCGCCAGATTCGCATGGTCCCTCGAGCACGGGCCTCCTGTGGGCCCTGCTCGTCCTGCCGCAATCGTGTGCCGTCCATGACTGCCGTCTACCCCCTCCCCGTCCCTCGCCTCCTGCCTCCTTCGGGAAAGGCCAAAAACGGATGGCTTCGCCAGCTTCACGGATACTCAGAGGCGGTCCGGGAGGAACTGGATTGCACTTCGTGTTTCGTTCTTTCCCAATGAGCTCGTGCACGGTAAGCGGTGAGGCGTCGAGGATGGCGGCGGAGCTCGATGTTCACGTCCGCCGTGCCGACGTCAGGTCCGCGGCCTGCTGAGGGGACAGCAGGCCGGCGACGGCCTGGACGGTGTGGCTCATGTGCTCGCGGCGACCGAGGTGGCGGGACAGAGCACGTCAGTTCTTCAGGTGGACGATGCCGGTCCTTGCGCCCGGCGGCAGGCCGCCGGGCGCGGCTCTCGGTGCCGTCGGCGATCCCGGTCTTCCCGCCGGCACCGAGGTGGGCGACGACCTCGGCCGGAGTCCGCAACCGAAGGCCGGGGCCCACAACTGCCTCCCCGCTCGGCCGGCAGAGGTCGCACCTCGCCAATGGCGCGGGTGATGGTGGAGCGGTCCACGTCGAACCAGCAAGCCAGCACGCCGTGCGTGGCCCCGTATCGGAGGTGCACGAGGATGGCCAGGAGCCGGTCGACGAAGAGCAGTGGGTGCTTCGCGGCGGTGCCCAGCGCGCGCTTCCGCGGTCCGGGCACAAGCCTGGCCCGGTGTCGTTCACGCCACAACGGACCGAGCTCGGCCACGGGTTCAGCGATCACGTCGGCCGACAGGCCCGTGACCCTCCGGTCGCTGATGACCGCTGCGCACGACGCGTTCCTCACCACACGACCATGAACGGCGATCAGGAGCACGACACCTCATCGCTCACCGTGCACGGGCTCGTCAGGGCCTGCCGGGAATCAATCCGTGGGTTTCGAGGCCTGAAATCGCAAGTCGGCGTGTCACTCGCCTGCATGTTGTTCTTCGGCAGGTCCTTGGTCAGCGTGTGCGGCGAGCGGTGGCCAGACCGTAGCCTCCGAGTACGATCGCGATGACGGACAGCACCAGCGCCGTGACCGGGAGGATCGCGGCGCCGTCGCGCAAAGAACCGGCTGAGCTGGTGAGCGCCACCAAGCCGAGAAGCAGCACGACCAGAGCGTGCAGTCGGGTGGCGGGAACGAGCTTCGAGCGGGTTTCACTCACACTTGCCTCCTCAGGTGGCCAACGTTGTCAGCTGTGCTCACGACTGCCCCTGGTGGAACCGATCATGCAGTCAACGCGACTGATGAACCACGCAGTTGGGCCGCTCGAACGAATGAACCGCTCCAGGTCCGATGGAGGCTCGATTTCCTGAAAGGATCAATTCATGGTATGCCCGCCCCCTACCCTCCTGGGCTGAAGCGGCCCGGCTCCACCAGCCGCTTGGACCGCGCGCACTCCTTCCCCTCGGGAGGCGGATGCGCTGTCCCGGCCCAGGACCGTCACCGCCCGACGGTGACCATCAACGTCTGGTAATTCAACCGCCAGGGCCTCGCGGCCCGGCCGCGTCCTTCCGGTGAGAAACCACCGTGCGTGGCCCGGTCGGCCGCACCGGTCTTCCCCCGACGACCGGCCGTCGATCACCACAGCAGGAGCATCCGTCCCGGCCGGCGCCTCCAGATACTGCGCCAGGCCGATGCCCCGGCGTCGGAGCACCTCCTCCGCCTCGGCCGGCGCCGACCGCACCCGCTCCGACTCGGCGCCGAGTTCCTCCACCCGCACCGCAGCGGCCTTCTGCCACGATGCCAGGACCGCCCGCATCGCGCGGCACAACCTCACGATCCTGGCATCAGGCGCGGCATGAACACAGACGGCGGGAACGACGAAGCCTCCGGAGCCGACCAGCCCCGGAGGCTTGCGCCGCGTCACCCCTCAACGAGCCCCGTTCACCGGGGTCACGCTGCCCACTCCGTAGCGGTGGGCGCGCAGGTGTTCAGCCGGTGCTGTTGTTCTCCGTGCCCTGCGCCTTCGTGTTCCCGTTGTTGTTCGACGCGCCCGAGAGGGCGCCGTTGGTGAGCGTGCCCAGGATGTTGCCGGGACTCAGGGCAGAGACGTTGTTGAGCGCGCCGTCGATGATGCCGGCCTGTGCGGGGGCCACGGAGGCAAGGGCTGCACCGGTGGTGAGCGCGGTGATGGCGAGGATGCGGGAGAATGTCTTCATACCGTGATCAACTTCCACGATGCCTTCGCGGATACGCCTGCAGTCCCCTGAAGGGACCAATCGTTCCTGTCTGCCGGGGGCGGCTACCCTCCACAGGGGCACCTGTGCCCGGACTGCCCAGCTCCCACCTGGACACGGGCCCGGCGGGCCCTCACGGTGCACCGCGGCCCCGGGGCACCCCGAGGCGGAATCGCAGTTCGGCGGTTCGTCCGCCCGGGCCCGGCCGGCCCGGGCGGTGAGGAAATGCTGTGCTCGTGGGACTGAGCCGCTGTGCCCTCGGCCTGAGACAGTGGCGGGACTGCCGGTCAGTAGTCAGGGCAGCCCGGCTAGCTGGAACGCCTGGCGGCCATGCGGACGCCGGCAACGTCCTCCGGGACGCCGTTCCCCTCGGCGCGATCGTTCGTTGAGGCGTCCCGCCGGGCGCTCATCGGGCGAGGCGGAACCGACATCGCCACGCCCGCCTGGACACCCTGCAGCGCACCCGTCGCGATCTCCGTCCTCGAGCGCCTGCCGAGGCCGCGCTGGGATGCGGCCGGCATGCCGGGGCAGGGTCGGCTGCGCTACAGAGGAAGGTGGCGAGGGACAGCCGCCCGTGGGCGCCCCGCGACTCCCCCGGTCCTCGGCTTCCACGACGACACCCACGCGATGGTGATGACGGACGCCTTCCCCGCCAGCCACGGCCGGCAGTTCGGGCAGGGCGAGGGCGAAGCGTCAGCCGCTTGGTGCGTCTGCGGCATCGTCGCTCGTCGGCGATCGGTACCGGATCGGTTCACAGGACCGGGATGCGGGAGAACCGGTCACGGCGGATCTTGGTGATCGCGCTTCCCCGGTGCCTCGGATGCGGATGACATGGCTCACGTCGCCGCCGGTCGCCCGCCCGATCGCGGTGATGTCGCCCGTGTGCGGGGCAGTCGGCCGGAACGAGGGGCAGCGCCTGGCCCGTCAGCGCGGACGGGGACGGCAGCGTGGGGCGCGGGGAGAGGGGTCACAGTGCAGCATCCGCCCTGGGACCGCGGGCGGGCGAGGGAACGCTCGTGTGTGTCGGTCCGAGGCTCAGCGTGGTCTCGGAGGAGCCGCCGGTCCACTGCGTGGCCATCGACAGGTAGGCGCCTGCCATCAGGGTGGCGGCCGTGCGGTGGCTGGTGAGCTCGGAGCGCATCTGTTCGCGGGTCCGTCGCCCGTTGAGGTAGTACAGGAACTCCTGAGAGGAGCGGCGTCTGGAGGATTGCTGCGTCGGGTGGGCCACCTGACCTTCCCAGGTGCTGGTCAGAGCCCCGTGGTCGAGACGGGTGTGGGCCGCCCAAGCCGGTCGGAACCGGCTGTTGCGGAAGACGTGCACCTCGACGTGGCCATCGCCGCCCGCTGCGTAACGGTCGTTGGTGCACCGACCGTCGTCCAGGGTCTGTAACGAGTGGAAATGCAGGGCCTGGAAGGGGCCTTGCTGAATGATGTGGGTTTCCTGCCGCACCCGGCCGTTGTCCTTGTAGAGGCCGAGGCCGGTCGCCGGGGCGAAGTTCCCCCGCTGGGAGAAGCCGTTGTGGACGAGGTTGAGGCTGCCGAGTGTCATGGTGCGGTCGGCGCTCTGGAACGCCATGGAGATGAAGGCGTCCACCTCACCGAAGCCGCGGGCCGCCGTGTGCAACTCCTGCGTGCTGTACGGGTTGCGTGCGGCGAAGCCGGGGAAAAGCCGCTCGTGGTCGACGACACCGAGCTGCGCCAGGAGGTCTGTGGGCCGGGTGACCCGGGCGTGGACCTTCACGGTGTCGGAGGTCTTGCCGCTGCGTTCGCCGGCGGCCAGCAGCCACGGGATGATGTCGAAGAAGTGGTAGCCGCTGTGAGCACACTTGCCGTAACCGCGGTCGTAGCCGTGGTAGCTCAGGTCGAGCAGTTCGTCGGGCAGCCGCCACTGCCCGTCGCTGTGGAAGGACTGCACGGAGGTCACCGGACAATTGGTCTCCTCGGCGATCTCCGTGATGAGCTGCCGCATCCGCCAGAACGCCGGGTGATAGCGCCGCTGCGACTGCACGCTCACCAGGATCTCGGGGTGGCGCCCTCGGGCTGCCTGGTACCGGACGAGCAGGTCGTCGACGTCCGCGAGGGTGGCGCTCGCCTGCCGGGGGTCGGTGGAGGCATCGGTGCGCACGCCCAGCGGCTTGTCGAGCAGTACGCTCAGTCCCCGTTCCAGCGCCCAGCGGGTGTAGACCACGTGATAGGCGGGTTCGGTGGACACCACGACCGCGTCGATGCCGCGACGGGCCACCAGCTCGTCCAGGGTACGCCGTACACCGTCCGGCAGCGTCCGTTCCCGGGAGTCGAAGGGCTCGACCAACGTCACCGGCACGGAGCGGGGGCCGTCATCGGCGTCGTAGGCGACCACAACGTTCGCAGCCCCGAGAACGTCCACGCCGCAGATTGTGCCGACGAGCCCGGCTGCCTGCCCGGCCGCCAGAGCAGGCAGGTGGGATCTGCGGGCGTGCGGACCGACGCCGATCACCAGCAGATTCTTCATGTCGGCCTCTCCACCTGGATCGGGCATGGGCTGCGGTGCCGGTACCGAAGCGTCACGGATGCCCCGGGCCGCGGCAGCGCAGCTCGGGCGGAACGCCGTCGCCGACGATATAGGCCTCCTCCGGGCGCGGGAAACCGGACAGGTTGAACGGCACTGCCACATGGGTTGAGAGGACATCGGTACCGGTTCGGTCATGTCCCACTGTGTGGGGCTCTCCCACCGCTTTCCGTTGTCGTACCGCGAGGTCGGGAGCTGATGCTCGGGCGCGGTGCGGTCGTCTCCTGCGGGACGGTCCGGCGGTGGTGTGCGGAGTTCGGGCAGGGCTGCGTCGGCGCGCTGCGCCGCCGGCGGCCCCGGCCCGGGGACGAACGGCAGCTGGACGAGGCCTTCCTCGGGACCGACGCCGGAGTTCGGCGATCCTGCCGGTGGTGAGCACCGCCGTGTGGCGCGTGCCCGGCAGATACTCCGCGGTGAGCAGGCTCTCGGCCAGGCGGATGCGCTGCTTCCTGTCCTCCCGTCCCGTCCGCAGGTCGATGGTGTGCGCCTCGGGCTCTCCCCCACACTCACCGTGACATGTGCCGGGTCCGGATGGGCCCCTGGTGAAGTCCGGGTCCCCGGCGGTACTGAGCCCGAGGCCGCGGAGTTCCAGGACGGACGGGAGGCGGCGCCCTTGCCGTGCGTCCCCGTGCTCGAGGACCGAACCGGACAGGGTGACCCCCCTGTCGTCGCTCTGGAACATGATGTCGATCATGTCCGGTTCTCCGGTCGCCTCGGCGAGGGGAGGCGCGGACACGACGAATTGGCTGATCCGACTGGTCGCGGCCTTGTTCCGGTGGTCTGCGCCAGGATGTCCAGGACGCCGCCGTCCTGGACGACGGCCCCCCACAGATACTTCCGTTCCCCACTGACCGTGATGAAGACCTCGTCCTGGTGCCATGTGGCACCAGGACGGGCCTGCCGGCGGCGCAGCGCACTCGCGTACTGCTGTCCGAACCCGGCACACCAGCGGGGCACCGTCCCGCAGGAGACGACGGTCCCGCGCTCGAGCATCAGCTCCTCGACCTCGCGGAACGACAGCAGGAAGCGGTGGTACCACCACACGCAGTGGGAAATGATCTCGACCGGATACCGGTGCCCCTCGTGCGACGGCGACACGCTCCCCACGGGCGGCCCTTCCCAAGCTGATCAACCGGGAAATCATCCCTACCGGTCAGCCAACGTGACAGTGCCCCCGGTGCCTGCTCAAAACAATCCCGGATCCTCGCCGCTGGTGTCTGCGATGACGGGCCGGAACTGTGCGGGGAGGCCGTCCAGGCGGTCGGGACCGGCCGCAGCGGCCACGGCAGGGGCCGTCTCGGTCAACCAGACGCGAAACTGCTCGACGGCCTCGCGGTAGGGGACTTGCGCCAGGACACGGTGCTCGCCGGAGGGACAGAAGTCGACGGTGACGGTGAGCAGGCAGGAACGGGGGGCGTTCTGACTGCCCGTCCAGGACACGCGCAGGACACCACAGGGCTTGCGCCCGCGGGGGGCGGGGTGGGTCGGGCGCAGTGACCGACAGGCTGTGTAGGCGGTCCATGCGGCGAGGTGCGGCAGGGGCAGGGTGGTGCGTGCGCGGCAGCCGGGGCAGCGGTGCCAGTGGCGGAGCCAGTCGTCGGTGTGGGTGTGGAAGAGGCGTGTGTAGCGGTTCGCCACGCGGATGTCGTTGCTGTAGAGGTGGTCCGGACGTTCTTGTGTGTTGCAGGACTGGCAGAGGGGGGCGCGGACGTAGCCGTGTTCGTGGCAATGGTCGAGCACGGTGGCGGGTGCGGTGCGGCAGACGGCACACGCCCACTCAGCCACCCTGCGGGAGGCAGCGGGCTTCCTGCTGAACACCGAGTACAGCTGGCCTTCCAGCTCTTTGTGGTACGGGCGCAGCGAGGCGGTGGGGCTCTCGAGACTCCTCGTCCGCCGACCGTCGGCGTCTGGGGTCTGCCGGGGGTGGGAGGGCGGGTCGGTGACGGCCGTGTTTGCCTGGCGGGTCCGCGCGGCTTGCACCCACTGCGTTTCGGCGTGCTCGGCCGCGTCCAGCAGCCTGACCACAGCGCGCGGCAGCCACCACGTGCGCTGCGTCCCGTCGCGGGTCTGCTCCACGAGTATCTTCCGCCAGTCGATCCCGGCCAGATGGTACGGGCGGCCGGCTTCACGGTGTGCCGCCCGCTCGGGGCCGCCCAGTTCCTGCAGTTCCCCCGCGATGCGCCGACGCCAACGCAGCCTCGTCTCCTCGTCGCGCTCCTGCCCAGATGCCCGACGAAACGGGCCGATGCGAACCAGGTCCTGCCGATCCATCCCCACCGCGTTCAGTCCTGCGGCCGCCAGGCGCACCTCACCCTCCACAACACTCCACCGACCTCCGCTCGTCCTCACCGTCGCCACCACGTGGCCGCCGAGCAAGACGTACCCCGCCCGGACACGGGCAGGAGAACAGGTGAATGCCCCAGAAGCCGTCGGCACAGCACTGTCGGCCGTCAAATCGGCCCACAGAGCGTCCGCGGCGACCAGGGGGATCAGGCCGTCCGTGCGACCGGGCATGACACGCTCCGACATACCCACAGGCTAATTGCGATGTCCCGGTTTCACGTCGGTCGACCGCCTGTGGATGTGCCGTCCCATGGCGGCGACTGACGATTTGCGACTGCCACAAAGCCGACACGTCGCAACGATGCCGCGCTGCGCACAAGGCGAGGGAGTGCGGGTGACGAGCGGGGACGGAGCGTTGCGCCGGATCGAGGGCGGTCGGCGGGTGGTGAGCCGGGCCCGGGCCGTGCAGCACACCGGTGCGTCGTCGGCGACCGTGGCCCGCTGGTACGCCCGGCGCGAGCAGTCCCCGGAAGGGCTCCGGCGGAATCTCACCGCACTTCCGACCCCGCCGCCACCTGATGACCGCTCCCCACTGCCGAGCCGAGATCGCCGCCCGCTTCGCCATCTGGGACCGGATCACCGGGTCTGTCGGCCAATCCGTCACCACCTGACCGCAGCCCCGGATCGCGAGCCCGCATACCGCGCGCACCATCAGACCGTCGTGCATCCACCGACGTGCCAACACCCGAACTCGACGTCTGTCCGCCTACCGTGCACGAACTCGCCAGGTAGGGCGCATCCGCAGGATGCACTTGAACAGCACGGACGAGGCAGCGCCCGTCTGCTCCTCTTCGCGATGACCACACCTTCAGCCTGTGAGGCAGGACCGGGGGCAGGCACTGCGGTGCTCGCGGCAGCCGCAGAGGAGTCGGCCGGTCCCAGCTGCGCGGTGGCCGCCCGTGGCCGCTGGGCGCGTGCCCGTGCCGGCTGCGTCCGGAGAGGTCAGTGCTCCGCACGCTCGACGGCGTTCTTGATACCGGTCAGAGCCTCGTCGAGGCCGTGATCGATCTGCTCTCCTTCAGCACTTTCGGTGTGCAGTTCGACGGTGAGTCGAGAGGTGCCGTCGCCGTCGCCGCCTGCGACGTGCAGGCGACCGTGATAGTCGTGCGGGCCCGGTGCGCCCCACTCCAGGCTCTTGCCCTCTTCGACCACACGGATCCACGCCTCGCTGGTGACGTCCTGTTCCGGGGCGTCGACAGGGTCGATATGGGCGGTCACGGTGACCTTGTCACCGTCATGAGGGCGCACGGAGGTCAGGCGCGGCAGGTAGGCGGGCAGGTTCTGTACGTCGGCGAGGTAGGAGAAAAGCCGTTCCGGCGGCACTGCCACCGTAATCGTGTCGCTGTAGTCACCCATGACCTTTTGGTCCCCGAACGGCCACACCATGAAACGGAATGGCGGATTCACCGCCCGGTGGGCGCATCGGTCGCTCGCCGCCGCCCACTCAGCACGGTCTGCGGCGCGTCCGCCGGCCGCTGCCGGCGGACGCGGAGTTGCCGACGGCCCGGCGGCAGACCGGCCGGCACCGCCATGGTCACGGTCCGGGCAGCGCGCCGTCGCCCGGCGCAGCGACAGGCGGAGGGGATCCAGCCTTACAGCCTTACGCGGCCAGCGTCTCGTCCTCCTGGGAGACACTCACACGGCCCGCGCTGTACCGCTCGAGCAATGCGTCGGCCGCGAGCAGGGCCTGCTCGACGGTGCGGACCCCGGTCATCACGCACAGCGTGTACGTCGAGTCTTCGAGATCCCGGCTGGTGCGGCCGGTAGGGCGCACGTCGTGTTCGATGCGCGCCTGAGCAAAACGGGCCAGCACGGCGCGCAATTCCCTCTCCGCCGGAAGGACCATGATGATACCTCTCCCCTCGAAGCCCATCCCGCGGTGCGGCCGGCCGCACCGCGGGGAATCAGCTGCATCCACGACGCCGGACACCACGGTTCATCACCGGACGGCGTCAAGCAGACCTTCAAATGCCCCGCATCGAGAGGTCTACGCCACCGTGCTCACTGTCCTTCGGCCTGTCCCGACCCCGTGGCGGTGCCGTCGCGGCGGCGGGGCCGGTGACCAGGCGCCTGCCGCGGGCGAGACCCGGGGCGGTCGCCGTCCCGTCCGGCACGACGTGGTGGACGAGTCCCACCGCTCGGCCTCGGCGGCGCCGAACCGGCCACCGAGCAGCATCGGGCCCGGGGTCAGCGTCCTGCGGGTGTCACGGGTTCCGGGTCATGGTGGCGCAGACCCGGTCGAAGCGTCCCGCGGCCAGGTCCTGCCGGGCGATCGGCCATGAGGAGCAGGACATCTCCAGGCCGCAGATCCCGTGCATCCACTGGGCGAGACACACCCGGTCCTCGGGACGTACGTCCGTATCGGGCGCGGGCAGTTCGCCTCGGGCCACCGCTCGTGCCGCCTCCCGTCCGGCCGTCGCACCGGGGTCCTCCGCCCAGTGCTCGTCCTCTGCGTATCCACCGAGCTGAAGCCCGCGGCCGATGCCGTCGCCCGGCATCTCGATCTCCGTCCATACGTCGATCAGTTCGTTCGCATGGGGGTGCTCCGGGTGATCCACGCAGTGCAAAGGCTGCCCGGGAGCGCAGACCGAGGTGCAGTACGGCAGGGAGACGTCGGTTCTCAGGTGGAGCGACCCCTCCGGGAGATCCGTTTCGTACGGGTGGTTCTTCCATTCGGGGTCGAGGTCCACAGGGCGTTCCTCGACGGGTGTGCCGACGGGAATGTGGAGCGCACTACCCAGGTTTCCCTGGTCGATCCGGTCGGGGTCGGGGTCGGGGTCGGCGAACAGCAGCAGGTGGCCGTCGGCGGGCAGGTCGAGGTCGGTCACTCCGGCGGGCAGCGCGGCGAGGTCGATGGTGGCGGCGAGCTTGCACCAGGGGCCGGGGGTGTCCGCGGGGAGCATGAGGGGCCCGCCGAGCCGGCCCACCACCGGTCCGTCTCCCATGGAGGTCAGCAGGGCGCAGGGTCGGGCGGTGGCCACCCGCCGTGCGATGTCGTCCGGGGGGATGCCCTCCGCGAGGGCCCTCTCACGGAACTCGTTCAGTGTGTCCAGGTTTTCGGGGGACATGAGAAGTCTCCTTGCGGCCACGTCGGTTCGGCGGGAGGCATCGCGCCGGGTGAGCGGCGGATCGTGGACGGTCAGTGGTGCAGCGTGACGGTCACGCCTCGTGCCCCGAGTTCGGTCACCACGGGATCGGGGGCGCCCGACGGTGAGGTCGCGATCCGTTCGGCCAGGTGGACGTGTGTCAGCGCCGGCATGTCGAGCAGCCGCCGGATGTCCCCGAGCGACCGGCAGTGGCGCAGGTCGAGTCCGGCGGGGTGGGGCAGAGCGGTGAACAGGGTGATGTCCTTCAGCGCGGCCCAGCGCGGGCCGGCCACGGTGAGCGAGCTGAGCCGTTCCACGGGTATGTCCTCGACCAAGGGGCAGTCGCTCAGGGAGCGGAGGGTCAGTTCACGCAGGCCGGAGCAGTCCCGAAGGGCGCTGAGCGATTCCAGGTCCTTCATGTACAGCAGGGTCAGCGCGGGCAGGCGGCCGAGGTCCTTGAGGTCGGTCGGCGCGGAGCAACTGGTCGAAGTCAACTTCCGCAGTGCCGGCAGCCTGCCCAGACCCCTCTGTGGTGCGCAGTACCGCACTGCCGTGGATCCCGAGCTGCGCCAGTCGGGGGTGGCCGTCCAGCCCTTCGAGCGTCGTCAGCTCGTTGCAGTTGTGGAGTTCGAGGGACTGGAGTCGAGGGAGAGCCGCGAACGGCGAGAGGTCGCGGAGCTGGCCGCCGCTCAGCTTGAGGTGGGCGAGGTTCGGCAGTCCGGCGAGTCCCTGAGATCCGTTGCGTCGGCGAGCAGGCCATGGCCGCGTTGAAAGGACGGCGCCTGCTGCGGAAGCCGCGCTGCAGCACCGACCGCATCACCGACATAGTGAAAGCCGTTCCCTTCCTCCACCACGTATCGGCATGAGGTTGAAAACGGCTCACTGCCGACCGTGACGACGACGGCGGGGACTGCGGCCATCGCGGCGATGCCGGCCGTGGCCGAGCCGCTCAGGGCCGGGCGGCGATGAACCGCATAGGCAACCGCGGCCACGGTGAGCCCAACGGACCAGTCACCACGGTCCCCCGTCGCAGGCCGCGTCGGCAGCGACGGTGCGGGCGTGGCCGGTGAGCTGGAGGGCGAAGGACTTGCGCACCCTCGCGGCCAACGTCCGGGCCGAGGCGGAAGGCCGGTACGGCAGCACGGCCCCGGGGTGGCGGGCAGGAGCCGAGTGGACGCTGCCGTGGATCGTGAACACCGCCAGCCAGCTGACCGAGGGCAGGCCGTAGGAGGTGGGACCGCGCCCGGGGAAGGGGATCTCCGGTGTGACGTGGACAATGTCGGAGCCGACGCTGAGCACCCTCGGTGCTCAGCCCTGTTCTGCTCCTTGAGCATCGTCCCTGCGAGTCCTGTGGCGTGTGCGCAGTGCCTCATGCACGGAAGGGGCCACGGTCAGGAGGGTGATGGCCTGGGTGATGTCCAGCATGCGGCTGATGAACAAAGGCGGCGCGGCCAGCGTGAGCGCGGCGCCGGCTGCCTGGCTTCGGTGCCTCACGCCCAGCAGCATGGCCAGCCCGGAGGAGTCGAAGTAGTCGATTGAGGACATGTCCAGCACGAGGTGGCGGCAGCCGCTCTCCTCCAACAGCGCCAGAAGCTGCGGGCGCAGTTCAGTGATGGTGTCGAAGGCGACGACATCGGGCAGCCGGGCCACGGTCACGTCGTTATGGCGCAACTGAACCGTCACCACGGTGGACCGCCCCTCTTTGCCGAAGGTCACCTGCATGTCACTACTGCCCGGCCGGTGCGGGGGCAGACTGAGATTGTCACCGGTTTTCCGGTCCCGTTTCCACTCCCCCCGGTCTCATCCGGTGGCTTGCCCAGCATCGTCTCGCATGGGCTCGTGGTGCAGGGTACCGGGGTGGGGTCAGGGGGTGATGCGGCCGGCGATGTCTCCGCCGGGGTCGTCGGCGAGTGCGATCACGGCGGTGACGCGTTTGCCGACCGGTTCCCGGCGCACTTCGTAGGCCTGGCTGACGGCGAGGGTGATCTCCAGGCCATGGCGTCCGACGCGCCTCGGGTCGGTGGCGGCGACGTCGGGCAGGACCGGGTCGCTGTCCCACACCGACACACGTACCGCGCCGTCGCTGACCTGCAGATCGAGCAGGACGGGGCCGGGTGCGTACTTCACCGCGTTGGTGACCAGCTCGCTGACCACCAGTTGCGTCATGCCCATCGCCCGCTCGGAGACCGGCAGGCCGTGCACGGCCTGCACCTCGGTGAGGAAGCCGGCCGCCAGATGCCGGGCCGCCCCGATGCAGGAAGGGTCGCCGTCGTAGGCGGCAGACGCCGACAGCGAACTGTCGTCCCCGGTTTTCTGTCCCTCGTCCCCCGCGGCCTGCTCCATACGCCCGCCCCGCCTCACACGATCATCACACGAACTTCGCGTCGTGTCCGCGAAGCATCGCACGATCCTCTACCGGCTGCCCGCCCCAGGCGCTCCCCACCCGGTATGACACAGTTGACACCGCGCGGCGGCATACGTTTGCGTGGACAGCGGCCTCGCAGCAGCGAGCGCCCGCCAAAGACCGGACGGAGACGGTATGAGCCAGGCCCAGCTGTCCGTCTCCCGGCACACCACCGCCGGCGGCGTGCGCGTCGTCGCCCTGACCGGGGACATCGACCACACCACAGCCGACATCCTCCGCCAGGCCCTGACCGCACCGGACGGCTCCGCCCCGCACACGGTCGCCGACTTCCGCGACGTCACCTTCATGGACTCCAGCGGCATCAACATCCTCGTCGCCGCGAACAACACCGCCCAGACCCGCGGCGGCTGGCTGCGCCTGGCCCACACCCCCGGACCAGTCCTCGACCTGCTGCACATCGTCGGCCTCGACACCGTCATCCCGCTGCACCCCACCCTCGACGACGCCCTCGCACCCCAGCCCGCCAGCTGACCCCCAGCACTCCTGCCAGGTCTCTCCCTGCCGGCCCTCACCGCTGCATCGACGACCGGCGCGGGCACGGCGGCCCGGCCCCACCGAAACCACATGGTGACCTGCACAGGCACGGGGAGGGCTCGCCGCCTGTGCGGCTATCGCAAGCCAGCCTGTCCACCTACTGTGTCCGTGCTGTGATTCACCGAGGCAAGGAGACAACACTGTGGTCGCATCAGCGTTACGTCAGCGGTCCGAATCGACCCCGCGCGAGATCCGTCGTCCCCGGCGGTCGGCGCGGCGTGCGGCTCTCGGAGGCTCTCTCACCGCCGTACTCACGGCGCTGATACTCGCCGTCACCCAGTCCGCCGCCTACGCCGGCGGCCCCCACCGGTGGGCGCAATACAGCGACGTCGGTAACCGCCTGACCGTGTGCGCCCAGACGCTCGATGTCCGCAGTTCCTACGGTGGCACGCCGTTCGCCCAGCTCACCAGTGGACAGACGTTCACCGTGTACCAGAACTACGCGGAGTTCGGCAGCGAGTACGTGCGCGGCTTCGCCTGGGGCAACGTCAACGCGGAGGGCTACGTGCAGAACGGATGGTTCTGCTGGTAAACCCCGCCAAACCGGGGCCAGTCGTCTGATACCAGGCCGACCGGGAGCGAAACTGCTGACCATCAGCGCCATATCGATCAAACCGCGGAACTCCCTGGGCGCTGCAGAGAATCTTGTGCGAAGGACGGTCACCGTGACCGTTCCCCGAGCGCTTGCGCAAAGTACCCATTCCAGCCTGACGCCCCTCGACCCGCTGATGCAGGGTGGGGAAACAGGCACTTGAGGACCGGATCCCCCAATGTCCCCGAGCCAGGTAAACGATGGAGACTGCGGCACAGGCCCGCTACGAGGTCTGGGAGATGCTCCGAACCATGAGAACCGCTATGCACCGCGATCTCGGTGCATCACATGAGGAGTGAAAGCTGCCACTCAGCTCCGTGCGGGCCCGCGGCTCAAGTGATCACCGTCCTGGAGTGCTGGACGAGCCGTTCGTCGTCCCGTGTACCGGAGAGCGTGCATCATCCAGGAATCTCGCGGCATGACGTCGGGGCCGGCCCGGGCGGGCCGGCCCCGGCGGGCGCATCCGGTCAGACGGCCAGGGGCAGCGGCCTCTGGTCCCGGATCCGGCCCTCAGGAAGGCGGCCACCGGCCCTCGCAATGCGGCCCGCCCCACTGCTCGGGGAAGAAGGCGACGTCGGCACCCCGGCGGTTCATGCCCGGCACCTGGGTCACCTTGGCGGCGCTGCGCGACCCGGCCCGGGTTCGCCCGCGAGGTCCGCGCCTCGATGCAACGCGCACATGCCCGCCCTCGCGTCGGAGGGCGGCTGCCGCCTGAGCGGCGGTGGTCACCAGAAGATCGCGATCGCTTCCAGCGTCACTTCGCGGGTTTCCTCGCGCCAGCCGGTCATCTTGCCGAGGCAGCGGGCCGTGAACGTGCCGTCCGGGATGGAGCGGCGAGCGTTTCCGGGGGCTACGACGCGCATGTGGACCGGGGGCTGCTCCTCACCGTACTCGGCCCGCAGGACGAATCCCTCCGTCACGTCCGGCACGCGCGAGAACACGCCTTTGACCGAGACGAATTCGCCGATGCGGCTCAGGGTCACCGCACGGCCGTCGGCCAGGTTGTCGGCGAGGTTCCGGTTCGGGACGACCGTCAGCGTGGTCAGGTCGGCGTGGACGATGGCGTCGGCCCGGTCGAAGGCCTCCATGACCACACCGATCACGTTGATCGGTTTGTCCTTGCGCACGAACTTGCGGAACGTCTCCTGGCTGACGTCCCGCTTCAGCCGGAACCGGAACAGCCACGTCAGCACCCGGCTCCAGAAGCCGACACTCGTGTCGACCTTCGTCCGCAGCTCGACGGCCTCCTCCAGCGCGGACCGATAGTTGCCGAGCTCGTACAGGTCCATCACGGCCTGCTCGTCGAGGTACAGGCAGATGCTGTACGCCGACTGCCAGCGGCGCAGGTACCTGCGCCGCTCCCGGGCATGGCGCACCAGGATCACCGCGAGCACCACCGCGCCGACGGCCGTGACCAGCCAGACGGTCATCCACGGCCACCAAAGGCTCCACCACAGTGCGTCAGTGACAGCCACGGATCTCCTTGAATGCCTCGGAAAGGGACGAGTCGGCGGCATTCACCATCCGTCCGCCCGTCCTCGCCGCCGCGCGCCGCAGCTCGCCTGCGTCAGCCTCGCCGAAGTGGACGGGGTAGGTGGGGACGGCGGCGCGCACGACGGCGGGCAGCGCCTTGTGGCGGCGTACGAAGTCAGCGTAGGACAGGCCCGCGTTGTTCTCGCCGTCCGTCATCAGGACGAGTGAGACGGAGCGGTCGGGGTCGGCGGCCAGTTCACGGGCGGCGGTGCGGTAGCCGTGGTCGAGGGCGGACCATACTGCGGTGGCGTCGCCGTAGCCGCCCCGGGTGACGGTGCCGGAGAGGGCCGTCAAATCCTCCGGGCCGGTGACGGTGACGGTCTTCTGCTCCAGCACCCGGCCGCCGAACCGGACGACGGTCAGTCGCTCGCCCCGGTAGAAGCGGGTGAACTTTCCGGAGGCGGAGGGGTCAGCGCCGCTGAGTCCGGCGAAGGCCTCGCGCAGGGCGGCCATCCGGGCGCCGCGCATTGAGCCGGAGAAGTCGAGCAGGAAGACCACCCGGCTCGTGGTGCGGTGGTCGGGGTCGCCGTAGTCCGCCAGCAGCGTGTCGACGACGGCCGGCTGGCCGGGGTAGAAGAGCGCGTTGCCGACCGGCTCGCGCAGCCGCGCGTCCCGGGTGACCGTCGTGTTCACGGGGCGGCGCAGCGTGTGCCGCATGATCTGCCGCTGCACCGATTCGCGCCGTAGCCACCGCGTGACCTTGTCGTACGCGGCGCGGTGGGCCGGATTCAGCAGGAGCAGCGGGAAGTCCGCCAGGACCATGCCGTCCTCGGGGCGGACGACCTCCAGACGGTCGTCGAGGCGGCCGGAGGCGTTGAGGGCGAGCAGATCGGACTCGTACGTGATGAGGGCGTTGACCTCGTCCTGGTGGTGGACGTAGGTGTCGACGAGGGCGGGGCCGGTGTCGGCGGTGAGGGCCTGGCCGGCGCGGAAGCCGCGCAGCCGGTCGCACGAGACGTCCTCGGGGCGCAGCGCGGCTCCGGTGCCGGCCGCGGCGGTGGCGACGCCCACGAGGGCGGCGAGACCGCTGCCGGCGTGCCGGGGGTCGGCCATGCCGAAGCGGACGGTGCCGGTGGCGGCAGCGTCCGCGATGTCCGCCCAGGTGAGCCGGGAGCCGGGCACTCGGGCACGAAGCTCGCGTGCCACATCCGGCTTCAGGCCGATGACGGCGGGGGACGTCATGGTGACCGTGCGCTGCAGTCCCCGGATCGCATATCTGTCGGTGAGACGCAGATAGCGGTCGGAGGACAGCCACGCGAGGTCGTACCGGTCGCGGTCCGGGGTTTTCGTCTCGGCGTCAGCCCGGTGGTCCAGGCGCAGGTCGACGCCGGTCTCGTCTTTCAACTCGCCCAGCAACGGTCCCAGTACGGCGAGGTCGGGGCTGGCGAGGACGCGCAGCCGGACCGCGTCGTCGCCGTCGTCACCCGAGCAGGCGGTGAGGAAGGTGGCGACGAGCGCCAGGCAGAGCGCCGGCAGGCCCGCGCCGCGTCTCACGGGCCGTCCGTCCGGTCCGGGCAATCGCCGACGATCTCGATCATCTTCTCCAGCAGGGGCAGGCTGGGCAGGACCGCGCGGGTGTCGTCGGAGGAGGTGGTGGGCACCGGGATCTGCCGCTCGATGAGGAACCGGGTGAGCTCGTCGCTGCCGGCGCCGCGGGTCCGGAAGCCCAGCTCCATGGCGCGGTGCTGGAGTTCGGGGTCCTCGCTGACCAGTTCGCCGAGGCGCGCGCCGTCGCCGGTCAGCGCGACGAGTTGGGGTTCGGTGACGAAGCGCGTGGACGGGTAGAGCAGCACGCGCTCGTCGTCGGTCTCGTCCTTGTGTGCCTCGTGCCGTAGCTGGTGGGCGAGGAACTGGTGCTCGTAGATCACCGAGATCGGGGCGATGCCCTGCCCGTCGGGGGACAGATACGTGTCGGCCCGTTCGGAGGACGGCAGGCCCTGTTCGACGAGGAGCGGCTTGATCCTCCGGGCGAGTTGCTCGGCCTCGGCCTCGCTGTCCGGTGCGTCGTTCCCGTGCTCGACGAAGGCCACGAGTCCGAGGTAGGTACCGGCGGAGTTGGCCTCGCAGATGTCCGAGGTCTGAGCGAGGATCTTGTTGCCGTTGCGGACGTGGTTCTTGTCGTCGATCTCGTCCCAGCGGTAGCCGTCCTCTGGATCACGCTGGACGCCCTTCCTCTTGCCGCGCGCGAGATCGAGGAACTTCCGCATGTCGAGGGTGTAGTACATCGGCGGGCCGCCCGAGCCCGGCAGGCGCTCTGCGACGCCTTCCGTCGCGAGCACCTCGGCGTAATCCCGGTAGGTGGCCAGCACGATGGGGCTGATGAACGGGCGGTACAGCAGCACCGGACGGTTCGCCCGGGCGCGCTCCCGGCTGATCAGGTCGGCGGCCGGCTGGCCGGAGGGGAAGACGACGTCGTATCCGTCGTAGTTCTGCTTGGCGATCTCACGCGAGCCCATGCTGGTGATGTGCACGCGGAAGCCGTGCTTCATGAGCAGCCGCTCGACTTCGGGGTCCTGGAAGAAGTCTCTCTTGGAGGCCATCTTGGCCTCGATGGTGACCACCGGCCGCACCGGCAGCAGCAGGTTCCCGGAGGCCACGAGCAGGACCAGCCCGATGACCGGGACGGGCAGCGCAACTGCCAGCGCTCTACGCAGGTGGCGGCGCGGGGGCCTGGTGACGGTTAACCGTGGCTCTTCGGTAGCGGGTCTGTTCGCGGGCACCTGCGTTCTCCCCCCGTGACACCTGCGTTCTCCTCGTATGGCCGGGCCAGGATCGTCGGTGATGGCGGTGTACCCCGAACAACCCTTCCGGGAACGTCGGCTGAATGCAGCGGAAAACGCGCGACGAAGGCCGGTAGCACGGCAGACCGAGGGATCCGACGACTGAGCAGATCACGTGCGCGGACGCCGTCGTCCGTCGGAAGCCTCCTTGGAACTCGTAAGGGAGGGACTGCTGCAGGGTTGGGTGACATCTGACCTGGCTCGCCGTCAGGCGGGCTGGACGGATGGAGCAATGCCCAAGCCGTACCCCAAGGAGTTCCGCGAGGACGCCGTGAGGGTCGCGCGCAACCGGGAGCCCGGCGTCACCCTGGAACAGGCCGCCGCCGGCTTCGGGGTCCACCCGGCCCCGCCGTCGACCAAGTGACCGCGTCACACGGAGATCGACGAGGACGCCGGGCCCGCGACGACGTCCAGCGAGTCGGCCGGGCTGCGCGAGGCCCGCAAGCGCATCCGGATGCCGGAGCAGGAGGACGAGGTGCTCCGGAAGGCTGCTGCGTGTCCGTCGCAGGCGAACCCGCCGGCAAGATGACGTACCCGCTCGTCCGTGGGCCGGCCGGCGCCGATGCCCTGGTGGCGGTGACGGTGACGTGCCGGGTGCTCGGGCTCGGCTCGTGGTCAGGCTGCGTCAAGCCGCCGGTGACGCCGGCCGTGCGTGGGGCGCGTGCCGTGTCCTTGCCTGCCGCCGGGAATCAGGTGCAGGTGCCGGTGACGGGCGTGGCGGGGTGGCTGTGCGGTGCGGCTGAGCCATTCCTCGATGCGGCTTGTGGTGTACAGCAGTGCTGCCATGACGGGCAGCAGCAGGCACGCGGTCAGGATCACCGGTTTCCCCCTTCACGGCAGGTGGCCTGTGCACGGGTGCCCGTGTCCGTTCCGGCGACGGCGCGCTGGTGTGAAGGTGCTGTGCCTGTTGCTCTCGGGTGTCCTCACAAAGGGGTGCGTCCCCGGGGCGTGCCGCCGGGGTCGTCGAGGAGGGCGATGCGGGCGGTGACGCGTTTGCCGACCGGCTCGCGCTGGACTTCGAAGCCCTGGGAGACGGCCATGACGATCTCCAGGCCGTGCTGGCCGACCCGGCCCGCGTCCGCGGGCCGGGCCACCGGCAGGACCGGGTTGCTGTCCCACACCACGACCTCCACCAGGTCGGCGGCGATTCGCAGCTCCATCGTCGCCGGGCCCGGCGCGTACTTGCGGACGTTGGTGACCAGTTCGCTGACGACCAGCTGGGTCAGGTCCATCGCGCGGGCGGAGACCGGGACGCCGTGCTCGGTCTGGACGCGGGTGAGAAAGTCCGCCGCGCGGTGGCGGGCCCGGGCGATGCACGAGTCGTCGCCGTCCAGGGCGACGATGTCCTGCAGGAAGCCGGGCATCACGCCCCCGCCTCCCGGTGCCCACTCCTCTGCGTCCACTGCCGCTCCCCCGTTACCTGTGCGTGTGTACCCGCGATGACGCCCCACACGCACCGTCCGTTCCCGGGGAGAGACCCTACGCGTGGATGCCCTTGACTCCCATGGCAGGCTGCAGGTGCACGCGCTTACCCGAGCTCGACCCGACGAGCGCAGTTGAGGAACCGTGACAAACACTCACACAGCAGGATCAGGCCACATGTCGATCGGCACTGATACCGTCGACGGTGTCCGCATCGTCACCGCGCACGGCGAAATCGACCACACCCACCGTGAGTCGCTCCACGAGGAACTGGTCCCCTCCCAGGACGCCCCAGGAGTTCGCACCGTGCTCGACCTCACCGGTGTGTCGTTCATGGACTCCAGTGGCATCAACGTCCTCGTCGCCGCCCACCAAGCCCTCACCGAGACCGGCGGCCGGCTGCAGTTGGCCGGCGCGCACGGCCCCGTACTGCGCATCATCGAACTGGTCGGCATCGACACCGTCATCGACTGCCACCCCACGGTGTGCCACGCTCTGGCCGGTTGACCCACCCGCAGCACGGGCACAGCGCGCGATCTCTGGAACGCCGTGACCAGCGGTGGGGCGGCTGTTACCCGCCCTGGCCAGGGTTGAGTCGCCCCGGTTGTCTTCCGCAGCCACAGCACGCCGCGGCCGTCGCACCGCGTCACAGCAGCTCGGCGAGGAACCCGGCGCAGGAGAGTCCCGCGCGCCGAGCGGGCGACGGCTTCGTCAACCGGCCCGCATCGTGGGTGGTCGGAGCATGCGGCGGGCGGTGTCGTTCGCGGCCGGCCGTCCCGGCGGCCTCTCGGTCATTCCGATCGACTGGGACACCGACGAGCAGTACCGCTGCGTCGGACCTGGTGAGACCAGGCTCGGCACCACCTCCGAGATCGACTACGCCCACTCCGTCGGGACGCGCTGAGGAATCGTTGCGCCAGGGGTGAGCAGAGGGGCGGTCCTCTCGGCCGAGGGGACCGCCCCTCGTTATTCAGGCGGCAATGACATCTGGTACTGGGCGTGGCGCTCCGGCCGTAGATCGTGATCTGCTGATCGGAACCGGTCCCGGGGCCTCGGCACACGTGAGGGTGCCCGGTTTCCGGGCGGGTGCTCTAACGCAGTGAGTGACGCTGGTAGCGCGACTCCACTGGCCCGAAGGTCAGCCCGTTCCCGTCGAGGGCGTTGAGGACGGTCAGCCGGCTGTGGGGGAAGCAGAAGCTGACGGCGACTGTTCCCTGGGCCATGTCACTCCCGGTCCATTCGAGGAGCTCGACGTCCTGAAGAACCTGGCCCCGCAGGGCGTGCAGTTCGGGGCGCGTGCCGTGACGCCACTGGAGATCGAAGCCGGGCCACTGGACCGGCTGGTGGGGGTCGACCGTGTTCCAGGTGATCGAGAGGTCGTCGAACTTCGCGTGGTTGATCTCAACCTGTTCTCCGGTGAAGTCGAGCAGGACTGGGCAGTCGGAGAACCACTCGCTGCCCTGAACGTCCCAGACCAGCCAGGCATGGGTCAACGGGCGGCCGATGAGCGCACGCAGTCGCTGACCGTGGCCTGCCACGACCGCGGAGCGACCGTTGAGCCATTGAGGCCGGTAGCTTTCGATCCCGAAGTCGAACACGCCAGGATCCTCTCAGAATCAGTCGTCGCCTTCGGCCCCGGAGCCAACGGTCCGTTGGTGGTTCTCGTGAGCGACGCACCGCCGGGGCCCCTGCCGGTCATCGGCGAGGAGATCGTGAACGAGGTGGCCGGGATGGACGGCGTTGCGCGCGTCAGCCCCGCCGAATACTCCCAGGGCGGTGCTCATCCGGCGTGATCGTCGCCGTCTTCCAGCGGGGGTGATCCGCCGACCGACTCGGTGTGCCGTCCACGGGCCCCGTCTCCGGCTTCGTTCCCATCGTCGTGACGGCCGTCCTGTTCGGTCCGGCCATGGACCACGAGGTCTTCACGGTCTCCGCGATACGGGAGGAGTACGTACACGGTCGACAGCCCCGCACCGCGATCATCGAAGGAACCCGGCACGCCGGCCGAGTGGTGACCGCCGCCGCGCTGATCATGGTGGCCGTCTTCACGGGTTTCCTGCCCGAGCAGGATCCCGCCCTCATGCCGATCGCCCTGGCGCTGGCCCTGGCTGGGGACGTCTTCATCGGCGCCTTCCTCGTCGGCATGACCCTGGTCCCGGCAGTTCTGACGCTGCTCGGTCACGGGGCGTAGTGGCTGCCGCGGTGGCTGGACAAGTGACTGCCCGTGTGGATGTTGAAAAGGCGCACCTGGATCGCGACCCGGCGTCCAACCGCGGAGCGGGCCCCGCCAGAACCGAGCAGGACGTCTCCCTGTGAACTCCCCGGACACGGTCCTCGTCGTCGAGGACGACGTCAGCATCCGCGACCTGATGGCCTCGGCCCTGGAGTTCGCGGGGTTCGACGTCCGCTTCGCCGAGGACGTACCTCAAGTCCGCACCGGTCCGGCCCGGCACGCACCGGACGTCATCCTCCGTGCATCCCTGTTGCACCGACCATGTGCTGGGCCAGTGACCGGTCAGAGTCTGCCGAGGGCCGTGGCCAGTGCGGTGGCGGCGGATGCGATCACCTTGTCGTCGTGTGCGGTGTTGTCGTGGCTGCGGTTGGTGAACACCGACAGGACGAGCGGCGCGTCCGATCCGGGTGGCCAGACGATCGCCAGGTCGTTGGCGGTGCCGTGGTTGCTCGCGCCGCCGGTGCCGGTTTTGTCGCCGGTCGTCCAGTCCTTCGGGAGTCCCGCCTTGATCCGGTCGGCGCCGGTGAGGCCGGCCTTCAGCCAGCCGACCAGCCGCGCCCGGTCGCCGGCCTGAAGGGTGTCACCGGTGGTGAGTTCGGTGAAGGTCCGCGCCGCCGCCGCGGGGGTGGTGGTGTCCCGCACTTCGCCGGGTTCCCACTCGGTCAGCCAGGGTTCCGGCCGGTCCAGGCGGCTTGTCCGGTCACCGACGGCGCGGAAGAACGCGGTCAGTCCGCGCGGCCCGCCGATCTGTTCCAGGAGCATGTTGCCCGCGAACCCGTCGGACTTGGTGATCCCGGCACGGCACAGCTGCGCGAACGTCATCCCGGTGTCGGTGTACTCGGTGGTTTCCGGAGAGTTCGCGGTCAATCCGGCCATGTCGGCGGGCTTCCAGCGCACCAGCCGGTCCATCAGCCCCGGCTCACCGGTACGCGCCCTGTCCAGCACCGCCGCGCACGCGAACACCTTGAACGAGGAGTTGAACGGAAAACGCTCGTCGGCCCGGTACCCGACCGTCCGGCCGGTCCCCAGGTCGATGCCCACCGCGCCGATCCGCCCGTCGTAGGACTTCTCGAGTGCCTGCAGCGTCTTGGTCAGACCGGAGGCGGAGGAGGCGTCGTCCTGCGCCCGGGATGCGACGCCTGAGGTGATCGTCTCACCGGCGGCGCTCGTGTCGCCGGTGGCGCCCGCGCCGGAGGCGGCGCCGGTGGCGGTACCCGCCGCACAGGCAAGGCCGCCCAGCAGCGCCGAAGCGGTCAACGCCGTGAGCGCTGATCGCAGTCGGAGTGTTCGTCTCATGCCGGAGAGGAGACCAGGGATCATCAGGAGTGTCCAATATCAACAGTGAATATTCGTCATATCGGCATGGCTGCCGATGACCATCCGAGCCGAGCGGCGCCGAGGACGCGTTGCGGCCCCGGCACGGGCGGGGCCGCGACGCGGATGAGCCGGCGCCGACAGGGCCGGGCCCGCCGGTGCGCGGTGGAGCGTCGTCCGGCTCGTGAAGGGCTTCGGGCACCGGAAGCGCCACAGTGGCACGCTGCGCCGGCGAGGCGGTGGCCGTCCTGGACGCGCACGCCCCGGATTCGGCAACGGCCGCCCGCGTCACGGCGCGCGGGGCGTTCGTGATCCTTGGCGGCAGGTGGTCACCGGTCGGCGGGACCGCCGCCGGCCGGCCCATGGGCCGTACGAGAACGGCCCCGGCCGGGCCAACGGCTCCGAACCGGCTCGGCGGGCCTCGTCCACCGGCTTGCGGGCCGCATCTCGCCGTCGTACACGGTGCGGTAGTCCGGGACGACGATCCGGGTGGCCGGAGACTCCTTCGCGACCTGGGCGAGGAAGGCGTCGAGGTCCATCGCCGGGTCGCGGACCGGGGAACCGCTCAGCGGCAACTCGAAGTTGTCCCAGTGGACGGGGACGACGACACCGGGGGCGTCCAGGGCGCTCAGCAGCCGGGGCACGTAGCGGTGGGTGGTGGTAGCGGCGGTGGGCACGGCGATCATCGCGAGGTCGGGGCGCAGGCCCTGCACCGCCCGCTCGGCGAAGTCGCTGGCCCCCATGAGGAATGCCGACGGGCCGTGCTCCCCGGCCGTGATCCGGAAGGCCAGGGTGTCGCCCTCGGGCAGGTCCGCGATGGTGCTGGGCACCGCCTTGGGCGGGGCGTTCAGCGTGCCCGGGGCGAAGTACGCGCAGTTCTTGTTGCGGCTGTGCAGGCTGGGTACGACCTCGACGGTGATCGTGCCGATGTCCAGTACCTCGCCGCCCTTCACCACGGAGATCTGTTCCGGGGCGACTCCGAGAGCGGTGAGCAGGTGGTACGTGGTCTCGGTGCCGATGACGCGGGCGCCGGTGGTCTTGGCGATGTACGGCACGTCACCGAGGTGGTCCCAGTGGGAGTGGCTCACCAGCACCAGTTCGGGACGGCCGATGTGCGCGTCCACGACGGTGGGATCCGTTTTCAGCTCGGTCTTCGGGTCGAGGCCGCCGTCGAACAGACCGGTGGGAAAACGGGTGAGGTAGGGATCGAAGAGCACGGTGCGGCCGCCCACGTCGATGCGCCAGCCCGCGGTGCCGAGCCAGCGGAACGACACGGAACGGGCGGCCCGGTCACCGCCCCGGTCGCGGCCGGCGGTCGCGGACGCCGTGGCTGCCGTGGCTGCCGCGGCCGGGATCAGCGGGGACGCCGCACCGAGCGCGGCGCCCCGTAGCACCGTACGGCGATCGGGCCCGCGGCCGGAGGGGACGTCTGGTCTGTCCGAGGCGTGCATGTCCTGGGTCATGGCGTCAGCAGATCAAGGGACGAAGTCCCGTGTCCAAGACCGGAGTCCGGCCCTTCCGATACGCGAACGCATATGTGCCCCGGTCAGCGGCCGCCGGCGCGGAGGAAAGCGGCCGCGATTCCGGCGGCCCGGCCGATCGCCGCATCCACCGTGGCACGGGAGGCGGTCAGATCGTGCGTGCGTGCGAACACGGCGACGGCGTAGCACTCGCCGTCCGGGTAACGGGCGACGCCCGCCTCCATGTGCAGCCCGGGCAGAGTCCCGGTCTTGGCCGCGACCGCGACGTCGTCCGGGAAACCCGACACCAGCCGGTGACGGAAGACCTGTTTGCCCATCAGGTCGCGCACGAGCGCACAGGCTTCCGGCGGGCCCGCGGCATCGGTCCAGACGAGCCGGAGCAGCCGTGTGATCTCCCGGGGCGTGCTGGCCGTGGTGTGCCGGGGGTCCAGTACCGCCAGCCGTCTCTTCCTCTCGTCCGGCAGAGCCGGGTAGCGCACGGCGAACTCCCTCTCGTCGCGTGCCCCGGCCTCCGCGAGCATCGACTCCAGCAGGTCCCGCGGGCCGCCCACGACGCGCGTCCGGTCCAGGCCGAGTTCCTTCGCGAGCAGTCTCACGGTGTCCAGGCCGACGCGGTCCAGCAGCAGGTCGGCAGCCGAGTTGTCGCTGACCGCCATCGTGAAGTAGGCCAGGTCGCGCAATGACAGCTCGACGTCGTCCAGGCAGCCGGCGGTGCCCCAGCCGCCGAGCCGGTCGGCCGAGGTCACCCGCACCCGCTCCCTCGGATCGAGCTGGCCGGCCACGGCCTGCCGGGCGAACTCCAGCACCAGCAGTATCTTGAAGATCGAAGCGATGACGACGGCGTCATCGGCGCCCACGGCGATCTCACGGACACCCCGCGCGCCGTCGGTCTCCCCGGCGGCCGGCGTGCCCGCGCGGACGGGAACGGCGTGCACCTGCCCCCTCGCGCCCGCCTCGGCGAAGATCTGCCGGATCCGGTCTTCGGTCGTTGTCCGCGTGCTCATTACTGCTCATCCTTGGATATCGGCGTTCCCCGTCAACCGGCCGGCTTGCCGTCGGCCGGCCGGTCCATCCCCCTCACGGCGGCTTCCGCATAGGATCATTGATCGTGGATCTCCTGCGCCACCTGCGTCTTTTCGTCACCGTAGCCGACGAGCTGCACTTCAGCCGGGCCGCCGAGCGACTGGGCATGGCCCAGCCACCGCTCAGCCAGGCGATCCGCCGGCTGGAGAAGGAACTCGGAGCCGAACTGTTCGACCGCTCCCAGCGCGGCGTCCGGCTCAGCGCCGCCGGAGCGGCGCTGCTGGAAGAGGCACACGAACTCCTCGCCCGGGAGAAGCGGCTGCGCGCCCTGGCCCGCCGCGCCGCCGACGGCGGCCTCGGCACCCTGCGCGCGGGCGTGCCGCCCGACACCACGGCCGCCGTACTGTCCGCGCTGCTCTCCACCTGCGCGGAACACGCTCCGGAGCTCTCCGTCGACCTGCGGGAGGTCACCACCATGGAGCAACTGCAGCTGCTGGCCTCCGGCGACCTGGACGTCGGACTCGTGCACCACCCCGTCGACGCCACCGAACTACGGCTCGGCCCCGGCATCTCACTGGACCTGGGTGTCGTCCTCCCCCGCACCTCACCACTGGCCCGGTCGGCGGAAGTGACGCTCGGCGACCTCTCCGGCCACGACCTGGTGCTCTTCCCCCGCGCGCACGCACCCGGCTGGCACGACCGCATCCTCGACGTGTGCCGCACCGAAGGCTTCGTCCCCGGCCGCCTCCGCCATGCCTCCAACCCCGAGTTCCTGCTCGCCCTCGTGACGGCAGGACACGGAGTCGCCTTCGACCAGGGACCGGCGGCCCGCAGAGAACCCCGCGTCGTCTGGCGTCCCCTGGCGGGCCGCCCCCTCGCCCTGCGCATCAGCGGCGTCTGGCCCACCGGCCGCGGAGCCCACCCGGCCGCCGGCCGCTTCGCCGAACTCGCCGCCGACGTCCTGGCCCGCCACCACACCGCCACACCACGACGCGAGGGCACTGCCCGGCCACCCGACGACACCCCGCGTCCGTGGTCGGTGGTCTACGGCTGAACACCTGCGCACCGGCCCCGCGCCTCGTGCCCCGCGTTCGGCAGGGACCTCTGCGCAGGCACGGCCGAAGCGGTCCGCCCAGCGGGACGGCGTCCTGATCCGGGAGTGTCGTGAAGCTCGAAGCGGTGCAGGGTCTCGTCGTCGGCCTGCTCGAGGAGGACGTCCCTGTCGCGGGTGACGGCGTCGCCCCGGAAGTCGCGGCGGCGGTCCTGGTGTGGACGGTCCGGACGCCGGGATCTCCGCGCACCGCGCGATCCGGGACGCCCTCGCCGGCATCCGCCGCCACGCCCGGGCGCACGCACCGTCGTCCGCCTCGACACCGGCCCCGACCGGCCCCGACCGGCCGCGGATCACCGTCACCGACATCGCGCTCCCGGTGGCGCGTCACCCGCCGACGGCCGCGGCGGTTACGGGCTGCCGGGTCCGCGCGAACCCATGAGGCCCTCGACGGCACCGCGGACGCCGGACCGCTGCCCGGCGGCGACCGGCGGTTCACCGCCGGATGTGGTCACCGGCCTCCGTGGACAGCCCTGGCGGGGGGCCGGTGCGCCGGTCCGTGGTGCGCGGCAGCCGCCTCGAGCGGGTTCGCGTCGACGTACCGCCCTCGGTGGGGGACACGGCGATGCCCGGCGCTCGCCGGATCACCTCCCCGCCGGATGCGCCAGCGCGTCGACGGCCGCGGAGAACAACCACGGCAGCCGCTGCGCCGCGGGTACCAGTGCCGCGCGGACGGGGGGCACCCTCGTCGCACCGAGCAGCGCGTGGGTCAGCCAGCGGCAGCGCCGGGTGAGCCGCCGCCACTCCTGTTCGTAGGCTGCCGGATCGCCGCTGACGACTGCCCGTACCGCTGCCGACGCCTGCGCGAGCGCCAGTGCGATGCCCTCGCCGGTCAGCGCGTCGACGTAGCCGGCCGCATCGCCGACGAGCAGCACCCGGCCGGCGGTGCGCGCACTCGCCTCCTGGCGGAGCGGGCCCGCCCCGCGCACCGGCCCGGCGGTCCCGGCCCCGGCCAGCCGCTCCCGTAACTCGGGGAAGGCGGCGAGGTGGTCGTCGTACGGTCCGCGGCCGGTGGTGAGCACGGCGACGCCTACGAGGTTGTCGGCCACGGGGGTCACATAGGCCTCCGCGTCACGGGCCCAGTGCACCTCGACGCGGTCGCTCCAGGGGGTGAGCACGTAGTGGCGCCGCAGCCCGTGCCGCCGGTGGGACCGACGCGGCCGGTGCAGGCCCAGGGCCCGGCGGATCGGCGAATGCAGGCCGTCGGCCGCGACGAGGTGGCCGGCACGGGTGCCGTCGACCACCACACCGTCCTCGTCCTGCTCGACACGGCGCACGGTGCGCCGCTCGACCCGTACGCCCGCGGCCAGCACCACCTCGTGCAGCGCCGCGTGCAGCGCGGTGCGACGCACCCCCCGCCCCGGACCCGCCCGGAAGTCGGCGTCGGCCCGTCGCGGCCCGGCGACGTACCGGATGCCCCGCAGGTCGTGCCCCGGCGGGTGGACGCCGAGCGCCGCCAGGGCGGCGACGGCCCCCGGCATCAGACCCTCGCCGCACGCCTTGTCGAGAGTGCCGGCGCGCTGCTCCCAGACGGTCGCGTCCAGTCCCGCCCGGGCCGCGTTCAGGGCCGTGGCCAGACCCGCGGGGCCTCCGCCCACGACGAGCAGGTCCATGCGTGCCCCTTTCAGGCCAGCCGAGCCAGGGCGGCGTCCTCGGTGCGGATGCGGGTGGCGAGCAGGATCCCGTTCAGCACGGTGAAGACGACCGCCGTGCCCCAGGCCGAGTGCACCAGCGGGAGCGCGAGCCCTTCGACGACGACGGCGACGTAGTTCGGGTGCGGGAGCCGGCGGTAGGGGCCGCTGGTCACACGCGGAGCACCGGGCACGACGATCACCCGGGTGTTCCACTGCCGTCCCAAGGCGGCGATGCACCACCAGCGCAACGCCTGCGAGGCCGCGACGAGGGCGAGCATGGTGCAGGCGAGGACCGGTACGGCGTCCGGCCGGCGCACCCACACCTCCGCGGGCGCACCGACCAGCAGACCCGCGTGCAGCACCACCATGAACGGGTAGTGTTCCCGCCCGGACTCCACGCCGCCCCGCGCGAGGCTCCAGGCTGCGTTGCGCCGGGACACGACCAGCTCGGCGACCCGCTCCAGGCCGACGGCCAGGACCAGGAGGGTGAACAGGACCTGACCGTTCATCCCTCGCTCCCCGGGGCGCGCAGGAGCACGAGTTCGGAGCAGAAACCCGGCCCCATGGCGAGCATGAGCCCGTGGGAGCCGGGCCGGGGCGGGCGCTCGGCGAGCGTGTCCGCCAGGACGTGCAGCACCGAGGAGGAGGACAGGTTGCCGATCCGCCGCAGTGAGGCCCAGGTCACGCCCAGGGCGTCCCGCTCGACCTCGAGGGCGTCCTGCAGCGCCTCGATGACCTTGGGGCCGCCGGGGTGCGCGACGTACCAGCGGAGGTCGTCGTCGGTCAGCCCGTGGTCGGTGAGGAAGCCGCGGACGTCGTCGCCGACGTACCGGCGCACCAGGTCGGGGATCGAGGAGTCGAGTACGACCCTGAACCCACCGGGACCGACGTCCCAGCCCATCATGCGCTCCGAGTCGGGGTAGAGGCGGCTGCGTGAGGCGAGCACCTCGGGGCGGGCGGGGTCGTCGGACCGCGCGAGCGGATGCTCGGGACCGACGGCGACCACCGCCGCGGCGCCGTCCCCGAACAGGCCGCTCGCCACGAGATTGGCGACCGAGGTGTCCTCGCGCTGGAGCGTGAGCGAGCACAGCTCGACCGACATCAGCACCGCGACTCCGTCCGGGCGTCCGCGCAGCAGGTCGTGCATGCGTGCGATGCCGGCCGCGCCGGCGACGCAGCCGAGGCCGACGAGGGGCAGGCGCACCACGTCGGGGCGGAGCCCGATCTGCGCCGCGACGCGGGCCTCGAGCGTGGGGACGGCCAGGCCGGTGACCGTGCACGACACGATGTAGTCGACGTCGGTCGGCGTGAGGCCGGCGTCCTTGAGCGCGTCGACGACCGCGCGCCCGCCGAGCTCGACGCCGGCCCGGATGAAGACGTCGTTCGACCGGCCGAAGTCCTCGAGCCGGGCGTACTCCTCCAGCGGGAGGACGATGTGCCGGGTCTCGACGCACGCGTTGCGGTGGAACCGCTCGACGACACCGCGGTCGACCGCGCCCTCGACCAGCGTGGTGGTGAAGCACTCGGTGATCTCCTCCTGCCGGTGTCGGTGCTCGGGCAGGACGCCGCGGACGCTGAGGACGCGCATGGTCATGCTGGCTCCTGAGGTCGGCCGGTCGGACGGACGGGTGCGAGGAACGCCCGGCCGAGGCCGAGCGCGGCGGTGGGGGTGAGCCGGCCCCGGGCGAGACCGAGTTCGACGAAGTCGTCGAAGACGCGCTGGTCGGCGGCCGAGGCCCGCAGCCCGGCCTCGATGACGCGCGTGCTGCGGGCGAGCCGGGCGGCCAGGGCGGTGTGGCGCAGGTGGGGCAGCAGGATCCGGCGGGCGGCGCGGGCGTACCGCTCCCCCGCCTGCTCGGGCCGTGCGGCGCGCAGGGCCGCGGCGGCGGCGCGACCGGCCGCGATGCCGGTGGCCACGGCGTGGTGGATGCCCTCCCCGGTCAGCGGGTTCACCAGGCCTGCGGCGTCGCCCACGAGCAGTACGCGGCCGGCCGGAGGGCGCCAGCGCGCCGTCGAGAGCGGCAGGTGGTGCCCGGCCCAGTCCCGCCCGCCCTCGGTGGTGCCGGGCAGGAGCGCGTCGAGGTGCTGGAGCAGCTGGGCACGGGTCGGCGCCGGACGGCCCTCGTGGAGGAGTTCGCCGTATCCGACGTTCGCGAGGCCGTCGCCCCGGTCGAAGGACCAGGCGTACGACGGCTGGTGCCGGGTGCCGAACTCGATGACCTGCGCGCCGCTCCGGCCGGGTGCGACCGGGGTGTAGCCGCGCAGCGCCAGGGCCACCGCGCCGCGGGGCAGACCGAGGGCGCGCCGGACGGCCGAGTGGGCGCCGTCGGCGCCGACCACGACCGCGGCGGAGACCTCTCCGTCCAGGATCACCGCCTCGGTGTGCTGCCGCAGTTCACGGACGCGGTGCCGCAGGAGCCGGGCGCCGGCGGCGATCGCCGCGTCGACCAGCCGGGCGTCGAGGATCCGGCGCGGCACCACCCATGCCGGGCGGGCCATCCGCCGCTCGGCGGCCAGGCCGCCGCGGCCGAGGCGAAGACGGTCGACCGGGTGCCGGTCGTCGACGAGACCGGTGACGCCGACCTCGGCGAGGAGGTCCAGGACGTGCGGGGCCACCCCGTCGCCGCAGGCCTTGTCCCGCGGGAAGTCCGTCCGGTCCAGGAGGGCGACGCGCAGTCCCGGAGCGGTGTGCAACGCGCCCAGGGCGGTGGCGGCACCGGCCGGTCCGGCGCCGACCACCGCGAGGTCCCAGTGGTCGGGTGCCTGCGCCATCAACCGGCCGCCACGAGCAGCACGACGTCGAGCAGGGCGACGGCCACCGCGGCCCGGAAGGGAACGCGGCCGTGGGCGGCCGACGTGAGTGCGACGAGGGCCACCACCAGCGCGAGGGCCGCCCACGCCCATGCCGGAGGGGGTCCGGCGGGACCGAGCGCGGCCAGCAGTGAGGCGGCGGACAGCAGCACCACGGCCAGGACCCGTGAGGGGTGCTCGCCGATCCGGTGCGGCAGGCCGCGGACACCGGTACGTGCGTCGTCGGCGAGGTCGGGCAGCGTGTTGAGCAGATGTGCCCCGACACCGAGCGCGGCGCCGGCACCGGTCGCCCACGGTGGCGCCCAAGCCGGGACGGGACCGGCGAGGGTGACGACCGAGGGCAGCGTCCCGAAGGCACTGGCGTACGGCACCCACGACCACCGGGTCGCCTTGAGCCCCAGGTTGTAGGCGTGGCCCGCGCCGGCGCCGAGGACCACGTTGACCAGCGCGCCGCGCCAGCCGACGAGCGCGGACAGCACCAGGCAGGCGAGTCCGGTCACGACCAGGGCGCGCACCGCCCAGGCGACCGGAAGGGCTCCGGTGACCAACGGCTTGTCGGTGCGGCCGACGGCGCGGTCGCGGGGGAGGTCGCGCAGGTCGTTGCCCCAACCGATCGTGAGCTGGCCGGTGAGCACCGCCGCGGTGACGACGGCGGCGTCGAGCGGGCGCAGGTCGCTGCGGAGCGCGAGCAGGCCCGCGATGGCGCCGACCACCAGGGCCGGTCCGCCGTGGGCAGCGGCGAGCAGCGCCGGCACGGGCGGCGGCCCGGAGCGCGTCGGGGCCGCGTCGGCGGTCACGGGCGTCGCCGCACGGCGACCGGCCCGCGACGGACCGCCTCGCCGAGCGCGCCGAGGACGGTGCGCGGGCGCAGCACGGGTGTCCGGCCGGACGCGGCCTCCCTCATGCCCTCGATCACTTCGGCGAGCACCTGCGGGCCGTCCTTGGCCGGGGCCCAGTCGAGTTCCGTGCGCGCACGCGTCGTGTCCGGCGTCGGGAGCGCGAAGCCCATGTCGAGCCATCCGGTGTCGATCGGTTGCAGGTGCGCGTGCCAGGCGGCCGACATGACGGCGCGGACCACCGCGGAGGGCACGTGCACCAGCCTGGCGCCGAGCACGTCCGCGATGACCGCCGCGGTCACGGGCGTGTCGGCGGCGAGGTTGAACGGACCGCCCACGCGCCGGTGAAGCACCGCGGCGATCGCCTCGGCGACGTCGTCGGCGTGGACCATCGGAACGGTCAGCCTCCGGTCCATCGGCAGGACCGGCAGCAGGTCGAGCGCCTTGGGGGGGACGAGAGCGGGCACGCCGTACCGGAGGAGGGAACTGCCGGCGGCGCGCTGTCCGACGATCCCCGGCCGCAGGCGGGTGACGAGCGGGACGGCGCCGGGGGCCGCGTACCGGTCGAGGAGGCGCTCGGCCGCCGACTTGTGCCGGCTGTACCGCGAGCTGCGCACGCCCCCGGTGGGCCAGGATTCGTCGACCGGGCGGTCGTCCTTCTTCGGTGAGTAGGCGCCGACCGAGGACATGTGGACCAGGTGCGGGACACCGGTCTCGGTGACGGCTCGGAGCACGCGGCGGGTGCCGCCGACTCCGAGCTCGGCGAGGTAGGCGAGATCGTGCGACGGCTGGAAGCCCCATGCCAGGTGGACGACCGCGTCCGCGCCGGTGAACGTCTCGACGAGCGCGTCGTGACAGGCCTCGGTGCTGAGGTCCACCGAGCGCCAGTGGACGCCACGGCTGTCGGGTCCCCCGGGCAGCCGCCGGGCCAGGCCCACCAGCTCGTGCGTGCCCTCGGCACTCAAGCGCCGTACGACGGCGGAACCGATGTTCCCGGTCGCCCCGGTGATCACGATGCGCATGCAGGATGTGGTGCCCCCTCGCTCCTCCGCTCACACAGGGGGCTCCGGCATCCGGTGGACACCGGTGTCACCCGGTTGGTGCACCACGCGTCGCGGGCGTCCCCGCCTCGCCCGGACGCGGGTACCGGCCGACGGCGGCGCCGGCCGGTACCCGGACACGGTGGGGGGCGTGCCTGCCCTTCCCTCCTCGGCCCGGTCGGCGTGCGGGGCCGGGCCCGCGTCCGACGTCGGCCGTCGTCGGCGTGCGGCTCGGCAGCGACGTGGTCCTCAAGACGGTCCGGAGGCCCGGAAACGCCACCCGTTCGGCCCATCACCGGAGTGGCCGGCCACGCGGCGGAACAGCCGCACCGGGCACGTTTCGGCGCGTCAGCGCCACGGGCACGGGAACGAAACACCGGAACCATGCTTTTTTCCCGCGAATGCACCGGTCCGCAATCGCACGGAGGCTGGGTGGTGTCGCTGCGGTGAACCCGACTGCTGCGCGAGGAAGAGTTTCCGCGGACCGCACAGGACCGCCGACCGTGCCCGTCGCCTCTCGATCCGGAGCCCGGTTGCGTCCCGTGGGCAAGGCGAACGGAGAGAGCGATGCATGAACCGACCGAGGGACGTTCATCCCGGCACAAGACCCCGGACGCTCCGACGGGGCGGCTGGGTGCCGCCGTCGTGGGACTGGGCGGGGCGGTCGCGACCACCGCCGTGGCCGGAGTGGAGCTGCTCAGGCTCGGCATCTGCGGTCAGGACGGGCTCCCCTTGGCGGCGCGTACGGACCTGGTGCCCTACGAGGAGCTGGTGTTCGGCGGCTGGGACGTGTCGGCCGACGACCTGGCCAAGGCCGCCCACCTGCACCGCGTCCTGGAACCGGCTCAGATCGAAGCCGCCGCTCCCCGGCTCCAGCAGCTGCGGCCGTGGCCGGCGGTGGCGGATCCGGCGTACTGCCGTGCGGTGACCGGCGCCCATGTCGTGCCGCTCGACAGCCCGCGCGGGCGCACGGAGCGCATCCGGGAGGACCTGCGGCGCTTCCGGGAGGAGCAGGGCCTGGCCGAGGTGGTCGTGGTCAACCTCGCCTCGACCGAGCGTCTGCCCGACCCGGCGTCGCCCGCCTTCGCCTCGCCCGAGGCGTTCGAGGCGGCACTGGACGCGGGCGACGAGGCGATCACCCCCGCCATGCTCTATGCCTACGCGGCCCTGCGGGAGGGCATGGCGTACCTGAACTTCACCCCCAGCCGCGGGGCCGACGTGCCGGCGCTGATCCGTCTGGCCGAGCGGCAGGGGGTGCCGATCGCGGGCAAGGACGGCAAGACCGGGCAGACCATGGTCAAGACGGTACTCGCCCCCGCCCTGCGCTCGCGGGCGCTGCGGGTGGAGGGCTGGTACTCCACCAACCTGCTGGGCAACCGCGACGGCCGGGCGCTGGAGGATCCGGACTCGCTGGCGAGCAAGACGGCCACCAAGGAGTCGGTGCTGGACGCCCTGCTCGGCTACCCGGTGGAGGACCACCAGGTGCGCATCGAGTTCTACCGGCCGCGCGGCGACGAGAAGGAGGCCTGGGACAACATCGATCTCGTGGGCTTCCTCGGCCGCCGGATGCAGATGAAGATCGATTTCCTGTGCCGGGACTCCATCCTGGCCGCTCCGCTGGTGCTGGAGCTGATCCGGCTCCTGGCCGAGGCGCGGCGCCGCGGGGAGCGCGGGGTGCAGGAGCAGTTCGGGTTCTTCTTCAAGGCCCCGATGACCGCCGGCGGGGGCGCCCCGGAGCACGCCCTGCACCTGCAGGAGCAGGCGCTGCTGGACTGGCTGGACGGTGAGGGCCGGACCGTGCCGGGCGGACGGCCGTGACGCAGGCCGCCGCCCGTCCCGCGGGGCGGGACGGGGAGGTGCCGGGCGGGCCCCTGCGGGCGGCCGTTCCCCTGCTGCGCGAGATCGGCGACCTGAAGCGGGTCCGTACGGCCGGCAGCGGTGGGGTCTCGATGGCCGAACGCGCCTTCTGCCGGTCGTGGGCGGAGTTGGTGCGCGGAGGGGCTCCCGACAGGATCGCCGTGCGCGCGTGCGCGGCCGCCGTGGCCGGGGCGCGTCTGGCGGGAATCGACGGCCCGGTGCTGCGACGGTGCGGGCTGGCGGCCGACGAGGCGGTGGCGGTGCTGGAGCGCTCGGTCGCCCAGCACGCGGACCGGGTGGGCCCGGTGACGGCCGGTCTGCTGCGCGGGGCGCTGCCGGATCTGGTGGAGGACCCGGACGAGGGGCCGGTCCCCGGGTTCGCGGCGGTGCTGTGCGCCCAGCCCCGGGCGGGTGCCACCTGCCCGGGACGGCCGCGGTTGATGGTCGAACCGCCCGAGAGCCACGGCGACCACTGCTGGGCGGTGGCGGTCTACGGAGTGCTGCTGGCCGAGACGTTCGACGCCGCTCCCGGCGACGTCTTCCTGCTCGGCCTCTCCCACCACCTGCACAATGCCGTCCTGCCCGACGCGGGCTTCGCCGGGGAGGAACTGCTGGGCGGGCACCTGTCCGCGGTCCGCGCACGGCTGACGCGGCAGGCGCTCGCCGACCTGCCCGCGGCCCTCGCGGCGTGTGTGGAGCCGCTGCTCGCCCTGCGCGAGGGGGTCGACGCCCCGGCCGCGCGGGCTTTCCACGCCGCCGACGTCCTCGACCGCGTGCTGCAGGTCCGCCACCACGCGCGGGCCGCCGCCTTCACCGCCGAGCAGGCCCTGGAGGAGCTGGACCTGGTGCATCCCTGCGCGGTGTCCGGCTTCCACCGGGCCGTCCTGGACGCGGCGGAGACGGGGTGAGGGGCCCGACGGACCGCGCGGCGGCCGGAGACACCACAGCGGGACCCGCGGCCGCCGGGGACACGCCGGCCACCGGCCCGGCGCGGACCACGGCCGGGCTGGTCAGCCCCGGCAACGGGGCCCCGCTGCGGCCTTGCGGGCCCGGGCTGCTGTCCGACGGCGAACGGCGCTGGCCGGTCGTGGCGGGCATCCCCTGGCTGCGCACCGGCCGTGAGGAGGTGCGCGAGCGGGTTGTGCGCCGGACGGAGGAGGGTGATCCGGACGGTGCCGCGCTCGTCCTGCTCGCCGACACCGACGACTGGTGGGACGGCCCGTCCCCCTCCTCCGGCGCGCTGCGCGCCGCGCTGGGGGCGGCCACCCTGCGCGAGGCGGTGACGCTGCTGGGCATGGGCAGGGTCGGGACGTATTTCCTGCACCGGTGGAGCGATCCCACCTGGCTGGCCGTGCTCGCCCTGACCGCCCGGCACTCCCCCGGGGGTCTGCCGGTGCTGGAACTGGCGTGCGGCGCCGGGCACCTGCTGCGGGAACTGCGACTGCGCGGGCACCGGGACCTGACCGGGATCGACGTGGTCTTCGCCAAGCTGTGGCTGGCCCGGCGCTTCATCGCCCCTTGGGCGCGGCTGGTGTGCGCCGACGTCACGGCGCCCTGGCCGCTGCGTCCCCCGGGCCGTCCCGCCTACGTGGCCTGCCACGACGCGCTGTACTTCCTGCCGCGCAAGGAGGAGGTGGTGCGCCGGGCGCTGGCGTATGCCGGTGGCGGCGGTGTCGTCCTGGGCCACTGTCACAACCGCCTCGTCCCCGGACCGGTCTCCGGCCTGCCGCTGGATCCGGCCGGATGGCGTGCGCTGCTGCCGGGGGCCGTCTGCTACGACGACGCCGACCTGACCCGCGCCCTGCTGGCGGGGGCCCCTCCCCGGCCGCGCACGGCGGGGGAACTGGCCGGCTGCGAAGCCATGGCCCTGGTCAGTACCCCGCCTCCGCCGCCCGGGCACGGCCGCCTGTCCCCGGACCGGCCCGTCCCCGGACGGCCCCTGCGCCCCAACCCGCTCTATCGCGACGGCCGGCTGCGCTGGCCGGGGGAACGCTGGCGGGACGAGTACGGTTCCGCCGCCCGGGCCTACCTGCCCGGCCGGATCGATCTCCCCTCCGCCCTGCTCGCCGACGCCCGGGCCGGACGGCTGACACCGGAGGTGACCGACCTGGCCCGTCGCCGGGTGCTCCTGGATCTTCCGGAGCGCTGGTGAACGCGGCGGACCGGCGGGCCGCCACCGTGTGCCGGTGGGCGGTCGCCGGATGCGGATGGGTGGCCCGGGACCACTTCCTGCCCGGACTGCTGGCGGCCGCCGCCGGCCGGGCCGGCGGCGCGGTGCCCCGTCTGGTCGCCGTGACCGACGCCGACCCCGCGGCCGCCGCCCGGCTGGCGGTCCGGGCGCACGGTGCCCGGACCGCCGCCGACCTCACCGCCCTGCTGGCCGTCCACCGGCCCGACGCGGTGTACGTCGCGACACCCAACCACGCCCACCGGTCCGCGACCGCGGCGGCCGCCGCGGCGGGGGCCGCGGTGCTGTGCGAGAAACCGCTGGCCGCCGACCTCGCCGACGCCGAACGGCTGGTCGCCGCCTGCCACCGGGCGGGGGTGCTGGCGGCGACCGCCTACGACCAGCGCTTCCACCCGGCCCACCGGGCCGTGCGGGAGGTGGTGGCCTCCGGGGCCCTGGGCACGGTCACCGCGGTGCGCATCACCTACTGCTGCTGGCTGCCGCCCGCCTGGTCGCCGGACGGCCGCCCGTACGACAACTGGCGCGCCGATCCGGTGCGGGCGGGCGGCGGAGCCGCCCTTGACCTGGCGCCGCACGGACTGGATCTGGTGGGCGTCCTGCTCGGCGGGGACGACCTGGCGGAGCTGACGGCGCTGGTGCAGCACCGGGTGCACCCCTACCCGGTCGACGACGGCGCCGTCCTGGCCGGCCGGACCGGCGGCGGGGTGCTGGTCTGCCTGCACGTCGCCTACAACACCCCGGACACGCTGCCCCGCCGCCGGCTGGAGGTCGTCGGCACCCGCGGGCAGCTGACCGCCCTCGACACCCTCGGTCAGGACGCCGGGGGGGAGCTGTGGCTCACCGGCGCGCACACCGCGCGCCGCGCGCCCGTGCCGTTCGACACCGGCACGTCCCCCTTTGCGGCCCAGGTCCGGGAATTCTCCTCGGCCACGCTCGCGGTACGCGCCGGCCGCCCGGCGCACCGGGCCTGGCCGTGGTCGCTGCACCGCGACCTGGCGCTGCACCGGCTGTTGCTGGAGGCCCTGTCGCGCTCCCGCCCGGCCCCGCCGCCACCGGACCCGTCCACCGTCGAGGAAGGCCGACGATGACCCTGACGATGTACGCCTGCGCCAACTGCGGGCACTGGCAACGGTGGTTCACCACCCCGCCCGCCTGCCCGGTCTGCTGTGACGTGCGCAACGCACTGCCCGAGGAGGGCTGGGACCTCCCCGACGAGAAGACGGTCGCAACCCTGCTGACCGCGGACTGGTACCGGCCCGTGCCGGGCGTCACCGGATTCCGCGTCCTGCCGTCCTTCGGCCTGGCCTCGACGGGCTGGCTGATCGAGGCCGAGGGCGGCAACGTCGCCTGGGAGGCCGCCCCCTACTACCCGTCCGACGCGCTGGCCGAGATCGAGCGGCTCGGCGGTGTCACCCGGCTGGGCGCCAGCCACGTCCACGGCTACGGGGCGCTGTGGCAGCTTCAGCACCGCTTCGCCCCACCGGTGGTGGCCGTCGGGGTGCGGGACCTGGCGTGGACGAAGGCGTTCCGGGTCACCTGGCCGGTGGACGAGCGCCTCGAACTGGCCCCCGGCCTGACCGTGCACCGCACCGGCGGCCACTTCCCCGGCCACTGCGTGCTGCACGACGAGCGCCGGAGGATCCTGTTCTGCGGCGACGCCCTCAAGGTCGACCTGGACGGCACCGTGCCGCGCGCCCTGTCCTGCCACAAGGCCTACCACGCCCGGATACCGCTCTCCCACGAGGAGGTGCGGCACTACCGGTCGGTGATCGGCGCACTGGATTTCGAGGCGGTGGCCACCCCCTTCGAGTTCGCCGCCCCGGTCACCACCGCGGACGTCCTGCGCCTGTTCGACCACCGGCTGGCCGGCCGGCCCGACACGGCCGCCCTCCCCCTGGGAGCCGCCCGGTGAGCGCCGTCGAGGAGGACCCGGTGGTCAGGGCGTACCGCGACGCGCTCGCCCCCGGCGAACAGCAGGACTTCGACATCAGCGGCGCCGACCGAACCGGTCTGCCGGTCGTCTCGGCCGACCACCTGGACACGGCCGGCGTCCGCAAGGGCGCCTGCGGGTACGGAGCCGACCTCGCCCGGGCCCGTACGGGCGCCTACGGCGAACTCGTCGAGGAGGTGCTGCTGGCGCGGCACCTGGCCCGCACCGGGCGCCGTCGTGCCTCCTACGCGGAACTGGTGCGCGAGCGCGGCCGGGACCGGGTCGCCGACCCGGTCGGTCTGGTGCTGCCGGCCGGCGCGGACTACGGTCCCGAGCGGCCCCTGGAGTGGGTGCCGGCGCATCGGCACCGCACCGGCGAGGAGGTGCTGGTGCCCGCCGAGTTCGCCGCCTCCTGCAGCTCGGACCTGCCCGGTGGTCCCCCGCCCGGCGGCTGGCTGACCACACCGGTCACCAACGGGCTGGGAGCCGGGGACACCCCGGAGCGGGCCCTGTCCCACGCGCTGCTGGAGATCCTCCAGCGAGACGGCAACGCCACCGCGCACCGCGCGATGGACGAGGGGGTGGTCATCGGCCTGGACGAGGTGGACGATCCGGTCACCCGCCGTGTCCTGGACCGGCTGCGAGAGGCCGGCATCGAGGTGCTGCCCAAGCTCGCCTCCACCCGGTTCGGCCTGGCCGACGTCCACGTGGTCGGCACGGACGCCGTCCCGGGGGCCGGGGAGAACGCGACGGCGCTGGCGCTCACCGCGTGCGGCGAGGCCGCCCACCCGGACCGCGAGGCGGCGTTGCGCAAGGCGCTCACGGAGTACGTCTCCTCCCGCGCCCGCAAGGTCTTCTTCCACGGCCCGCTGGAGACGGCCGCCCGCATCGCCCCGCCCGGGTACCTCGAGCGCGTGCTGTCCTCGCCCCTGGCCGGGCAGGAGCCCAGGGCGCTGTCGGCGATGAGGGCGTGGGCCGCCCTGGACGCCCCGCGTCTGCGGGAACTGCTGGAGCCCACCGTGCTGTCCCGGCGCTCCAGTGTGCCCTTCTCCTCCCTGCCGACCGTGCCGGCCGGCTCGCTGGACGACCCCGCCGCCCTCCTGGAGGACCTGCTGCGGCGGCTGGAGGACTTCGACGTCCTGGTGATCGGGGCGGGCGGCCCCGGGGCGTACGCGGTCAAGGTGCTCGTCCCGGGCATGGAGGTGGAGACGATGTCCTACGCGAGGATCGGCGAACGCGGCGTGCGCCGACTGACGGAACGCGAGCACCCGCTGGCCGGGGTGGGGCCGCTCCCCCACTCCGGGGCGCGGCCGGTGCACCTGACGCCCGAGGCCCGCGAACGGCTGGGCGGCCCGGCCTGGTTCGACGTCGGCGCCGCACGGGAGACGGTGGGGGCGCTGTATCCGCTCTACCGCGAACCCGACCGGCACGCGGTGGCCCGCACCACCGCGGGAGCGGTCCGGTGACCCCCTCCGCCGGCAGGCTGCGTTACGCCTACAACACCAACGGCATGACCTCGCACCGTCTGCAGGACGCGCTGGCGCTGCTGGCCGACACCGGGTACGACGGGGTCGCGCTCACCGTGGACGTGGCCCACCACGACCCCTTCGCACCGGACCTGGCCCTTCGCACGGCGGCGCTGGCCCGCCGCCTGGACCGCCTGGGCCTGGGGAGCACCGTGGAGACCGGGGCGCGCTTTCTGCTGGACCCGAGGCACAAGCACGAGCCGACCCTGGTCACCCCCGACCCGGCCGGCCGGGCCCGCCGCCTGGCGTTCCTGCGCCTGTGCGTGGACATCGCCGCCGGTCTGGGCAGTGAGGCGGTCTCGTTCTGGGCGGGCGTCCCGGCCGCGGGCACGGACACCTCCCCCGGCGGGACGGCCTGGTGCCGTCTGGTGGAGGGAGTGCGCGCCGTCACCGCGTACGCGGCCGAACGGGGCGTGGTGGCGGCCTTCGAACCCGAGCCCGGCATGCTCGTCGGGACGTGCGCCGACTGGTCCCGGCTGGCCGCCCTCGTCCCCGGCCTGCGTCTGGCCCTGGACACCGGGCACTGCCTGGTCACCGGCGACCTGGCACCGGATCAGGCGGTGGCGCGGTACGCCGGGGACCTCGGCGCGGTCGCCGTGGAGGACATGCCGTACGGCCGGCACGAGCACCGTGCTCCGGGCGAGGGCGACATGAACCTGCCCGCCGTCCTCGGCGCGCTGCGCGCCGTGCGGTACGCGGGACTGGTGAGTCTGGAACTGTCCCGGGACGCACACCGCGCCGACACTCTGGTGCGCTCCGCGCTGGAGGCGCTGCGCGACGCCGAGCACACCGGAGCCGGCGACCCCCCGGGCACCCCCGTCCCGTACGGCGCCGGCGCCCCGGAAGGAGCGGGATGAGGGTCTGCTTCGTCTCACGGCGCTACTGGCCTGCCGTGTCGGGCATGAGCGCCTACGCGGAGAACCTGCTGCGGTCCCTCACCGCGGCGGGCCACGAGGTCACCCTGGTGTCCCAGTACCGCGGCGACCGCCGGGGCCGCGCCGTCTACGGCGGCGGCCCTCCCCCGCCCGAGCGGGTCCCCCACGGCGTGCGCCTGGTGGCGCTGGAGTCCCTGGGCGAGCAGGCCGTGGGCGACGGACTGCCCGCCGACTTCGAGGCCGATGTCGCCGCGCTGCGCGACACGATCGCCGACCTGCACGCCCGCCGGCCGCTGGACGTACTGCACGCCCAGTACGGCTACCCTCCGGGTCTGGCCGTACTGGAGGCCTCCGAGCGGCTCGGGGTTCCGGCCGTGGTCTCCGTGCAGGGCGGCGACGGGCACTGGGTCGGCACCTGCTGCACCACCCACCGCGCGGCGATCCGCCGGGTGCTGCGGGATACACCGGCCGTGCTGATCGGCTCCCCCTCCTTCAGGGCCGAGGTCGCCGTCCGCCACCAGGTGCCGGCCGAACGCCTCACCGTGATCCCCGGAGCCACCGACACCGGTCTCTTCCGCCCCGCGCCCGGACGGCGGCCCGGGGCCCTCGACGACCCGCCGGTGCTGCTCTACCACGGCCGGATCGACGTCCGCAAAGGCGTCCTGGACCTGCTGGAGGCGGTACGGCTCCTGCGTGCCGGAGGAAGGCGGCTGCGGCTGCTGGTCTCCGGTACCGGCCCCGACCTGGACCGGCTGACCCACCGGGCACGACGGCGCGACCTGGCCGGCACCGTGGAGGTGCTCGGCCCCACCGGCTACCACGACGCCCCCGCCGTCTACCGCAGGGGTGACGTCTTCGTCAGCCCCACCTGGGCCGAGGGCTTCTCCAACACCATCCTGGAGGCGATGGCGAGCGGGCTTCCGGTGGTGTCCACCGACGTGGTCGGCGTGGTGGACTGCGTACGCGACGGCGTCAACGGGCTGCTGGTGCCCCCACGCGACCCCCGCGCCCTGGCCGAAGCCGTCGGCCGGATGCTCGACGACGCGCCGCTGCGTCACCGCCTCGCCCGCACGGCACTGCGGCAGGTGCGGACCCGGTGGTCGTGGCCGGTGGCCGCCGCGCGCGTCTGCGCCGTGTACGAGGAGGTGTGCGCCGCACGGCCGGGGAGGACGACGTCCGCGAAGGAGCCGGCCGACGGGTCCGTGGCGCCCGCCGTGGACCTGTCCTGCCGGTTCCGCCGCGAACCTCACCTACTGTGACCGCGCCCCTGTGCGGTGCCCGCACCGCCATCGCCGTCAGCCCGCATCTGGACGACGCGGTCTTCTCCGCCGGAGGCGTGCTGGCGCTGCTGTCCCGAGCGGGTTGGCTCGTACGGGTCGTCACCTGCTTCACCGCGTCGGTCGGCGATCCCTGCCCCTTCGCGCTGTCCACCCAGCTCGACAAGGGGCTGCCCGCCGACGTGGACTACATGGCCCTGCGCCGTGCCGAGGACGGGGCCGCCCAACGGAGGCTGGGCACGCTCCCCCCGGTCCACCTCCCGCTGCCCGAGGCGCCGCACCGGGGGTACGGCGGTCCGGCGGAGCTTTTCACACCTCCCCGCCCCCACGACACCGTCGAGACGGAACTACGGCACTTGCTCCGCCCTCACCTGGTGTCGGCGGACCTCGTCCTCGCCCCTCAGGGGATCGGCGGCCACGTCGATCACCTGCTCGCCGCCCGCGCGGTGGCCGCCCTCGCACCGTCCTCACGGACCGGCTGGTGGCGCGACGTGCCCTATGTCGCCCGCACACCGCCGTACGACGCCGGATTCCGGCGCGGCACCCCCGAGGGGGCGGGCGAGGTGACGATCGACATCGGCGCTGTCCTGGCGGACAAGACCGCCGCGGCGCAGTGCTACACGACCCAGCTCGGTTTCCAGTTCGGCGGTCCCGGGGAAACCGGCGAGTTCCTGTCCTCCGTGGCCCGTACCGAGGCCCTGCGTACCGGGGCCCCCTGCGCCTACGGTGAGTCGCTGAGGGCCGGACCCGCGGCCCGTCGGGTGCTGGAGGGGTCCGCCCGGCACGGGGCACGTCGATGAGCGCGGGCACGCCCGCGGCGAGCCGGGGGTTGCCGACCAGCCGGTTCGGCCGGGCACGGTGCCGTTTCCCCCTGGCGGCCCGGGTCGCCGGGCCACTTCTGCGCCTCCGCCCGCCGTGCCTGTCGGCCAAGATCGGCAAGCATGGGAACCGCGGCTGGCTCGTTCCGGAACGATCAGCTACCCGTTCGGCGGGTCCTGGCGACCGCGCTTCTTGATCGACTGCTCGATGGCGTACGCGGTCCTGGTGAACGTCTCGACCTGTTCCGCCGTCAGGCCCTGTACCGAGAGCTCCTCCAGGGCGCGCCACATGTCCGCGATGGGCTCACGCAGGGCGCGGCCGGCGTCGGTGAGCCGGACCACCATGACCCGCCGGTCGTGTTCGGCCGGTTCCCGGGTGAGCAGTCCCGCGTCCTGCATGCGGCGCAGCGACTTGGAGACGGTGGAGTGGTCGAGTCCGACGCTGTCCAGCAGTTCGGACTGGGTCTGGCCGTCGCGGTCGAAGAGCTGCATCAGCAGCAGCTCCTGTCCCGGGTGCAGCTTCATGGTGCGGAGCATCGCGGCGGCGTGGCCGCGATGGGCGCGGGCGAGCTGGAAGACGGCGTAGCTGAGACGGCCGTCGCGCGCCGTGCTGGGGGGCCTGGAGACGGGGTCGGTCATCGCTTCTCCTCAGGCGTCGCCACGGGTGAGGTAGTCGGTGTATCCGGTCTCGCCGCCGCTGTAGAAGGTGGCCGGGTCGGGGGTGTTCAGCGGCGCTCCGGAGCGTACCCGCTCGACCAGGTCGGGGTTGGCCAGCGCCAGGGCGCCGACGGAGACGAGGTCGGCCCGGCCGTCGGTGACGTCCTTGGCCCGCGCTGCCAGGTCGGCGCCCGCGCGGTTCAACACGAGTGCTCCGGGCCACAGCGGCCGAAGGGTGTCCAGCAGCTGCTCGTCGCCGGTGTGCACCAGGTGGAGGTAGGCCAGGTCCAGCGGGGCGAGGGCGCGCACCAGCGCCGGGTACAGCTCGTGCGTGTCGTCCTCGCGGATGTCGTTGTACGGGTTGCCGGGGGACAGGCGCATGCCGGTGCGGCCGGCACCGATCTCGTCGGCGACGGCCGCGGCGACCTCGACGGCGAAGCGGATGCGGTTGCCGACCGGGCCGCCGTAGCGGTCGGTGCGCTCGTTGGCGTTGGTGGACAGGAACTGGTGGACGAGGTAGCCGTTGGCGCCGTGGATCTCCACGCCGTCCGCGCCGGCCGCGACGGCGCCCGCGGCGGCGCGGCGGTAGTCCTCGACCGTCGCGGCGACCTCCTCGGTGGACAGCGCCCGGGGCCGGGGCATCTCCTGCGGCCCGGACGCGGTGAACATCATGCCCGCCGGGCGCACCGGGGAGGGCGCCACCGGCTGCCGTCCGTGCGGGGTGTTGCCGGGGTGCGCGATCCGCCCGACGTGCATCAGTTGCACGGCGATGCGCCCGCCGGCGGCGTGCACGGCGTCGGTGACCTTGCGCCACCCGGCCACCTGCTCCGCGGTGTGGACGCCGGGCGTCAGCAGGTAGCCCTGCCCGTCGGCGGACGGCTGGGTGCCCTCGGTGATGATGAGCGCGTTCGAGGCGCGCTGGGCGTAGTACTCGGCGTTCAGCTCGGTCGGCACGCCCTCCGCGGTGCTGCGGCCGCGCGTCATCGGGGCCATGACGAGCCGGTGCGGCAGCCGGAGGTCCCCGGCGCGGGCGGGCCGCCACAGGGCGTTCAGGTCGGTGGTGGGCATGGAGGGCTTCCTTCGGGACGAGGGGGACGGGCGGGAGGCGGGACCGGGTGCGGGCCGGCCGTGGGCGGTCGCGCCGGAGAGTCAGCCGACGGTGAGGACGAGCTTCCCCCGGCCGTGGCCGGCGTCGCCGGCCTGCTGCGCCTTGGCCGCTTCCGCGAGCGGGTAGGTGGCGCCGACCGTGATCACCAGCGCGCCGTCGGCGGCCTGCCGGGCGAGTTCGGCCAGTCGGGCGGCCGAGCGCCGCTGCGGGCCCTCGGCGAAGACGATTCCGAGTTCGCGGGCCCGGAAGTCGGCGGTGGTGACGATCCGGTCGGTGCCGCCGCGCAGAGTGATGGAGTCCTCCAGTGCGCCCTTGCCCGCGGCGTCGAACACGGCGTCCACGCCCTTCGGGGCGAGGGCGCGGACCCGCTCGACCAGACCCTGTCCGTAGACCAGCGCGGTGGCGCCGAGCGATGTCACGTAACTCTGGTTGGCCGGGCCGGCGGTGCCGATGACGCGGGCGCCGCGGGCGACGGCGAGCTGCACGGCGACGGTGCCGAGTGCGCCGGACGCACCGTGGATCAGCAGGGTCTCACCGGCCTTGACGCCGAGCAGGTCCAGGACCCGGTCGGCGCCGTCGCTCGCCACCGGCAGCGCGGCCGCGTGCGTCCAGTCCAGGCCGGCCGGCTTGGGGGCGAGGACGGCCGCGGTGGCCAGTGCGTACTGGGCGTAGGCGCCGGTGTCGGACCAGCCCAGCACCTCGTCACCCACCTTCAGCCGGTCGACGCCTTCGCCGAGGGCGTCGACGACCCCGGCGATCTCCCCGCCGGGGACGGCGGGCAGCGTGGTGGGGAAGATGGCCTCCATGATCCCGGAGCGGATCTTTCCGTCCACCGGGTTGACGCCGACCGCCCGGACGCGGATGCGGACCTGGCCGGGGCCGGGCTCGGGGATCTCGGTCTCCGTCTCGTGCAGGACCTCGGTGCCGCCGAACGTGTCGAAAACGATGGCCTTCATGACTGCTGTCTCCCTCGATGGGCGGAACCGGCGACCCGCTTTATGTGGCCGACCACATAAAGGTAACACCAATTAGGTGGCCAGCCAAGTATTAAGGGTGCGGGGGTGCGCGACCCGGCGTGCGACACCCCGGACCACCTGCGCGGAAGTCTCGCGAACCACGAGGACGGGACGCCCTCGGCCGCGAAGACGCGGATCCACCGCACCCTCGGAGGACAGCCGATGCGCGTCTTTCGTTCGAGCGGCCCAACCGCGTTGCGCGGCAGGACGGGTTCCGGAGGGCTCGCACAACCCCTCGTCCGGGCCGGGCTCTCGGCGACTGCGCGTTCCTCCCGGGCCGGGCACCGGTGAGGCCACCACGGTGCCGGACAGCCTCAAGGACGCCGCAGCCGCCGGGGAACGGCGGGCCACGGCGTCAGGAAGGCGCAGGAGGGCCGGACCGGGGCCCGGCCCGGCAAATGATCGTGTGCACGACGTTTGGAAGTGCCCCGGCGGTAAAGACGGTGCATTAACAGAAGCTTTATACAACGAGGTAGGAGACGTCTCATGGGCATCATCGCTTGGATCCTCATCGGCCTGCTCGCGGGCTTCATCGCCAAGGCACTGATGCCGGGCAAGGACCCCGGCGGCGTCATCATCACGATGCTCATCGGCATCGCGGGCGGCCTCCTCGGCGGCTGGCTCGGCAAGGTGATCTTCGGCGTCGACTCCATCGACGGCTTCTTCGACCTGTCCACCTGGATCGCCGCCATCGTCGGCTCCGTCATCCTTCTCCTCGTCTACCGCCTGATCGTCGGCAACCGCCACTCCCACCGTCACGCCTGATCCAGCGCGCACACCCCACGAAACGGCTCCTCGCCCCTCCGGCGAGGAGCCGTTCCTCCTTGTTCCCGGCATGCGGGAGTCCGGCCCCTCCCCCACCGACGTCCCCCGACCGACGTCACCGCCGCGCCGAGTGACTCAACCGTGATGTGAGGCATGCGTGTGTTCCGGTTCCGGGGGTAGCCGAACGCCCTTGGTCGGGTTGCTCAGGACGAGGGTGGCGGTATGAGGTCAGTGGTGCACGACGACGAGGATCAGCCGCTGGCCAGCCGTCCCCTGCAGTCCACGGTCGCCCTGGAGGGCGGGGAGCGGATCGCCGAGGCCCGGGACGCGGCCCGCCGTTTCATGACCGAGGTGCAGTCCGTCCACGGGATCCCGGTGTCGGAGCGTGCGATGGGCCTGGTGGAGCTGGTGGCCAGCGAGCTGGTGACCAACGCCCACAAGTACGCCCCCGGCCCGTGTCTGCTGGACTTGGTGATCAGCGACGGCGCCGTGGAAATCAGCGTCTGGGACAGCGATCCCGCCCTGCCGGTGCCCCAGGAAGCCGATCCGCACCGGGTCGGCAAGCACGGCCTGGAGATCGTCATGGCCGTGTGCCGCAGCTTCGAGATCCGCCGCGAGCCGGTGGGCAAACGCGTCGGAGCCGCCATCGTGCTGGCCGACGATCCCCGCGGCCATCCGGCGGGCCGGCTGATATGACCGGCCCGTGATCGTCACGGGCAGGTTCCGTTCCCGCGGGGCGGTCCACCGCGAGGTGACGCCCTCGGCCGGGCACCGCTCCCGCAAAGGCCTGAGCAGCCGGGCCGAGGACTCCCACCGGCCGCTGAAGCCGGCGGGGCCGGCACCTCCGCTCCCCCGGAGTCACCGGCGACCTTGCGGGCGAACGGGTGGGCCTGCGGCCGGGCACCGCGGCGGGGAAGACCACCGACCGTGCCGGCGCGGTCCGTCACCTCGCTGCTCCGCACACGATCACGGTCGTCACCTGCGCCGGGGCGTCGATCCACGGGACGGGGCGTCAGCACGCCTCACCGGCCGCCTCCTGACGGCCGCGAGGATGCCACCGGGTCGGCGGCCGACGGGCGGGCCGGGACGGTTCGGTCCGTCGTCGCCGTGCGGGAGGCGACGGCGGGGGGCGGGAGACCGTCGAAGCGGTTGCGGACATGGGTGAGGTCGGCGAGCAGGGTGGCGGAGGTGAGACGGGGGCCGCCGCGAGGACGTACCAGGTGGGCGATGGGCAGGTTGCCGGTGGCGGCCCAGCACAGCCGCCCGGCCGGATCGATGTAGCTGCGGGTCAGGCCCCGGTTGTCGGGGTGGAGGCAGTACGGGACGTCGAGGTAGCCGCGGCGGAAGGCGTGGAGCAGGGCCCGGGACAGATCGGGGTGCAGGTCGAGGACGGCGTGGACGAGGGCGGCGGCCTCCTGGTAGGTGGGGGTGTCGGCGGGCTGGAACGACGGGAGCGGTGCGGTTCGCCCGGCGGTGCGCGCGGTGGCCGCCGCCAGTTCGAGGGCGTCGATGTTCTCCTGGATGGTGGGGATGCGCCGCGATTCGGCGACCGTTTTGACGATCAGGCGTTCCGCTCCCGTGCGCACGGCGAGCTCGGCGGAGCTCGCCAGCAGCCGCCGGGCGCCGTGCTCGGTTTCGGGGAAGACGCCCATGTAGGTGTAGAGGACCACGTGCCAGTCGTCGGTCGGCAGGAGTTCCGCGCACAGGCGGCGCAGCGCCCCGACGGCCTCGGCGTCCTGTTCCGGGGAGCTCTGCTGGGCGTAGCTGACCGACAGGCTGCGCACGCCGTGCCGGAGGAAGAAGAGCGCTTCCAGGACGCTGATGGCCACCAGCATGCTCGGCGGGCACAACTGGCCGAGCATGCAGCCGCCGAAGGTCTCCAGATGGGGTTCGCGGCCGGTCTCCCGCAGGGAGGCGAACAGTTCGCAGGCGGTGGCCCACTGGGTGACGGACTCGGCCAGAGGGGTTCTGCCGTAGGGCAGGCAGTAGGAGACGGGTCCCCCTTCGCTGGCGTCCAGGCCGAGGGCGGCCAGGGCCCGGAAGATGCCGACCGGGCGGGCGGAGCCGTGCCGGACCTGGACGGGGAAGCCGGTGTCCCGGATGCCGTGCAGGACCTGTGCGGTGGTGGCCGGGGGGTGCGTGACGACGGGGTAGCCGTTGAGGGGGGTGCCGGTGCGCAGGGCGGCCGCGGCGGCGTCGAGGTGGCCGACGCGGGTGTGGGCGTCCAGAGTGATGGTGCCGACGGTGCGGGCGGCGGCGGCCCGGGTGGCGGCCAGACCGGCGCGCATGGCGGCCGGGTCGCTGAAACCCATCCGGGGCTGGACCACCAGGCGGCCGTTGCCGCCGTGGGCGCGGACGAAGTCGCCGAAGCCGCGCAGGGCCGGACCGGCCGGGGCGGGTTCGTCGGCGGAACCCGGTCGGCGGTCCGGCACGTTGCCCGGCGTGGGCGGCGTCACGCGGGGACGCCCATCTGCTCATCGGCGTGACGCGCCTGCCCGGCGCCGGCGCGCTGCGGGCGGGTGCCCAGGGCGCGGCCCGGCCCGGTGCCCAGTTCGTCCAGGAAGCGGCGGAAGGCGGCCAGGGTGTCGGCGCCGTCCTCGAAGACGGCGTTGAAACCGGCGGCCAGGAGCCGCTCGGCGTGGGAGGTGGCACCGCCGTCCACGCCGAGCTTGCCGCCGATGGCGACGGGCAGGGCGGCGGTCAGCTCGTCGTCGCGCAGCGCGCGGATGACGCGCAGCCCGTCCTGGGCGCCGTGGCCGTTGACGCTGCTGATGATCACGGCGGCCGGGCGGATCTCCCGGCAGTGGCGCACCAGCAGGTCGTCGGGGACGCACGGGCCCAGGTTGACGACGTGATAGCCGAGTTCCTCCAGCAGGAGCTGCAGGAACACCAGGTTCCAGGTGTGGGAGTCGGAGGCCACGGTGGTGACGACGACCGTGGCCCGGGCACGGTCGGGGGTGGTGCCGGACGGCTGGAACAGGTCAGTCATGCGTGTGCTCCGCGCCGTGAGGGACCCTGGTGCGTTCGATGCGGGTGACGGAGACGGTGTCCTCGCCGTCGGTGACGACCTCCACCGGGCTGGGCCGGCCGAGGAACATCAGCAGGCTGGCGGTGGGGCCGTAGGCACCGGTGTTGGGCACGGCGAGGAGGTCGCCGGGCGCCAGGCCGGCCGGGACGGTGACGTTGCGGCCCAGGACGTCGCCCGGGGTGCACAGCGGGCCGGCCAGGGTGACCTGCCGGCTGTCCTCGCCTCCCGGGACCTCGACGGAGACGGGCAGCAGGCGGCCGAGGCCGGACATGCCGCCGAACACGTTGATGCCCGCGTCCAGGACGGCGAAGGTGTGGCCGCGCCCGGTCTTGAGGTTGGTCACCGAGGTGAGGAGGTGGCCGCTGTCACCGACGAGGTAGCGGCCGGACTCCACGGCGATCCGCGGCAGGCCCTGCCGCCACCGGGGGAAGAACAGGTCCAGGGCGGCGGCGAGTTCGCCGCGCAGTTTGGGGTAGGCGGCGCGGTCGCCGGTCCGGCCGTAGGGCACGGAGAAGCCCCCGCCGATGTCCAGGACGCGCAGCTGCACCCCCAGCTCGTCCTGGATGCGGGCAGCGGTCTCCAGCGTGTGCCGGAACTCCGCCAGCAGGCTCTCCTCGTCGCGGGCGTTGCTCTGCGAGAACAGGTGCAGTCCCTCGACGGAGGTGCCGGGCACGGAGGTCAGCGCGGCGGCTGCCTCGGGGACGGTCTCGCTGTCGATGCCGAACTGGGTCGGCTTGCCGGTCATGCGCACCCCGCTGGCGGCGCTCGCGGTCACGCTGTTGATGCGCAGCAGGCAGCGGGCGGTGGTGCCGTGGTCGCGGGCGGCGCGGCCGATGTGCTCCAGGTCGGTGAGGGACTCCGCGGAGAACAGGCCCACACCGCTGCGGACGGCCAGGTCGAGTTCGCCGGCCGTCTTGCCGGGACCGGTGTAGAGGATGTCCCGGCCCTGGTAGCCGGCTTCCAGGGCGGTGGCGAGCTCGCCGGTGGAGCTGATCTCCGCCTTGCAGGCGGGACCGTCGCCGGTGCGCAGGGCACGGACCAGGTCGGGGTGGGGGTTGGCCTTGAAGGCGTAGTAGACCTCCACGCCCTCCGGCAGGAAGCCGAACAGGTCGCGGCGGGCGGCGCGCACCCGGGCCAGGTCGTAGACGTACAGCGGGGTGCCGTACTGTCCGGCGAGGTCGCGGTGGTGGGGGCTCACGGTCACGGGCGCTCTCCGTCGATCAGGGCGGCCAGTTCCCGCCGGGCGTTCTTGCCGTGCAGGGTGAGCGGGAATTCGGCCAGGACCCGGCACTGGGCGGGCATCTTCGCGGTCTCCAGGCGTTCCATCAGTTCCCGCACGACCGTGCGTTCGTCGAGGTCGCTCTCCACGAACAGGGTCAGGTCGTGGCGGTCGTCCGGGGGCAGCGCGGCGGCGGCCCGCACGCCGGGGATGTCCAGGGCGGCGGTCTCGATCTCCACGGTGCTCATGCGGAAGCCCTTGCGCTTGAACATGTCGTCGCGGCGGCCCTGGAAGTAGAGGTAGCCGTCCTCGTCGAGGTGTCCGTAGTCGCCGGTGTGCAGCCGGGTGACGGCCGGGTCGTCGGGGTCGGGGCGGAAACTGCGGGTGGTGGCCTCGGGGTTGCGCCAGTAGCCGCGCATCACGTGCGGGCCGAGGGCGACGATCTCGCCGACGGCGCCCGGCGGCAGGGGCTCGCCGTCCGGCCCGCAGATCAGCACGCGGGTGCCGGGCAGGGCCCGTCCGACGCTGTGCGGCCGTTCGTGCTCCTCCTCGGGCGGCATGACGGTGATCCGTTTGGCCTCCGTCTGCCCGTACTGGCGCACCACGCGGGCACCGGGGAACAGGGCGCGCAGGGCGTCGGCGGTGGCGGCGGGCAGGGCGGCGCCGGTGTTGGTGAACATGCGCACGGGCGGCCGCTGGTCGGGGTGGCGCCGGGCCAGGGAGACGATCATCGAGGCGTAGGAGGGGACGAGCGGCACCACGGTCGTGCCCGTCTCGTGCATGCGGCGCAGCACGGTGAAGTCCGAGTCGCCGTCGGCGAGGACGATCTCGCAGCGGGCGATGCAGGTCATCAGGACCTTGTACAGGCCGTAGTCCCAGGACATCGGGAAACGGCAGAACACGACGTCGTCGGAGCGGTAGTCCAGGGCCTGGACCAGCGCGGTGGAGGCGAAGACCACGGCGGCGTGCGGGCAGGCCACGGCCTTGGGCGCGGCGGTGCTGCCGGAGGTGTAGATGAGGGTGGCCAGGTCGTCGCCGGACACGTCCGGCGACGCGGCCGCGTCCGGGCCGGGCTCCTGTGCCGCCGCCTCGGCGAGGACGTCGGCGATGTCGTGGACGGGGGCGTCGGTGAGGGGGCGCAGGCGGTGGACGCCCTCGGTGTCGGTCAGGACGAGGGCGGGGTCGGCGTCGGCGACGACGGACCGCAGGTGGAACGGTTTCATGGCCGGGTGCACCGGCACGAAGACCGCCCCGCGCCGCACCGTGGCGTAGAAGAGGGCCGCCAGCGGCCGGCCGGTGGGCAGCTGGAGCAGGACGCGGTCGCCGCGGCCCACGCCGCGGGCCGCCAGCCACGCGGTCAGCCGTTCGGCCTGCTCGGCCAGTTGGGCGTAGGTCCAGGCGCCGGTCGCATCCCGTACGGCCGGGCGGTGCGGGGTCTGCGCCACGGCCTCGGCCAAGAGTCCGTGCACCGTCCGGCCGTCGGCCGGCGCGGGCGCGGTGTGTCGTTCGATCAGGTCCTGTGGGGTTGCCAATGCTCCGCTCTCCGTTCTCGGGCCCGGCGGGCCTGTGGGCGGGGGCGGGGGCGGACGCGGCCGGGCCCGCGCGCTGCGGCCGGCGCGGCGTGCGGCCGGCGCGGCGTGCGGCCGGTGCGGGCCGGGTGCGTGCCGCGGGCCGCGGAACCGCCCCTGGGGTGCGCACCAAGAACACCACCGGCCCCTGACGTTCGGCTCACCGGCGGCTACCGGACCGCTAGCGACGCACGTCGGCGGCCGCGCCCGGCCGCCCGGTAGCCGACGACAACCGGATCGTTAGGACGGGCTGCTGTGCTGGTCACCGACGCCGGATCCCGCAGAAAGGGCGGTTGCTCCGTATGACGACCACCGAAGACGTCCTGGCCTGCATCACCCGCCGGGTCGGAGACCAACCGATGAGCGAGAGCAGTGAGTTGACGGCCCTGGGTGTCGACTCCCTGCTGCTGCTGCGCATCATCACCGACCTGGCGGCGGACGAGACGCAGGAGATCGAGCCGCACGAGCTGGCACGGCTCGTCACCGTCGGCGACCTGACGGAGTTCGTCGGCCGGTGGAACGGCGGGCCGCACCGGTGACCGCCCTCGACCTGCGACAGGAGACGTCCGCGATGCGTCCCGACGAGCGGGGGGACGTGCTCCCCCTGACCGACTCCCAGCGCAGCCTGCTGTTCATCCAGGAGGCCGCCGCCCGCAAGGACCTGTACAACAACAGCTTCCGCATCGTCTTCGACGCAACGCTGGACGCCGACGCCGTGCGGGCCGCCCTGGAGCGGCTGGTGCTGGTGCAGCCGGCTCTGCGCACCGAGTTCCACGCCGGTCCCGACGGCCCCGGCGCCCGCATCGCGCAGGCGGTGACGCTGCCCTGGGAGGTCGTGGGGCACGACGGCGGCGCGGTGCCGTGGGAGACCTGGCTGGAGGAGCAGACCGAGGAGTTCGTGCGGCTGCCGCTGGACCTGGCCCGCGCCCCGCTGTGCAGGTTCCGGCTGCTGACGTCCGCGCCGGGCGCGCCCGCGCGGTCGGCCCTGCTGGCGACGGTGCACCACACCGTCAGCGACGGGGTGTCGGTCCGGGTCCTCGTCGACGAGATCTGCGCCGGGTACCGGCAGGCCCTGGGCCGCGCGGCCGCCGACGGCGACGAGGACCCGGCCGCGCTGGCCCGGGCGCGCGAGCACACGCTGCGCGCGGAGCTCGCGGCGCAGTGCGCGGCGGCGCAGGCGGCGGTGACCGCCGGGGACGCCGACGCGCTCGTCAAGCCGCTGGCCGGCGTGGCCCCCACCACGCTGTACCCGGTGCCCGGCCGGCCGCAGGACACCGCCCACCGGGCCGAGCGGCTGCGACTGCTGCTCGACCGGCCGGAGCGGGCACGCGTCGAGCGGGCGGCCCGGGACCTCGGCAGCACGCCGTACGAGCTGCTGCTGGCCTGCTACGCGCTGCTGCTCGGCGACTACGCCGGCACCGCGGACGTCCTGGTGGGCAGCCCGTTCGCCACCCGGCGCACGGTGGCCTCGCACCAGCTGTGCGGGTTCTTCGTCAACACGCTGCCCATGGCGCTGCCCGCCCGCGACGTGCCGTTCGACACGCACTGCCGCGAGGTGTCGACGACGGTGCGCGAGACCCGCGCCCGGCAGTCGGTGCCGTTCGACGCCCTGGTGACGCGGCTGGCCCCGGAGCGGTCGAGCAACCGCAATCCGGTCTTCCAGTGCATGTTCGCCATGCAGGACGAGCTGCGCACCCGGGTGGCGCCGATGCCGTGGATCGAGGGACGGCTCGAGATCCTGGAGAACGGCTCGGCCAAGTTCGACCTCTGGCTGGGTGCGACGGCGGTCGAGGACGGCCTGCGGATCGAGCTGGACTACGACCGGGACCTGCTGCCGGCGTCCTACGCGCAGCGGTTCCTGACCGAGTACCGCGAGCTGCTGCTGCGCGCCGTCGGGACGCCGTCGGCGGACACCGGGAGCCTGCTGGCCGGGCTGAGCGCCCGGCGCGGCACGGTCGCACGCACCCTGCGGCTGGGCGCCGACGGGCGGACCGACGCGCCGGGCGGTCTGCTCGGTCTGGTGCGCGAGGCCGGGCGGCGCCACCCCGACGCCGTCGCCGTGCGGCAGCCGGGCGGCGCCGAGGTGACCTACGCGGAGCTGCTGCGGCGCACCGAGCGGGCCGCCACCGGACTCGCCGGGCGCGGTGTGGGCCGCGGCGACACCGTGGCCGTCGTCCCGGGCGACCTGGTGGAGACGGTGGTCGCGATGCTCGCCGTGCTGTGGCGCGGGGCGGCCTATCTGCCGCTGGACACCTCGCTGCCCGCCGAACGGCTGGCCTACATGATCGAGCAGTCCGGGTGCCGCTTCACGGTCGGCGACCGGGACGCGGTGCCGGACGGGCCGCCGCGCGCCACCCCGGCGCAGCTGGAGGCCGAGGCCGGCACGGCGCGGACGCCGGACGCGGCAGACGGCACGGACCCCGTGTACATCATGTTCACCTCCGGCTCGACCGGCCGGCCCAAGGGTGTGCACATGGGGCAGGGCCCCCTGGTGAACCTGCTGCACTGGCAGCTGCGCGAGCTGCGGATGGGCCCGGGCAGCCGGTTCCTGCAGTACGCGCCCCTCGGCTTCGACGTCTCCTACCAGGAGATCTTCCCGACCCTCGCCTGCGGTGGAACGGTGGTCGGACTCGGCGCGCTGGACCGCAGGGACCTGACGGCCGTGGCCCGGCTCGCCGAGGAGGAGGAGCTGACCCACGTCTACCTGCCGGTCGCGGTGGCCGGCGCGTTCGCCGGCGCGGTCGAGGAGGCCGGGCTGACCCTGCCCACCGTGCGCCACGTCTGCGTCTCCGGGGAGCAGCTGAACCTGGACGAGCGGCTGCGGCGGCTGCTGGCGCGGGACACCGGACGCGAGCTGGTCAACCTCTACGGCCCGACCGAGACGACCGCGGTCACCTGGCACGTGGTGCGCGGCGACGACCTGCCCGCCCACGACCACGTCCCCGTGGGCCGCCCGGTGCCGGGCGTGGACGCCTACCTGCTCACCCCCGAGGGCCGCGACGTGCCGCCGGGCGCGGTGGGCGAGCTGTACCTGGGCGGGGTGTGCCCGGCGGTGGGCTACATCAACGACCCCGAGCGCACCACGGCGGCGTTCCTGCCCGCGCCGGACGCGCCGTCCGGATCCGGCGACCGCGTCTACCGCACCGGTGACCTGGCCCTGCTCGCGGAGGACGGCGCCCTGGTGTTCCTCGGCCGCCGCGACGCGCAGGTCAAGGTGCGCGGGCACCGGGTGGAGCTGGGCGAGCTGGAGTCCGCGGCGGAGCGCCTGCCCGAGGTGGGCGAGGCCGTGGCGGCGGTGACCGGCACCGGCGAACAGGCCGCCCTGTGCCTGTTCCTGCGGCCGGCCGGCGAGGCGCAGCCCCAGGAGCCGGCCGTCCGGGCCCACCTGGAGCAGGTCCTGCCCTCCTACATGCTCCCGCGCCACGTGCGGCTGATCGACGCGGTGCCGCTGACGCCGAACGGCAAGGTCGACCGCACCGCCCTGACCACCGCGCTCCAGGCGGGCCGGCTGCGGACCGCCCAGCCGGCCGGGGCGGCGTCCGGCTGGGAGCCGACCGGGACCGAGCGCATGATCCGCGACCTGTGGACGACGCTGCTCGGCAGCGCGCCGAGCGGCCCCGACGAGTCCTTCTTCGCCCTGGGTGGCAACTCCTTCGACGTGCTGAAGCTGATCACGGCGCTGCGGGAGACCACGGGCCGGCCGCCGACGGTCGGTGACTTCTTCCGCCGGCCGACCGTCCGGGCGCTCGCCGCCCACGTGGACGGGGACTCCTGAGCGATGGAGGCAAGGACGGACATGACGACGATCCTGGACGCGATCGAGGAGCGGGTCCGGCACACCCCGGACCGTACGGCGGTGATCTGCGCCGACGCCCGGCTCGGCTACCGCCGGCTGTGGGACGGCGCGCGGGCCGTGGCGCGGGCGCTGGCCGCGCGGGGCCCGGCCCGGGGCTCCGTGGTGGGGGTGCTGGGCCCGGGCAACGAGCACTTCATGACCGCCGTCCTCGGCTGCTGGCTGGCCGGGGCGTCCTGGACGCCGCTGGACCCGGCGTGGCCCGAGGAGCGGCAGCGGCACGTGCTCGCGGACACCGGCGCACCGCTGGTCCTCGCCACCGACGGGTCCGCCGCCCCGGCCCGGCTGCACGGGGCTCCGGTCCTCTCCGTGGCCGAGGCGACCGCGTCCGGCACACCGGACGACGGCCCGCTGCCCGGCCGCCCCGGCCCCGACGACCAGGCGTACGTGATCTACACCTCCGGTTCGACGGGCGCCCCGAAGGGCGTGTGCGTGGACCACGGGGCCCTGGCGGCGCATCTGGCCGGCGCGGTGGAGGCCTACGGACTCGCCGACGACGACGTGCTGCTCTCCTTCTCGGCGCCCGCCTTCGACGCCACCGTCATGGAGATGTGGGCGGGTCTGGTGGCCGGGGGCACCGTGCTGCTGCGCGGTTCCGCGCTGTGGACCGGCCCGCAGCTGTTCGCCCGGGTGCACCAGCACGGTGTCACCTACGTGGGCTGCACCACCGCCTACTTCGAGACGTTCTTCGGCGAGGAGCTGACGGCGCGTGACGTGGAGCTGCTGAGCGGACTGCGTGCGGTCTTCTTCGGCGGGGAGGCGCCCAGCGCCGCCGTGGTGCGGCGGTGGGCGGCCGGACCGCTGGGCCATGTGCCGCTGTGCAACGGCTACGGCCCCACCGAGGCGGTGATCGCCGCCACCCGCTACTGGATCCGGCAGGGCTGGGACGGCGGCGACCAGGTGCCCATCGGCACCTGCGTGCCGGGCCACGAGGCCGTGGTGCTGGACGACGGGGGCCGTGAGGTGCCCCCGGGCGCCGACGGCGAGCTGTACCTGGGCGGCAGGTGCGTGGCGCGCGGCTACCTCAACCGCCCGGACCTGACGGCCCAGCGCTTCGTACGGCTCCCGGGACGCGAGGGCGTGTGGTACCGCACGGGCGACCTGGTCTCCCGGGACGGCGAGGACCTGGTGTTCGTGGGGCGGGTCGACCGGCAGGTGAAGATCCGCGGCTTCCGGATCGAACCGGAGGAGATCGAGGTGGTGCTGCGCGGCCTGCAGCGGGTGCGCGGCGCGGTGGTCGGCGTCGGCAAGGGCCCCAGCGGCCGGGACCGGCTGGAGGCGCACGTGGTGCCGGAGGACCGCGCGGTGCCGTCCGACGTCTTCACCGCCCAGGTGCGGCAGGCGCTGCGCGAACGGCTGCCCGTCTACATGGTTCCCGAAGTGATCAGGGTCCTGGACGAGTTGCCGCTCGGCGCGACCGGCAAGGTCGACCGGGCGAAGGTGCTGGCGGGGACGGGGGGAGCATGAGCACCGCCCCCGTGGCCGCCCCGGCCGCCGGCAGTCTGGCCGGCGCCGGCTCCCTGGCCGTGGTCAGCGGCGGCACCCGGGGCATCGGACGCGCCCTGTCCGAGCGCCTGGCCCGCCGCGGCCACCGGGTGGTCGCCCTGTACGTCGCCGACGAGGAGGCCGCCCGCGCCACCGAGGCCGACCTCGGCCCCGCGGTCCGGGCCGTCCGCGCCGACGTCACCGACGCCGGTGCCGTGGCCGCCGCCGTGGCGGACGCCGTGGAGCGGCACGGCCCGCCGAGGGTCGTGGTCAACAACGCGGGCGTCAACATCGACAAGCCCTTCCTGCGGAGCACTCCCGAGGAGTGGCACACGGTGATCGGCACCAGCCTCTTCGGCGCCCTGAACCTCACCCACGCGTGCGCCCCGCACATGCTGGACGAGCCCGGCGGCAGCGTCGTCAACATCGGCGCGACGACCGGCCTGCGCCCCCGCACGGACGGGGCCGCCTACTGCGCCGCCAAGGCGGCCCTGCTGCACCTCACCAAGTGCCTGGCCCTGGAACTGGCGCCGGCGGTCCGGGTCAACTGCCTCATTCCCGGCTTCACCTGGACCGACGAGGTCGTCGCCCGGTTCCGTCTGGACGACGACGCGGCCCGCGAGGCCGTGCTGCGTCACATCCCGCAAGGACGAATCGCCTCCACCGCCGAGATCGCCGACGCCCTGGAGTTCCTCGTGGACTCCCGCAGTTCGTACATCACCGGGCAGAAGCTGATCGTCGACGGCGGCCAATTCATGTGGTAGGGAGTCATGATCGAAGAAGCCGCCCGAGCGGCACGCGAGGCCAGTGTGCAGGCGCCCCCCGTGGGTGCCCCGGCCTATCAGGAGTACTGCCTGCGCCTGGCGGACCAGCTGCGCGCCCGCTGGTCCCGGATCCGCAAGGCCAACGAGGAGGACGTCGCCGCCGCCGAACGCCGCGGCCTGCCGCCCACGCTGGTGGACCGGCTCCGCCTCGGCGACGCCCACCTGCAGGTGCTGACCCGGCTGACCGAGCAGGTGCACGAGGCGCTGCCGCACGTCACCGCCCCGGGTCCGCAGAGCCCGATCGGCACCTGGGGCAGCCGCCGGCAGGTGCGCAAGCCCCTCGGCGTCGTCCTCATGGTGTACGAGGCCCGGCCGACGGCCACCATCGAGGGCGCCCTGCTGTGCGTCGCCACCGGCAACGCCGTGCTGCTGCGCGGCGGCAAGGAGATCTCGTCGACCAACGCCGAGCTGGGCGAGGCGATCCGCGCCGCCTGCGCACAGGCCGGGCTGCCCGAGGCGCTGGCCACGGTGCTGGACGACCCGGACCGCTCCCAGCTGCGCTGGCTCCTGGCCCGGCCGGACGCCGTGGACGTCCTCGTCCCCCGGGGCGGGCCGTCGCTCGTCGACTACTGCCGCACCGCGAGCACCCTGCCGGTCATCGCCAGCGGCGGCGGGGTCAATCACCTGTTCGTCCATGCCAGCGCCGACCTGCCGCTGGCCGCGTCGATCGCCCTCAATAGCAAGATGACCGAGCCGACCGCCTGCAACGCCCTGGAACTGGTCCTGGTCGAGCGCGCGGTGGCCGACGAGTTCACGGCACACCTGCGCGAGGCGGCCCGCCGCTGGGAGGGACCGGTGACGCTGCGCACCGACCCGGCCCTGCCGGCCCCGGCCGACCCGGAGGGCGCGGCCGCCGACGGCCTGCGCGAGGAGCCGCTGGCCGAGCACGACTTCGGCCGCGAGGTGCTGGAGCCCGCGATCGGCGTCCACGTCGTCGACGACCTCGACGCCGCGGTGGCCCATGTGCGCCGCCACGGCTCCGGGCACACCGAGGGCATCGTCGCCGCCGACGAGGCGGCCGTGGCGGCCTACACCGGCTCGGTGGACGCCGCCGCGCTGATCGTCAACGGATCCCTGCGCCTGCACGACGGTCCGACCATGGGTCTGGGCCCCGAACTGTCCATCTCCACCGGCCGACTGCACGTGCGCGGCCCGGTCGCCCTCGGCTCGCTGCTGACCACCCAGTGGGTGGTCCAGGCCCGCGGCACCCTGCGCACCTGACCGCCGCGCCCCTCCCCGGCGCACCCTCTCCTCCATCCGGCCCGCGCACCGTCCCGGGCCGAGAAGGGCTCATCCCACATGTCCAGCGAACCGTCCGTGTCCACCGCACCGCCCCTGTCCACCGCGCCGGACCGCGACCGCATCGCCGCCGCCGTGCGGCGCCTGGTCGTCACCGAGTCCCGGCTGTCCGTGGACCCCGCCACGATCTCCGAGGACGAACCGCTCAACGGCCCCCTGCTGAAGGTGAACTCCCTGGGTTTCCTGGGCATGCTCATCCGCCTGGAGGACGACCTCGGACTGGCCCTGCCCGACGACCTGTTCGTGGGCCGCAGCTTCGCCACCGTACGCGACCTGATCGACCTGGTCGCCACCGCCGCGGAGGCCGCACGATGAGCGCGCCCGTCACCGAGCGCGTCACCGCGCGGCCCGCTGTCCCCGCCACTGCGGTGCCGGCGCGCTGGCGCAGCGTCCTGCCGCACCTGGACACCGCCCTGCCCGCCGACCTGCCGCCGGAGAACCCGGCGTCCGACTCCGGCATCCACATCAACCTGCCGATGGAGCTGATGCGGCAGAGCCTGCAGCCCCGGGAGTTCTGGGACATCCCGCAGGAGGTGGCCGAGGCCTACCGCTCGTTCCGGCCCACTCCGCTGTGGCGGGCCCGCGGCTTCGAGCGGGCGATCGGCGCCCGGGTCCCGGTCTGGGTCAAGTACGAGGGCGGGAACATCTCCGGCAGCCACAAGCTCAACACGGCGCTCGCCCAGGCCTATTACTACAAGCGGGCCGGGGTGACCGAGCTGGTCACCGGCACCGGCGCCGGCCAGTGGGGCACGGCGATGGCCGCGGCCTGCGCGATGTTCGGCCTGCGCTGCACGGTCTTCATGGTGGGCTCCAGCCTGGCCAAGAAGCCCTACCGGGGTGTGCTGATGCGGATGCTCGGCGCGCAGGTGCATGCCAGCCCCAGCGATCTGACCTCGGTGGCCGCCGCCGACGACGGCAGCCAGGGCAACAGCCTCTCGCTCGCCATCGGCGAGGCCGTCGAGTACGCCCAGACGCACGAGGGCGCCGCGTTCTGCATCGGCAGCGGCGAGACGTACAGCATTCTGCACCAGTCGGTCATCGGCCTGGAGAGCGAGGAGCAGCTCGCCGCCGCGGACACCTCGGTGGACGCCGTGGTGGGCGCGGTCGGCGCCGGCTCGAACTTCGGCGGTATCGCCCTGCCGTTCCTCGCCTCCGCCCGGGCGGCGGGCGCCCGGCCACCGCGCCTGGTGGCGGCCGAGTCCGCCGCCTCGCCCAAGCTGAGCAGGGGCGTGTACGCGTACGACAAGACCGACGCGACGGGCACCGGACCCCGCGAGGCGATGTACACCATCGGCAGCGACTACCGCATCCCCGACTCCCACTCGGGCGGACTGCGCTACCACGGCGCCGCCAAGCTCGTCTCGGCGCTGCGGCACCGCGGTGACGTGGAGGCGGTGGCCGTCGGGCAGGTGGAGGCCCTGGAGGCGGGTCGCCGGTTCACGCTGTCGGAGGCGGTGCTGCCCGCCCCCGAGTCGGGACACGCGCTCGCCGTGGCGGCCCGGCTCGCCAGTGGGGACGAGGCACGCGACCTCCCCCGGGGTGTGCTGGTCTGCCTGAGCGGCCACGGCTACCTCGACCTCGGCGCCTACCAGCAGCTGCTGGCCGGTGAGCTGGCGGACAGCGCGCCCGACCCCGCGGGACTGCGGGAGGCGGTGCGCGGTCTGACCCGCATCGGCGACGCGCCGGGCGCGGACGGGGCGGCGGGAGGCACGGCATGACCACCCTCACCTCCCAGGACGCCGCGCACGCGGGCGGGCCGCGCGCGCTGGAGGCGCCGCGGGTGCGGGCCGCACTGCTCGACTGCCTCCAGGCCAACCTCGCCGTGCTCGCCGACCGCCACCACGGGCCCGACACCCATCTGCGCCTGGGCGCCGTCCTGCGCTTCGCCCCGGCACCGCACGGGCCGGGCGGCCTGCCCACGGTCGAGCCCACCGTCGAGGACCAGCTCGCCGCGGCCGGTGAACTGCTCGGCCTGGCCGTGCGCGAACGCGCGACGGGCCGGCCCGGCGCGGCACCGGACGGGCCGGCGGAGCCGTCGTACGTCGTCGCGGACGCCTTCCACCTGCCGTGGGTGCCCTACCACGGGCACAAGCACGTCGAGCACAGCTTCCTGCTCGAGCCGGGCGCCGACGGCGTGACGGTGACCGACGCCTACCACAACGACACCACGTGGGGCCCGGCCCGTCCGCTGCACCTGTCCTACCGGCGCGACCAACTGGACGCCCTGCTCGCGGCGTTGCCGGAGGACACCGTCACCGTGCGGCTGGCCGCGCGCCCGCCGGGGCCCGCCCCGGCGCCGGTGCACACGCCCGCCGACGAGGCGGTGGTCGACGCCTATCTGCGGGCCTACGCCGACCACGAGGACCGCGTCCTCGCCCTGGAGCGGTTCACGCTGGAGACCTGGCTGCTGGCCCGCGCCCGGCACCTGCACGCCGCGTACGCCGCCCACCTGGCCGGCGGTGCGCAGGACGAGGCGGTGCGCGCGCACCTGGCCCGGTGGGACGGCGTGGTCGAGCACACCTACCTCGCCTACCGCCGGGTGGCGCGCGGCCGGGCGGAACCGGCCGGACTGTTCGAGCGGGCCGGCGAGGCGCTGCGCGGGGACGCCGCCGTGTTCGGCGGGCAGCGGCCGCAGGCCCTGGAGGACGAGGTGCGCGCCGTCGTCGCGGAGGTGCTGCACGTCTCCGCGGACACCCTGGTCGTCGGGACCGGCGACTTCGACGGGGACCTCAGCCGGCTGGCGGAGTTCGGTTCGATGCGCATGGTCGAGGTCGTGGAACGGCTGGAACAGCGCTTCGCCGTCGAGTTCGCCCCAGAGGACCTGGTGCCGGAGAACCTGCACCGCGTGGACGATCTGTGCGCCCTGATCCGCCGGTCGCCCTCCGCCCACTGACCGTCTGCCCTCCTTCCTTCCCTCCTTTTCTCCCTCCTTCCTCCCTCTTGCACCAGAAAGGCACTGATCACGATGGACGCACGCTTCATCGAGACGCTCACGCCGTTCCTGCCGTTCCTGCACGGCGAGACGATCACCGAGGACACGCCCCTGCGCACCTACGGGCTGGACTCCATGCAGGCCATCGAGCTGATGTTCGCGCTGGAGGACAGCCTCGGCGTCTCCCTGCCCGACGAGGCCCTGGTCGAGGAGACCTTCGCCACGGCCGGCAACCTGTGGCGGGCCGTACAGGGCGCGGACGCGGGCGCGGTCACGGCCACGGCGGAGTCGGTGTGAGCGCCCCCGCACCGGCCGCGCCCGTGCCGGGCGCCGCCGCGTCCGGCCCGTCCGCGTCGCTGCGCGCCGAGGTCGACCAGGTGTCCGCCCTGGCCGCCCGGCACGCCGCGCACTGCGACGAGCGGGCCGAGTTCCCCCTCGCCGTGCTCGACGCCCTGCGGCCCCGGCTGCTCGGCCTGCTGGTGCCCACCCGGTACGGGGGCCCCGGCGGCACCGTCGACGACCTGATCGACGTCACCATGGAGCTGGGCCGCGCCGACATGTCCACGGCCATGGTGTTCGCCATGCACTGCCAGCAGGTCGCCGCGATCGCCGGGCATGCCGGTCCTCGCCTGGCCGCGGAGCTGCTGCCGGAGATCGCCGCCGGGCGGATGTACCTCGCCTCGGTCACCACCGAGGCCGACAAGGGCGGCCACCTGCTCTCGGCGCGGGCCGAACTCGGCGCGCGGGACGGGTGGCTGGAGATCGACCGGTTCGCCCCCGTGGTGACCGGCGGGATGCACGCCGACGGCTACCTCATCACCATGCGCAGCCCGCAGGCCCGCTCCGACGGCGAGGTCTCCCTCGTCTTCGCCCGCCGCGACCAGCTGGAGGTGACGCAGCGCGGGAGTTGGAACCCCCTGGGCATGCGCGCCAGCCACAGCACCCCGCTCCAGCTGACCGGCCGGGTCCCCGAGGACCAGGTGGTCGGGGAGCACGGCGCCTTCCGGCGGATCGCGATGAACACCTTCGGTCCGCTGGCCCACCTGGGCTGGTCGGCGGCGTGGCTGGGCACCGCGAGCGGCGCCCTGTCACGGGTGGTGTCGGAGCTGCGCGGCGGCCCCGGCCGCCGCCGCGCCGACCTCTCCTCCGAGCTGCTGCTCACCCGGCTCTCCACGGCACGGCAGCGCCTGGACACGGTGCACGCGATGCTGCGGCACACCGCCGACGTGGTACGCCGGGCCGTGGAGGAGGACGCGGACCTGTCGCACCCCCGCCACCAGTTGCTGGTCAACGCCCTGAAGCTGACCGCCTCCGAGCAGTGCCACCGGGCGGTCGACGACCTGGTGACCGCGCTCGGCATGCGGCACGGCTACCTCAAGGACTCCCCCACCGGCCTCGAACGCGCCCTGCGCGACCTGCGGTCCGCCGCGCTGAACTACAGCAACGACCGCCTCCACCTGGCCGACGGCCGGCTCGTCCTGCTCGATCAGGAGGTGCGCCATGTCTGAGGCGCCCGGCGTCCTGCCACCCGGCAGGGACGCCCGGGAGGTGCTGACGGGGCTGGCCCACGCGGGCACGCTCGACCGGCTGTACCCCGCCGGCCCCGCCGGGCGGATCGACGCGGTGCTGCTGCGGCGCCTGCTGGGCGCCGCCGACGCGCGGGGCCCGCAGGGGCTGGTGCTGTCGCTGCTCGTCCAGCTGGCCACGGCGCTGCCGCTGCTGGCGCAGACCGCGTCGTCGCCGGTGGCGGAGAAGGTGCTGGGCGCCGCGTCCGAGGGGCAGGCCCTGCTGGCGCTGGCGGCCACCGACGAGCAGGCAGGCTCGGACCTCACCGGTCTGGCCACCCGCGTGGACCTGACGGCGGCGGACGCCGACAACGGCGGCACGCTCGTCCTCGACGGCGTGAAGCGCTGGGTGACCTCGGCCACCACCGCCGATCACGCCCTGGTCCTCGCCCGGCACCGTCCCGGCCGTCACTTCACCAGCTTCACCTGGCTGCTCGTCCCGCTCGACACCCCGGGCGTGTCGGTCCGCCCGGCCGACACCCCGCTGTTCGCCGGGTCCGGCGTCGGCCACGTCACCTTCTCCGGGTGCCGGCTGGACCGCGGCCACCTGCTGGGGCGGCCCGGCCGCGGCCTGGCCCTGTTCGCCCGCAACATCGCCGTCGAACGGCTCGCCTCGGCCGCCTGGGGCACCGAACTGTGCCGCCGGGTGCTCGCGGACACCGCCACCCGGCTCGCCGGGCGCACCGTCGACGGCACCCCGCTCGACCGCCACCCCGCCGTACGGCAGCGGCTCGCGGAGTGCGCCGTGCGGGTCAGCGCGCTGGACGCGCTGTGGACCGCCTCGTGCGACCGGATCACCGGCGAGCGGGACGCCACCGCCGCCGCGGTCCTCAAGGCGGCCTCCGGTGCCACGGTGGACCACGTCCTGTCGGCCTGCGCCCAGCTGTGGGGCGCGGACGGCTTCTCCGCCGGCGGCATCCAGCAACTGCGTGCCGAGGCCGCCCTGTTCGGCATCGGCGGGGGCGCGACCGAGGTGGTCCTGGACACCGTGGCCGACCGGTTGGTGCCGCTGGTGGAAGGGCTGTCCGTATGAACGGCACCGCGGTGCGCCCCGCTCCCCCGCGGGCCCTGCGGCCCCGGAGGCGGCTGCTGACCGAGGCGGCGCCCGGGGTGTGGGTGGCGCTCGCCGACGGCTGCCCGCCCCGGGGCCACCTCACCGAAGGGGACCTGGCCGACGCCGCCGCACTGCCGCCGCACCGCGCCGCCGAACGCCTCGCGGCCCGGCGGGCGCTGCGCGGGCTGCTCGCCGCCCGCTTCCCCGAGGCCCGGGACGCCGAGGTGGTCTACTCGGCGCACGGCCGCCCCGCCCTCGCCGGCCGGCCCGAGATCGGCATCAGCGTCAGCCACGACGGTGACGCCGTCGCCGCCTGCGCGGCCCGGGGCCACGCGGTCGGACTGGACGTTCAGCACCCGCCCCGGTCCGTGGCGGACGCCCTGCTGCGCCGCTGCGCACACCGGCGCGCAGACGCGCTGACCCGGCTCCCGCAGCGGCTGCGCGCCCGGGAGTTCGCCTGGCTGTGGACCGTGCAGGAGGCGTGCGTGAAGGCGGCGGGCACCGGCCTCGCCGGCCGGCCGTGGGCCATCGACGTCCCGCTGCCCGCCACACACGGCACCTGGGGCCCCTACCACTGGATCAGCCTGCGTGGCCGCACGACCGTCCCGCTGAGCATCGCCCACACCGCCCTGCCGGACCCGACTCGCGTACCGGAGACCCCATGACCACCGAAGCCGCAGCACCGGAGCTGAGCTGCTACACGGCCGCGCTGCTGCCCTACCTGGAGACGGAACGCCCGGCGGTGAACGCCGAGTTCGCCGCCGCGATACGCCTGGCCGTGCGCACGGACCCCGCCGAGGGCGGCATGGCCTTCTCCCACCACGCCCGGATCGACGTCGACGCGCACGGCACCGGCCTCCTCCATCGTTCCGCCGCCGGCTGGGAGTCGGCGCGGGCGGCGCTGGCCGGGGAGGCCGGCCGCCGTGGACGGGTGATCGCCGTGGGCAACACCCGGCACCTGCCCTGGTCCCCCGCGTACGGCGGGACCGAGACCCCGCACTGGCTGCTCGTCGAGGCCCTGGCGGACGACCGCTGGGCGGTGCGCGACCCGTTCCAGGCCCTGACGCCGCACGGCGCCCACAACCCCTGGGCAGGCACCCTGACCGACGCCGAACTGCGCGCCGCCCTGACGCCGCCGACCGCCCTGACCCCGCAGGCCGTCAACCGGGACCGCTACGCGCTCGGCGAGGAAGGCAGCCCGGCGAACGCCCGGGAGTACCGGTGGCTGGAACGCGTCGGCACCGTGCGGCGGCCGGCCGGTGAGGGCCACTGGCTGCACGGCGCCGACGCGCTGCGCCACGTCGCCGAGCGGGTGTGCCACGACCCGCAGGCCCTGGCCGCGCACGCCGACGACCTGTGGACGGCGGCCCGCCACCAGCGGTACCGGCTCGGTACGCTGGGCTCCGGAACACCGCGGGCCGTGGAACGGGCGGCGGCCGCCTGGGCGGAACTGCCGCGCGCGGCCCGCTTCGTGACGGCTTCCGCCGCACGCGGCCGGCCCCGGCCGGCCGTGATCGAGAGGGCGTTCACGGAACTCCTCGACGCCCTGCGGGACCTGGAGACGACGGCCACCTCGCGGACGGAGGACCTGAGCCATGAGCGCTGACAGCGTCACGAACACCCCGGCCGGGCTGTACGGCCGTTTCGCGGCCACCGCACGCCGCCACCCGGACGCGGTCGCCCTGGAGGTCGGGGGCGAGTCGTACACCTACCGGCGCCTCGAGTCGCTGGCCGGCCGGCTGGCCCGGCTGCTCCTCGACGCGCACGCCGGCGCCGTGCCCCGGCGTGTGGGGCTGCTGGCCTCCCGCACCGTCACGGCGTACGCGGGCTACCTCGCGGTGCAGCGCCTGGGCGCCGTCGTCGTCCCGCTCAACCCTGGCTTCCCGGTGGCGCGCACCGCGGACATCACCGCGCGGGCCCGTCTCGACCTGGTCCTGGCACAGCCCGACCAGGCCGGGGCGGCGCTGCCGGTGCCGGTGATCACCCCGCTCGCCGTCGACGGACCGGACACCGCGGCGGACCGTCCGGCCCCGCCGGTCCGCCCGGTGGACCCGGACGACGTGTGCTACGTGCTGTTCACGTCCGGCTCCACCGGCACCCCCAAGGGCGTCCCGGTGCAGCACCGCAGCATCGAGGCCTACCTCGACCACGTCGTCCCGCGCTACGGCCTCGGTGTGGGGTCGCGGCTGAGCCAGACCTTCGACCTCACCTTCGACCTGTCCGTCTTCGACCTGTTCGGGGCGTGGGCGTCCGGCGGCACCGTCGTGGTGCCCGGCCCGCACGACCTGCTCGCCCCGGCCCGGTTCGTGGCCCGGGAGGGCATCACCCACTGGTTCTCCGTGCCGTCCGTCGTCTCGCTCGCCGCCCGGCTGCGGCAGCTCGGCCCTGACTCCATGCCGGAACTGCGCTGGAGCCTGTTCTGCGGCGAGCCGCTCACCCGTGCCCAGGCGGCGGCCTGGCAGGCGGCGGCACCGGCGTCCGTGCTGGAGAACCTGTACGGGCCGACCGAACTCACCCTGAGCTGCGCCCAGTTCCGCCTGAGCGACGCGGACGCCGCGACGCGGACCGGGGCGACGGTGCCGATCGGCACGCTGTACCCGGGCCTCGACCACCTGGTGCTCGACGAGGACGGACGCCCGGCCGCCGAGGGCGAGTTGTGCGTCCGCGGCGTCCAGCGGTTCCCCGGCTACCTCGACCCGGAGGACAACCGTGGCCGCTTCGTGCGGTACACGGACGGCACGGCCACCGTCGTGACGGACACGGCACCCCCGGAGCCCGGCCTGTACTACCGCACCGGCGACCGGGTTCGCGTGACCGAGGAGGGCCTCGCCCACCTGGGCCGTCTCGACCAGCAGGTCAAGATCCAGGGCTACCGGGTCGAACTCGGCGAGATCGAGGCGGCGTTGCGCGCCGCTCCCGGAGTGCGGGACGCCGTGGTCCTGGCCGTGCCGCACCCGGGCGGGCAGACCGGCCTGGCCGCCGCCTGCACCGGCGACGCCGTCGAACCCTCCGGGGTGCTGACCGCGCTGCGGTCGCGGCTGCCCGCGTACATGGTCCCCGCCTCGCTCACGGTCCTGGAGGCCCTGCCGCTGAACGCCAACGGCAAGACCGACCGTACGGCCCTGCGGCGCGTCCTGCAGGTGCCGGACACCGCGAACGGCGCCAAGCATGCGGACGCCCGCCCGGTGGAAGGAAGCAACCGATGACGCGTCCCGCAGGAAGACCGCCGATGCCCCCTCCGGGTGGCCGCCGTCCGGTGGCCGCCCGGAGGTAGGAAGCCCGACGCCCCGTCCAGGAGGACGCCCGCGATGCTCCGCCCGCCGGCGAGCCGCCCGATACCCCGTCCGGGCGGCCGTTCCCCGACGACCCGCCCGCCGGCAAGCCGCCCGATACCCCGTCCGGAAGGAAGTCACCGATGACCTCGCTCACTGCGGAGGCCTCTGCCGCGAGTGCTGTGCCCGAGAGCGCCGGCACGGTCGTGCCCGCCGAGTTCCGGGAGGCGATGACCCGTTTCGCCACCTGCGTGACGGTGATCACCGCCCAGGCGGGGTCCCGTCCGGTGGGCTGCACCGCCACCGCGGTGTTCTCGCTCACCGACCGACCGCCGACGCTGGTGGTGTCGCTCGCCTCGGGCAGCGGCACACTGCGCGCCGTCCGGGCGGCGGGCACCTTCGCGGTCAACGTGCTGTCGTGGCAGCAGCGTGCCCTCGTCGACCGGTTCGCACGACTGCCCGGCGAAGCGCGGTTCCAGCAGGTCCCCCACGACACGGTCCACGGCGCCCCGCTGCTGGAGGGGACCGTGGCCGGTGTGGTGTGCCGGGTGGCGGACTGCGTGACCCTGGACGACCACGTGCTGGTCTCCGGCCGGGTCGTGCACGCGCGCACGCACGAGGACGTGACGCCCCTGGTGCACTTCGCCCGCCGGCCCTCGCCCCTGGAGTTCCCGGTATGACCACAATGCCCGCCCCTCCCCCCGCCGCCTCCGGCGCGGCAGAGCCTGCGCACCGGGTGAGCCGGCGCAACACCTGGCTGCTGACGGTCTTCACCGCCGTCACCAACCTCGCCGACGGCGTGACGAAGTTGGTCATCCCGCTGATGGCCGCCCGTGTCACCGACTCGCCCCTGGCGGTCTCCGCCGTGACCCTGTCGCTGACCCTGCCGTGGCTGCTCACCTCGCTGCACGTCGGCGTTCTCGTCGACCGCTTCGACCGGCGGCTGCTGCTGTGGCTCGCGGACGGGGCGCGGGCCCTGTCGGTGCTCGTCCTGATGGCCGCGGTGTCCGGCGGCGGCGCGGGCGTGCCCCTGCTGTTCACCTGCGGCCTGGTGCTCGGCATCGCCGAGGTGGTGGCGCTCACCGCCGCCGCCTCCCTCGTGCCGGCCGCCGTGACGGGCCCGGGCCGGGAGCGGGCCAACGCGTGGATGGCGGGCGCGGAGACCGTCTGCAACCAGTTCGCCGGACCCCTGGTGGGCGCGGTGCTGCTGGCCGCGGGCACGGTGGCGGCGCTCGGCACGACGGCCGTCACCTATGTGCTGGGCACCCTGATCCTGCTCCCGCTCGTCCCCCTCGCGGGCCGGTTCCGGGCCGACGCCGGCCAGGGCGGCACGGTCCGCTCGGTGCACGGCGACATCCGGGCGGGCCTCGCCTTCCTGTGGGGCAACCGGGTGCTGCGGACCATGGCGCTCACGCTGACCGTGATGTGCGCCTGCTGGGGTGCCTGGATGGCGTTGATCCCGCTGGCCGCCACCCGCACCATGGGCGCCGACGAGAGCCGGTACGGGGTGCTGATGAGCGCCCTGGGTCTGGGCGGGGTGGTGGGCGCGGTGACCGTCGGCCTCGTCAACCGGTTGCTGGGCCGCAAGGGGGCGATGTTCGCCGACCTGCTCGGCACCCTGGTCCTGGTCGCCACGCCGTGGCTGACGTCGTCGCTGGTGCTCAACACGGTGGCGGCCTTCCTGGGCGGGATGGGCGGCGTCCTGTGGTCGGTCAACTCCCGGACCATCGGGCAGTCGCTGGTGCCCGACGCGCTCCTGGGCCGGTACACCGCCGCGCTGCGCATGTTCAGCTGGGGGGCGCTGCCGCTGGGCTCGGCCCTGGCGGGCGCGATCGCCCAGGCGGCCGGCCTGTCCGCCGCCTTCGCGGTGTTCGCGCTGGCGGCGGCCGTCATCATCGTCCCGTTCCTGCGGTGGATGCCCGCCGGGGAACTGACCGCGGAACCGACATCCGGAGCGAAGGACTGACCATGAGTGCGCACACCGACGAAGAGCCCGGCCGGGGCGTGTGGCTGCGCCGCTACGTTCCCGCCGCGGCGCCGCTGCCGGCGACCCTCGTCTGCCTGCCGCACGCGGGCGGGGCACCGACGTTCTTCCGCCCGTGGGCGGAGCGGCTGGCCGGTTCCCTCGACGTCGTCCCGGTGTGCTACCCGGGACGCCAGGACCGCTTCACCGAGCCGTGCGTCACCCGCATGCACGTGCTGGCCGAGGAGGTCGCCGACGCGCTGCTGCCGCTGACGGACCGGCCGCTGGCCCTGTTCGGGCACAGCTTGGGGGCGGCTCTGGGCTACGAGGTGGCGAGGCTGCTGCGCCAGGCCCACGGGAAGGACGTCGCCCACCTCTTCGTGTCGGGCATGGTGCCGCCGCACCTGGTGCCACCGGGACGCCGCCACCTGGAGGGTGACGAGGCGCTGATCGCCGACGTCCTGGAGCAGGGCGGCACGGACGCGGCGCTGCTGGCCGACGAGGACTTCCGCGCCTTCCTCCTGCCGGCCATCCGCGGGGACTACCGGCTGATGGAGACCTACACGTTCACCGGCGCCGACCGGGCCCTGAACGCGCCGGTCACCGTCTACTACGGACGCCAGGACAAGGACGTCTCCGCCGAGGCGGCCGGTGAGTGGGCGCGGCACACCACCGGGCCGACCGAGGTCCTCGACTTCCCCGGCGGGCACTTCTATCTCCAGGACGTGCTGGAGACGCTGGTGGCGGACGTGGAACGGCGGGTCCTCGACTCGGTGCGAGGACCCGGGCACGGGCCCCGGCCGGCCGCGCTCAGCCCGCGCTGAGCAGGCGCGAGCCGAGCGGGGACGAGAGCCGGCCGACCGGGTCGGGGCCGGGCGCGGTGAGTTCGGGGCTCTCCGCGAGGACGGCCGCGTGCAGTTCGCGCAGCCGGGGCGACGGCTCGATGCCGATCTGCGTCACCAGGCGGTCGCGCAGCTGGCGGTACGCCTCCAGGCACTGGGCCACCCGGCCGGACCGGTAGAGGGCGATCATGTACTGGGCGTGCAGGTTCTCGTGCGTGGGGAAGTACACCGTCAGACTGCGCAGTTCAGGCAGCAGTTCGTGGTGCAGGCCGAGGCGCAGTTCCGCCTCCACGCACTTCTCCAGCAGAGTGACGCGCCGCTCCTCCAGGCTCGTGACGTGGGCCTGGATGCGCGGACCCGCCGGGGTGTCCCCGAGAACCGGGCCGCGCCACAGGCTCAGGGCGTCGCGCAGCGCGAACGACAGCTTGCGGTCGTCACGGACCAGCTCCGCCTGCCGGGCGACGCGCAGCCGGTGCTCCAGGTCGTGCAGGTCCAGGTCGTTCTCCCCGATCCGGAGCGCGTAACCGCCGGGCTCGGTGACCAGGATCTGCTTGGCGGCCCGCAGCGAGCCCACCGACGGCACGGCCGCGAGGGCCTGGCGCAGGTGCAGCACCCGGGTGTGCAGGCTCTGCACGGCGGTGGGCGGCATCTCCTCGGGCCACAGTTCGTCCCGGCAGATGTCCTGCAGCACCGGCTGGCCGGCGTGGAGCACGAGCAGCGCGAGGAGGCTGCGGGTTTTCGGCGCCGTGGGCAGGGCCCGGAGGCCGCCGCCATCGCGCAGCGTGAGCGGTCCAAGGACGGTGAACTTCATGCGACCCACCTTTCGTGACGACAGCGATCGTCGTCGGCGGACGGGCCGGACGGTAGTCACGGGTTCACGGTCCCCGTGCGGGGGCGGGTGCGGGCCGGCGGTCACCAGGAGGCGGCGTGCAGCGAGATCACCTGGAGGACGCACGGGGTGTACACCCCGCCGAGGGTGTAGGTCAGTCCGCTGGGCACGTAGAGCGCCTCGCCGCTCCGCAGCCGCAGGTTCAGGTCCTGGGCGCAGGCGGCGGAATCCGCGTCGCGCGGCTTCAGTTCCACCCGGCAGTCGCACCCGCCCTGCACGGGCAGCAGCACCAGATCGGTGGCGGCCCTGTTGTCCGCGCGTTCCTCGCCGGCCAGCAGCAGGACGAGCGACCTGCGCACCTCGCAGCCCAGCAGCCGGCCCAGTTCCTCGGCCATCTCCCCCGCGCGGCCGGGGCCGGACGGCGCTGGTGACGGAACGGCCGACGCGATCCCGGCGGTCGCCTGGGCGAAGTCGTCCACGGAGGACTCGGCCACGAGGGCCTCCATACCGTCCGGCCAGACGAGGGCCGGGCTGCGGTCGCGATGCACCGACAGGCACAGCGCCAGATCCCGTGCGAACACGTCCACGGCTAATCTGCCGGCGACCGGAGCCGATTCCATGTCCACGTCCCGCTTCCCCCATCGTCGCGCCTTTCCACCGGCAAGCCGGACGACCACGACGAATCCCCCTGGAAGCACGCCGCCGACGATGCGACGGGGGTGACCCGTGGGCCGGGTCACCCGTGATCCGGGGCGTGCTCGCGCCGTGGCCCGAGGGCGTACGGCGCGTCCGGAGAGGGAGGATCTGCTTGTCCCTCTCCGCACGTGGCCGCAGCCGTGTGCGGACTCCGGCACGTCGGCGTGGCGTGCTTGACACTCTGCAACCCGAGGGCTCGTCGCGGTAGTCCCGGACTTACGGTACCCAGATCGCGGGCGGGCGGCGCCACCGGTGTACGGTCATCCTCAGCCGTTCTCCGAGCCGGGCTCCCCGGAGTCGATCAGACCGTTCCTGGCGGCCAGGAAACCCGCCTGGAACCGGCTCTCCGCCCCGAGTGTCTCCATGATGTCCGCGATGTGCTTGCGCGCCGTGCGCAGCGACATGCCCGTGCGGCGGGCGATGGTCTCGTCCTTGAACCCCGCGGCGAGCAGCCGCACGATGGTCCGGTCGATGTCCTTGGCAACGGCTTCGAGTCCGTCGACGGCGGCGTCGGAGAACGGTTCGGCGAGGGACCACGTCTGTTCGAAGATCTCGCACAGGTAGTGCACGAGGGACGGCTCGCGCACCACCACGGCGCCTGCGGACTCGCCCTGTTCGGGCACGAAGGCGATTTTGCGGTCGAAGACGATGAGCCGGCCGAACAGCTGGTGGGCAGTGCGGTACTCGGCGCCGAGCGCCGACACCGTGGCGACGTACGCCTGGCTCGGGCCGTTGAAGCGGGCGGTGTGGTGGTAGAGGGTGCGCATGCGCACACCGCGGGCGAGTAAGGCGGTGTCCCTGCCGAGGGCTTCCTGGAGGACCGCGGGGTCCCGCCGGCCGCCGGGCTGGCTGGTCAGCATCTCCTCAGTGCACTCGGCGGAGGCACGGTTGAGGGCGGCGCGCACCTCTTCCAGGCGCGGCACGATCTCCACGTCGGCGGAGGCGTGGTTGAGGCTGTCCATGTAGTGTCCGCGCAGGTCGGAGAACTGCTCACGGATGCGGTGCAGTTCGGCCTGCCGGCTGCGGATCGCGGCTTCCAGGCGGCCGGTGACGACGACGCCGACCAGGTCCGGGTCGACCGGCCGCAGCCGGGCGGGGTCCTCCGCGTCCGCCTTGAGCAGTCCCATGCCGGTCAGGGACAGCAGAGCGGCGTCTATCTCGTCCCGGTCGAGACCCAGTTCACGTGCGGCGCGATCCGGTTCGAGGCGCTGATTGCGGGCTATCCAGCGGTAGAGGGTCGCTTCCCGTTCGCTCGGCCGCATCGGCGGCTCGATTGAGTAACCTTCGTCCACTACGCACACTTCTGATCCCTGTTCGTCTTGCTGCCGGGCAACTTGGTGAGCACCGTCATCGGTAGTCATGGACCCGCTGACACGACAGACTCGGAGCCCAGGAGATCAGCGGGACCGCCCCCGCCGACTCCCTGGTAACGCGTTAGGAGTGCCTCGATGAGAACCGTTCGTTCCTACCTCGCCGTCGCCGCCCCACTGACCGCGGTTTTCGCGGTCGGGCTCTGCGCAGTGCACACTTTCTCCGCGCCGTCGGGCTTACCGGCTGCCATGACGACCGCCTCGGCCGTCCGGACCGACGGCGACAGCGGGTGGAGTCGCTCGGCGACCGTCGTGGCAGCGGTCACGTCCACCGACGACCACGGCGACAGCGGCTGGGGCTGATCCGGCACGCGGCTCGTGGCCGGATTCCGCGCCCACGGTACCGCTGCGCCGCCGCAGACGCGCCGACGGGCTGCCGACCACGCGCTGCTCGCACTCGAGCCAGGCCTCACGAGTCAGTCCGCACCCTCGCTTGTCGTCTACAAGACTTCCCATACCTTAACTCGGGCCAGCCGCCAGCCGATTGGTTCGGCCGGCCCGTGCCCGCACCGCCGTACGGCCCCGCCTCCGACGAAAGGCCCCCCGTGAGTCCGATCGCCGTCGAAGCCGTGGACACCCTCAGCGACCGCGAACGCCAAGTATTGACCTACCTGGCCGAGGGATACACCTACCTTTCCATCGCCCGGAGGCTCAGCCTGAGCCCGCACACCGTGGACACCTACCTGCGCAGGATCCGCGGGAAGACGGGAGTCAGCAACCGGGCGCATCTGATGATCCTCGCCCTCGAGGTCTCCCGCAGAGCGGGCCGCGATCCGCGGCAGAGATGAGACGGTGACGGCTGGTCGTGGGCCCGGTCGGCGCATGACCGGGCCCGCCAGCGGGCCGGAGCCGGCCGAACGGGGCGCGCTCGGCCACGGCGCGGCGTACGGCGTGGCCGGGACCACGTGCACCCGCCGTGCCGGGTACGGGCCGCCCGCGCGGTTACCGGACCAGCCGGCCGGTCCGGGCGGCGTCCCGCGCAGGTCGGCGTGGATGGGGTGCGGCGTGCGGGGTACCCGCGGTGGAGTACGACGTAGGCACTGACGCGGGAGGTACCCATGGGCAAGCTGGGAGACATGGCGAACAAGGCCAAGGAGATGGCGAAGGGCCACCCGGAGCAGGCCGACAAGGGCGTCGAGAGCGCCGAGCGGATGGTCGACGAGCGCACGGGCGACAAGTACGACGCCCAGACGGACAAGGGCGCCGACGCGGCCCGGCGCTCCTACGGCGGCAGTCCCACGACGGAGCGCTGATATCGGGTCTCCCTCGTAACCCGTACGCACCCGAAGTCCGGGCCCCCGGTGCCACGCGCCGGGGGCCCGGTGGTGTCCCGTCCCGCTGCGTGGCACCGGGGGCCGCTCCGGCCGATGGCGCGTTTCCCGTGTCAGGCGGTCGACCGGCCGGCCCGCCACGCGCGGTGGTGCCGCTCGGGGTCGTCGGTGGAGGAGGCGAGGCGGGGGCGCCGGCCGAGGGGACAGCGGGCCCTGGCACTGCTGACCAGTTCGTCCCGGGCGGCGGCCGACCGCATCACGCCGCCCGCCTCGACGGACGCAGCCGCCGTCCCGCCGGAGGTGTGAGGTCGGAAAAAGGGGCGATCAATAGCTGGAGCAGACCCACTTGAGGCGAGGAGTGTGCGTGTATGGGAACCGTCGTCCACGTCCCGCAGACCCGGGACATGATCGGGGACGAACTCTCCGGCGACGAGGCGTTCGCGGCGCTGCGGCACTACGGAAGCCTGCGGCTGCTCACCGACTCCTTCGCCCGCTTCCGCTACGCGGACGGGTTCACCAACGCCCGGGCACTCGCCTTCCAGGTCGTCCTCGGCCTGGTGCCGTTCACCGTGGCGCTGGTGGGCCTGGCGACCTCGGTGCACACCGAGAGCGTGGGCCGGGTCATCGAACTCACCCTCGGCCGGATCGTGCCCGGTGCCAGCGCGGACCTCGTCCAGGACGCCTTCGACGGAACGCGGCGCAGCGCCCACCACGACCTCGGGGCCACGCTGGCCCTGTGGCTCGGCCTGGGCTTCGCCCTGCTGAACCTCGCCTCCGCCATGGGCCAGATCGAGCGGGGCGCCAATCGCATCTACGGCATCGAACGCGATCGTCCCTTCCCTCGTAAATACGGCAGGGCCATCCTCCTCGCCTTCACGGCCGGTCTGCCGCTGGTGCTCGGTTTCGTCGTGCTCGTCACCGGCGACGCCGTCGGCGACGCGGTGGCCCGCGTGGTCGGGGGGCAGGGCGGCGGCACGCGGTGGTGGGACGCGCTCGACCTGCCGGTGGGACTGGCGCTGGCGTGGATCGCCTCCGCGGTGATCTTCCGCTGGTCGCCCCGGCGGGTCCAGCCCGGCTACACGTGGCTGGCTTTCGGCTCGGCCGTCCATCTCCTGCTGTGGGTCGCGGCGACGTGGCTGCTCGCGCTCTACGTCGAGGGCAGCGGTGCGTTCGGTGCCCTGTACGGGCCGCTCACCGCCTTCATCGCCCTGCTGCTGTGGGCCAATCTCACCGCCGTCGCGCTCTTCCTCGGCATCGCGTTCGCGGCCCAGTTGGAGGCGGCGCGTGCCGGTATCGACGCCGCGGTACGGCCGGACCCCGGGCCGGGCCGCTGACCGCCGGGAGGGACACGCCGCGCCGGTACGGGGCGCGGCGCCCCGGCCGCGGGCGGACGGCTTCAAGGTCCGCGGCGGGGGCGTGACCCGCCTCCCGCCACGCGTACGGCACCGCATCACCGTGCTCGGCCGCTGCTCCTTCCGGCTCCCGGGCCTTCCCGGCGGCCCGCGACCGCTCACCCGGCCACGGTGTCGCGCGGCCTGCCGCAGTCCGCCAGGACCTCGGCGGCCCGGCTCCGGTGGGCACGGAAACGGCGCAGGTACGACCGTGCCATGGGACCCGGTGGTACACCTCGGGCGAAGGCCCGCATGTTGCGTTCGCCCGTGTTGTAGCCCAGGGCGAGCAGTTCGTCGCGGGTGTAGCGGCGCACGTACCGCTGCGGAAGGCTCCGGTCGAGGTCCTTCAGGTGCAGGGCCGCCGCGTGAATGGCGAAAGCGGGGTCGTCCCGAAGGTCCTGCCACCGCCCCGTCAGGCCGTGCGCGCGCCGGATCCGCTCGAACGCCGCGCGGTGCATGTTGGCCACTCCGAAGGACGCCCCGGGCTTCCACCACTGCCACAGCCGCTCCAGCAGCGGATGGTGCGGCTTGTACGCCTCGTTGTGGAGCACGGTCATCACCAGTAGGGCCGGCACTCCGGCCTCCCCGGCGCTGCGCACCACCGACGCGGCGTAGTCGGCCGGGTCGTAGCCGCCGGGCCGCAACGGTGGAGTACGGACGTCACCGCGGCCCACCGGTCGGGACCGTCGCTTCGGCGCCTCCGACGATCGCTCGGCCATCTTCACTCACCTCTCGCCTGCCACTCGGACGGCAGTGCGTCAGCCGTCCCGAGGTGCGCGTGCCCGCATGCCCCGGCCCCAATCAAACGCACCGGACCCGCCGTCCCGCCGTCCCCCCCTTCCACCCCCCGGGCCGCGCCCGGTCCCCCGGCCCAGGCAGCTCGCCCGAGCACCGGGCGGCTGGAGGTCCTGCGCACCGGGGCAGGCAGGGGTGACCCGCTTGGGGGGTCATGGCTTACGGACCGGCAGGTACCCGGGCAGCATGGACAAGGACCCGTAGGGCTGCCGCAACCAGCAGATCTTTCACGAGCGGACAGGTGAGATGGACAAGAAGGCGTTGATCGAGGCAATCAACCGCAAAGCGGCGGACACAGGCGGACAGCTCCCGCCGGACGAGGTCGAGCGAGTGATCGACGCCTTGTTCGGCACGGTGGAAGTCTCCGGAGTCATCGCCGAAAGCCTCAAACGCGGAGAGACGGTCGCCGTGCTCGGCTTCGGCGACTTCCATCTCGAAGGCGGCCGGCCCATGCTGCGCCCCGGCCAGGCCCTGCACGAGTACATCAACGGCACCTCCGGTTGACCTGGTTCGCCTGATCGGCGGCCTCGGTCCGGCCGCGACACCAGGCACGCGGCAACGGACGGCTACGGGCACCGCGTACCCGCTCGGGCCACACGCGGACCCGGACCGTGCTGTCGGCCCGTCCCCATGGCTCCGCACCGGGACCTCCGGCCTCCGGGTCGGCATGGCTTCCCCTCCCTCGTCGTGGGAAAGGAGATCCTCGGCGTCGCCGGCCGGCCCGGCGGAGAACCGGACCGGCACCGCCGCCGCGCAGCCGGTCACGGCGGCCGCTCGTCGGGCTCGAGGTCTGTTCCCCGTGGGGACCCGGGCGTCGGGAACCGAGCCGGACGCTGACCAGCGTGCGCCCTCGTCCTCGTCAGCCGTCTCATGGCGGGCGCTGTCCGTCCCCGGGCGGTGCGCGACTCGATGCCGGTGCCCTGGAGCACCCTGGCGGATACGGCGCCGACCCGCGCCTCGCCGACCTTTTCCGGCAGGCCGGCGAGGTACCGCAGCCGCGCTCCGCTTCGCCGATGAGGCGGAGGCTCCAGGGGCCCGGTCCGTGGGGCTCCACCCGCAGCCCGCTCGATCGTGGGCAGTGTGTGGCTGGTTGAGCTGGGAAGACGCAGTACCAGTCAAGGTCCGGCCGGTGGAAGGGAGCCGATGTTGTGATGATCCGAGTACTGGTCTTGCACCCACACAGACACAACGGTTCGACAGCGGGCACCGACCGTGGTTGACAGCAGCACGGCATCCCGGCAGATGATGCGGCTGCTGCAGGCCAGCCACACCATCACGCTCGAGGAACTACCCGATCTGGTCGCCGAACACGCCGAGGCGGCCGGAATGTACGACACGGCCGTCTTCGTGGTGGACATCCGTGAGACGGTGCTGCGCCGGCTCACCGGCCGGGGGCCGGACGCCCGCGACGGCGGGCAGCAGTTCACCGTCCGGGGCAGCCTGCCCGGGCGTGCCTACCAGCAGGTGAGCCTGCTGCCCGAGCGGGAGACGGACGGCAGGCAGGAAGGCCGGCGGCGCTGGTGGGTGGCCATCACCGACGGGGTCGAGCGGCTGGGGGTACTGCGGGCCGACACCGGCGACGACGACGAGCCGACCCGCCGGGCGCTGCGCGACCTGGCGTCGATGGTCGCCCTGCTGCTTCTGAGCAAGCGTTCCTTCAGCGACTCCTACGCGCGCCTGGTGCGCACGGAGGCGATGAACGTGGCCGCGGAGATGCAGTGGAACCTGACCCCGCCGCCCGCCTACGCCGGACAGGACACCACCGTGGGCGCGGTGATGGAGCCCGCCTACCAGGTGGGCGGGGATGCCTTCGACTACGCCGTCGGCGGCAGCGTCCTGCACATGGGCGTCTTCGACGCCATGGGCCATGACACCACCGCTGGTATCACCGCCAACGTCGCGGTAGCCGCCTGCCGCAACGCCCGCCGTCAGGGCGCGTCCCTGGCCGACACCAGCCGGCACATCGAGAACATCCTGGTCGAGCAGTTCGGCACCAGCCGCTACGTCACCGCCATCCTGGCCCAGTTGGACATGGAGACGGGACGGCTGAGGTGGGTCAACCGCGGCCACCACCTGCCGATCCTGATCCGCGGCAACCGGTGGACCACCAGATTGGCCTGCCCGCCGGCCGGCCCCATGGGCGCCCGCCTGGGCCTGCCGGTCACCGAGGCCGTCGAGCAGCTCGAGCCCGGGGACCGCCTGCTGCTCTACACCGACGGCATCACCGAGGCACGCGACACCTGCGGCAGGGAGTTCGGCCGGGACCGGTTCACCGACTTCGTCCTGCGCCACCACTCCGGCAAGCACACCTTGCACGAGACGCTGCGCCGGCTCATGACCGCCGTGCTGGACCACCATGACGGGAAACTCGACGACGACGCCACCGTCCTGCTCGCCGAGTGGCGCGGCCGGCTGGAGGAAACCGCCCTCGTGCCGTGACACCGTCCCGAGCGGACACGAGCCCCGTGCGACCGACGACCTGCCCGCTCCGGCCCGATGGCGCCGAGGTCCGTACGGGACCGTCGTTCGGGCAGGCCCGCGGGAGGCGGCTCCCCACCTCGCCGTCTCGCAGGACGCTCAGTCGAGACAGAACTCGTTGCCCTCGACGTCCTGCATCAGGATGCACGACTCGTTGTCCTCATCGGCAAGCAGTACTCGCACGCGTACCGCGCCGAGCGCGACCAGCCGTGCGCATTCGGCCTCAAGCGTGGCCAGGCGCTCTTCGCCCACGAGTCCGGTGCCGACCCGCACGTCGAGATGCACCCGGTTCTTGACGACCTTCCCTTCGGGAACGCGCTGGAAGTACAGCCGCGGGCCCACACCTGAGGGATCCATGCACGCGAACCATGCCCCCTGGTTCTCAGGCGGCAGCGAGCTGTTGAAATCGTCCCAGGTGGCGAAACCCTCCGGTGGCGGCGGTGCCACGTACCCCAACACCTCGCACCAGAAACGAGCGACGCGCTCGGGTTCCGCGCAGTCGAAGGTGACCTGGACCTGTCTGACGGATGACATCGGCCCACCATAACAGGGGGACTCCGCCGCTCAAGCGCCGGTGGAAATCCGCAGGTTGACGAAGGAGTGGCTCTTGCGAGCCGCTGCCGTGCCGTGCGGTCGCAGGGGTGCAGGCCACCCGTTCCGCCTGGGGTCACCGCTCACCACCGCAGGCAGCCCCGGCACGCGCGTACCCAGCGCGATCCGCAACGGGAGCACCGGGCGACAGTCCCCGAGTCGCCATCAACTACGCTGGCCGCGGCCGTAGAACCTCTCCGCGCAGGCCGGTCGAGCCCCGCTCACGAGGGGGAAGCACCGTCCCGGTCAGGGCGTCGCACAGTCGTAGGCATGACCAAGAAGGGCGTCCTCTCCCCCTCATCTCCCCCTCATCCGCTTCCACGGGTACGTGACCGACACGAACATCTCACGGAGCTGCCGGTGCCCATCGGCTGCCTGACGATCTACGCGGACTTCCAGGTCGAGCCTGAGAAGAAAGGTATGGAAGTACATGTCCGAACAGCAGCAGGCGTCGAGCGAGCCGTCCGTCTCCGAGGCGGCAGCCGCAACGCCCGGCGCCGGGAAGCCCCCGACCGCCTCCGCGCCGGAGGGCACCGGTGCGGGGACCGCCGCGGCCGTGCCGGAGGCCGGTGCGGGAGCCCCGCCCGCCGGTTCCACGGAGGGACGGAACGCCGGTACCGCGGCCGCGGGGCGGAGCAGTGCCGCGGGTGACACCGGGGAAACCCCCGCCGGCGGGAAGGCTCGGGGCGCCGACAGCGCCGAGGCGACGGCCGCCGTGACCGCGAGCGGTGGCGAGGACGTCGGCGAGGACGGGAAGGGCGGCGCCGACTCGGCCCGAGGCGCGGGCACCGAGGAGACCAATGGCGCGCAGGGACTGTCCGCCGCAGCGGCCAAGGGGCAGCGCGTGGCCGTTGCGGCCGCCGTGGACGGTGGCGGCGCAACCGGCTCCACCCGCAGCGGTGTAGGCCGCCCCCGCAGGCCCGTGCTCGCCGCCGCCGCCGTAGCAGGTGTCCTCCTGGTCACCGTGCCGCTGCTGATCACGGCGAACGACGAGGACGAGGACGAGAAGGTCGTCGACACCGCGGCCGCCGACACTGTCGTGGGCGCGGCCAACGACCCGGCCGGCGTCTTCGCCACCCAGTCGCCCTCCTCCGCGAAGACCGGGCCGGACAAGAAGGACAAGAAGGAGAAGAAGGAGAAGGAAGAGGAGAAGCAGGAGAAGCAGGAGAAGGCGCCCGCGCCGCCGCCCGCGGAGAAGCCCGCAGCGCCCGCCGCGGAGCCCAGCCCTTCGCCTGCCCGGAAGAAGAAGGCCGTCGCGAAGGAGGCGCCGAGCGATCTGCCGGCCGTCCTGACCAGAGTGCTGATCAAGAACAACACCAATCGCACCTGCGTGGACGTCCCGGGCTTCACCAGCGGCCGGCCGGACGGGCCGGTGACGCATGCCACGTGCAACAGCAACACCGACGACAACCAGCTGTGGAACGTCGAGAAGCGTTACGACAAGGCCGGCCCCGGCGGGGCACCGCTCTTCCAGATACGCAACGTCATGGACAGCATGTGCCTGGACCTGCCCGGCTACCAGGGCGTCGGAGGGGCCACCAAGGTCACGGAGTTCCCCTGCGACGGCACCACGAACGACAACCAGCTGTGGTGGCTGGACAAACAGTCCGACGGGGCCTTCTGGATACGCAACGCCGCCGCCAACAACCAGTGCCTGGACTCCTACGGGCCCGACGACGGGACCCGCGACCTGATCGTGTGGCCCTGCGCCCCCGAGGGCCGGAACAACCACGAGTGGATCTTCACGCGGTCGTGACCGGGCCGGGCCGCTGCCACCGGGTGCGGCCCGGCCGCGCTCTCGTCCCCTTCGGTACGGCCGGGGCACGGCGGAGGCGCGGCGACACGGCAGCGGTCAGGTCGTGAGGAGGGAGTCGTCGCGGGTGCGGGCGCCGGGAAGCCGGTGGCGGGCGGCGATGAGAGCGGCGTCGATGTCACGGGTGCCGGTCGACACGCACAGGGTGTAGGCGACGTCGTCCATGCGTCGGCGGACTTCCGGGCTGCCCTCCTCGGCGTGCAGGATGCGCAGTGCGTCGTACTGCTCGATCAGGTTCTGCAGTACCGCGGGGTGTGCCATGAGCATCGGAAGTGTCCCTTTCGCCGCAATCACCATGTGCCATGCACTGGCCCGTATGCCCCGATCCCGGGCCGTCATGCCGGTGGTTTCCGGCCGGTGACCAGGGCCCGGGCCGGCAGGGGCGCAGTCGGTGCGGCGGGCATGCGGCGGGGGCGCGGTGTGGCATCACCCGGCCGAACGGCACTCCGACACCTCGCCGGGAGGCTGCCGGGCGGCGCCGGCCGGCTCGGCAGGGGCCGCCCGGCGAGTCCGTGAGGCCGCTGCGGGTGTCGCTCGGTCCGGATCACGGCGCGGCGGCGACCGCGACGTGCCCGGTGTGACGTTCGGCGAGTTGATCACGCTGTGAGGGTGTGCCGGTCGGTCACCGGTGTGATGCCGCAGCCCCGGGCATCCGATACGGCACGAAGGCATCGGGCACCCGCCTCCGGCGCGCCGGGAGCGGGCCCGCCCTCGCGACCGCGGCCCGGTATGCGGCCCGTCCCGCCTCGCCCTGAAAGGGGGTTCGCCAGACGCCCCGCTCCGTCGTGGCTCCTACCCTTTCCCGTCCAGGTCGCGCCTCGGCTGCCACCACGGTCCACAGAAGAAGCACCTCCTTGATATCCACGAAAGCCCGGCACGCCGCGCCCCGGCATTCCCGTCCCGTCGCCTACGGCCGGGTCCGGGGTATCTATCTGCCTCGTCTCACGGACGCCCTCGCGGCCTCGATGGCCACCTACGGCATCCCGCTGCTGGTGCTGGGCACGACGAACTCGTCGTCCCTGACCGGAGTCGCCTTCGTGCTGGCGTGGGCGCCGCGCCTGTGCACGTTCACCCCGGCCGGCATGGCCGTCGACCGTTACGGGCCCGCACGGGTCTTCCGGCTGGCCGCCGCGACCCGGGCGCTCGTCACCGGCCTCGCGGCGTCCGCCCTGGCCATGACCGATGAACGCACGGCCCTGGGCCTGGTGATGCTCCTGGCGGCGTGCGCGGGATGTCTGACCCAGTTCAGCTACGTCGCGGCCGAGAGCGTCGGCGCGACCGCCAGCCGGGACGCGGGCGACGGGGCACACCGCGTCCAGTCGGTGCTCCTGGGCATCGACCAGACGGCCGCGCTGGCCGGCCCCGCGGCAGGCGGCCTGCTTCTGCAGTGGGACGGCCCCAGCCGCATGCTGGCTGTGATCGGCGGCTTGTCGATGCTGTCGGCCGCCATCACCCCCCGCATGCGCCACGCGCCCCGGCACACGCCGGAGGCAACCACGTCACCGGCACACGGATGGCGCACCGGCTGGTCCACCCTGCGCGCACTGCCGGCGCTCGCCCGGCTGGTGGCCGGACTGGCGCTGTCCAACCTGGCCCTCGCCCTTCTGGAGGCGGCGACCCCGGTGATCGTGGTGCAACAACTCGGCCGCTCCAGCGCCTCGGTCGGCATGGTGTGGTCCTGCGCGGCCGCCGCCTCACTGCTGGCGGTCGCCGCCTGCCGTCTCATGATGGACCGGTGGTCACTGACGACGGTGGGCCGCTGCGCCGCTCTCCTGACGGGCGTGCCGTGTTTCCTGATCGCCCACGCCGACTCCTATCCGGCATACCTCACGCTGATCGCCGTGTTCATGGCCGGCGACAGCGTGCTGGCCGTCGTCCTGCGCACCCTGCGGTCCCACCTCATCCCCGCCGAGGTGTTCGGCAGCACCCTGTCGGTGACCGTGCTGCTCCTGCTCCTGCCCTACCCCCTCGCCGGCGCCCTCATGGCCGTCGTCGACCCCGCCGCCATCCCCACACTGATCACCGTCTGCGCCGTCCTGCAGTGCCTCGGTCTCGCCTGCGCCTTCACCCACGGCACACGCCCCCGGACACACCGCGGCAGACACCGCAGGAAATAGGGCCGGATGGTGCGGCGTGGGCACGTCCTCGTCGCCGGCGGAGCGGTACTCGTCGTACACCGGTCCGCGGGCCCGTCCGCTTCCGCGCCGGTCCGCCGGATTCAGGCCGGGTCGGCCGCCGCGCGACGCGGGCAGGGCGGGGCGTAGTCGAGGCGGGGGAAGTGCCGGGCCCACCGGGCACGGCTGATGGTGCCGTGGAAGCGGTCGCAGGCGGCGGCGAGCACCCGGTCGAGGTCGGTGTACCAGACCTGGACACTGCGGTGGGCGGTCACGGTGAGGATCGTGCCGTCCGCCGTGAGATACCGGACCTCCTTGACCGACCCGCCGGGGTTGGTGAGGAAGGCCAGCGGCGCGGGGTGCGCGCGGTCGGTCACGTCCCAGGTGTTCACCGCGCCGTCCACGCCGACGGTCACCGCCGTACGGCCGTCGGGGGCGAAGGCCACACCGGCGACGATGTCGGCGTGTCTGGCCAGCTCGCCCAGCTGACGGTGCCGGGGGAGACGGCTGATGTCCCACAGCTTCGCCGTACGGTCGTCGCTCCCGCTCAGCAGGGTGCGTCCGTCCGGGCTGTAGGCGAGGGCGTCGACGAAGTGCCGGTGCCCCTCAAGGACGGCGATGGTGGCGGCGCGCTGCGGGCGGGTCACGTCCCAGATGCGGACGGTGCCGTCGTCGGAGCCCGAGGCCAGGGTCGTTCCGTCGGGGCTGAAGGCCACGGGCTTGACGTTGGCGATGTGCCCGGTCAGCTTGGCGAGTGAACGGGGACGCGCCGGATCGGTGATGTCCCAGAGGCGGACGGTGTCGTCGTAGCCCGCGGTGGCGGCCATGCGGCCGTCCCGGCGCACGGCGACGGAGTAGACGGCCTCGGAGTGCCCCGTGGGCCGCTGCGACAGCAGCGCCGGGTGCCGGGGGTCGGTCACGTCCCACAGCCGGAGCGTGCGGTCGGCGCCCGCGCCGACCAGCGTGTCGCCGCGGGGGGTGAACTCGATGAAGTTCATGCCGACGCCGTCGCCGTCCATGGTGCGGAGCCGGCGGGGCTGCCGTGGATCGGTGATGTCCCACAGGAGGATCTGCGAGCCGTCGGCCATGGCCAGGGTGCGGCCGTCGGCGGTCACGGCCGGTGTGTGTCCGGTCGGCCTGGGTCCGGCCTGTCCGGCGCCGGCCGAGGCGACGGACAGGGTGCTGAGCAGGGCGTCCCGAGTGCGCTTCTGCGGAGCCTGCTGGTAGGCGGCCAGCGCGATCTGGGCGGCCAGCGCCGGATCGTGCGGGCTGAGGCGCACGGACTCGTCGGCGGCCCGCAGGACCACGGCCTCGTTGCGCTGCCGGGTGACGGTGTTCTGGGCCTGTACGGCGAAGCCGGCGGCGGCCACGGCACACACGAGCAGGACGACCAGGGCCCCGACCAGCCTGCGCAGACGACGCAGGCGGCGGCGGTCGCGCCGTTGCGCCTCCTCCGCCGCCGACTCGCTGGCGTCGAGGAAGGCGCGTTCCCGGGCGGTCAGCGCCTGCCGCGGGAGGTCCTTCACGGCGGCGAGGCGCACGCCGCGGTACAGGATGTCACGGTCGTGGTCCAGGGACTCCCAGAGGGCGGTGGCCTCGGTGAGCGCGCGGAGCAGACGTTCCTGGTCGCGGTCCTCGTCCAGCCAGTCGCCGAGCCGGGTCCAGCAGCGGATCAGCGCCTCGTGGGCGATCTCCACGTGGTCGCCGTCGACGGTCAGCAGCCGCGCTCGGGTGGCCTGCTCGAGGACGAGCGCGGTGTCGGGGCCGTCGTCGAGTTCTTGGCGCGGCACGCGGCGCTTGGTGTCCTCGGTGCCCTCGCCCAGGGCGACGAGCCTCAGGAACAGCCGTCGCGTGGCCCGCCGCTGGCTGTCGCTCAGGGCACGGTAGAAGGCCTCGGCGGTTTGCGTGAGGGCGCCCTCGAAACCACCGGCCGCCCGGTACCCGGCCAGCGTGAGGGCGTTGCCCCGCCGTCGGCTCCAGGTTTCCAGCAGGGCGTGCGACAGCAGGGGCAGCGCCCCTGACCGGCCGTGGGCGTCGGCCGTGAGGGTCGTCAGCAGGGCGCTCTCGACGGTCAGCCGGGCGCGGGCGGCAGGCCGGACGATCGCCGCCCTCAGTTCCTCGACGGTCATCGGGCCGACGGGATGGTGGGCGTGGGGCAGGGCGTCGACGAGGCCGGGCGACCGCGTGCAGTGCGTGTAGAAGTCGGACCGCACGGCGACGGCGACCCGCGTGCGGCTGTCGGGGGCCTGTGCCGCGTGCACGAGCGAGGCGACGAACCGCTCGCGCTCCCCCGCGTCGCGGCAGAGGGTGAACACCTCCTCGAACTGGTCTACGACAAGGAGGAGTTCCTCCGTGGCGGAGTCGCCCTCCTGCCGCCCGGCGAGGATCTGCCGCACCATCCGGTGGAGAGCGCCCGACTCGGCCGCGAGCTCGGCGCGCACCGGGCCGGGGGCGACGCCGGCGCGGGCCGCCAGCCGGTTGGCGCATTCCTCCAGCGGATGCGGCCCGGGCGTGAAAACCAGCGTGGGAACACCGACGAAGGCGGGAAGCACGCCCGCGCGCAGCACGGACGACTTGCCGGACCCTGACGCACCGAACAGAACGAGAAGCCTTCTTTCCTTCAAATGTTCGACGAGTGCGCCGGTGAGCCTTTCACGGCCGAAGAAAACACCGGCGTCGGCCTCCCGGAAAGCGGCCAGACCGGCATAGGGGGGCCGGGCGTCATCGCTGTGGCGGTTCTCCGTGGCGGCCGCCGCGGGGGCACCCGCGCAGGCGTCTGCCGTCCGGCGCCAGATCAGCTCCCATTCCCGCTCGTCACCGCCGCAGGCGCGGACATAGGCGAGGGTGACGGCCAGGCTGGGCAGCTGGCGTCCCGCCGCGGCCGAGGACAGCGTCGCGATCGAATAGTGCGCGTGCCGAGCGAGGTCCCGGTAAGTGGGACGGCCGGCCTGTTCCCGCAGTTTCCGCAATCGCGCCGCAAATTCGAACAATGGACCGCCCTCCGGGTCCAGTGGGCGCTCTCCCCGTGGCACGCGTACACACTTCCTCCCGGTCACACGGATTGTTCGGCATCCGTTTGTTCGGCTTCGGCGGGCCGGCCCTGAACAACAGATTAGCGGCTACAAACGGTGCATCAGGTCCCGCACCGGGACCGGGAAACGAGTGGAAAGAGGAATCCATGAAGAAGCGAATTCTGGCCGCGGCCCTCCTGATCAGCGGGCTCACGCTGATCGCCGGCCCCCTCGCGCAGGCCGCGCAGGATGCCGCCCCGTCCCACGCCGCGGGGCAGCAGGCCCACATCTGCACGGTCAACGACGACGGGGTCAACTTCCGCGGCGGCCCCGGCACGCAGTACCCGGTCCTGGGCCAGGTGAACAGGGGACAGCAGCTCGTCTACCGCGCCCAGGAGGAGAGGTGGATCATGGGCGACCTGGTGGGCGGGCGCACCGGCGTCTGGATCCACGACGCCTACCTGGACTGCTGACCCGGTAGCGTCCTGCCGGCACCGCGGGGCGCGGTCACCAGGTGTGACCGCGCCCCGCGGCACCCATGGGGACGCGCCTGCGCCGTGCGGCCACGACACCCGCGCACCGGCCGTCACCCCCGCGAGCGTCGACCGCGCCGTACCGGATCACTGCCGGCCGATGGCGAGTGCCGCGGCGGCGGCGCCGACCAGGCCGGCGTCGCGGCGCAGGGCCGCCGTCCTGATCCGGCAGGCGGTCGCGAAGGGCGGCGTGGCGTACTCCCGCACGTGGGCACGCGAAGGGGCGAACAGTACCGTCCCGGCCTCGGCCGCCCCTCCGCCGACGACGGCGAGATCGGCCTCCAGCAGATGGGCGGTGGCCGCTATGCCCGCGGCGAGCGCACGGGCCGCCCCGTCGAAGGCGGCGATCGCCGCCGTGCCGCCCTGCCCGGCCGATGCGGCCACAGCCCGGGCGGTCGCCTCCTCGCCCCGCGGGGCCTCCATCCCAGGGACAGTGCGGTGCGCGTGATGGCCGGTCCGCCGGCGGCCTGCTCGACGCATCCCCGGGCACCGCAGACGCAGAGGTCCTCGTTCATCTCGACGCCGATGCGGCCGATGCGGCCGATGTGGCCGGCGTTCCCCGTCGGTCCCGGGTGGACCCGGCCGTCGATGACCAGTCCACCGCCCCTCCCGGTGGACACGACCATGCACAAGGCGTTGTCGGCCTCGCGCGCGGCGCCCCGCCACCGCTCCCCCGTGGCCATCGCCACCGCGTCACCCACCAGGCGCACCGGAAGCCCTCCGGTGAGGCGGCCGACCTCCCCGGTGATCGGGACCGCCGAGCACCGGCGGGCCGTCAGCCGGCTGGTCGCGGCGCAGCGCCCGCACCGCAACGCCCCGGACGGCTACTGGGTGGCCGCGGCGGACCCCGCCGCGGCGTACAACGCCGTGACGGGCTCCGTACCGCGTGCGGAGGTCACCCGCGCGGCCGTCCTGAGCGACGGGGCCCCTGCCTCGCCGAGGACTACGGACTCACCGACTGGGCCGGTCCGCTGGACATCCTCGAGGCGGCGGGCCCCGACGAGCCCGTCTCCCGTGTCCGGCAGGCGGAGTCGACCGATCCGGACGGCGAGCGCTGGCCCCGGTACAAGGCCGGCGACGACTCGACCGCCGTCTTCTGCCGCTTCGGCCGCCCCGGACCCGCCGGTCGCCGAACCGTCACCGGCCGCGACCGCTGCCCGGGCGGTTCGCCCGGGCGGCGGGGCCGGGCGAAGGGACCGGCTCGGGTGCGTGTTCGGCGGGGAACGGGGCACGCGGTACCACACGGGCCAGCCAGTCCGGCGTCCGCATCCTGACTTTGGAGGTCCTCATGATGGTCGTTGGCATCATCGCCGTCTGTGTGGTCATCGCCGTCCTCGCCTTTCTCGTCCCACGTCTCTCCCGGCACCCGCAGAACGGGACGCAACGTGTCCTCGGTGTCGGCTCCCGGGCCGGGTCCAAGGCCCCGGGCCCGCTCGGGCGCCTGTTCAGCAAGCCCTTCCGCTCCAGCTCCCGCGCGGTCGGCCGCAGCGGTTCCGCGGGCCGGCGGACCCGCGGCAAGCTGCCGTTCTGACGCCCGGTCCGCACCTCGGCTCCCGCCTCCCGGATCGGATACGGATGTGCCCCGCTCACCGGTGTGAGCGGGGCACATCACGTGGTGGCCGGTCGGTTCACCGGCCGGTGTCCGTCAGGGCAGGGTCCATTTCTGGTTGGCGGCGGTGTGGCAGGTCCACAGGTGGACGGGGGTGCCGTCGTTCCAGGTGCCGCCCGACGCGTCCAGGCACTTCCCGGACTGCGGATTGCGCACCGTGCCGTCGGACTGCGCCGCCCACACCTGCGCACCCGAACCGTTGCACGTCCACAACTGGATCCGCGTACCGTCCGCGCTCGCGCCGCCCGACACGTCCAGGCACTTGCCGAGCGCCCGCAACGAGCCGTCACCGGACACCGTCCACCGCTGCGCCGCACTCCCGTTGCACGTCCAGACCTGCACCTCCGTCCCGTCGGCCGTCTGCCCGCCGTCCACGTCCAGGCACTTGCCGTTGACCCCCTTCACCTCACCCGAGCGGGGGCCCGGCTCCTGGCCGCCGCCCCGCTTGACCCGGATGTCGCGGAAGGCGACCTCGTCGCCGTCGCCGTGGTTCTGGATGCCGACGTGGCCCTGGCGCAGGCTTCGTGCCGGGTCGGTGTTGGTGTAGTCGTTGATCTTGCGGCCGTTCAGGAAGATCTCCAGCCGCTCGCCGGTCACGCGGAGTTCGTAGGTGTTCCACTCCCCCGGCGGATTCAGCGCGGCGTCCCGTGCGGCGATGTCGGCGGACCGGAAGCCGTAGACGGCGCCCGTGGTGCGGTCGGCCGCGTCGGTGGCGTCGATCTGGATCTCGTAGCCGTTGTCCACCGCCGACCACGGGTCGTCGGAGGCGGGGAAGCCGATGAGGACCCCGGAGTTGTCGTCCCCCGCCGCCTTCCAGTCGAGCTTGAGGGAGTAGTCCCCGGTGAACTCCTCGGCGGAGTACCAGAGCATGCCCAGACCGCCCCGGGAGGTGAGGGTGCCGTCGGCGAGGGTGAAACCGCCGGGTCCCGCCTGCCTCCAGCCGGTGGTGGACGAGCCGTCGAAGAGGGCGGTGTAGCCGGTCTCGGGACGGCAGTCGGCGTGGGTCGTGCCGGCGGCCCAGCGGATGCCGCCGAGGAGGTGCCGGCGGAAGGCCGGCTCGGCGTACGACTCGTCGGTGTGGCCACCGCCGGTGTAGAAGGCGCGCCCGCCCCGGTAGTCGCTGCACCAGGCGATCGGATGGTCGCCGGACATGGTGCCGCCCGTGTAGCTGGACTCGTCCAGCGAGGCCAGGACGTGGGCGGTGGTGCGCGGGTTGGTGCGGTAGTTGTACCACTCGTCGGTACGCTGCCAGGTGTCGCCCAGGTGGGCGGTGGCGTCGTGTGCCCGGTCCTCCACCTCGACGGTGGCGGACTGGATCGCCGGGTGCGAGTGGAACAGGGCACCGGCCAGCCCCTCGTAGAAGGGCCAGTCGTACTCCGTGTCGGCCGCGGCGTGGATGCCGACGTAACCGCCGCCGCCCTGGATGTATCCCTCGAAGGCGGTCTGCTGGGCGCCGTTCAGCACGTCGCCCGTCGTCGACAGGAAGACGACCGCCTTGTACTGGGCGAGGTTTCCGGTGGTGAAGGCCTGTCCGTCCTCGGTGGCGTCGACGGTGAAGTTGTTCGCCGTGCCCAGGTCGCGGAGCGCGGCGATGCCGTCGTCGATCGAGGAGTGGCGGAAGCCGGCGGTCTTGGAGAAGACCAGGATCCGGTACGCCGGGTCGGCCGCCGATCGCGTCTCACCGTGCGCGGCGAGGGCCTGGCCCTCGGCTGCGGGCAGGGCCGCGGCCTGGGGGACGAGGCAGAGTACGGCAGCGGCGAACAGGCCGAGGGCCGCTTTCAGATGGGTGCGCATGTCGGGTCGCCTCCTTTCTACGGCAGGGTCCATTTCTGGTTGGCGGCGGTGTGGCAGGTCCACAGGTGGACGGGGGTGCCGTCGTTCCAGGTGCCGCCCGACGCGTCCAGGCACTTCCCGGACTGCGGATTGCGCACCGTGCCGTCGGACTGCGCCGCCCACACCTGCGCACCCGAACCGTTGCACGTCCACAACTGGATCCGCGTACCGTCCGCGCTCGCGCCGCCCGACACGTCCAGGCACTTGCCGAGCGCCCGCAACGAGCCGTCACCGGACACCGTCCACCGCTGCGCCGCACTCCCGTTGCACGTCCAGATCCGCACCCCCGTCCCGTCGGCCGTCTGCCCGCCGTCCACGTCCAGGCACTTGCCGTTGACCCCCTTCACCTCACCCGAGCCGGTACCGCCGCCGGCGGTGGTGAAGGAGAACTCGTCCACGTCGAACAGCGAGCCGCTGCCGCCCTTGAAGACGAGGTGGAGGGAGGTGGAACCGGCGGGCCGGTTGCCCAGCGTGGCGGTGACGTCCTGGAAGGTTTCCCAGCCGCCGGTCACCGGCACGGTCGCCGTGCCGAGCAGGGTGCCCGTCGGGGAGCCCGCGCGCACCTCGATCGTGCCGCCCGTGCCCGCGGAGGAGACCCGCGCGGTGAACGTGGCGGCGTCGGCCAGGGCGTAGGGCTCGAAGGAGATCCAGTCGCCGTTGTCGATGTGGCCGACCGTCCTGCCGCCGTGCGCGGGGCCGTGGGCGACGACCTGGACGCCGGCGGAGTCGCCGTAGTGCTCGGCCTGGCGGTGGCTGGGCTGTGTGATGTGCTGGTCGTGCGTGGTGAGCGCGGGCTGGCCGTTCGCGCCGTTGTCCGTGTACTCGGCGTCGACGACACCGAAGATGTTGGCGTTGGGGTCGTGTTCTCCGTCGGCCAGGGTCCGCAGGGTGCCGCTGCAGCCGGTGGCCGAGGTCTGCGGGTGGCCGTGGCTGTCGTGCCCGATGACGAAGGTGACCTTCACCTTGGAGCAGTCCACGGTGCCGTCCTCGGGGTCGGTCACCGTCACCCTGAACGGGATCGCGGCGCCGAAGTCGTAGATGCTCCCGTCCACGGGCAGTTCGAGCCGCACCGTGGGTGCGGTGTTCCCGACCGTGATCCGCACCGACGCGGTGGCGGACCTGCCGGTCGTGTCCGTGACCTTGAGCGTGGCCGTGTACTGGCCGTCGGCGGAGTAGGTGTGGGAGGGATGGGCGGCGTTCGAGGTGGCGCCGTCGCCGAAGGTCCACGCGTGGGCGAGGGCGTCGCCGTCGGCGTCGGAGCTGCCCGCCGAGGAGAACGAGACGGCCAGCGGCGCCTTTCCGGAGGTGACGCTCGCCTTGGCCTGAGCCACCGGGGCTCGTCCGCCCGTGACGTGCTCCATGCGGTACAGGGCGGAGTTCTCGTCGCCGTTGAAGTATCCGGTGCCGTAGTCGAGGACGTACAGGGCGCCGTCCGGTCCGAAGGCCATGTCCATCACCTGGGTGCCGCTCCAGGGGAAGGCGTTGATGGACTGCACGGTGCCGTCGCCGGCGGACTCGACGCGCTTGATCCAGCGGCGGCCGAACTCTCCGGCGAAGAAGTCGCCGTCGTACTCCTGCGGGAACTTCACCTCGGAGGTGGAGGAGGCGTCGTAGCGGTAGACGGGACCGCCCATGGGCGACTCCGAGCCGCCGCCGAACTCGGGAACCGAGCCGCCGTTGTACGGGATCCAGGCCGGCTGGGCGGGCGGGAGGTCGGTGAGGCCGGTGTTGTTCGGCGAGGTGTTCCTGGGTGCCGCGCAGTCGAACTCGGCGCCCGTGGCTCCGGTGGCGAAGTCGTGGTCGGTGTAGGCGTCGTTGTTCCCGGTGCAGTACGGCCAGCCGAAGTTGCCCGCCTTGGTGATGCGGTTGAACTCGACCTGTCCCTCCGGGCCCCGCCGGGGGTCGGCGGTACCCGAGTCCGGGCCGTAGTCGCCGAGGTGGACGACGCCGGTGGCCTTGTCGACGCTCATCCGGAACGGGTTGCGGAAGCCCATCGCGTAGATTTCGGGCCGCGTCCTGGCGGTGCCCGGCGGAAAGAGGTTGCCGCCGGGGATCGTGTACGAGCCGTCGGCGTTGACCTTGATCCGCAGGACCTTGCCGCGCAGGTCGTTGGTGTTGCCGGACGAACGCTGGGCGTCGAAGGCCGGGTTGCGGGACGCCCGTTCGTCGATCGGGGTGAAGCCGTCCGAGGCGAAGGGGTTGCTGTCGTCGCCGGTGGACAGGTACAGGTTGCCCGCCGCGTCGAAGTCGATGTCGCCGCCGACGTGGCAGCAGATGCCCCGCGAGGCGGGTACGTCGAGGATCTTCCTCTCACTGGCGGGGTCCAGGGTGCCGTTCGTCCGCAGGACGAACCGGGACAGCCGGTTGACGCCGTCGAACGGGGCGAAGTCGGCGGCCGTACCGTTCCCGGGGGCGTCACCGCCCGGTGTGCCGAGCTTGGGCGCGTAGTAGAGGTAGACGTGCCGGTTGGACGTGAACGCCGGGTCCACGGCGACGCCCTGCAGGCCCTCTTCGTCGTGGCTGTAGACGTCCAGCTTGCCGGCGACGGTGGTGGTTCCCGCGGCGTCGGTCAGCCGGAGGGTGCCGTCGCGCGAGGTGTGCAGGACCGAGCGGTCCGGCAGCACCGCCAGCGTCATGGGCTCGCCCGTCTCGGCGACGCCCTTGGCGAGCGTGACCTGCTGGAACTCGGGCGCGGCGACGCCTTCGGCCTCGCTGCCCGGAGCAGCGGGCGCGGCGGTGGCCGGGGACACCGGCACCAGGCAGCCGACGGCGCATGCCACGGCGGTCAGTAAGAGACGGGCACGTCTGCGTCTGAGCGGTCTCGTGCGCACAGAGGTCTCCCAAATGTGGGGTGGGAAGACGGCAGGCCTCATCGGACTGCCGGGGTCGCGGGCGCGCGCCGTCGCGCCGTCAGAACCGGCCGGGCAGCTTTATGACCGGTTCATTTCAAGGAAGTTAGCGAGCTTCGTGGAGCTCCGTAACCCACCGCACACAAGATCTCGCGGCTTTTTCCTCGCGCGGGACAAAGTGGTGCGGTCGCCCCGGCGCGCGGAGGGAGGACACCGCCCCGGCAGTGGCTCGGCCCGGCACGCCCGCATGGGCGTCGGTCCTCGCCGACGTGGCGCCGGCCTCCGCGAGCGGTGGGCCGAGCCGGGCGGCGGGCACGGCATGCCGCCGGGGACGCCCGGACGCGGGCGTCCCCGGCGTCGTCGCCTTCCCGTCGGCACATCTCCTGGCCTGCGGTGTTGCTCCGGCCGGGTGACGCATGGAGCGCGGCCGGGCGCTCCGGCGGGGACGCCGGCGTCATGACACCCTCCATGACAAGGCGGCTCGCCGCCGCGCTGCTCCTCTGGCTCGCCGTCGCCCCCGCGACGGCTTCGGCGTCACCGGCCGGCGGAGGGCCCGGGGGGCCGGGCGGGACCGTCACGAGCGCCGAGGACGTCCTGCCTGCCCTCGAGGAGGCGGCCCGCCCCCTGCGCACCACCGAGGCCTCCGGTCCGCTCGAGGACCTGCGCCCCTTCGGGGAGGCGGTCGGTGACGCCGTGGTGGTCGGCGTCGGCGAGGCCGCGCACGG